>JBFKQC010000013.1:0-62454 GCA_041627895.1 Rhodobacter sp.
AGTGGGGCCGGGGCGCGGGCGCGCCACTGGACGCCCCCCTCGCCAATCCTTATATCTTCGCTCAGGAATGCAAGGGACGTACCATGCCCGAAGACACAGCCGACCACCTCGAAGGCGCGCCGCTGATCAAGCCGTCAAGCACGGATCATCCGCTCTACGATACCGTGGTCGAGGCCTGCAGGACCGTCTATGACCCTGAAATTCCAGTGAATATCTACGATCTCGGGCTGGTCTACACGATCGACATCACGACCGAGAACGAGGTCGGCATCACCATGACCCTGACCGCGCCGGGCTGTCCGGTGGCGGGCGAGATGCCGGGCTGGGTGGCCGACGCGGTCGAGCCGCTGGCCGGCGTGAAACAGGTCGACGTGCAGCTCACCTGGGACCCGCCCTGGGGCATGGACATGATGTCCGACGAGGCGCGGCTGGAACTGGGGTTCATGTGAAGTACGCTCGCAACTGAAGCGTATGCCCCACAAAGCAACCTTAGAGGCTTGCATTTAACTAAAGCAACCTTTATTGGTTGCTTCAAGCTAATGCAACTTATGAGGCTTGCCTTGTCCGCGAAATATGCCGCACTGACTGGCGATCTAATCAGTTCGCGCAACAAAGGAACCGAAGCGGTGACTGCCAGCATGGCTGCGCTGAAAGCCACCGCAGATCGGTTACAGCGGTCCTATAATCGCACCGTAAGCAATAGGCCTCCCCTCGATCTGCGCTTTACGCGGTCACGCGGCGACGGTTGGCAAGTATTACTAAGTCGGCCCGAACTTGCGCTAGTCGGCTGCACAGCACTGAGCGCCAGCTTAACAGCTGCAAATACCGGCCTGAACACCCGGATCGCAATCGGCATCGGACCAATAGAATCCGCTGGCACAATTGATCTTTCCGATGCCAACGGCCCTGCCTTCGAGACAGCTGGCGATCTGTTAAAGCAGATGACGCAATCTTCTTGGCCGGCCCGTTGGACAATTGGCGGATCCGGTGTCAACGATTGGCAACGCGCGGTGATAGAGTTGGCCGCCTGGATAACCCAGGGTTGGACGCCCCTGCAGGCCGAAGCCGTATCCCTGACGGTTTCGGATTTCAGCTTGACCACCAACGAAGCCCGAGCGGAGCACATTAACATCACCAGGCAGGCATTCGAAAAAAGGCTTAAAGGCGCCGGGATCGCGCATTTTGCAACTGCCAACAACGCATTTAGGAACCACTTTGCGGAGTCCCCAAAATGACCGAAACCTTCGCCGCCCTGCTCTTTGCCCACGTGCTGGCCGATTTCGTGTTTCAGAACGGCTGGATCGCGGCGCGCAAGCGGGGCCGCCATCCCGGTGCGCTGGCGCTTCATGGCAGCATCGTTCTGGTGCTGGCGGTGGTGGCGCTCGGCATCTGGCACTTGGGCCTTTTGGCGCTCGCGGCCGTGCATCTGGCAATCGACATCGCCAAGAGCCTCGCGCCCGAGCGCCGGCTCTGGCCCTTCCTGGCCGATCAGGCGGCGCATCTGGCTGCGGTGGCCATCGTCGCCGCGCTTCTGCCCGGGCTCTGGGGCGCCGGGGTCTGGGCCACGGGCGGCGTGTCCGCAGGCTGGTGGACCGCCCCGCAATGGGCGCCCGGCGCGATGGCCGCCATCGCCGGGCTTCTGGTCGCCACCCGCGCGGGCGGTTTCGCGGTCGGGTTGCTGATGCAGCCCTACGCCGAGGCAAGCCGCGGCGACGGGTTGCCGAAGGGCGGCGCGCTGATCGGGCTGCTGGAGCGCGGGATGGTCTACCTGCTGATCATGGCCGGGCAGCCCGCCGGCATCGGGTTCCTGATCGCGGCGAAATCGGTGCTTCGGTTCAGCACCACCGCAAGCGACCGCAGTGCCAGCGAATACGTGATCATCGGCACGCTGGCCTCGTTCGGCTGGGCGATGGCGGTCTCCTGGGCGACGCTGGCGCTGCTCGACAGGCTGCCGCCCATTGGAATCCTGCCGGCGACCCCTTAAATTCGAACCAGACCCTGAAGGAACGGCAGATCACATGTTCGGTATTCCCGGAAAGCAAGCCGTCACCATGACGCCCCGCGCGGCGGCGCAGATCTCGCGGCTGATGGCCAAGGACGGCCGCAAGGGCCTGCGCATCGGCGTCAAGAAGGGCGGCTGCGCCGGGATGGAATACACCATGGAGTATGTCGACCAGGTCGACCCCCACGATGAGGTGGTCGAACAGGACGGCGCCGTGGTGATGATCGCGCCGATGGCGCAGATGTTCCTGTTCGGCACCGAGATCGACTATGAGGTCTCGCTGTTGGAATCCGGCTTTCGGTTCAACAACCCCAACGTCGCCGACGCCTGCGGCTGCGGCGAATCGATAAAGTTCAAGGATATCAGCGAGCTGAACGCCGAACGGGCGGCCGAGTGAGCGTCTCGGACGCCGACATCGCCTTTGCCAAAGAGCTGTTTTCCGGCCTCGGCGACCTCGCCACGCGCAAGATGATGGGCGGGCTTTGCCTGTACCGCGCCGGCACGATCTTCGCGATCCTGCAAAGCGACGGCTCGATCTGGCTGAAAGGCGGCGGCGATTTCGCAAATGTGCTCGAGGCCGAGGGCTGCCGGCGCTGGACCTACGAGCGCGACGGCGGCAAGGCGGCGGCGATGCCCTACTGGACGCTGCCCGAGGCCGCGCTGGACGACCCGGATCTGGCCTGCGACTGGGCGCGGCGGGCGCTGGAACACCTCTGATCCCGCGCCGGAAACGCCATCATATCAAACGCTTGCCTCGCCGGCCCGCTCAGCGCGCGCGCAGGTGCAGATAGGTCTCGTCGAACCGCTTCGCCAGGTGCTCCCCGGCCAGAATCGTCCTGCCGGACCCCGCGGGCGCGACGTCGGTGTCGTGGTTCGGGTTGAAGAACATCGGCACCGAAATCCGCTCGTGCGCCGTCCCCTGCACCCGGTGCGGCGTCGCCACCACGCGGCCGGCGGTCCACATTTCCAGCATCTCGCCGAAATTGATGATGAACTCGCCCGGCGGCGCCGACAGCGGAATCCAGCCGCCGCCCCGCGCCCGCACCTCGAGCCCCGGCGATCCGTCGGTCGCCAGCAGCGTCAGGCAGCCGTAATCGGTGTGCGTGGCGATGCCGAAATCCTTTTCTCCGGCCTCGGCCGGGCGTTCGGGATAGAAGTTGCCGCGCAGCAGCGCCATCGGCCGGTCGAACTTGTCGTCGAAATAGTCCGGCCGCTCGCCGATCGCCGCGGCGATGCCACGCAGCAGGGCAAGCGCCACGGTGCAGGCCTTGGAATAATAGCCGCGTATCGTGCCGGCAAAGCCCTCGGGCCGCTTTGGCCAGCGGTTCGGGGCATAGTATTTCAGCCCCGCGAAGGGATCGGCGGCCGGCAGTTCGAAGCCGCAGTCGAAGACCTGCTTGTAGTCCGGGTTGGCGTCGGGGTCGACCTGTTCCGACCCCGGCCCGCCCCAGCCGCGGTTCGAGCCGGTCTTGCCCATGTCGATCCGCGCCTTCTCGGCCGCGGGCAGGCGAAAGAAGGCGCGGTAGGCGTCCAGCACGTCCTGGACCTCGGCGCGCGAAATCGGCGTGTCGAAGACGGTCATGAAGCCCACGGTCTCGGCCGCGTCCTTCACCGCGGCTAGCGCCGCCACGTGCCCCGCATGCACCGGATCGGTCAGCGCGGCGAAGTCGATCCGCGGGATCGCGGTCATTTCGGCGCCATCCGGATCGCGCCGTCAAGCCGGATCACCTCGCCGTTCAGCATGGCGTTCGCGACGATATGCATGGCCAGCGCGGCAAACTCCCCGGGATCGCCGAGGCGCGAGGGATAGGGCACCTGCGCGCCGAGGCTCGCCTGCACCTCTTCCGGCAGCCCGGCCAGCATCGGCGTCAGAAACAGGCCCGGCGCGATCGACACCACCCGGATATGCAGCGAGGCGAGATCGCGCGCCATCGGCAGCGTCATGCCGACGATCCCGCCCTTGGACGCGGCATAGGCGATCTGCCCGATCTGCCCGTCGAAGGCCGCGACAGAGGCGGTGTTGACGATCACGCCGCGCTCGCCGTCCGGCCCCTCGGGCGCGTTTTCCGCCATGATCGCGGCGGCCTGGCTGGCGACGTTGAAGCTGCCGATCAGGTTGATCGCGATGGTGCGGCTGAACATGACCGGATCGTGCGGGCCGTCGCGCGACACGGTGCGGCCGGCCAGCCCGATCCCGGCGCAGTTCACGCAGATGCGCAACGGCCCGTGCGCCTTTCCGACCGCGGCCAGCGCGGCGCCGACCTGGCCGTGGTCGGTGACGTCGACCTCGTGAAAGCTGCCGCCGATCTTCGCGGCATGGGCCTTGCCCTGCGCGGCGTTCATGTCGAACAGCGCCACCTTCGCCCCGGCCGCGGCCAGCGCCGCGGCAGTCGCCGCGCCGAGCCCCGATGCGCCGCCGGTCACGACGGCCAACGTCCGGTCGGTGATCTGCATGTCCTGCCCTCCCGCTGCGTCCCCTGGCTATCTACCGGCGTTCCGGCGGCAATCTCAAGGGCGCCGGTCGCCCTCTGCTCCCAAGGGCGACCGGGAAGTCGGACATGCCCGGGAGGATTATTGCCCGGCGGCCTCGCGCGCGATGCCGTCCAGCAGCGCCTGCACCTCCTGCATCGGGCCTTCGGGCAGGTTGCGATAGCCGATGGCCACCTCGCCACCCCTGTCGGTCACGAAGATGCCATACGGGCAATGGGCGATGTTCATCGGATCGGCCTCCATCACCTTGCGCGACACCACGGCCGAACAGAAGATGAAGATATCGGCCTTGTCGTAGATCATGATGTCGCTGCCGACATCGGCGCCGGTGCGGTTCAGCATGTCGCCGACGCGGCTGACATAGTCGATCACCAGCCCCTGCCCGACGATGGCCTGTTCCACGGCAAAGGACGCGTCGTCAAAGCTGTCCTCGGTCGCGTAGGTGGTGGCGCCGTCGGCCAGGGCCGGCGCGGCGGCCAGCACCATCGCGGCGGCTGTCAGGAAATTTCGCATGTGGGTCCTCCTTGTCCCTTGATGTCAGGATGTTGCGGGCCGGATGCGCGCGCCTTGATCCGCGTCAAGCCCTGCGGGGATGCGGCCGCCCGCCGGCGGACGGCCGCGCGCCCCGGGTCAGCCGAGCATGTCGGCGGTGATGCCGGCATACCAGCCGAGCGATTCCTCGTAGGTCGCCTTGCGCAGCGCGGCGTCCTCGCCGGTCTGGCTGACGAAGCTTTCGACCGAGGCGATCTTTTCCTCGGTCGGTTCATAGGCGGCGCCCACCTTGACGCCGTCGTCGGGTGCGATCAGCGACCAGCAGGTATTGGTGTATTTCGCCGGGAAGACCCGGCTGCCGGTCAGCGCGCCGCGCACCGCCATCGCGCAGACCTTGGCCTGGCTGTTCGCCGAAAAGCCGGATTTCGGCATGTCGCCCTGGGCCGCGGCGTCGCCGAGGACATGAATGTTCCCGTCGAGTTTCGAGGACATGTCCCCGGCGTTGACCGGGGCCCAGTTGCCCTCGGTGATGCCCGCCAGTTCGGCGATGCGCCCGGCCTTCTGCGCCGGGATCACGTTGCAGACGTCCACGTTCTCGACCGCGCCGTCGATGTCGACGGTCATCGCCGCGGGATCGACCGAGACGTTGGTGCCGCCGAAATCCGGGCCGATCCGCTCGATCATGCCGCCGTAGTGCCTTTGCCAGCCTTCCTCGAACAGCGCCTGTTTCGAATACTTGTCCTTCGGGTCGACGATCAGGATCTTCGCGGACGGGTTCACCTGGCTGAGCGTATGCGCGACCATCGACACCCGCTCGTAAGGCCCCGGCGGGCAGCGATAGGGGTTGGGCGGGGCGATCATCGCAAAGGTGCCGCCCTCGGGCATCGCAAGGATCTGCGCCTTCAACAGCTCGGTCTGGCTGCCCGCCTTGTAGGCGTGCGGCATCTCGTTCTGCGCGGACAGGTCCCAGCCGGGCACCGAGCCGTCGACGAAGTCGATGCCGGGCGACAGGATCAGCCTGTCGTAGGGCACCGTGCCGCCGCCGGCCAGCGCCACGGTCCGCGCGTCGCGGTCGACGCCGACGGCGAAATCGTGCACCACGTTGACGCCCTGGGCCGCGAGGCTGCCATAGGTGTGGCCGAGGCTTTCCATCTCGCGGAAGCCGCCAAGGTAGAGGTTCGAGAAAAAGCAGGTGTAATAGCGCCGCGTCGGCTCGATCAGGGTGACGTCGATCTCGCCCTGCGAGTCCTTGTTGATGTAGCGCGCCGCGGTCGCCCCGCCGGCCCCGCCGCCGACCACGACGACGCGCGGGCGGGCGTGGCTGCCGCCCATCACCATGGGCGCCGAAAGCGTGGCCGAAAGCGCCGCGGTCGTGCCGAGAAACTGGCGTCTGTCGAGTCTCATTGGGGGTCTCCCTGTCAAATGCGTTTCAGGTCAAGTGGCGGGCCCCTAAAGGCCGCGCCGGTCGTGCGGCCCGGCTATTCGAGCTGGGCGAAATAGGCGGCCAGCGCCGCGATCTCCTCGTCGTTCAGCCGGCCCGCCATCATCTGCATCACCGGATGCGGCCTCAGCCGGCGCTTGTAGGCGTGCATCGCCACGACGAAATCCTCCTCGGGCCAGAGCGTGATCGAGGGGATGCCCTCGGCGGCGCCGTCCGCGCGGTGGCAGGTAAGGCATTCGGCAGACAGGTATTCGCCCCAGTCGACGTCGCCCCGGATCGCCAGCACGTCGGGCGGCAGGCGCAGCTCGGGTTCCGAGGCGATGGCGGTGGGCGCGGCCTCGGGGATGTTCTGCGGATCGTCCGAATGAAGCCGCAGAAACGCCAGCAGGTCGGCGCGGTCCTGCGGGTCCTCGAGGCCCGCGTAGCTCATCCGCGTGCCGCTGGCGAACGCCTTGGGGTTCTCGATGTAGAAGCCCAGCTTTTCGAGGTCCCAGAACAGCCCGTCATTGCCGGCGCGCGCCAGGCTCTCGGAATAGCGGAAATCGTCGAGCCCCCCGGCGCGGCGCCCGAACAGGCCGTTCAGATGCGGGCCGATGCCGTTGCCGGCGCCGGGGCCGACCGTATGGCAGCCGGCGCATTCGTCGAAGACCGCCGCGCCCCGTTCGGCGTCGCCGATCAGCTCGGCGGCCATGGCCGGGCCAGCCCCGAGCGCCGCGGCCAGCAGAACGGCCCTGGACGCCCGGCGCATCGCCGCTACTCCGCGAAGGTCGCGAGATAGGCCGCGACGGCGTCGCGGTCGTCGGCCTTGTCGAGGCCCTTGAACGACATCCGCGTGCCCTTGGCATAGCCTTTCGGATCGGTCAGGAACGCCGCCAGCGTCTCGTCGTCCCAGACGGCGCCCGCCTCGGCCAGCGCGGTCAGCGCGCCGGAATACCTGAACCCCTCGACCGCCGCGACCGCGCGCCCGATCACGCCGTTCAGATGCGGGCCGGACCGGTTCTGCGCGCCGTCGCCGACCTGGTGGCAGGCCTTGCACTTGCGGAACACCTTTTCGCCATCGGCGACCAGTTCGGGGTCGGGTCCGCCGGCCGCCGCATCCGCGGCCGGCTCGTCGGCGGGCCCCGGATCGGTCGCGGACGTCATGGCGGCGTGATCCTCGCCGATCGGCGCCGGCGCGCCGTCATCCTCGGGCGTGACGTCCAGCACCCGGGCGCGCATGGTGATCTCGACGCTGTCCTTGCAGTTCTCCATGCAAGGTTCCGCGCTCCAGGCCGCGTATTCGGTCTCGGCCCGGTCATCGACGATGAAGCCGCCCGCGTTGGGCATATCGACCTCGAGAAACGTCTCTTGCGACAGGATGAAATCATCCTCGATCAGGTCGTTCGAGTAAAGGATGTAGGCGACGATGGCATAGACTTCGTCATCCGAGAGCGATTGCGCCGCGCCGAACGGCATCGAGCGGTGCACATAGTCCCAGACCGTCGAGAGATAGGGCCAGTAGCTGCCCACCGTCTTCAGCGGATCGTCGTCGGCCAGCGTGCCGCCGCCGCCGGCGAGCTTGGGCCAGTTGTCGACGCCCTCGGCGAACGAGCCGTGGCAGACTGCGCAATTGTCCTCGAACAGCGGCTCGCCGGTCAGCGCGTTGCCCTGCCCCGGCGGCAGGCCGGTGCCGTCGGGCGCGACGTCGACGTCCCATGCGGCGATTTCCTCGGGCAAGGCCGGCCGGCCGAGCCCGTATCGGCCCATCGCGCCGCCCGCGGCGACCGCGGCCATCATCTGCGTCGGCGGCGGGGCGGTGTAGCGCGCGATCGCCTCGCTCCGGTCCGGCAGCGGCGGCAGCGGCGTGACCATGCGGTCGGCGAAGTTGTAGGCGGCAAGCAGCACCACCCCCGCCGGGATCGCCGCCGCGGCGAAGAGCTTAGGAAACTTCGACATTCTCCGCCTCTCCGGTCTCGCGCACCCACCAGGTCTGGATGCCGTTGTTGTGGTAGATCGAGTTCAGCCCGCGCACCTCGCGCAGCTGGTCCTTGGTGGGCTGGACATAGCCGGTGTCGTCCATCGCGCGGGCCTGCAGCAGCATCTCGGACCCGTCCCAGTCGATTTCCAGGTAGAAGCGGGACAGCGCCATCTTCTGCCCCGGCTGCGCCAGCCGCGCCTGGATCCAGTTCGCGCCGCCGTCCAGGCTGACATCGACGCGGGTGATCGCGCCCCGGCCCGACCAGGCCAGGCCGGTGATCACCAGCGGCCCCGGTCCGTGAGTGATGGGCGCCTGCGGGCTGGGGCTTGTGACGACGGACTTGGCGTCCATCGCCCAGGTCCACTTGCGCGACGTGCCGTCGGCCAGCGTGTCGGTATATTTCGAGGTCTCCTCGCGGCTTTCGACGGGCCGGTCCATCACCTCGACCCGGCGCAACCACTTGACCCATAGATTGCCCTCCCAGCCCGGCACGACCAGGCGCACGGGATAGCCGTGTTCCTTGCGCAGCGCCTCGCCGTTGGCCTTGAACGCGACGAAGACGTCGTCCAGCGCCTTGTCCATCGGGATCGAGCGGCCGTTCGACGAGGCGTCCGCGCCCTCGACATAGATCCAGCCGGCATCGGGGCTGGCCCCGGCCTCGGCCAGCAGCGTGCGCAGCGGCACGCCGGTATATTCCATGTTGTGGATCATGCCGTGGGTGAACTGCGCGCCGTTCAGCTGCGCGCCGGCCCATTCCATGCCGGAATTCGCGGCGCATTCGCAGAAATAGACATGGTTCTCGCGCGGAAAGCGCAGCAGGTCGTCATAGGTGAAGATCAGCGGCGTCTCGACCAGCCCGTTGATCATCAGCCGGTAGTCTTCCTTCCTGAGCTCGATCGCGCCCGAATGGTGCCGCTCGAAGGCGCAGCCCTGCGGCGTGATCGTGCCGTCCAGCGCGTGGATCGGGGTGAAGTTGATCGAGCTGATCGTGTCGGCGGTCAGCCATTCGACGTTGCGCCGGATCACGTCCGCCTCGTACTCGATCGGCAGCCCGTAGGGCACCGCGTCGACACCGTCGCCAAGCCCGGTGGCCCAGTCCTGCACCTCGGTGATCAGCGGGTCGGGTTCCGCGCCCTGCGCGGCGCCTGCGGCGGCGGCCCCGGCCGCGGCGGCCGCGGTGCCCCGCAGGAAGGCACGGCGCGAGGTCTTCGGTCCGTCGGACATAGAATCAGGCCTCCGTCACATATTCAAATTCACAATACTGAATTTGTTTGCCCCTGGCCACCCCTCGGCCGTGCGGCGCGCGGTCACGCGCCGACGATCTGCACGCTTTCGCTGGGGGTCAGGCTGACAGCGCCACGGGCGCGGATATGCGCCTCGACCACGTCCCAGATCGGCGGGCCCTCGGTGCCCTCGTTGACGCTCGCCCATCCGGCGACGACGTAAGATTTCGCCGGGTCGATCGCCTCGCCCGTTCGCAGCAGCGTCAGATCGGTGATCCGGCTGCCCTGCGGCCTGGTCACGTCGATCCGGTAGCCGATGCCGCCGGTGCGCACCATGTCGCCGCCCTGCTGGTAATAGGGGTCGGGGTTGAACAGGTTGTCCGCCACGTCCTCCATCACCACGTGCAGGAACTCGCCGGTCATCTCGGTGCGGTAGACGTTCGGATAGCTGAGCGATGTGACGTTCCAGATATCCTCGCGCGTGATCTCCTGGCCCGGCAGGATCGACGGCCCCCAGCGCACGCCGGGCGACAGCGCGATGTCGGCGTCGCGCTGGTCCAGAAGCGCGTCGCAGATCAGGTCGTCCCATGTGCCGTTGAAGTTGCCGCGGCGGTACAACAGCGTATCGGTGGTGCCGATGACCTCTTCGACCTTGTCCTTGAACGGCGCGCGGTCGGCCTCGATCTGCGCGGCCATCTCGGCATCGGACGCGATCACGTCGGAAAAGATCGGGATCAGCTTGTGGCGGAAGCCCAGCATCCGCCCGCCCTGCACGTCCAGGTCGATGCGGCTGACGAACTTGCCGTTCGAGCCGGAGGCAACGATCAGCGTTTCGCCCACCAGCAGCGGCTCGGGCAGCGCGTCGTGGGTGTGGCCCGACAGGATGATGTCGATGCCGCTGACCACCTGCGCCATCTTGCGGTCGACGTCGAAACCGTTGTGGCTGAGGCAGACCACGAGATCGGCGCCCTGGGCCCGCACCTCGTCGACCATCTCCTGCATGCGCTCGTCGCGGATGCCGAAGGAGTATTCCGGGAACATCCAGCCCGGATTGGCGATCGGCATGTAGGGGAAGGCCTGGCCGATGACCGCGATCTTCGCCCCGCCGCGCTCGAACCAGGTATAGGGCAGGAAATCCTCGGCCGGCTCGTCCCATTCGGCGTCGAAGATGTTCTGCCCGAGCGCCGCGAAAGGCAGGCCCGCCACCAGTTCGCGCACCCGGTCGCTGCCGAGGGTGAATTCCCAGTGAAAGGTCATCGCGTCGGGCTTCAAGAGGTTCATGGCGTTGACCACGTCCTGGCCCTGCGTGTGATAGCAGCCGTAGGATCCGTGCCAGGTGTCGCCCGCGTCCAGCAGCAGCGCGTCGGGCCGGTCGGCGCGGATCGCCTTGACCACGGTCGCCACCCGGTCGAGCCCACCGACCTTGCCATAGGTTTGCGCCAGCGCGGTGAAATCGTCATAGGTCAGCGCATAATGGCTCGGGCTGCCGTCGGCGATGCCGTAAAGCCGGCGAAAGTCGGCGCCGGTGATGTGCGGGACCACGCCGCGATTGTCGCCGACGCCGATATTGACCTCCGGTTCGCGGAAGAAGATCGGCCTCAGCTGGGCATGCAGGTCGCACATGTGGATCAGCGTGACGTTGCCGAACGTGTCGAACTGCAACAGCTGATCCTGCGTCAGCGCCTGCTGCGCCGCCAGCCGCGACCAGTTGCCGAAAGCGGACGCGCCGAGGATCGCGCTGGCGGCCATGCCGGTTTGCAGGAAATCGCGGCGGGAAATCATGGGGCTGCTCCTTGGTTCGTCACTGCCTGCCGGGCGCAAGCCGGGCTGTCGCGATCGCCCGGGCATCAGGTCGCACCGGAACCCCGGCGACCCGAAGCCTGAGACATGCGCAAAATTGAATGTTTCCGGACAGAGAAAACCCGCGCCGGCGGCCCGGCGCGGGGGTCATCGGCTCAGTTGCGGACGGCCGGGCTTTCGACCGACAGCCCCTGCCCGCGCGAGGCGACGTAAAGCTCGAGCGCCTCGAATTCCGGCGAGCCCTCGGCAAAGGGCACCGCCCGGATGTTCGACATGCAGCCCTTGAACCGGCCGTGCACCGTGTTGATCTTGGCGTTCTTCAGCCGGTAGGTCGGGAAGCCGTTGATCTGGCCCTGGGACAGGTGGTCGGCGCGGATCATGTTGCCGTAATTGTCCTCGTGGCAATTGGCACAGGCCAGCTGCAACTGCCCGACGCGGGTATAGTACAGCTCCTTGCCGAGCTCCCAGAACGGGGCCGCGTCGCCGTCGATGCTGACGTTCATCGCCATGCCCCGCGACTGGTGCGCGATCAGCGCGGTCATCGCCGACATCTGCCCGCCCGAGTATTTCCAGGCCTCGGCGCCCATGCGCTCGGTGCGGCATTCGTTCACCAGATCGGTCAGCGTGACCAGTTCGCCGTTCTCGACGCGCGGCAGGCTGGTCTTCAGCCCCTTGAACGCGGCCACGTCCTCGTGACAGGACGCGCAGGCCTTGCCCTCGGACCCGTCGACCGTTTCCCAGAGCTCCAGCGCCTGGTCGACGAACACCATGGCAGGGTTGTCGAAGTCGTCCATCTGCAGCGACTGGGTCTCGTCCGAGCGGAAGCGCCAGCCCGAATAGATCACGTCGACCCCATCCAGATGCGCCGGCGCGGCGGTCTCGGTCACGATTTCCAGCTCTTCGTTGATGATCAGCTGATCGTCGTCGGCCCCGGCCACGGCCGGTCCGGCGGCAAACGCGAGTGCCGCCGCGAAGGCCAGCGCCGAGGCGCGGGTCTGCGCAATCGGTTTCATGTTCATATGCGTACCTCCCTGTTCGCGACGCCCGGTCAGTTGACCGCGATGGACTTCTTGGCCTCGTAGACGTCGCCGTCGTCGTCGTACCAGGTGAACACGAACTCGCCCGCCTCCGGCACCTTGGCCTCGAACTCGAAGAACGGGTTGGTCGAAATCGCCGGCTCCATCTTGACGTCGATCACGGTCTCGCCGTTGAAGCTCGCCACGAAGCGGTTGATGATCGAGCGCGGGATGACGTTGCCGTCGCTGTCCTTGCGCTGGCCCGATTCCATTGTGTGCGAAATCAGGGTCTTGATTGTGATCGTCTCGCCGGCCGAGGCCGATTTCGGGACTTTCACGCGGGGTTTGACACCAGATGCCATGTCTTGTCTCTCCTGAAACGTTTAGCCGCCGCAGCCGCCGATCGTGACCTTCACGGTCGAGGCGGTGCGGGCGAAGGTTCCGTCGGCCATCCTGGCGATCGCCACGACGTCCTGTGTGCCGGCAAGCCGGATGCGCGTCGAGGCGCTGTGCGACCCGGCGAGCGGGCCGAAGCTGAACGTGGCGACATTGGGCAGCGGGTTGCCGGTTGCCAGCACCATGATCGCCACCGCACCGGGCGCATCGACCGCAATCGGCACGGTGTTGCCGTTCTCGGCGATTTCGGGTGCGGTCAGCGTCACGCCGGCATCGGCCATCTCGGCACCGCCGGTGAAGGCCGCGACCGCGTCGTCGGTCGCCGAGGCCGCCACGCGGAACGGCAGGAACGCCATCGCCGTCGCGCCGAGACCCAGGGCCATGGTTTCGCGTCGTGTGAGATTCATGTGTCTCTCCTTCGAATCTTCCCGGACCGGCCGGTCATTCGTCCTTGAGGGTCATCAGGTAGGCAATCACGTCCTCGACCTGCTGCGCGGTGAGGATCGGCTTGCCCTCGAACTTCTCCAGTGGGCGGATATAGCCCGTGTCGATGTAGAAGGCGGGCATGATCGTGCCGTCGAAGGTCATCTTCGAATTGGTCAGAATTCCGCGCAGCCCGGCCACTTCCCAGCGCGAGCCGACACCGTCGAGCGATGGCCCGACCTCGCCATGGAACAGCGCGTCCAGCATGTCGGAATTCTGGTGGCAGGCCAGGCAGTTGCCCTGCTTGCGGTTGGCAAAGACCTTGGCGCCGTTCGCCGGATCGCCCGGGACGCCGGTCAGCGACGCCTCGACGGCGCCGTAGTCGTCGAACTGCACGTCGCCCGGCGCGACCTCGCCCGCCGCAGCGGCCGCGGCCGTCATCGCCAGCGCGGCGGCGGCTGTCAGGATTCGATTCATGGGTCCTCCCTACACCATTTTGGCCGTCACAGTAGCGCGGGCGCGCCCGCACGCGCAACCATAAATTCAAAAAATTGAATTATACTATCTGACCGGCGCCTTAGCCGTGGCGGCATCCGCCGCGTCCGCGTGCCGCGCCCTTCCGGCGCGGGCCCCGGGCCGCGGGTGCGGCGCCGCTCAGCGCGTGTCGCCGTCGTCGCGCTCGCGAATCATCCTGGCGTGATAGCGCTGGAAATCCTCTTCCGACTGGTCGAGATAGCGCTCTTCCAGCACCCAGGTCATCATGTCCAGCGTGGTCCCCGCCCCGAAGGCGCCCGGCATTACCGACACCGCCTGCGCCTGCGCCGAGGCGGAGTCATCCAGTTCGGCGGGCAGGAAGATCATCGTCGGGGTGAAGAATATCCCCCACTTGCCCATCGCTTCCTTCTCGGTCAGTTCCTCGCCGTCGGTGTCGACGATCCCGATATCGCCGTACAGGTTCAACTGCACCGGGAAATAGCCCTCGCGCAGCAGCGCGTCGATCCGCGGGTCGGTGAAGGTGTTTTCGTGCATTTCCTTGCAGTACAGGCAGCCGCGCTGTTCGACCAGCAGCAGCAGGCGCTTGCCCTCGGCCTCGGCCTCGGCGAAATCCTCCTGCAGGTCCTTGAACGTGTCGCGCAGCCAGTCGGGCTTGTGCAGCCCGTCGTCGCCCAACTCGACCGCCCAGACGGGCAGTGCGACGATCAGGGCGCTCAGCAATGCGATGGCTCGGGTCATGGGGTTCCCTCCGTGAAGTCAGCCGATCTGCGGCCAGTAGGTCAGCATCCAGTTCGCGATGTAGTTTACGGTGTCGGTCGCGATCAGCACGCCGAAAGTGATAAGCAGCACGCCCATCGCCTTTTCCACCGTGCCGAGATGGCGGCGAAAGCGCGCCATGAAGCGCATGAACGGCCCGACGAACAGCGCCGCCACGATGAAGGGCAGCGTCATCCCGAGGCCGTAGACGAACAACAGCCACGCCCCCTGCCCGGCGCTGCCGCTTCCGGCGGCCGTCATCAGGATCGCCGCCAGAACCGGGCCGACGCAGGGCGTCCAGCCGAAGGCAAAGGCCAGCCCGACGACATAGGCGCCGATCAGCGACATGTTCGAGCCCCCGCCCGCTTCGGCGCGGAACTGGCGGTAAAGGACGCCGATCCGGATCACGCCCAGGAAATGCAGCCCCATCAGGATGATGATCGCCGCCGCCAGCCAGCGCAGCACGCCGAACCAGTCGCGCACCAGTTGCCCGAAGGTGGTGGCCGCGGCGCCGAGCCCGACGAAGATCGTGATGACGCCCGCCGCAAACAGCGTCGCCGACAGCACCGCGCGCAGCCGCACCGCGGCGCCCGGCCCGCCGTCGCCGGTCATCTGGTTCATGCTGACCCCGGCCATGTAGGACAGGTAGAACGGCACGATCGGCAGGATGCAGGGGCTGAGAAAGGACAGCAGCCCGGCGAACAGCGCGCCGAATACGGAAACGTCGAATGCCACTGGCCTTCCCTTGATCAATGCACATATTCAATTTATGATA
Source organism: Rhodobacter sp. (assembly GCA_041627895.1). Classification (GTDB taxonomy): domain Bacteria; phylum Pseudomonadota; class Alphaproteobacteria; order Rhodobacterales; family Rhodobacteraceae; genus JBFKQC01. The sequence goes on from JBFKQC010000013.1 coordinate 15,267, forward strand.
TATGGAAACCCGCCGTCAATCGGGACCCGGATGCTGAGACGCCTCGCCCTTGCCGCTGCCTCGGCGGCCGCCTTTCTGGCGGCGGCCCCCTCGGGGCTGGATGCCGAGGAACTGGTCATGGTCGAGGAACTCGGCTGCATCTGGTGCGAGCAGTGGAACCGCGAGATCGCGCATATCTACCCGAAAACGCCCGAGGGCCGCGCCGCCCCGCTCAGGCGGGTGGACATCCACGACCTGCCGGACGACCTGAGCTTTGCCCGCGCGCCGTTCTTCACGCCGACCTTCGTGCTCATGCGCGACGGCGTCGAGCTGGCCCGGATCGAAGGCTACTCGGGCGAGGATTTCTTCTGGGGGCTTCTCGGCATGATGCTGAAGGCGCATACCGGATTCGAAGGCGCCTCGTGAGGCGCGGAAGAAAAGCGAGCGACCCATGGCCCTGCCCGTGATCACCGAGGACATGACCGACGCCGAAATGGACCAGATGGTCGATAACGCGACGCGCGCCTCGAACTTCCTGAAGGCGATCAGCCACGAAGGCCGGCTGATGATCCTCTGCCACCTGGTGACCGGCGAGAAATCGGTGACCGAGCTGGAAGAACTGCTGAGCGCGCGCCAGGCGGCGGTGTCGCAACAGCTTGCCCGGCTGCGCCTCGAAGGGCTGGTGACGCCCCGGCGCGACGGCAAGACGATCTATTACTCGTTGACCGACGACCGCCCGCGGAGGATGCTTGAATGCATCTACGAGCTGTTCTGCACGGACGGCGCGTAGCACGGCCACCAGGCCCGCCCGACGGGCCGCGCATGGGCCGGCCCGGCCTGGGGAGGACATGACATGCTCGACAGCCTGAGCGAGGGCGCGCTGGTTGCGCTGATCGGCCTTGCCGGGGGCATCCTTCTGGGGCTTGCGGCGCGGCTCGGGCGATTCTGCACGCTCGGCGCCATCGAGGACCTGCTCTATCAGCAAAGCGACATCCGGATGCGGATGTGGGGCGTCGCCATCGGCACCGCGATCCTGGGCAGTTTCGCGCTGATCGGTGCGGGCGTGCTGCCCGCGGCCGAGACGCTCTATCTCGGGCAGGGCTGGTATCCGCTGGCCTCGATCGCCGGCGGGCTGATGTTCGGCTACGGCATGGCGCTGGCGGGCAGTTGCGGTTTCGGCGCGCTGGCGCGGCTCGGGGGCGGCGACCTGCGCAGCTTCGTGATCGTCGTGGTGATGGGGCTGGCGGCCTATGTCACGCTGTCGGGGCCGCTGGCGCATCTGCGGGTCTGGCTGTTCCCGCCGGTGGCCGCCGCGGACCCCGCCGGGCTTGCCCACCTGATCGGCGGCGCGGCGGGGGTGTCGCCGGTCGCGGCGGGCCTTGTTTGCGGCGGCGCGCTCATGGCGGTCGCGCTGGCCTCGCGCGCGCTTATCGAGCGGCCCGCCGCCATCGCCTGGTCCGTCGCCGTCGGGCTTGCGGTGGTCTCTGGCTGGGCCGGCACCGCCTGGGTCGCCGAGGCCAGCCTTGGCGCGGTGCCGCTGTCGTCGCACACGTTCGCCGCGCCGATCGGCGAGACGATGCTTTATGCGATGACCTCGTCGGGCGGCGGGCTCAGCTTCGGGATCGGCTCGGTCGCCGGGGTCTGGACCGGCGCCTTCATCGGCTCGCTGATCAAGGGGCATTTCCGCTGGGAGGCCTGCGAGGACCCGCGCGAGTTGCGCCGCCAGATTTTCGGCGCCGCGCTGATGGGCGTGGGCGCGGTGGTGGCCGTGGGCTGCACCATCGGCCAGGGCATCTCGGCGTTTTCGCTGCTGGCCTATTCCGCGCCGGTCACGTTCGCCGCGATCGTCGCCGGCGCCGCGTTCGGGCTGCGCCAGCTGATCGAGGGGTTTGCCGCCGCCTGACACGACGGCCGCCCCGATGCTCGGCCCTGGCGCCCCGGGGGCATGCGCCCGCCATGGGGCGGCCGGATGCGAGGCCGGTCCGCGGGGCGGATGTTTCGCATGCGAAACAATTGACCGTACGGTAAGATAAACCCACATTTACAATCGGTTAACGGATTGTTCCGTGGCGCGGGGCACCGTACCCGATCCCCCCGGCGCAATTCCGGTGAGGGTTCATGGAATATTCACCGAATCACCCGGATGATATGGGGCGGATGGTCGGGGGAAATTACTGAAATTTCGCGAACACACCGCGCGCGTGAGAGTCTGCGGAAACGGTCGCGGCCAACCGGATCCGCCTTGCCGGCGGCCCCGGTCACATTCCGCGATCTTCGCGTCACGGACTGCGCCCTGTCCTGTCTGCCGCGCGCAGTTTCGCGGCGCTTCTCCGGACCGGCTTCGCCGGAAATTGCGTTACGAGCGCATCCGCGACCCGTTCGCGTCGAACAGCGGCTGACGTTGCAGCTTCGCGGCCAGCCGGTCGCCCAGAAGCTCGATCTTCCACCCGCCATCCGCCTCGGCCAGTTCCTTCGGCACATAGCCCATCGCCACCGAGACCCCCGAGGCATGGGCAAAGCCGCCCGACGTCACCCAGCCGACCACGCGCCCGTCGTACCAGATCGGTTCGTCGCCGATCACGTCGGCATCCTTCGCCTCGACGGTGAACGTCCGAAGCCGCAGCCTGCCGCCGTCCGCCTTGTGCGCCTCTGCCGCCGCCTTGCCGATAAAATCGGCCTCCTTCGAAAGCGCCACGAAGCGGCCGAGCCCGGCCTCCCAGGGGGTGTAGATCGGCCTGTATTCCCGCGCCCAGCCGCCGAAATTCTTCTCGAGCCGCAGCGCGTTCAGCGCGCGCAGGCCGAAATCGCGGATGCCGTGCGGCTTGCCGGCCTCCAGGAGCCGCTCGTAGACATGGCGCTGGTATTCCGGTTTCAGCCAGATTTCATAGCCCAGATCGCCGGTGAAGCTGACCCGCCCGACGAGCGCCGGCGCCATGCCGAGCGTCATGCGCCCGATATCCATGAATCGGAAGGCATCCGCGGATACATCCGAGCCGGTCACGGCCTGCAACACCGCGCGCGCCTTCGGCCCGGCGATGGACAGCCCGGTGAGTCCGGCGCCATGCGGCGTGACCGCCACCGACCCGTCCGCCGGCAGATGCCGGCCGAACCAGCGCATGTGATAATCCTCGGCGATGCCCGACCCGGCGAGAAAGAACTCCTCTGCCCCCAGCCGCGCCAGGGTGAAATCGCCGATCAGCCGGCCGTCCTGCTTGAGCATCGGCGCCATGACCATGCGGCCCTCGGCCGGTATCCGGCAGGCCAGCATCCGGTCCAGCCACGCCTCGGCCCCGGCGCCCGTGACGGCGTATTTCGCGAAGCCGGAAATCTCGATGATGCCCACGCTGTCGCGCACCGCGCGGGCCTCGGCGCCGACATGGTCGAAATCCGTGGACCGACGCCAGGAAAACCTGTCACCGACACCCGGCGGCGCGAACCATAGCGGCACCTCCAGCCCGTGCGCGGCGCCGAACTGCGCGCCCGCATCCTTCAGCCGGTCGTAGATCGGGGTCGTCTTCAGGGGCCGCGCGGCGGGCAGTTCCTCGTTCGGAAACCGGATCGAGAACCGGCGCGAGTAATTCTCGCGCACCTTCGCGTTGGTATAGGCCGGCGTCGCGAAATCGCCGAAGCGCGCGACGTCCATCGCCCAGATGTCGGCGCCGGGATCGCCCTCGATCATCCAGTTCGCCAGCGCCAGCCCGACGCCTCCGCCCTGGCTGAAACCCGCCATCACGCCGCAGGCGCACCAGAAGCCGGGCAGGTTTTTCACAGGCCCCACCAGGGGGTTGCCGTCCGGCGCGAAGGTGAACGGGCCGTTGATGATCTGCTTGATGCCGGCGTTCTGGAAGGCCGGGAAATGCCGGAAGCCGACCTCGAGCGACGGCGCGATCCGGTCGATGTCGGGCGCCAGCAGCTCGTGGCCGAACTCCCAGGGCGTCTCGCGCTCGGACCAGGGCACGCAGGCCTTCTCGTAGGTGCCCATCAGCATGCCGCCGCGTTCCTGGCGCAGGTACAGCTCGCCGTCGAAATCGACCGCGTGGATGATCTCTTGCCCCGTCTTTGCGTTCCACTCGGCGACCTCGGCCATGTCCTCGGTGATCAGATACATGTGCTCCATCGCCAGAACCGGCAGTTCCAGCCCCACCATCCGCCCGACCTCGCGCGCCCAAAGCCCGCCGGCGTTGACCACGTGTTCGGCAATGACGTCGCCCTTCTGGGTCCTCACGCGCCAGCCCTCGGGGTGACGTTCCAGCGCCTCGACCCGGCAATGGGTCTGTACGCTGGCGCCAAGCTTGCGCGCGGCCCGGGCATAGGCGTGGGTCACGCCCGAGGGGTCCAGGTGCCCGTCGACGCGGGTCTTGACCCCGCCGACGAACTCTGCCGGGTCCAAGAGCGGCATCAGCGCGCCGGCTTCCTCGGCGCTGATGATTTCGGCGTCGATGCCCAGATAGCGGCCCTTGGCAACCAGCCCCTTCAGCCAGTCCATCCGCGCCTCGGTCGCGGCCAGCATCACGCCGCCGGTCAGGTGCACGCCCGTGGCCTGGCCGCTGAGTTCCTCGATTTCCTTATAAAGATCAATGGTATATTGCTGCAACTTCGCGACGTTCGGATCGCCGTTGATGGTGTGCATGCCGCCTGCCGCGTGCCAGGTCGACCCGCTGGTCAATTCCGAACGTTCCAAGAGCAGCGCGTCGGTCCAGCCATGTTTCGCCAGGTGATAGAGCACCGAGCAGCCCACGACCCCGCCGCCGATCACCACGACTTTAGCCTGCGTTTTCATGCACTAGCCTCGCATTCTTGATCCGTCCGCATCGAACAGCGGCGCGCCATGGACCACCGCCCTGCGACGCTGCCCAAGAATCTCGATGTGGAATTCGGCGCCATCCGCGATGCATTCGGTCGGCAGGAATCCGATGGCGACCGATTGCCGGGCGTGATGCGCATAGCCGCCGGACGTGCAGAAGCCGACGACCTCGGCGCCCTCGAAGATCGGCTCGTAGGCCACGACGTCGGCGTCCTCGGCGTCGACGAGGAAGGTGACGAGCCGGCGGGCGGGCGGCGTCCCTCGCGCGTCCAATGCGTGAGCTCTGCCGATGAAGTCGTTCTTTTTCCACGAGATAAACCGGTCGAGCCCGGTTTCGGCCGGGGTGTAGTCGGGGCGGTATTCGCGCATCCACGAGCCAAAGGATTTCTCCAGCCGCAGCGACATCATCGCCCGCATCCCGAAGGGCGCCATGCCGTGGGGCACGCCGGCCTCGGCGAGCGCGCGGTACAGCGCGACCTGGTGGTCGCGGTGGCAGTAGATCTCGTAGCCGAGATCGCCGGTATAGCTGATCCGCGCGACGGTGACGGGGACATGCCCGATGCTCATCCGGCGCACCGACAGGAACGGCAGCGCGCCATTCGAGACATCCGCCCCGGTCGCCGCCGCCAGCACGGCGCGCGCCCCCGGCCCGGCGATCTGAAAACCGAGAAGGGTTTTCGAAATATTCTCGATACTTACGCCGGGTTCCTGATGCGACAGGAACCAGCGCATGTGATAGGCCTGCGCGCTGTAGCTGGCGGTCAGCTGCACGGCCTCGGGTCCGAGCCGCATCATGGTGAAATCGCCGATGATCCGGCCCCGGGGCGACAGCATCGGCGTCAGCGCGATGCGGCCCGCGTCGGGCACCCGGTTCGCCATGATCCGGTTCAGCCAGTCGACCGCACCCGGACCGCTGACCAGGTACTTGCCGAAGTTGTGGATTTCGTTGATCCCGACCCGGGTGCGCACCGCTTCGCATTCGCGCGCCACGGCGTGATGCGCGTTCGAGCGCCGGAACGACGGCACCTCCCAGCGGTCCTCGCCCGGGGGTGCGAAATAGTTGACATGCTCCATGCCATAACCCGCGCCCCAGACCGCGCGCTGCGCGTCCCACAGCCCATAGGCCGGCGTCGTGTCCAGCGGCCGGCCGACGGGCAGTTCCTCGTTCGGATAGCCGATGGAAAACCGCCGCTGGTAGTTTTCCACCACCTTGGCCCGCGTCCAGTCCGGTCCTGTCCAGTCGCCGAACCGCGCGACGTCCATGGCAAAGACGTCCTGCTCGGTCTCGCCCTCGACCATCCACTCGGCCAGCGCCTTGCCGACGCCGCCGCCCTGGCTGAAACCCGCCATCACCGCGCAGGCCGCCCAAAGCCCGGGCTTGCCGGGGATCGGCCCGACCAGCGGGTTGCCGTCGGGGGCAAAGGTGAAGGGGCCGTTGATCACCTGCTTGATCGCGGCGCGGCCGAGGCATGGATAGCGCCGGAATGCGGCCTCCAGCGGCTCGGCGACGCGGTCGAGGTCGTCATTCAGCAACTCGTGCCCGAAATCCCAGCGGGTGCCGCCCACCGCCCAGGGCACCGCGTTTTGCTCGTAGATGCCGATCACCAGGCCGCGGCCCTCCTGCCGCAGATAGGTCTCGCCGCCGGGGTCCATCACGTGCGGCAACTCGCCCGGATGGTTCACCACTTCGGGGATCTCGTCGGTGACGATGTATTGATGCTCCATCGGGTGCAGCGGCAGGTAGACGCCGGCCATCGCGCCGACCTCGCGCGCCCAAAGCCCGGCCGCGTTCACCACATGCTCTGCCCGGACGGTGCCCTGTTCGGTCACGACATCCCAGCCGTCTGCCTGAGGTTTTAGCTGCAACACCCTGTTCCGAAGCACGATTTCCGCCCCGGCCATGCGCGCGGCCTTGGCATAGGCGTGGGTCGTGCCGGAAGGGTCCAGATGGCCGTCGAGCGGGTCGTAAAGCCCGCCCAGCACGCCGGTGACATCGGTGATCGGCGAAAGCTTCGCGATCTCTTCCGGCCCGATGAGCTCGGTCTCCAGCCCCATATAGCGGTGTTTCGCGCGCTCGGCGGTCAGGAAATCCAGCCGGTCGCGGTCGGTGGCGATCGTCACCCCGCCCACGTGATGCAGCCCGCAGCTTTGCCCGGTGATCTCTTCCAGTTCGCGGTAAAGCCGGATCGTATAGCCCTGCAGCGCGGCCATGTTGGTGTCGGCGTTCAGCGTGTGAAACCCGCCGGCGGCGTGCCAGGTGGATCCGCTGGTCAGTTCCGACCGCTCGATCAGCATGACGTCGGTCCAGCCCGCCCTGGTCAGATGATACAGAACCGAGCACCCGACGACGCCGCCGCCGATCACCACCACGCGCGCTTGTTGTCTCACGTTCCCTCCCCGTCGACCCGGCCCCATCCGGCAAGCCGCCCGCGCAATTCCCCGGCCCGCGGATCGCGCGCCTCGAGCGCAAAGACCCAGGCATGGGTCGCAAAGAACGCCGCGCGGTCGGTCTCGCCCGCCGCGTGCGCCATGTCCGACGCCTGCGCGTATAGCCCGATCAACGCATCCCTGTCTCCGCGCGCATGCGCCGCCAGAAGCGCCCTGTCCACCGCCGCCCAGCCGGCATCGTTCATTCCGCAGCCGCCGCGCCCGCCTGCAGCATGCGCCCGGCCACCCATTTGTGGAACTCGTGCGTCGGCGCATCCATCACCGGCGAAAACCGCCCGCCGTCGAATCCGACCGCCCCGCGGGCGGCCTGCATCCCCTCGACCACGCCGATATCTTCGACGAACACGATTTCCCACTGATCGGCATTCTTCTTTCTCAACGGCTCCGACACGCCGGGTTCCGCGTAAAACAGGTGGACATGCTCCAGCGTGCAGGCCGGGCCCTTCGGCTCCAGCAGGATCGCGAAGACATGATCGCGCTGCACGCCAAGCAGAACGTTGGGCCGGACGGTCAGGTATTCGCCCGCCGTGTCCCATTTCGGCGAAAGGTTCGGGAAATCGGGAAACTTCGATCCGTCGTCGCCCTCGATCTGGCGATAGACGTAAGTTCCCTGACCGGCGAACTTGCCGTCCTCCATGATGTGATAGTGGTCTTCCAGCCGGGAATAGCTGTTCAGGCCGGGATGCACCCAGGGCAGGTGATAGCTTTCACAGTAGTTCTCGACCGCCAGTTTCCAGTTAGTGCGGCATTCCAGCAGCAGCTTGCCGTATTCACCGCCGTGATAAAGTGGCACGTCGAAATCGGACCAGCGCTCGATCAGGTCGGCATGCATTTCCTCGAAGGCCGGCGCATCGCCCGAGAGGTTGACGAAGACCACGCCCATCCAGATATGGCTGCGCACCTCGATCAGGCCCAGGTTTTCCCGCCTGACGTCGGGGTGCGAATTCTGGCCGGGGCCGCCCACATGCGGGGTCGCCACCAGTTTGCCTTCGTGGCTGTAGCACCAGGAATGATAGGGGCAGCGGATCGCGCCCTCGATCCTGCGAGGCTCTGCCACCAGGATCATGCCGCGGTGGCGGCAGATGTTCTGAAAGACCCGCACCTTGCCATCCCGCCCCCGCATCGCGAATAGCGGCACGCCCAGAAAGTCGAAGGGGCGCGCATCGCCCGCCGCCGGCAGCTCTGCCTCGACGCACAGCCCCGCCCAGGTCGAGAACCACAGCGGATCGCGCTCTGCCGCAAAGACCTCGGCCGAGGTGTAATGCGCGTTCGACAGGCCCGTCGCCGTCTCGATGGGCTGCAGGACCGTGCTCAAATCGTTTTGGAACATCTCAGACCTCACGAGCTTGCCGGCCGGACTCTGTGGCGCGGCGGGCTGGCCCATCGCGTCTTGATGCGACATCAACGTGTCGTTCCCGGCATCCGGCGGCTAAAGCCGCACGGCCTCGCCGGTTTCGGCCGAACGCTGCGCGGCCAGCCCCATTTCGACCGCGCGCGCGCCGTCGGCGAGCGTGACCTCGGGCGCGGCGCGGCCGCGCACCACGTCGAGAAAGCGCAGGTGCTGATAGTAGGTCGCGCCGTTGTGGTCGCCGGCGGCCAGCAGCGCCGGTTCGACCGGAATGTCCAGCGCGCGGCGGGTCTTGGTGTGGCGCGGGCTGATCACGACCTGCGGCACCGGCGGCGGCTCGTTCCCGGGCCAGAACCGGCCCGGACCGGGCACCATGGCCTCGATCTTGCCCGCGGGTCCGACGGCGGAAATCTCTTCCTGATAGCGTGCGCCTTCGGCGAACATGCAAAGCTCCAGCATCGCGCGCGCGCCGCGGGCGAAGTCGACGATCACATAGCCGTGGTCCCAGATGTCCGGCGTCTCGCCGTCATAGCGCTCGTCGAGGTGGTTCACCGCCTGCCCGGCGCTCGCCATCACGCGCACCGGATCGTCGGCGAGGATCAGCCGCATCAGGTCGAAGAAGTGACAGCATTTCTCGACCAGCGTTCCGCCGGTGTGCCGGTTGAACCGGTTCCAGTCGCCGACCTTGCGCAGAAACGGAAACCGGTGCTCGCGGATCGTCAGCATCCGGATGCCGCCGGTCGCCGCCCCGGCCTCGGCGACAAGGCGCGCGATCGGCGGCATGTAGCGGTATTCCATCGCCACCCAGACCGGCGCGGGATAGCTCGCCGCCAGCGCGCCGATCCGGGCGGCGTCGGCCGGGTCGGTATAGAGCGGCTTCTCGATCAGCAGCGGCAGCGCGCGGGTCTCCGCGATCTGCGCAAATTGCGCCGCGTGCAGGTGGTTGGGGCTGGCGATCAGCAGGCAGTCGAGGCCGGGCAGCGCCAGCAGCGCCCCGAGGCTGTCGGCCATCGCGGCCCCGGGCGCCAGCGCCTGGCTGACCCGGCGCATTTCGGCGTCGGGTTCGTGGATCGCGGCGATCTCGGCCTGTTCGATAAGTGCAATGTTGCGAATGTGCTCCTGCCCCATCATGCCGGACCCGATCAATCCGTACTTGCACTTTTCCAACTTTTTCTTCCTCACCTCAGCCGTGATACGTATCTTGCCTTGTCCGAATCAAACCATGTGCGGGATATCTCGGCAATCCTGTTATTCTGGTCCCAGCTCGTCCGGTCGACCTGTCCGCACGCGCCGCGCGCGCCCGCAAGCAGCCCCTTGCCCCAGTCCGGAAACACCCCGGCACCGATCCGGTCCTCGACCCGCTGGATCCACAGCCCCAGCCGGTCCTTGTAGTAGAGGTACAGCGATTCCGACAAATCCGAGGCCGCCAGTTCGGGTGCATATCGGGCGTCCAGCCAGATCTCTTCCAGCGCCGCGGGCTGGTCGTTGAGCCGCCGCAGCCGGCGGATGCGATGTGCCCGGCCCGCACGGCCCGTGTCCGGCAACCCCGCGGGCCTGTCCAGCGTGTCGACCGTGACAAGCTCGGCCGTGGGAAGACCGCCGCCGCCGATCAGTTCGAGCCGAAAGAAGGCATAGACCGCCCCCGCCCCGCCGGCCGCGCGGACGTAATTGCCCGACCCCTGGCGCCGCTCCAGCAGGCCCTTGGCGGCCAGGTCGGCCAGCGCCTTGCGCAGCGTGCCGACCGACAGCCCAAGTTGCGCCGCCATCTCGCGTTCCGGCGGCAGCCGCTCGCCATCCCCCAGCCGCCCCGCCCCGATGTCGCGGATCAGCATCTCGCTGATCTGGACATAGAGCGGCAGAGAGTACGACGAGGCCATCGGGTGCGTCCCAAATTGATGCACTATTGATGCATGTCTTCCACGATGCTACGCAAGGACAAATGCGCGGCGGGGGAGAGAATCGATGAGCGTGGTGCCGGTGACGTCCGCCGACCTGGACGCGTCCGAGGTCAGCTGGTTCGCGGCGCTCTGCTCGGACGATTATGCGCAGCTCGGCGTGCCGGACGGGTCGCTCCGCTCGAGCTGGGCGCATTGCAGCACCATCGCCAGGACCGCCGAGGCGCAGGGCTTCCGCAACATCCTCTGCCCCTCGTCCTACCAGGTCGGGCAGGACACGCTGAGCTTCGTCGCCGGCTGCGCGCCGGTCACCGACCGCATCAACTTCCTCGCCGCGGTGCGCTGCGGCGAGATGCAGCCGATCATGCTGGCGCGCACCGTCGCCACGCTGGACCACATGCTGCAAGGGCGCCTGACGATCAACATCATCTCGTCGGACTTCCCCGGCGAGGTGGCGGACAGCAGGTTCCGCTATCAGCGCTCGCGCGAAGTGGTCGAGATCCTGAAACAGGCCTGGACCCGGGACCGCATCGACCATGACGGCCAGGTCTATCAGTTCAATGACCTTTGGACCGATCCGGCCAAGCCCTATCAGCAGAATGGCGGGCCATTGCTGTATTTCGGCGGCTATTCGCCCGACGCGCTGGAATTGTGCGGGCAGCATTGCGACGTCTACCTGATGTGGCCCGAGCCCAAGGAGCAGATCGCCCAGCGCATGAAGGACGTCCATCAAGTCGCTGAGAAATATGGAAGAACGCTCGATTACGGTCTGCGCGTCCACATGATCGTGCGCGACACCGAGGCCGAGGCCAAGGAATATGCCGAACACCTGGTGGCGCAGCTCGACGACGAATACGGCCGGATCATCCGCGACCGGGCGCACGATTCGGTCTCGCTCGGCGTCGCGCACCAGACCCGCGCCCGCGAACTGGCCGACAGGTTCGGCTATGTCGAGCCGCATCTCTGGACCGGCGTCGGCCGCGCCCGGTCGGGCTGCGGCGCCGCGATGGTCGGCTCGACCGACCAGGTGCTGTCCGAGATCGAGGCCTACCGGAAGATGGGCATCCGCGCCTTCATCTTCTCGGGCTACCCGCATCTAGACGAATGCGAAAGCTTCGGAAAGCGCGTGATGCCAGACCTCAAGACCTGCTCGCTGCCGCACGAATACGGGCGCGTTCCGGCGTGCATCCCGGCGACGCCGCTGGGCACCGGGAGGCGAGTGTAATGGGCAGGTTACACTCAAAAGTTGCAATTGAATCAACCACATCGCGGCGGAGTTGCATGTGATGGATCGTTTACAGATCGCCGATGGCCTCGATTTCAGCCGCATCGTCTATGGCATGTGGCGGCTCGGCGACGACCCCGACACCTCGCCCGGACACATCCGGGCCAAGATCGAGGCCTGCCTCGACCAGGGCATCACCACGATCGACCAGGCCGACATCTATGGCGGCTACATGGCCGAAGAGCTGCTCGGCAATTGCCTGAAGGCGGCGCCCGGCCTGCGCGACAGGCTGGAAATCGTCACGAAATGCGACATCGTCGCGCCCGCCGGGCGCCATGCCGCCGCGCGGGTGAAATACTACGACACCACCGCGCCGCATATCCTGGCGTCGGTCGACAAGTCCCTGGAACTGATGGGAACGGACCGGATCGACCTGTTGCTGATCCACCGCCCCGACCCGATGATGGACGCCGCCGAAACCGGCGCGGCGCTGGACGGGCTGGTCACCGCGGGCAAGGTGCGCGCGGTCGGTGTGTCGAATTTCCGCCTGCACGACTGGACGCTGCTGCAATCGGCGATGGAGACGCCGCTTGCTACCAACCAGATCGAGCTGAGCCTGCTGGCGCATGACGGCTTCACCAACGGCAACGTCGCCTATCTGCAAGAGCGCCGGCGACCGATCATGGCCTGGTCGCCGCTCGGCGGCGGGGCGCTGGTCGCCGGCGCAGCCGGGACCCGGCTGATCCGCTGCCTCGAGGACATCGCGGCGCGGAACGGCGTCGACCGCGCGGCGGTCGCGGTCGCCTGGCTGCTGGCCCATCCGGCCCGCATCCTGCCGGTGATGGGCACTAACCGGATCGACCGGATCGCCGCATTCTCGGACGCATTCAAGGTCGACATGGACCGTCAGACATGGTTCGAACTCTATACCGCCGCGCTGGGGCACGAGGTGCCGTGATGCCCGACGGCGGGATGAGGACGCGCATGCAAAGCATCGAGCCCGGCCCCGAGACCACGCGCGCCTTCCGCGACGCGCTGGGGCGGTTCGCGACGGGCGTCTGCGTGATGACCGCGCAAAGCGAGATCGGTCCGCTCGGGATCACCGCGAACAGCTTTGCCAGCGTCTCGCTGGACCCGCCGCTGATCCTGTGGTCGCCCGCGCGCGCGTCGCGCCGGTTCGGCGCCTTCGCCGAGGCGGACCATTTCGCGATCCACGTGATCGGCGCCGAACAGCGCGACATCTGCGACCGGTTTTCGCGCCACGGCACCGCGTTCGCGGGCACCGACTGGGAACTCAGCCCCGAAGGCGTGCCGCTGCTGAACGGCTGCCTGGCGCGGTTCGAGTGCCGCACGATTGCCCGGCACCAGGGCGGCGACCACCTGATCGTCGTGGCCGAGGTGATCCGGGCCGGATGGCGCGAAGGCGCGCCGCTGGTGTTTTCGCAAGGCGCTTACGGGTTCTTCAACGACGCCCCGTAAGCCACTGAAAAGAAACGCCCTGAAACGGGGCGCACAGGGAGGAAGCGCGATGGCGCTGTTGTTGGGGCTGCTGTGGCCCTTGCAGCTGTTCAACGACGTGGTGCTGCGGATCGGCCGCGCTATCGCGATCGTGGCGATCGCGCTGATGGTCGTGGCGATCCTGATCCAGGTGTTCTTTCGCTACGTGCTGAACAACCCGCTGCCCTGGCCCGACGAGGCGGCGCGCTTCGCGATGCTCTGGATGACCGGGCTGATCGCGCCGATGGCCTATCGCCGCGGCGGCTTCGTCGCCATCGACATGGCGGTGCGCGCGCTGCCGGAACGCCTGGCCGCGATCCTGTCGCTTTTCCTCCTGATCGTCGCCGGCGTCGTGCTGGGCTGGGCGGTGGACCTGGGCTGGAACGATGTCACCGGCTTCATGAGCCGGGCCAAGACCGCCTCGCTCTACTACCTCAACGCCGACCTCGAATGGGTGAAGATGCCGCGGCGCTGGATGATGTCGTCGCTGTTCGTCGGCGTCGTGCTGCTGTTCATCGTCAATCTCGAGCTGTTCCTGCGCGCGCTGATCACGATGCTCGGCGGCGGCGACCGGCTGGCGCCGCTGGCGCCGCCCGAAGACGAACTGATGGCGGAGTGAGCGCATGCTGATCTGGTTCCTCCCCGTCTTCCTGTTCTTCCTCCTGATCGGGCTGCCGGTGTTCTTCGGCCTGCTGGCCGCGCCGGGCATCCTGTTGTGGATGGCCGGGCAGGAAAAGGACATCACGCTGCTGTACCGCAACGTCTACAACGGCATGGACAGCTTTCCGCTGATGGCGATCCCGTTCTTCATGCTGGCGGGCGAGCTGATGAACAAGGGCGGCATCACCGTGCGCCTGGTCGAGTTCAGCCAGGCGCTGATGGGGCACCTGCGGGGCGGGCTGGCGCAGGTCAATATCCTGAGTTCGATCCTGTTCGCCGGACTCAGCGGTTCGGCCGTCGCCGATACCTCGGCGCTCGGCTCGATGCTGATCCCGGCGATGGAGAAAGAGGGTTACACCCGCCGCTTCGCCGCCGCGATCACCGCCGCGTCGTCGGTCATCGGCCCGATCATCCCGCCCTCGGGGATCATGATCATCTATGCCTACGTGATGGGCGAATCGGTCGCCGCGCTTTTCCTCGCCGGCATCGTGCCCGGCATCCTGGTGGGCGTGGGCCTGATGTTCATGGTCCGCGCCGTCGCCGACCGCTACGAGCTGCCGCCGGCGCGGCGCGTGGTGATCGCCGGGACCGAGCTGAGGCCGGTGGAATACTGGTTCTCCTTCATCCTGGTGCGCTTCAACATCGGCTGGCTGCTGGCGCAGTTCGCCCCCCTCGGGCCGGAGCCTTCGGACACCGCCGAATGGCTTGCCCTCGGCGGCGGCTTCGTCGTCGCGCACGGGCTGATGCTGGGGCTGCGGCGCGCCGTCAGCCGCGATTTCCGCATGGTCTGCAAGCGCGCGGTGGTGCCGCTGCAAACCCCGATCCTGATCCTCGGCGGCATTCTCGCCGGCGTCTTCACGCCGACCGAGGCCGCCGCCGTCGCCGTGGCCTATGCGCTGATCGTGGGCTTCGGCATCCTGCACACGATGAAGCTGTCGGACCTGCCGCAGGTGCTGTCCCGCGCCGCGATGACCAGCGCGGTGGTGCTGCTGCTCGTCGGTGCCGCGATGGCCTTCAAGACCGTCGTGTCGCTTTCCTACGCGCCGCAGATCCTCGCCGAGTTCATCCTGGCGCTGTCGGAAAACCCGCTGGTCCTTCTGTTCCTGATCAACGTGCTGCTCTTCATCGTCGGCATGTTCCTCGACGCCGGCCCGGCGATCATCATCCTGGGGCCGATCCTGGCGCCGATCTTCACCGATCTCGGCGTGCACCCGGTGCATTTCGCGATCATCATGTCCGTCAATCTCACGGTCGGGCTCGCCACCCCGCCCATGGGGCTGGTGCTGTTCGTCGCCTCCGCCGTCAGCGGCGAGCGCGTCGAGACCATCGCCAGGGCAATCCTGCCCTTCCTGGCCATCGAGGTCGTGGTGATCTTCCTGATCACCTTCGTCCCGGCCATCTCCATGACGATCCCGCGCTTGACCGGTTTCGTCCAATAGCTTCACATCATCGAACCAACGGGAGGAAAATCATGCTGAAGCAAATCACCATCGCGGCGCTCGCCGCCGCAATGCTGGCCGGCGGCACGCTTGCCGCGCTGGCGGCCAGTCACGAGCCGATCAAGCTGCGCGCCACCGCGAACTCGAACGAGAACGACGAAGACTATGACGGCCTCGTCGTGTTCAAGAACTACGTCGAACAGGCGTCGAACGGCGCCGTCGAAGTCGAGCTGTTCATCGGCACCCAGCTTTGCTCGAACGGCTCGGAGTGCCTGCAGGGCATCGCCGACGGCACCATCGACATCTACATCTCGACCTCAGGCGGTGCCGCCAACATCTTTCCCTTCGTGCAGGTTCTCGACCTGCCCTACCTGATGGCCGACGACCGGGTCGCCGAGGCCGCGCTGGCCAACGGCTCGGGCTTTGTCACCACCATGCAGGAGATGGCGCTGGAAGCCTCCGGCGGCGCGGTGCGGCTGATGACCATCGGCAACACCGGCGGCTGGCGCAACTTCGCCAACACGAAACGGCGCATCACCCAGCCATCCGACATGGAAGGTCTGAAGATCCGCACCGTGGTCGCCGACCTGCCGCAGGAACTCGTCAAGGCGCTGGGCGCCTCGCCGACGCCGATCCCGTGGCCGGAGCTTTTCACCAGCTTCCAGACCGGCGTGGTCGAAGGCTCGAAGAACGGCATCACCGACATCATGGCGATGAAATTCCCCGAAGCCGGGCTGAAGTTCGTCACGCTGGACGGCCACGCCTACATGGGCGCGCTCTGGTGGATGAACAACGAAAAGTTCATGTCGCTGGACCCGACGCTGCGCCGCGTCGTCACCGACGGTTTCTATCACCTGCAACAGGCGACGTTCGCCTCGCCCAAGCGCAAGTCGATCCAGGCCTACCAGGAATTCGCGGCCGGCGGCGGCGACCTTTACGTGCCGACGCCCGAGGAAAAGGCGATGTTCAAGGACGCCGCGGCGCCGGTCTATGACTGGTTCAAGACCAACGTGGACGGCGGCGAGCGCATCTTCGACGCGCTGGTCGGCGCCGTGGCCGAGGTCGAGGCGGGCATCGACAAGACGCGGATGATGGAGACCCAGTAATCCGCGGGATCAAGCCATCGGCGGCCGCCCCTTTCCGGGCGGCCGCCTGCACGTCCACGCCATGTCCGCGCTGCGGCGCGCAAGGCCTTCGCGTTCAGCGAAACGGATAGAGCCAGACCCGATAGTCGTCTATGAGTTCCTGGGCATGTTCGATCTGATCCGGCGTCATCTTCTTGCGCACCTCCTCCTGGCTGATCGCCGCGTCGGGATCGCCGCCGATCGCGCTGAGGACGTACCACATGTAAGCGCGCACCAGGTCCGGCGCGGCCACCCCGGTGCCGACCTCGTAATACCAGCCGACGCCGGACTGCGCGCCCGGGTGCCCCTTCATCGCCGCGCGCAGGTACCACTCGAAGGCGCGGACCTCGTCCTTCTCGACGCCGAGCCCGAGCGCGTACATCACGCCGATCAGTTCCTCGGCCTCGGCGTTGCCCGACCGCGCCGCCGGCCAGAGTTCGGCGCGCGCCTCTTCGAAACGGCCCGCCTCCATCAGGTCGCGCGCGCCTTCCAGTTCGGCCATCGCCGGGCCTGCGAGCGCGAAAAGCACCGCCGCGATACCGACGCGATACCGACGCAATACCGACGTGCCGTTCATGGCCTTCTCCTTGCCGTCCTCGCGGCGGTTCCCGCCGCCGCGCTCGACCTGCCCGAACCGCTGTCCGAGGCCGATTTCATTCGCTTCGACCCGGCGCAGGCGGCGCTGGGGCAGCTTCTGTTCTACGACAGGATCCTCAGCGGAAACCAGAATATCTCTTGCGGGACCTGCCATCACCACGACTTCGGCTCGTCCGATGGCCTCAGCCTCGGCATCGGCGAGGGCGGCACCGGCCTCGGGCCGCGCCGCACCGCCGGGACCGGCGCAACAAAGGTCCGCAAGCGGGTGCCCCGCAACGCCCCGGCGCTATGGAACCTCGGCCATGTCGGGATCCGCTCGATGTTCCATGACGGGCGGCTGAGTATCTCGGATATCTACGGAAACGGCTTCAACTCGCCCGCCGAGGAACGCCTGCCGCAAGGGCTGACCTCGCTGCTGGCCGCGCAGGCGCTGCTGCCGCTGACCTCGGACACCGAAATGGCCGGCCACCCCGGCGAGAACGAAATCGCCGGCGCCGTGAAGGACCGCATCGACCTCGGCTGGCCGATCATCGCAAAACGGGTGCGCGGCATCCCGGAATACGGCGACCTGTTCGTCGCGGCCTTCGAGCATGTCGAGCGGCCCGAGGACGTCACCATCGTCGAGATCGGCAACGCGATCGCCGCCTTCATCGGCACCGAATTCCGCAACCACGACAGCCCGTTCGACCGCTACCTCGCGGGCGACGACGCCGCGCTGAGCGACCGGCAATTGCGCGGAATGACACTGTTTTATCGCGATGCCGGCTGCGCCAATTGCCATTCCGGGCCGCTGCTGAGCGACCAGTCGTTCCACGCGCTCGGCCTGCCGCAGTTCGGCCCCGGTCGCACAAGGCCCTTCGATCCGATGCCGCGCGATGTCGGCCGGATGGGCGAAAGCGACGACCTGGACGACGCCTACCGCTTCCGCACGCCGTTTCTGCGCAACGTGGCCCTGACCGCGCCCTACGGCCACAACGGCGCGATGCCGACGCTTCACGCCATGGTGCGCCACCACCGCGACCCGGCGGCCAGCCGCACCGCGTGGCGGCCCGAGATGGCGCACCTCGTCGACGCGCCCTGGCTGGCGGCCACCGACTTCGTGATCCGGTCTGACACGCTGGAAATGGCACGCCAGGCGCGCCGCCTCGACATCTCGCTGCCGCCGATCAGCGACGCCGAGATTGACGATATCGTCGCCTTCCTGAACGCGCTGACCGGCGAGACCGCGCGCGACCGTCCGCTCGGCCGGCCCGACCGGGTGCCGAGCGGGCTGCCGGTCGACTGACGCCCGGGATCGCGGCCTGCGACAGCGCGCCCCACGTCGCGGGGTGTGCTTGGCCCCGCGATCGTCTAAGTCTCGGCGCATGAGCGATACTGCCCTGCTGGCCGTCGAGGGCCTCGAAAAAAGCTATCCGGGCGATGCGGGCCCGGTCGCAGTGCTGCGCGGCATCTCCTTCGCCATGGCGAACGGCGAGACCGTTGCGCTGACCGGCGAATCCGGCAGCGGCAAGAGCACGCTTCTGCACATCGTCGGCGGCCTCGACACGGCCGATGCCGGCACCGTGCGGATCGGCGGCGCCGATCTGGGCGCGATGGGCGACGCCGGGCGCGCGCGGGTCAGACGCGAGCGGATCGGCGTGGTGTTCCAGCAGTTCAACCTGATCCCCTCGCTCAGCGCGGCCGACAACATCGCGTTCCAGGCCCGCCTCGCCGGCCGGCACGACCCCGCCTGGTGCGCCGCGCTGGCCGCCCGGCTGGGGCTGACCGATCAGCTCGGCAAGTACCCCGAGCAGCTATCCGGCGGCCAGCAACAGCGCGTCGCCATCGGCCGCGCGCTGGCGCCGCGCCCGGGGCTGATCCTGGCCGACGAGCCCACCGGCAACCTCGACGAGGCGACCGGCGACGCGGTGCTGGATCTGATGCTGGATCTCGCCGCCGAGACCGGCGCGGCGCTGTTGCTCGTCACCCATTCGGCGCGGCTGGCGGCGCGGCTCGGGCGGCGGCTGCACCTGGAACGCGGGAGGCTTGGCTGATGCACGCCGCAGGGCTCGCCGCGCTCTTGTCGCACTGGCGGCGCCATCCGCTGCAACTGGCGACGCTGATCCTCGGCCTCGCGCTGGCCACCGCGCTCTGGTCCGGGGTGCAGGCGATCAACGCCGAGGCCCGGGCAAGCTATGACGAGGCCGAGGCGATCCTCGGCGAGGCGCGCTTTGGCCAGCTGCTGCCCGAAGAGGGCGACAGCCTGCCCCAGTCGCGCTATGTCGCGCTACGCCGCGCCGGCTGGCTGGTCTCGCCGGTGGTCGAGGGCCGGGTCGAGATCGTCGGCGTCACCCTGCGCCTGATCGGCATCGACCCGCTGACCATGCCCACGGGCCTTGCGCCAGAAGGCGAGGCGATCGCGGGCGACCTGCCCGGTTTCCTGACCGGGCCGGGCATGATCCTGGCCAATCCCGCGGATGCGCCCCGGATCGGCGACCGGCTGAAGGCGCGGATCGTCGCGTCCGCCGGCGTCCCGCCCGGCGTCGCCTACACCGATATCGGCGTGGCCCAGCGGCTGCTGTCGCGCGACGGCGAGGTGTCGCGCCTGATCCTGCTGCCCGACCAGCCCCGCGGCCTGCCCGACCTGTCCGCCGCCGCCCCCGGCCTCGCGCTGCGCACGCCGGAGCAGGGCAGCGACGTCTCGCGCCTGACCGGCAGTTTCCACCTGAACCTCACCGCCTTCGGGCTGCTGAGCTTTGCGGTCGGCCTCTTTATCGTGCACAGCGCCATCGGGCTCGCGTTCGAGCAGCGCCGGCCGATCTTCCGCACCCTGCGCGCGCTCGGCCTGCCGCTGCAAAGCCTCGTCCTGCTCTTCGCCGCCGAACTGACCGGCTTCGCCCTCGTCGCCGGTGCGCTCGGCATGGCGCTGGGCTATGCGATCGCCGCGGCGCTGCTGCCGGACGTCGCCGCGACGCTCAGCGGGCTTTACGGCGCCGAAGTCGCAGGCACGCTGTCGCTGCGCCCGGCCTGGTGGGCCGCGGGCATGGCGATCGCGCTCGCGGGCACCGCGCTGGCCGGGGCCGGCGCGATGCTCAAGGTGATCCGCCTGCCGCTCCTTGCCCCGGCGCAGCCGCGCGCCTGGGCGCGGGCCTCGCAGGAGCGGCTCTACCTCTTCGCCGGGGGCGCGGCCGGGCTGACGCTTGCGGCATTCGCCGCCTGGCGGTACGGCGAGGGTCTGGCGGCGGGCTTTGTCCTGCTCGGCGCGCTGCTGATCGCGGCGGCGCTGGCGCTGCCGGTGGTTCTGCACCTGGCGCTGAGCTTTGGCCAGCACCGCGCCCGCGGCGCGCTGGCGGCCTGGTTCTGGGCCGACACCCGCCAGCAGCTTCCCGGCCTGTCGCTGGCGCTGATGGCGCTGTTGCTGGCGCTCGCGGCCAATATCGGCGTCGGCACGATGGTGGCCTCGTTCCGGCTGACCTTCACCGGCTGGCTCGACCAGCGCCTGGTCTCGGAGCTTTATGCCACCGCACGCACCGACGCCGAGGGCGCGCGCCTGCGGGCCTTTCTCGAACCGCGCGCCGATGCGGTGCTGCCGATCTGGCATGTCGAGGCCCGCGTCGCCAGGCTGCCGGCCGAGATCTACGGTGTCATCGACCACGCGACCTATCGCGAAACCTGGCCGATGCTTGCCGCCCTGCCGGGCGTCTGGGACCGGGTCGCCGAGGGCACGGGGGTGCTGGTCAACGAGCAGCTCGCGCTGCGCGAGGGCCTCGCGCCCGGCGACCCGATCGCGCTGCCCGAGGGCTGGCGGGCCGATGTCGCCGGCATCTACAGCGATTACGGCAACCCGATCGGTCAGGTCGTGGCCGGCCTGCCGCACCTGGTCGCGCGGTTTCCCGAAATCGAGAAACGCCGCTTCGGCGCCCGGATCGCGCCCGCCGATGTCCCCGGACTGGCCCGCGTGCTGCGCGACGAATTCGGCCTGCCCGCCGGCAACATCGTCGACCGGGCCACGGTCAAGCGCTTTTCGCTGCAGGTCTTCGAGCGCACCTTCACCGTGACCGCGGCGCTGAACGTGCTGACGCTGGCCATCGCGGGCTTTGCGATCCTCACCAGCCTGCTGACACTGGCGACGATCCGCCAGCCGCAGCTTGCCCCGGTCTGGGCGCTCGGCCTGACCCGGCGGCGGCTCGCGGCGCTGGAACTGGCGCGCGCGCTGCTGCTCGCGGCGCTGACCATCGTTGCCGCGGTCCCGGTGGGTCTGGCGCTGGCCTGGGTGCTGCTGACGGTGATCAACGTCGAGGCCTTCGGCTGGCGGCTGCCGATGCACCTGTTCCCGGGCGACTGGCTGCGCCTCGGCCTGCTGTCGCTTCTGGCGGCGGCGCTGGCCGCGCTCTGGCCCGCGCGCCGGCTGGCGCGCACCCCGCCCGCCGATCTGCTGAAGCTTTTCGCGAGCGAGCGCTAGCCATGCCGCCCCGTGCCCGATCCCCGCGACCCAGGCCGCCGACGCGCCGGCGGCTGCTGCAAACCGGGCTCGCGGCGCTGGCCCTGCCCGGCCCCCTGCCCGGTCCCCTGGCCGCGCAGGGCTTCGCCGGGCTGGCAGGCACGGCGCAGGGCTTCGCGCTGCCCGATCCCGCGCGCCGCTTCGCCTTCCCCGCCGATCACGGCCCGCATCCCCGCTTCCGCATCGAATGGTGGTACCTGACCGCCAACCTCACCGGCCCCGACGGCGCCGAGTATGGCCTGCAATGGACGCTGTTCCGCTCGGCGCTGGCGCCCGGGGGCGGCGAGGGCTGGCAAAGCCCCGAGGCCTGGATGGGCCACGCCGCCGTGACCACGGCCACCGCGCACCACGTCGCCGAACGCTTCGGGCGCGGCGGCATCGGCCAGGCCGGCGTCATCGCCGAACCCTTCGAGGCCTGGATCGACGACTGGCACTGGCAGGGGATCGAGACCGGCCGGCTGGCTGCCCGCGGCCGCGATTTCGCCTATGACATGACGCTGCAGGCCGAAGGCCCCTTCGTGCCGCAGGGCGCGGCGGGCTATTCGGTGAAATCCGCCGCCGGCCAGGCCAGCCACTACTATTCGCAGCCCTTCTACCGGATCGACGGCAACTTGCGGCTGCCGGGCGGCGATATCCCGGTCACCGGCCGCGCCTGGCTCGACCGGGAATGGTCCTCGCAACCCCTGACCCCGGACCAGACCGGATGGGACTGGGTGTCGCTGCATTTCGAGACCGGCGAGAAACTGATGGGCTACCGCCTGCGCGCGCGCAATGCCCCGCCCTACACGGTCGCCACCTGGATCGCCCCCGACGGCACGCCCACGCCCTACGAGGCCGGGCACCTCGCCGCCGAACCGCTCGGGACGACCGAGGTCGCTGGGCGCATGGTCCCGACCGCATGGCGCCTCACGCTCGCGGCACGGACCCTCGATGTCACCATTGCCGCGCTCAATCCGCAAAGCTGGATGGCCACCACGGTCGCCTACTGGGAAGGCCCGGTGCGCGCGACCGGCAGCCACCCGGGCCGCGGCTACCTGGAGATGACCGGATATGAGTGAGGCCGCCGCCCGCACCCGGACCGCTCGCGCCCGGGCGCGGCGCCCGTGCCTCTGGCGTCCCGTGCTTCTTCTCGTCAGAAATACGCAGACGCAACGCCCGCAACGGGCGCGGCGCGGACATGGCGCGTCGCCCCGAGGCTGGCAAATCAAGAGCGCGCGGAAGCGCACAATTCGACAGCGCCCCGGCGGAAAGGACAGATGCAGTCGCCCCTTCCCCTGACCCGTGACCTGGTGCTGATCGGCGGCGGCCACACCCATGCGCTGGTGCTGCGCGAATGGGGGATGGCACCCCTGCCCGGCGCGCGGCTGACGCTGATCAATCCCGGGCCGACGGCGCCCTATACCGGCATGCTGCCGGGCTTCGTCGCCGGGCACTACACGCAGGACGAGCTGTCGATCGACCTGGTGCGGCTGGCGCGCTTTGCCGGTGCGCGGCTGATCCTCGGCGCGGTCGAGGCCATCGAGCGCGATGCGCGCCGCATCCACGTGGCCGGCCGCCCGCCCGTCGCCTATGACCTGGCCTCGATCAATGTCGGCATCACCTCGGATCTGCCCGCCCTGCCGGGCTTTGCCGCGCACGGGGTCGCTGCCAAGCCGCTGGGGCCCTACGCCGCCGCCTGGGAGCGGTTCCGCGCGGGCGTCGCCGCGGGCGATCACGCGCCCGAGATCGCGGTGCTCGGCGCCGGCGTCGGCGGGGTCGAGCTGTCGCTCGCCATGGCCCATGCGCTGCGCCGGGCGGGCCAGGCGCCCCGCGTGACGGTGATCGAGCGCGACCGGGCGCTGCCCGGCCTCGGCGCCCGGGCCCGCGCCGCGCTCCTGCGCAGCATGGACCGGCTCGGCGTTGCGCTGATCGAGGGCACCGCGCCGCGCGCGATCGGCACCGCGGCGGTGGATCTGGCCGACGGGCGCCGCGTCGCCGCGCGCTTCACCGTGGGCACCGCCGGCGCGCGCGCGCATGGCTGGCTCGGCGAGACCGGGCTTGCGACCGAGAACGGCTTTCTCTGCGTCGACGACCGGCTTCGCACCTCGGACCCGGCGATCTACGCCGCGGGGGACTGCGCCCGCCTGCCCGATCCGCGGCCCAAGGCCGGGGTCTTCGCGGTGCGCCAGGCGCCGGTGCTCTGCCACAACCTGCGCGCCGACCTCGGCGGCCGGTCCCGGCGCCGGTTCCGGCCGCAGCACGACTATCTCAAGCTCGTGTCGCTCGGTGCCAGGTCCGCGCTTGCCGACAAGTGGGGCCTCGGCGTCGAAGGCCGCTGGCTCTGGCGCTGGAAGGACCGGATCGACCGGCGCTTCATGGCGAAATTCTCGAACCTGCCGCGGATGGCCCCGCCCGCCCTGCCGCGCGAGCACGCCGCCGGCCTGGCCGAGGCGCTGGGCCCGAGGCCGCTTTGCGGCGGCTGCGGTGCCAAGGTGGGCGGCGGCACGCTCGGCCGGGCGCTGGCGCGGCTGCCCGGCACCGGGCGCGCCGACATCCTCAGCCGGCCGGGCGACGACGCCGCGGTTCTGCGGATCGGCGGCGCGACGCAGGTCGTGACCACCGACCATCTGCGCGCCTTCACCGAAGATCCCTGGCTGCAGGCGAAGATCGCGGCGGTTCACGCCATGGGCGACATCTGGGCGATGGGCGCGGCACCGCAGGCGGCGCTGGCCACGGTGATCCTGCCCAGGATGCGCCCCGCGATGCAGGACGCCTGGCTCGAAGAGATCATGGCCGCCGCGGCCGAGGCGTTCGGCGATGCCGGCGCGGTCATCGCCGGCGGGCATACCACGCTCGGCGCCGAGTTGACGGTGGGCTTCACCGTCACCGGGCTGGTGCGGGACCGGCCGATCCGGATATCCGGCGCGCGGCCCGGCGACGCGCTGATCCTGACCAAGCCGATCGGCACGGGCACGATCCTCGCCGCCGAGATGGAGGCCGAGGCGCGCGGCGACTGGGTCGCCGCCGCCCATGCCGCGATGGCGGCGCCGCAGGGCGCCGCGGCCGCCTGCCTTGCGGGCGCGCATGCGATGACCGACGTGACCGGCTTTGGCCTAGCCGGGCACCTGATGGCGATCTGCGACGCGTCGGGCGTCGCCGCCGAGCTCGCGCTCGGCGGCGTGCCGCTGCTCGACGGCGCCGAGGCGCTGGCCGCGCGCGGCATCCGCTCGACGCTTTATCCCGAAAACCGCGAGATCGCGGCACGGATGACCCTGCCCGATGGTCCGCGCGCCGATCTGCTGTTCGACCCGCAGACCGCCGGCGGGCTGCTCGCCGCCGTCGACGGCGGCGATGCGGACCGCGTTCTGGCGGACCTGCGCGCCGCGGGATGCGCCGCCGCCCGGATCGGGGTGCTCGTCGCCGGCGCGCCCTTTGTCGATGTGCGCGTGTAGCGCGGGCGACGGGCGCCGGCCGCGTCCGGCCTCGGGCAGTCGTTGCCGTTTCGGCAGGGATATGCGTCATCGCCGGCCGCAGACCGCCGGCGGGCTGCTCGCCGCCGTCGACGGCGGCGAGGCGGACCGCGTTCTGTCGGAGCTGCGCGCCGCGGGTTGCGCCGCCGCCCGGATCGGGGTGCTCGTCGCCGGCGCGCCCTTTGTCGAGGTGCGTGCGTAACGAGGGCGACGGGCGCGGGCCGCGTCCGGCCTCGGGCGGCCGTTGCCGTCGCGGCACGAAAACGCGCCATCGCTGGCCCGCGGGGTGGCGATGGGCAGCATCCGCGAGGGGCCGTTCCGCCCCGCCTTCGTCGGCGCCTGCCGCTACCGCCCCTTGTCGTCCCCGGCCCGTTCCCAGATATGCATCGCGTCGCCGCCCACGGCCCGGGCTTCGACCAGCCGGAACCGCGGCGCCTCGTCCAGCGCGCCGACGCCCATCGCGCCCAGGCCCGGGCGGCCCTCGGCCCCAAGCCCGATGCCGGCGGTGAACGTCACCAGCCGATCCACCAGCCCGGCGGACATCAGCGACGCCGCCAGCGCGCCGCCGCCTTCGCAGAACACCCGCGTCAGGCCTTCGGCGCCCATCGCCGCCAGCGCCGCCGCCGGATCGAGGTTGCGCACCCCGCCCACCGGCACCGGCAACAGCCGCGCCCCCAGCCCGGCCCAGGCGCGCTGCAATTCCCGGTCCGCGTCGGCACCGTGGCAGATCCAGACCGGCACCTGGCCCGCGGTCCGCGCAAGTTGGCCGGACAGCGGCAGATCCAGCCGGCGCGACCAGACCACGCGCACCGGCTGCTGCGCCGTGCCCAGCCCGCGCACCGTCAGCGACGGGTCGTCGGCCCGCGCCGTGCCGCCGCCCACCAGCACCGCGTCGTGCATCGCCCGCATCGCGTGCACCGCGCGCCGCGCCTGCGCCCCGGTGATCCAGCGGCTTTCGCCGGTCGCGGTGGCGATGCGCCCGTCGAGGCTGGCCGCGAGCTTCAGCGTCAGCATCGGACGGCCGTCGCGGATCCGCGTCAGGAACCCGCGCTGCAAGGCTGCGGCCTCGGCCCGGCACACCCCTTCGGCGATCTCGATCCCGGCCTCGCGCAGCCGCGCGACGCCGCCGCCGTCGACCCGCGGATCGGGATCGCCCAGCGCCACGACGACGCGCGCCACGCCGGCGGCGATCAGCGCCTCGGCGCAGGGCGGTGTCTGCCCGTGATGCGCGCAGGGTTCCAGCGTGACATAGGCGACCGCCCCGCGCGCCGCGGCGCCCGCCTGCGCCAGCGCCTCGGTCTCGGCATGCGGCCGCCCGCCGGGCCGGGTCCAGCCACGCCCGACGATCCGCCCGCCCTGCACGATGACGCAGCCCACCGCGGGGTTCGGCCAGACGTTGCCCAGCCCGCGCGCGGCGAGGCCGAGCGCGAGGCGCATATACCGGTCGTCGGGGTCGTTCACTCTTCGGCGGCTTGCGCCGGGCGCAGTTCCGCCACGAAGTCCTCGAAATCGTCCGCGGCCTGGAAGTTCTTGTAAACGCTCGCGAATCTGACGTAGGCCACGGTATCGATCCGGGCCAGGCTTTCCATCACGATTTCGCCAATCGTCTTCGACGGAATATCCGTCTCGCCCATCGATTCCAGCCGCCTGACGATGCCGGAAATCATCTGGTCGATGCGCTCTGGCTCGACGGGGCGTTTCTGCATCGAGATGCGGATCGAGCGTTCCAGCTTGTCGCGGTCGAAATCCTCGCGCCGCCCGTTCGACTTGATCACCACGAGGTCGCGCAGTTGCACCCGTTCGTAGGTGGTGAACCGGCCGCCGCAGGCCGGGCAGAACCTTCGTCTGCGGATCGCCACATGGTCTTCGGCGGGGCGCGAGTCCTTCACCTGGGTGTCGATATTGCCGCAGAACGGACAGCGCATGGCCTCTCCCTCGGTCGCCTTGCCGTGTGATCCACGAACCTTATAGGTCAGCCGCGAGGGATTGGGTAGAGGGGAAATCCGCCCACCGGATTTAGGGTCATTGCTGCAACAGCGGACTAGCCGAAATGCGCCGCGACGCGGCGGGTATGCGGCCGGGCGCGGTGTTCGAAAAGGTATATTCCCTGCCAGGTCCCCAGCGCCATCCGCCCGCCCTCGACCGGGATCGACAGGCTGACCGGCAACAGCGCCGCCTTGATGTGGGCCGGCATGTCGTCGGGGCCCTCCAGGATGTGTGTCAGGTAAGACATCGACGGGTGATCTGCATTCGGAACAAGGCGTTGCAGGTATTCGTTCAAGTCCCGCTGCACGTCCGGGTCGGCGTTTTCCTGGATCAGCAGCGAGCACGAGGTATGCCGCACGAACAGCGTCAGCAGCCCGGAACGGCCGCCCGACGCGCCAAGCCAGTCCGCGACGTCATGTGTGAATTCGTACAGTCCGGGGCCGGACGTCGGGATGATGAAGGCGCTGTGCACGGCGCGAGTGATAGCCCGGGGCGGCGGCCGCGTGAACCCCGGCCGGCGCCTGGCGTCAATCGAAGATCGCGTCGCCCTGCTCGTCGATGATCTGGCGCGCCTTCGCGGTGGACAGTTGGGTGGCCTCGTCCAGATTGCCGCACACGTCGGCGCGGATCAGGTGGTGGGTCTTCACCTCGCCGCCGATCTCCTTCTCGATCCGCGCGGCGATGCGGTGGCCGCCGGCATCCGCCACCGGCTCGGGGTAGATGCTGCAGCCCTTGTAGACCTCCGGCTCGACCTCGGGCGCCGATTTTCCGCCGCCGAACAGACGTTTGAACAGGGACATGGCCGGTTTTCCTTTGCTCTGCCGTCCAAGACTAGCGCCCGCGCGCGCCGGGGTGAACCCCGCGCCATGCGTTCAGGAACGAAGCCGCGCATCGGCGGGCCGCGGCGCGGCGATCCGGCGGTTGAGCGGCAGTGGTTTATGGCAGCCAAGCCCATCCGCGTTCGGTGCGGCGCGCGATACCTCACCAAATCGCCGGGCCGTGGGGGCGGCCCGGCGATGCGCGGCGGCCTGCGGCCTTGTCCCGCGCGGGTGGTTTGGTGCGTAGGGTGCGTGATTTCACGCACCAACCCGGGCGTGGCAAGCGGTGCGTGCAAGCACCCACCTTACTGCTTGCTTAGTTAGTCAATAGCCTTCACGATCTTGAATGCCCTCGGAGCCAAATTGAGGCCCAAAAAGAGGTTCGTGCACGGCCCGAGGGTGGGCGCACTTCGCGCCCGCCCTGGGGGGTCGGGTCGGGCGCGAACCGGATCGCAAGCGATCCGGTGCCTACTGAATTCTCTGTTCAATCCATCTTCGAAGGCCGAATACGAGCGCATCAAGTTGAAATGGATGAAATCTAAAGTCCGCACGTTCCATGGGAGATCCTGCGTCGATCCAGTCTCGACCCGCTTTCTTCAATTCCGCATCAGACAATCTTTTATTTTTTTCGTATTCGTATCGACCCTTCGAGAAATTATGTTCGATATCTGTGAGTATGGCTTCTATTTTTTGTTCGTTCAGCGTTGAATACGTTTGAAACCGCTCATTGCCCGTCGCCAAAACGTAATTTCGCGTTCCCTCGGATAGTCCACTAAATCCTTTCCAATATCGGTGACCAAAATTCGGCCGTTCATGGCGATCTAAGCGGTACACAGCCTTCAGCAGAATTTCGAAACCCAAGATATCGAGCAATCCCGGACCGAAGCCGAAATCGTCGATGATTCCTTTGAGTGTCTCGGCAGCACGAAGATAGCCATCGGCAGTCGAGACCATTCGGCGCACGACTTCATATGGGTCGTCGCTCACTGATCCAAGAAACTCCGCAACTTCCGGCTCCTGCTCGGATGCTTGAGTTTCCGCAAAGCCTTCGCCTCGATCTGCCGGATGCGCTCGCGCGTGACCGAGAACTGCTGGCCGACCTCTTCCAGCGTGTGGTCGGTGTTCATGCCGATGCCGAAGCGCATGCGCAGCACGCGTTCCTCGCGCGGGGTCAGTGAGGCCAGAACGCGCGTCGTGGTCTCTTTCAGGTTCTCCTGAATGGCTGAATCCAGCGGCAGGACGGCGTTCTTGTCCTCGATGAAATCGCCGAGCTGGCTGTCTTCCTCGTCGCCGATGGGGGTTTCCAGGGAAATCGGCTCCTTGGCGATCTTCATCACCTTGCGGACCTTTTCCAGCGGCATCTGCAGCTTTTCGGCCAGCTCCTCGGGCGTCGGCTCGCGGCCGATCTCGTGCAGCATCTGGCGCCCGGTGCGCACCAGCTTGTTGATCGTCTCGATCATGTGCACCGGGATGCGGATCGTGCGGGCCTGATCCGCAATGCTGCGCGTGATCGCCTGGCGGATCCACCACGTCGCGTAAGTCGAGAACTTGTAGCCCCGGCGGTACTCGAACTTGTCCACCGCCTTCATCAGGCCGATATTGCCTTCCTGAATGAGATCAAGGAATTGCAGGCCGCGGTTGGTGTATTTCTTGGCAATCGAGATCACCAGCCGCAGGTTCGCCTCGACCATCTCCTTCTTGGCCTGGCGCGCCTCTTTCTCGCCCTTCTGGACCTGCTGGACGATGCGGCGGAATTCGCTGATGTCGACGCCGACATATTGCCCGACCTGCGCCATTTCCGAGCGCAGCCCCTCGACCCGGTCGGTCGAGCGTTCGACGAAGGCCTGCCAGCCGCGCCCCGACTTCTCGGCCATCCGGTCCAGCCAGGTCGGGTCCAGCTCGGCGCCCTTGTATTCGTCGATGAACTCGCGGCGGTTGATCCGCGCCTGGTCGGCCAGTTTCACCATGTTCGAGTCGATCGACATGATCCGGCGGTTGATGCCGTAAAGCTGGTCGATCAGCGCCTCGATGCGGTTGTTGTGCAGGTGCAACTCGTTCACCAGCTCGACGATTTCGGCGCGCAGGTGCTGGTATTCGGTTTCCGCCTCGTCGCTGAAGCTGCCGTCCTCGTTCAGCGTGGCCGACATGCGCAGATCCTGCATTTCTGCAAGGCGGGCATAGTCGGCGGCGATCCGGTCGAGGATTTCCAGCACGCGCGGCTTCAGCGCGGCCTCCATCGCGGCCAGCGACATGTTGGCCTGGTCGTCGTCGTCGTCCTCGTCGTCGCGCTGGATCGGGTTGCCGTCGGCGTCAAGCTCGGGCTCGGCCTCTTTCTTGGCCGGCGCGGCCTCGACGTTGAGATTCTCGACGACCGTCTCCTGCCCGTCGTCGCCGTCGTCGTCCATCGAGCGGCCAAAGGTCGTCTCGAGGTCGATGACGTCGCGCAGCAGGATGTCCTCGCTCAGCAGCTCGTCGCGCCAGATGGTGATCGCCTGAAAGGTCAGCGGCGACTCGCAGAGCCCGGCGATCATCGTGTTGCGCCCGGCCTCGATCCGCTTGGCGATGGCGATCTCGCCCTCGCGGCTGAGAAGCTCGACCGAGCCCATCTCGCGCAGGTACATACGCACCGGGTCGTCGGTGCGGTCGAGCTTTTCGGTCTCGGTCGTGGCGACCGCCACCTCGCGGCTGGTCGAGGTTTCGACCACTTCGGTCGAGCCCTTGTCCTCGTCCTCGGCTTCCTCGTCCTCGATGATGTTGATGCCCATCTCGGACAGCATCGACATCACGTCCTCGATCTGCTCGGACGACACCTGTTCCGGCGGCAGGACCTGGTTGAGCTGGTCGTAGGTGATGTAGCCGCGCTCGCGCGCCTCGGCGATCATCTTCTTGACCGCGGCCTGGCTCATGTCCAGCGAATGGCCTTCTTCCTGCTCGTCCTGCGGCTTTCGGTCGTCGGTGTCCTTGGCGGCCATCTGGCTCTCCTTGCCGTTCGGGTCCGGTGTCGATGGGTGATTCGCAGTGTAGCGAATCATCACCTGCGAATCACTGATTCGCCACCGGTTTATCGCTATTCGTTAACAACTTCCCTACCTGTGCGGCCTATCGGTGCCGGCGCTTGTCCCTGGCGAAGTCGATCCCCTTCAGAAGCGCGTCGAACGTGTCGCGCTCGGTGCGCTTCAGGCGGGCGCCGCTGGGCGCCGTGTCGTATTCGGTCTTGTCCTCGGTCGCGCCGTGCTCGGCGCGCTGGCGCGCCTCGGCGGCCTGGCCTAGGCGCCAGGTCAGGCCCTCGTCGGGCAGACCCGCGATATCCTGCATCGCCTCGTTCACCTCGCGCTCGGCGCCGCGCTTGGCGGCGAGCTTGGCAAATTCCTCGTTCAGACATTGCACGGCAAGGTCCCGGTCTTGCGGATTGCGGATGGCGGGCACCACGCGGATGTGGCTGTCGGACATCAGCTTTTCAAGGGTTCCGGCGCCCGCCTCTGTGGCGAGTTTCGCGCCGATCTCATCGGCCGGCGCATCGCCGTGACGCAGCAGCGCGGCGCGCAGCCGCTCGTGGTCGGGCGAGGTGCAGTGCAGCGCCTCCAGATCGCCCTCGAACCCAGCGATCAGGCCGGGATGGGCGGCCAGCACCGCCAGGATCACCGCCTCGTGCAGCCGGTCCCCCATCGCGCCCCCGGTGGCGGCCAGAACCGATTGCAGCGCCCCCGGCGACGCGCCCTCGGGCACCTTCGCCCACGGCGCGGCGCGGCGCCCGCGCTGCGGCGGGCGGTTGCCGAACAAATCCCAGCGCAGCCGCTTGATCTCGTCGCCGTAATGCGCGCGCAAGGACGGGTCCGGAATTCGCCGGATCGCCTCGCGCAGGCTCTTGTCCAGTGCCGCCTTGCGCTCGGGACTGTCGAAGACCCGGCCCTCGGTCTCGCGCCGCCAGAGCAGCCGGACCAGCGGCTGCGCGGCCCCCAGCAGCTTCTGCATCGCGCCCGCGCCGCCGGCGCGGATCACGTCATCCGGGTCCTGCCCGGGCGGCATGATGCAGAACCGCAGCGAGCGGCCGGCCTCGAGCAGCGGCAGCGCCAGGTCGATGAGCCGCATCGCGGCGCCCAGCCCCGCCTTGTCGCCGTCGAGCGCCACGACCGGCTCGGGCGCGATCCGCCAGAGCATCTGCAGCTGGTTTTCCGTGATCGCGGTGCCGAGCGGCGCGACGGCGGCGGCGAACCCGGCCTCGGCCAGCGCGATCACGTCCATGTAGCCCTCGGCCACGATCAGCGGCTCGCCCCTGCCCGCCGCCTCGCGCGCGCGCTGCAGGTTATAGAGGCTGCGGCCCTTGTCGAACAGCTCGGTTTCCGGCGAGTTCAGGTACTTGGCCCGCGCGTTCGGGTCCATCGCCCGGCCGCCGAGCGCGATCGCGCGGCCGCGCGCGTCGCGGATCGGAAAGATGATCCGCCCGCGGAACCGGTCATAGGGCGCGCCGCCGTCATCGGGTTTCGCGGCAAGGCCCGCGTCGATCACCAGATCGGCGGCGACGCCCTTGCCGGTCAGGTGGCCGAAGACGCCCTGGCGCTGGTCCGGCGCAAAGCCGATCTCCCAGCGCTCCTGCGCCGCCTCGGACAGCCCCCTGCCCGCCAGATACTCCCGCGCCGCCGCCGCGGCGGCGGTCTTCAGCTGCAGCCGGTAATGCTGCACCGCCTGCTCCATCACCCCGGCCAGTTCGGTCCGGCGGTCGGCACGCTTCTGCGCCTTCGGATCGCGCGCGGGCATCTGCAGTCCGGCCTCGCGGGCCAGAATCTCGACCGCCTCCATGAAGCCCACATTCTCGGTCTCGCGCACGAAGCTGATCGCGTCGCCCTTCGCGTGGCAGCCGAAGCAATAGTAATAGCCCTTGCGGTCATCCACATGAAAAGACGCGGTTTTTTCCTGGTGGAACGGGCAAGGCGCCCACATGTCGCCCTTGCCCTGGTTCGACTTGCGGGCGTCCCACATCACCTTGCGGCCCACCACCTGCGCCAGCGAGGTGCGGGTGCGAAGCTCGTCCAGGAAACCGGGGGGCAGACTCATGGTCAGACTATCGGCCCCGCCCGCCGCAATGTCCAGATTCCGCGCGAGGGCAAAACCCTTGCGCGGCTCAGGCCTGCGCCGCCACGCTTTCCATCGCGCGGGTCAGCTCGTGCACCGCGGTCCGCGCCATCGAGCGGAAGACGAGCATCTCGTAGCGCGCCGCGCCCGTGCGCAGGAACAGGCAGCTCATGTGCCCGAGAAGCGACCGCGCCGCGTGGCCGCGCTTGAACACGCTTTCGCGCAGGTCCAGCGGCGTCAGCCGCGCCAGCGCCGCCGCGGCGCCCTCGCCCTCGAGCGCCAGGCAGCACCAGGCGTCCGACTGATCGGTCAGCGCCGCGCCCGCGACCGCCACCTCCGGCCCCAGCACCAGCACCTGCCCCAGCCCGGACCAGACCGCGCGCGCGCCGGCCCTGCCGGTGATCCGCCCCGGCGCCGGCCAGGCCGCGCCGATCGCCTGTTTCAGCGCGCCGGCGACCGCCGCCTCCTGCCCCCGGAACGGCGCGACCGAGGTGATCCGGCCGTGATCCGCTTCCGTCAGGGTCAGCCCCCGGACGACAACCGGCAGCAGCCCCTCTGCGGGGGATTTCGCGATCAGCCTAGCCACGCATCCGCCCCCCGTCCGGGTCGAGGAAGACCGGGTCGCAGACCTCGCAGGTGGTCTCGACCCGGCGCAGGTGATCGACCATGCGCACCGTCTCGCCGTGCCGCGCGCGCCCGTCGCGCAGGAAACCGAGGCCGAGATAGGTGCCGAGCGTCGGCGAAAAGCCGGCGCTGGTGACGTAGCCCTCGGAATGGACGCGCGTCGCCGGGTTGCCCGGCGCGAACAGATGCGCGCCGGCGGTGATCTGCTTCACCGCCCCGCGGGGCCGCAACCCGACGAGCTGTTCGCGCTCGGGCCCCGACAGCCCCGGGCGTTCGGACATGGTCTTGCCGACGCAATCCTTGGTGGCGCTCACCATGCGGCCCATGCCGATGTCGAAGGCCGTCACCCGGCCGTGGATCTCGGCATGCGTGATGAACCCCTTTTCGATCCGCAGCACGTTCAGCGCCTCCATCCCGTAGGGCCCGCCGCCCAGCGTCTCGGCATGGGTCACGAGCAGCCGATAGAGGCTTTCCCCGAACCGCGCGGGCACGGCGATCTCGTAGCCCTCCTCGCCCGAGAACGAGATCCGGAACAGCCGCCCGGCGACGCCCATCACCCGGACCGCCCCGCAGGACATGAACGGCCAGTCCGCGGCCTCGAACCCGTCGTCCAGCACCGCCGCCAGCACGCGGCGCGCCTTCGGCCCGGCGACGGCGAACTGCGCCCAGTGTTCCGTGACCGAGATGACCTGCACATCCGCATCCGGCATCAGCCCCTGCCTGACCCAGTCGAGATGCGCCATCACCTGCCCCGCCGCCGCCGTGGTCGTGGTCATCAGGTACTGCGTATCGCCCAGCCGCGCGGTGGTGCCGTCGTCCATCACGTGCCCGTCCTCGCGCAACATCAGGCCATAGCGCACGCGGCCCGGCATCAGCGTCGAGAAGGTGTTGGTGTAGACGAAATCGAGAAAGCGGGCGGCGTCGGGTCCCTGGACGTCGATCTTGCCCAGGGTCGAGACATCCGCGATTCCGACGGCGCTGCGCACCATCCCGACCTCGCGGTCGCAGGCCTCGCGCCAGGTCTTCTCGCCCGGTGCCGGGAAATAGCTCGGCCGGTACCACAGCCCCGCCTCGATCATCGGCGCGCCGCGCTGAACCGACGCCGCGTGCGAGGTGGTGAACCGCTGCGGGGCAAAGCCCTGGTCCAGCCCGCCCGCGCCGAGCGCGGCGATCGAGACCGGCGTGTAGGGCGGGCGGAAGGTGGTCGTCCCGGTTTCGGGGATCGCGCGGCCGGTGGCGTCGGCCAGGATCGCCAGCGCGTTGACGCTGGACGACTTGCCCTGGTCGGTCGCCATGCCCAGCGTGGTGTAGCGCTTCATGTGCTCGACCGAGCGGAAGTTCTCCTGCGCGGCCAGCTTGACGTCCTTCGCCGTCACGTCGTTCTGGAAATCCAGCCAGGCGCGCCCCTTGCCCTCGACCAGCCACAAGGGCGCGATCGCGTAACCGCCGTCCTCGGCCTCGGGCAGATCGGCCTTGGGTGCCCGCCTGCCCAGCGCCTTCAGCGCCTCGGCCGCGGCACGCGCGCCGTCGGCCAGGCAGCCCGCGGTCGAGAAGGTGCCGGTGCAGGCCCCCGCCGCGACCAGCCCCGGCACCGCGGCGCCGGGCGGCACGAAGGCGGCGATGCCCTCGCGCCAGATCGGCCGGGCGCCCATGTGGCAGGTCAGGTGCACCGCCGGGTTCCAGCCGCCCGAGACGGCAAGGCAGTCGCACTTGATCGCCCGCGTGTCGCGGCCGTCGGGTATGGCGATTTCCTCGATCCCGTGGCGGCCCGCGGTGCCGGTCACGGCGGCGCCGGCATAGACCGGGAAATCGCCCGCGGGCGCCGCATCGCCGCGGCTGTCGATCACGGCGGCGATCTCGACCCCCGCGGCGGCGAGATCGCGCGCGGTGCGGTGCGCGTCGTCGTTGTTGCCGAAGACCGCGACGCGCCTGCCCGGCGCCACGCCCCAGCGGTTGACATAGGCGCGCACCGCGCCCGCCAGCATCACGCCGGGGCGGTCGTTCGCCGGGAACGCGATCGGCCGCTCATGCGCGCCCGCGGCCAGCACCGCGCGTTTCGCGACGATCCGCCAGAAGGTTTCCAGCGGCGCCTGCCCCGGATCGGCCAGGTGCAGCGCGACCCGTTCCAGCGCGCCGTAGGTGCCACCGTCATGGGCGCCGGTGACGGTGGTGCGCGGCATCAGGCGCACGTTGTCCATCGACCGAAGCTCGGCCAGCACGCCGTCGACCCAGCGATGCCCCGGCTGGCCGCCGACCTCTTCGCGCTCGGCCAGCAGGCGCCCGCCCATCCGGCTGTCCTCGTCGGACAGGATCACGTCGGCGCCCGCGCGCCCGGCCGTCAGCGCCGCCATCAGCCCCGCGGGCCCCGCGCCGATCACCAGCAGGTCGCAATGCGCGAAGGCCTTGTCATAGCGCGCGCGGTCATCCTCGCGCGACAGCGCGCCCAGCCCGGCGGCACGGCGGATCATCGGCTCGTATAGCCGTTCCCAGAAGCTTTTCGGCCACATGAAGGTCTTGTAGTAGAACCCCGCGCCGAGAAACGGCGCCAGAAGATCGTTCGCCGCCAGCAGATCGTGGTGCAGCGTGGGCCAGGCGTTCTGGCTGCGCGCGTCCAGCCCGTCGTACAGCTCCTGCACCGTGGCGCGCACGTTCGGGGTCTGCGCCGCGCCCCGGCCCAGCGTCACCAGCGCGTTCGGCTCTTCCGACCCGGCGGTCAGGATGCCGCGCGGGCGGTGGTACTTGAAGGACCGGGCGACCATGCGGACATGGTTCGCCAGAAGCGCCGAGGCCAGGGTGTCGCCGGAGAAACCGGAATAGGACCGCCCGTCGAACGTGAACGAGACCGGCGCATCGCGGTCGATCAGCCCCCCCGCCGCGAGCCTCATCGCGCGGTCTCCTGCGCCAGTTCGGCACCCAGCGCCTCGTGCGTGACGGTGTTGCGCGTCACCACCAGCCAGGCGGTGCAGCCGGCGCCGTGATACCACAGCTCGCGGGTCTCGCCCGCCGGGTTTTCGCGCAGGTGCAGATAGGCGTCCCAGGCGTCGTCGCCGGCCTCGGGGTCGGGCCGGTCCAGCGCCAGGGCGGCGCCCTTGCAGGTGAACTCGCGGATGTCGCGCTCGCCGCAGATCGGACAGGGGATGCGCATCGCTCAGCCGCCCTGGCGCCCGCGGCCGGCGGCCGGGGCCGGCGCCGCGCTAGTGAAGGTTGTGCTGCGCACCGGTGCCCTCCTCGTCCATCAGGCCGATACCGTCGCGGAACCGGTCCAGCCGATAGCGCGCCGCGGTCTGGTGCGGGCGGTCCTGCGCGATCAGGTGGGCGAAGGCGAAACCGCTCGCCGGCACCGCCTTGAACCCGCCATAGCACCAGCCGCAGTCGACATAGAGCCCGTCCACCGGCGTCCGGTCGATGATCGGGCTGCCGTCCGGGGTCATGTCCATGATCCCGCCCCAGGACCGCAACACCCTGGCCTTGCCGATCGCCGGCATCAGCGTCATCGCGGCCTCCATCACGTGCTCGACCATGGGCAGGTTGCCGCGCTGCGCGTAGGAGGCGTAGAAATCCAGATCGCCGCCGAAGACCAGCCCGCCCTTGTCGGACTGGCTGATGTAGAAATGGCCCATGCCGAAGGTCACGACGTGGTCGAGCACCGGCTTCAGCCCCTCGGTGACGAAGGCCTGCAGGATGTGGCTTTCCACCGGCAGGCGCAGCCCCGCCATCGCCGCGACCTGACCGGACCGCCCGGCCACGACGATGCCGACCTTCCTGGCCCGGATCGCGCCGCGGGCGGTCTGCACGCCGGTGACGCGGCCGGCCTCGATGTCGATGCCGGTGACCTCGCAATTCTGGATCAGGTCGACGCCGCGCCGGTCGGCGCCCCGCGCATATCCCCAGGCGACGGCGTCATGGCGCGCCGTGCCCCCGCGTTTGTGCAAAAGCCCGCCGTAGACGGGAAAGCGGATATTGTCGAAGTTCAGGAACGGCACGTAGGCGCGCACGCCCTCGCGGTCCAGCAGTTCCGCATCGTCGCCCTGGTTGATCATCGCGTTGCCGCGCCGGGCGAAGGCGTCGCGCTGGCCGTCGGAATGACAAAGGTTGATGACGCCGCGCTGCGACATCATCACGTTGTAGTTCAGGTCCTGTTCCAGCCCCTCCCAGAGCTTCAGCGAGTGGCTGTAGAACTCGGAGTTTCCCGGCAGGGCGTAATTGGCGCGCACGATGGTGGTGTTGCGCCCGACGTTGCCGCCGCCGAGATAGCCCTTTTCCAGCACCGCGACGCTGGTCGCGCCGTGCTCCTTGGCCAGGTAATAGGCGGTCGACAGGCCATGGCCGCCGCCGCCGATGATCACGATGTCGTATTCCGGCTTCGGCGTGGGATCACGCCAGGCCGGCCGCCAGCCGCGGTTGCCGCGCAGGCCCTCCCTGAAAATCTGCCAGGCGGAATAGGTCATCGGCGTCCCTCGGCTCGCGGTGCAAGAAAAGCAATCCGCGCGCGCGGGCGCAATCGCATTCGGCGACATGGCGACGGGCGTTTTCGACAAAGAAGGCGCCCCGCCGGCTGCGGGGCGCCCCGTTCGGCGCATATGTTCGGCCCCGGATCAGGTCGCGAGCTGGAAGTACGGGATCTCGAAGTTGTCCTCCATCCCCGAGCCGCAGAAGCCCATCGTCATGTTCGACGTGCCGCTGATGTTGCCGCCGGCGATCAGCGAGGCGCCCTCGATGCCGTTGGCATTGGCCGAGAAGTTGATGTCGTGCCTGGCGATGATCTGCCCGCCGTAAAGCCGCATGTCGGCCGGCACGTCGACGCTGCCCCAGGTCAGGATCTGGGCGCCGCCGCCGGTGGCACAACCGTCGTCCTTGCCGACCTGCAGGCTGGACGCGGAAGAGATCGACTTGCTGGACGTGTTGGTGGTCAGCACCACCACGTCGTTCAGTTCCACGCCTTGGCCGAAGTTGATCTTGCAGTTGGTCAGGATCACGACCTCTTCCAGCTTGACGCCCGCCTCGACCGACAGGGCGGAACCGCCGGTGCAGGACTTGGTATAGATGCGGCCCTTCTGCAGCATCTTGGTATTGGCGTCGCTCGTGTCGACACCGCTGGGCGGAACCATGCCGCCGATCTTCTTCTGCGAGAAGCTGACCGCGGTCGAACTGGTGATGTAGTCCGGCGTCCAGGGCTCGTCGCCTGCGCGCAGGGAATCCTCGATTTCGGTCAGCCGGTTCAGGATGCGGATGTCGTACTTGCCGTCGCGCAGCGCGGCCTCGAGGCCCTGGTTGCTCTCGAAGCCCGAATTCGGAAGATCGATGTTGGTCTTGTCGGGCATCGACACGACCGTGCCGTCGGCAAAGAAGTTGTCCGAGCTCAGCTTCACATGGGTGTTCGAGTGGATGCAGAAGCCGTTGTAGAACGAGTTGTTGCTCTGCACGTCGACCACGTCGTCGGCGGCGAAGCCCTCGCGCAGGCAGGTCGGCATGTAGGTGCGGAACACCGAGCCGGTGCGCACGTCCCAGGTCGACATGCCCACCATGCCCAGGAAGAAGGTCGGAACCGCGTTGCCGGTGCTGGCGAAACGCGCGGTCGAGACCATCACGCCGTCCTTCGAGGTCGGGTCGATGACGAAGGTCTGCAGTTCCTCGTCCCAGTAGCCGAACAGGATGTCCTCGGCGCGCAGCACGTCGCCGAAGGCGGCCGGGTGCAGCGTGGCCTCGGCGACCTCGACGGCCAGGGCCTGCGCGTCTTCGCGCTTGTTGTCCTGGCGCGTGTAAAGCGCCGCGTGCGCCGCGCTGTCGGCGGCCATCTGCAGCTCGGTGCGCGACTTGTAGGCAAAGGCGAGGTCGATCGCGATGCCCGCGACCGTGAAGAAGATCAGCGTCATGAACACCATCAGTGCCGTGATGGCGCCGCCCTCGTCGGTCCCGAAATTGCGAATTTTGCTGTAGGCTTTCATGGTGATATCCGCCCGTGCTTGGTCTTTCTAGAGTTCCTTGAAGTGCTGCGCCCGGATCGTCAGCGTGATGTCGCGGATCCCGGCCCAGAAACCGATGATGTCCATGTCCGACGCGGGGATCGTCACGACGGTGTTGATGACGCCGCCCAGGATGTCGGTGTCGGCCGTGACGTTGGCGCTGAGCCCGGCGAGCCGGTTGGTGATCTGGTCTTCCGCTTCCTGCTCGCTCTCATAGCGCCCGACCGACAGTCCGCGGTTGGCGTCCTGCACGATGCGCAGGACGTTCGAGTGGTTGTGGAAGATCACGGTCGCATCGACGATCAGCGTGAAGATGGCGAGAATGAACGGCAGCCACAGCACGACCTCGATCGTGGCGCTGCCGTCCTCTTCGGCTGCGCGCCCCCGCATCCTGCGCAGCAGGTTTCCGATGCCGGAAGTCAGGCCCATGGCGTGATTCGCGTCCTTTGTTTCCGCGCCCCTCGCCGCATTTGTCGCTCTGAAATGGGAAAACACCGGGGTTGAAATGTGTTCGGATTTTGAATTCTCACCGAGAAATCGCGGTCAATTCAGCGACTTCGCGCCGGATTGTTCAGCGCGGGTGTGCAATCCCGGCCCGATGGACACGCGGCCGTCCGGCGGCCCGGCGCCGCCATGGCTTGCGGAATGCGCCGGGCGCCGGACCTGCCCGGCACCCGTCGCGGGTCAGAGCCCCTTGGCGCGGTAGCTCAGCGCCACGCGGTCGATCGCCACCAGATAGGCCGCCGTGCGCAGGTCGTGCACGTCGTCGCGCTCGTTCCAGACCCTGGAACAGGCCTGGTAGGCGATCCGCATCGTGTCGTCGAGGCCCGAGCGCACCAGTTCCAGCTCGTCCGCGCCGCGCAGGTACTTCTGCTTGAAGTCCGGCGACATCGACCAGGCATCGCCCAGGTGCGAGTCGAGCTTGGCCAGTTCGTCGACGATCAGCTGGTGGCGCGCCTCTTCCTGGCGCCGTCCCATCCGGCCGAAGCGGATGTGGGACAGGTTCTTGACCCACTCGAAGTAGCTGACCGTCACGCCGCCGGCATTGGCGTACATGTCGGGGATGATCACCGTGCCCCTGGACCGCAGCACCTCGTCCGCGCCCGCCGTCACCGGGCCGTTCGCGGCCTCGATGATCAGCGGCGCCTTCACGTTGTGCGCGTTGGTCATGTTGATCACGCCTTCCAGCGCCGCCGGGATCAGGATGTCGCAGTCGTGTTCCATCACCTTGGCGCCGTTCTCGACGAATTCGGCATCGGCATAGCCGCGCACGCCGCCGTGCCGCGCGATCCAGTGGTGCACCGCCTCGACGTCCAGCCCCTTCTTGTCGACCAGCGCGCCGTCGCGCTCGATGATGCCGACGATGATCGCGCCGTCCTCTTCGCGCAGGAACTTGGCGGCGTGGTAGCCGACATTGCCGAGCCCCTGGACGACGATGCGCTTGCCGTCGAGCGTGCCGCCCAGCCCGGCCTTCGCGACATCGTCGGGATGGCGGAAGAACTCGCTCAGCGCGAATTGCACGCCGCGCCCGGTCGCCTCGACCCGGCCAGCGATGCCGCCGGCATGGGGCGGCTTGCCGGTTACGCAGGCGCGCGCGTTGATATCGGTGGTGTTCATCCGCGCGTACTGGTCGGCGATCCAGGCCATTTCGCGTTCGCCGGTGCCCATGTCCGGCGCCGGCACGTTCTGGCTCGGATGGATCAGGTCGCGCTTCGCCAGTTCGTAGGCGAAGCGCCGCGTGATCATTTCCAGCTCGAATTCCTCGTATTGCCGCGGGTCGATGCACAGCCCGCCCTTCGAGCCGCCGAACGGTGCCTCGACCAGCGCGCATTTGTAGGTCATCAGCGCCGCCAGCGCCTCGACCTCGTCCTGGTTGACGCCCAGCGCATAGCGGATGCCGCCCTTCACCGGCTCCATGTGTTCGGAATGCACCGAGCGGTAGCCGGTGAAGGTCTGGATCTGGCCGCGCAGGCGGACCCCGAAGCGCACCGTGTAGGTGGCGTTGCAGACCCTGATCTTTTCCTCGAGCCCCGGCGGAAGGTCCATCAGCGCCACGGCGCGGTTGAACATCAAATCCACGCTTTCGCGAAAGCTGGGCTCGGTCACGGCGTTCACGTTCATCGGTCCCTCCCTTTCCCGGCCGGCCGGAACGATCCGTTGCGGGCGAATCCTGCCGGACGGTTGTCTGGATCAACGCTACGACGGATCGAGCGATATCGCATCAAATGTTTCGAAACGATGAAGCCCGCGCCAGGTTCGCGCCGCCGCCACGGGACCGCCGCGGGGACGGCACGCGCCCCGGACAGACCCGCAACAATCGCGGAAAAGAAATATCAAAGTTTCCGGATTTCCGGTGCCAGACCCCCCTGACCGCCCGGCAAAGGCCCGTTGCCCGATTTCGGCCACAATTCGTGCGGACAACCCGCCATTGCCAGAGGCGCGCCCGTCGCGGGCAGACCTGTGGCGAAGGAGCAGATCGACATGAAACGGTTCTTAACGATTTCCCAGGGTACCCGTCGCGGCGCGATGCGTCGCCTGTCCGACCGTCTGCAATCCCGTGCCCGCATCCGCGGCACACGGTTCGCCCGCGACGAAGACGGCGCGATGATCATCTTCGGCGTGATGCT
This sequence comes from Rhodobacter sp., assembly GCA_041627895.1. GTDB lineage: Bacteria > Pseudomonadota > Alphaproteobacteria > Rhodobacterales > Rhodobacteraceae > JBFKQC01. The sequence goes on from JBFKQC010000013.1 coordinate 57,300, forward strand.
GTTCGGGCTCATACTGGCGATCAGCGGGCTGTCATTCGACCTGATGCGCTACGAGGCGCACCGCGAGCGGTTGCAGGCCACGCTGGACCGTGCCGTCCTGGCCGCCGCCTCGCTGACCCAGACGCTGGATCCCGCAACGGTCGTGCTGGACTATTTCGCCAAGGCCGGCATGTCGAACTATATCGACGCGTCGAATATCAACGTGGTCGCGGGCGTCAATTTCCGCCGGGTCGAGGCAACGGCGCATATCCACGTTCCGCTGCACCACGGCACCTTCACGGTGTTCACCGGCGAGGGTTCGAGCAACAACACGCTGATCGCCGAGGCCACCAGCATCGCCCAGGAATCGATCGGCAACGTGGAAATCTCGCTGGTGCTCGACGTCTCGGGCTCGATGAACCGCTACAACCGGCTGACCAACCTGAAGGCCGCCGCGAAGGGTTTCATCGACACGATCTACGATGCGTCAGAGGCCGGGGCGGTCTCGACCTCGATCATTCCCTACGCCACGCAGGTGAACGCCGGCGAGGTGCTGCTGTCCTACTTCAACCGCCGCGACAGCCACGAGCATTCGCACTGCATCAACTTCCAGTCCCCGGATTTCGCGTCGACCTCGATCAGCACGCTCACCGAGCTTGAGCAGACGGTGCATTTCGACCCCTGGACCGACGAGAACAACACCTACGGCTTCGACCTCGGCGACCCACTGCCCTATCCGGTCTGCCCGGGCGAGGCGCATCGCGAAATCCTGCCCTGGTCGGGCAACAGGACCGCGCTGAAGAACTACATCGACGCGCTGACGGCGACCGGCAACACCTCGACCGATATCGGCATGAAGTGGGGCGCGGCGCTGATCGACCCGTCGCTGCAGCCGGTGCTTGCGGGGATGATCGCCAGCGGCGACGTCGACGGCAACCTGGTCGGACGCCCGTTCACCTATGCCGACGATGACGCGCTGAAGATCGTCGTAGTGATGACCGACGGCGCGCATACCAGCCAGTACTACATGGACCAGAACCGCACCGGCGACAGCTTTGTCTGGCGCTACGAGGAAGGCGGCGTGGTGCATTACTCGATCTGGTGGGACGGCACCGGCAGCACGCCGATCACCAACCCGTCGGGCAGCTACACCTACTGCGACGACTGGAACAATGGCAGCTGCGAGGACTGGGATACCGGGACCGATCCGGAATTCTGGTTCCACGCCCGCAGCTACGACGGCATCTCGAACACCTACAGCTGGCGCTCGGCGCCCTATGGCGGCGCAAACGCCGTGCGGATGGACTGGAACGACGTCTGGGCCGAGATCCCGCCCGAGTATTTCAGCGACGAGGTGCTCTGGCGCATGGGGTCGCTGTCGTCGGGCGAGCGCAACGCCTACGAGAACTCGGTGGACTATGTCGGCAAGTCGACCAAGGATTCGCGGTTCGACACGGTCTGTTCGGCGGTCAAGGCGAACGACGCGATTATCTTCTCGATCGGGCTCGAAGTGACGTCGGACAACGCCACGCGGCTGCGCAACTGCGCCAGCTCGGCGTCCCACTACTATGACGTCGACAATCTGGACATCGACCTGGCGTTCCAGTCGATCGCCTCGGCGATCAACCAGCTAAGGCTGATCCAATGACCCGGGTCGCGGCATGTCTGCGCCGCTGGCTGGGGCGCGAGGACGGCTCGGCCACGATCGAGGTGTGCATCTGGTTCCCGTTTCTGATGGCGCTTTTCGGGTCGGCCTTCGAAGCCTCGATCCTGACCACGCGCCAGGCGCTGCTGGCGGGGGCGGTCGACCGCACCGTGCGCGACCTGCAACTCGGCAACCTGGGCAATCCGACCCATGCGCAGCTGAAGCTGCACCTGTGCAACCTCTCGGGCTTCATTCCGAACTGCGCCAGCCGGCTGCATGTCGAGATGGAGCGGATCTCGACCGACGATTTCACCTTCCGCACCGGCGCGGTGCAATGCGTCGACGTCGACGAGGGCATCGAGCCTGCGCTGAACTTCACCAACGGCCAGTCCAACGATCTGATGCTGATCACCGTCTGCGCCGCGTTCAGCCCGATGGTGCCGATCACCGGGCTGGGACTGCGGCTGCCGAAGATCAACGACGGCAACTATTACGGCCTGGTTGCCTTCTCGGCCTACGTGGTGGAACCGGTATGAGACAGATCTTCGCGCAACTCACCCGCCCGTTCCGGCGGTTCGTGGGCGACGACCGCGCCAGCATCACGGTCGAGGTCGTGATGATCCTGCCGCTGCTCCTCTGGGGCTATTTCGGGATGTTCATCCTGTTCGACGGCTACCGCGCGCTCAGCGCCAACATCCGCGCGTCCCACACGATCAGCGACCTGCTGTCGCGCGAGACAGCGGTGATCACGCCCGACTACATCGAGGGGCTGAAGGATATCCTCGACGTTCTGACCCAGTCGCAGCACCGCACCGTGCTGCGCGTGACCGTGGCGCGGTACGATGAATCGGCGGACGACCATACGCTGCGCTGGTCCTATGCCACCCTGGGGCAGTCCGCGGTGTCTGCGGGCAATTTCGACACGGATATCGTGCCCTACCTGCCGCCGATGCCCAACGGCAGCGAGCAGATCGTCATCGAGACCTGGGTCGCCTTCGTGCCGTTCATGAACATATCGCTCGAAGGGCTTTACACGCCGGGCGGCAGCGAGCGCGTCGTGTTCGGGCCGTTCTATTTCGAAAGCCTGGTAACGACCCGGCCGCGCTTTGCCGGCCAGCTTGCCTGGGACGACAGCGGCGCGATCTGAGGCGCGCCGCGCCGGATCAGTCCGGCGCCTTCCATCAGCTTTCCCATATCCGGTTATCCGGTTATCCGGTTATCCGGTTATCCGGTTATCCGGTTATCCGGTTATCCGGTTATCCGGGAAACCCGTAGCACGCCCAAGAACCTGCAGGTCACGGCGAAATCCGGTTCGCAAGGCGCCCAGTCCATGCGCCTCGGCCACGCCGACCGCCCCGCCTCGCAGACCGACCCCCGGCCCGCCTGCGTCAGACTTCGCCGCGCCGCTGCATCAGCATCAGCGTGATCGCCTCGGCCATGAACTTGGCCTCGGCGGCCGATGTCACCCCGCCGATTCCGATCCGCTTGCCGAACCGCCACCAGAGCCCCGGCGCCCAGGCAAGCGGCTGCGCGGTGTCGAGCCGCACCAGAAGCCCGTTCGACGGCTTGAACGCAAACGCGCTGCGGTCGATCGAAACGATCTGATCGGTGCGGCAGAGCACCCGGCCAGAGCTTTCCCGAAGCTCCGACGCCGTCAGTTCGAGCGACACCGCGGTCGCGCGCCGCAGCCGGTCCACCAGCACCAGCACCGAACAGCCGGCCCCGATGGCGATCACCTTCCATACCAGCGCCGCCGGGCCGGCGCCGAACGCCAGCCAGACCATCAGCACGCCCAGTGCCGTCAGCGCGCCGATCGCGACCGTGCGCCGCCATATCGTCGGCCGGATCACCGCCAGAACCTCTTGCTCCACCCGCATGCCTCCCTGCCGCGCCCCTGCGGCCCCCTTCGGCGCCTGATACGCCACCGCGCCGGGTTCGGCAAATCCGCACAGCGCCTCTTCGCGCCGGCGCAATTGCCTGCGGCGCGGCGAATGCCTAGATCCCCGTCACAGCAACCCGGAGGTTTGCCCATGTCGCTTCGCCCCGTCGCATCCGTCAGCCGCGCCCAGCCCACGCTGGAAGGCGCCGGCGTCAAGCTGCACCGCGCCTTCGGCTTCCACGATCCCGAGCTTTCCGATCCGTTCCTGCTGTTCGACGATTTCCGCAACGAGCGGCCCGAGGATTATCTGCGCGGCTTCCCCTGGCATCCGCACCGCGGCATCGAGACGATCACCTACGTCCTCGACGGCACCGTCGAGCACGGCGATTCGCTCGGCAATGCCGGCACGCTCGGCGCCGGCGACGTGCAGTGGATGACGGCCGGGTCCGGCATCCTGCACCAGGAAATGCCGCAGGGTTCGGCCGCCGGCCGGATGCACGGCTTTCAGCTTTGGGCGAACCTGCCCGCGTCGCTGAAGATGTGCGCGCCGCGCTATCAGGACGTGAAGGGCGCCGATATCCCCGAGGTGATCGACGATGACGGCACCCGCGTGAAAATCGTGGTCGGCGAGTTCTGGGGCAGGCGCGGCCCGGTCGACGGCATCGCCGCCGATCCGCAATACCTCGACATCTCGGTGCCCGCCGGCGTGACGAAGACCCTGCCGGTCGACACCTACCGCCGCGCCTTCGCCTATGTCTTCGAGGGCGCGGGCCGGTTCGCCGACGCCTCGGCGCCCTCGGGCGTGCTGTTGGAGAAAGAGGTGATGGGCCAGGAGGTCCACATGCGCGACCTCTCGGGCAACCGGACGCTGATCCGGTTCGGCACCGGCGACGAGGTGACGGTTCAGGCCGGGCCCGAGGGCATCCGGTTCCTGCTGATCTCGGGCGCGCCGATCCAGGAGCCGATCGCCTGGCACGGGCCGATCGTGATGAACACCCAGGCCGAACTGATGCAGGCCGTGGCGGAATTGCGCAACGGCACCTTCATCAGGCCGGCGCACTGAGCCCCAAGCCGCTGCCGAGCGGCCTGATACCCCGGCTCAGGCGTCCACGGCGCGGCGCACCATGTCCCAATAGGCGTCCTCGATCGCCTGGCGGCTCAGCCGCCCGCCCTCGCGGTACCAGGTGCTTACCCCGGTCAGCATCGCGATCACCGCCATCGTCGCCAGCCGCAGATCCGGCACCGCGAACAGCCCCGCCGCCGCGCCGTCGCCCAGGATGGCCTGCAACTCGGTCTCGTAGCGCTTTCTGAGCCCTTCGATCACGGCGAAATTCGCCGGGTCGAGGTTGCGAAGCTCCATGTAGGCGATGAACACCTCGTCCGGCCGGTCGAGGTGAAAGCGCACGTGAAACCGCGCGAAGGCCTCGAGCCGCGCCAGCGGGTCGCCCTGCGCCTTGACCGCGGCCCAGGCCGCCAGCAATTCCTCGAGATGCGCGCGCATCAGGTCGAACAGCAGCGTCTGCTTGTCGGGGGTGTAGAGATACAGCGCACCGGCCTGCACCCCGACCTCGCCGGCGATCTGGCGCATCGACACCGCGGCATAGCCGTGGCGCGCAAACAGCCGCTGCGCCGCGGCACGAATGCGGGGGCCG
>JBFKQC010000014.1:0-61607 GCA_041627895.1 Rhodobacter sp.
CCCGCTTCCTGGTCGCCCGCAAGACCTGAACGGGCCGCAGGTTTCCCGCCCGGGAGCCCGCGTGCCGCGCGCCTGCGCGGCACGGGTTTCTGGCGGGAGCGGGACGGTCAGTGGCCAATTCCTGCCATTCGCCCTGTCTGCCCGGCGCGGAACAAGGCCGAAGGCCGCCGCGCCATCGCCCACCCGCCCCCCGGGGCGGCGATTGGCTGAGGTCGGCGCAGCAGTCCGAAGTTGTTCGGATACCGGGAGATAAAGCGCGCGGAACATCCGTTGGATCGCCACCCCGCGGGTCGGCGATCGCGCGGCTTTGCGCTTCAACCGCCCAAGTCCGCTTCAGGCCATCCGCGCCCCGTCCGGTTCCGCCAAGACGCATCCCCTGTCAGCGCGGCGCGCCCACCCACCGCCCGGCCCCCTCGGGACGGGGCAGCCCGGCATGGCCCTCGGCGATCGCGCCGATCTGGCGGGCGATGGTCTCGGACGGCGCGGACGGGCGCCTGGTCTCCAGCGAGACGTGGATCAGCATGTGCTCGCCCGTGGCGCAAAGCCGCTCGCCCTCCCAGAGCCGGTGAAAGAGGTGCATTCGCTTGCCCGCCCCGTCGAGGCACTGCGTCTCGACCCTGATCCGTTTGCCCGCGTGGATCTCGTCGAGGTGCCGGATATGGGTCTCGGCGGTGAAATAGCTGCCGCCAGAGGCGACATACCCGGCATCGCAGCCCACGATTTCCATGAACCGGTCGGTGGCGTCGCCGAAGGCCTGCAGGTACTTCGCCTCGTTCATGTGGCCGTTGTAATCGGTCCAGTCCAGGGGCACGCAACGGTCGAGCGTCACGATCGGCGCCGCGAGATCGGCGATGTCGGCAAAGCCCTGCACCATTCCGTTCACGCGCCGCAGCTCGGCGTCCGTTGCGTTCAGCAACGCCCCCGCCCCCCAGTTCCGCGTCTTCAGCGCGCGCATCATCGCCACCAGGTTGGTGTCGCGGATGCGCTCCAGATCGCGGATCGTGTGATGGCCCGATTGCGCGTCGGATTGCGCCGCGATCATCTCGATCAACTCGTCGGTCAGTTCGGGAACGTCCATCAGCCGGGTCCAGGGCCAGGCCAGCGCCGGGCCGAACTGCTGGATGAAATGCCGCATCCCGGCCTCGCCCCCGGCGATGCGGTAGGTCTCGAACAGCCCCATCTGCGCCCAGCGCAGCCCGAAGCCGAAGCGGATCGCATCGTCGATTTCCTCGGTCGTGGCGATCCCGTCGCGGACCAGCCACAGCGCCTCGCGCCAGACCGCTTCCAGCAGGCGGTCGGCGATATGGGCGTCGATCTCCTTCTTGACGTGCAGCGGGTACATGCCGATGCCGCGCAGTATCCCGGCCGCCTGCCCGGCCACCTCGGCGGGGTTGTCCGGCGACGTGACCAGCTCGACCAGCGGCAACAGGTAGACCGGGTTGAACGGATGAGCGACGACGATCCGGCCGGGGCGTTCCGCACCTGCCTGCAATTCCGACGGCTTGAAGCCGCTGGTGGACGACGCGACGACCGCGTCCGCGGCGCAATGCGCCTGTACCGTCCGGTAGACCTGCTGTTTCAGCGCCAGCCGCTCGGGCACGCTTTCCTGGATCCAGCCGGCGCCGGCGACCGCCTCTGCCAACGTGGCGCAATGGATCAGCGGCCCCTCGGCCGGCATCGCCGCATCCGCGAGACCCGGCAGCGCGCGCCGGGCATTGGCCATCACCTCGCCGATCTTGCGCCCGGCCTCGGGGTCCGGATCGAAGATCCGCACCTCCCAGCCCATCAGCGCAAACCGCGCGGCCCAGCCGCCGCCGATGACCCCGCCTCCGATGATCGCCGCCACCTGGCCCATGGCATGCCCTCCCTCAGATCTCCGCCGCGTCAGTCGATGCAGACCGTCGCCCTGCCGCCGGCGCCGGTGAATATTTCGTGGCATCCGACCAGCGGCGTGACCGGCGCGCAGGTGCCGGACCGCGCGAGGCACTGTCCCTGGCACTGGCCCGACGCGGTGCAGGCCTTGCCGGAATCGCGGGTGCGGGTGACGCAGACGAAGGCCCCCGCGCGGGTTCTTGTAAAGACGCCCTTGCGCTGCTCGCAGGCCGCGCGCGCCGCGGCATTGGGGTCCGGTTCGGCCCGCGCAGCCTCTGTCTCGGGCGCGGTCTCGGGCGCGGTCTCGGAGGCTTCGGTGGCCAAGGGTCCGGTGGCGCTCTCGTCAGCGTCCGCCGCGCCGGGGCGCGGTTCGGGCCGGCGCGGCCCCTTGCCCTCCGCCGCCGGTTCCGCCGCCAGCGCGGGATCGTCCTCGGTCGCCACATAGGCCGGGGCCAGCGGGTCGGCGGCCGCCTCGAAAGCGGAGGCAGGGTCGGGGCGCTGCGCCAAGGGAATGCCGGCGCTCTCGCAACCGCCCAGGGCCGCCGCCGCGGCGATCAGTGCCGCCCGCAGGATCATACCGCCGCGGGCGCCCGTTTCGTCAGCCCCAGCCGCGCGCGCACCTCCTCGGGCCCGATCACCCGCGCGCCGAGCGCCTCGACGATCGCCACCGCGCGCTCGACAAGCTGCGCATTGGTCGCCAGTTCGCCGCGGCCCAGCATCAGGTTGTCCTCGAGCCCGACCCGCACGTTGCCGCCCGCCAGCACGGCGGCGGCGACATAGGGCATCTGGTTGCGGCCCAGCGAAAAGGCGGAAAACACCCAGTCCTTCGGCACGTTGTTCACCATCGCCATGAAGGTGTTCAGATCGTCCGGCGCCCCCCAGGGCACGCCCATGCAAAGCTGCACCAGCGCCGGGGCTTCGAGGATTCCGTCCTCGACGAGCCGCCTGGCGTACCACAGATGCCCGGTGTCGAACGCCTCGATCTCGGGCTTCACGTCCAGATGGGTCATCATCCGGCCCATCGCCTGCAGCATGCCGGGCGTGTTGACCATGACGTAATCGGCCTCGGCGAAATTCATCGTGCCGCAGTCGAGCGTGCAGATTTCGGGCAGGCACTGTTTCACATGCTCGACCCGCGCCGCCGCGCCGATCATGTCGGTGCCGGCCTGGTTCAGCGGCAAGGGATGTTCCGGCGGCCCGGTCACCAGGTCGCCGCCCATGCCCGCGGTGAGGTTCAGCACCACGTCGACCTCGGCCGCGCGAATCCGGTCGGTGACCTCGCGGTAATGGTCCAGCTTGCGCGACGGCGCCCCGGTCTCGGGGTCGCGGACGTGGCAATGCACCACCGCGGCGCCGGCCCTGGCGGCGTCGATCGCGCTGTCGGCGATCGCTTTCGGCGAGCGCGGCACATGCGGGCTGCGGTCCTGGGTCGCGCCCGAGCCGGTGACGGCACAGGTGATGAAGACCTCGCGGTTCATGGTCAGCGGCATGGGCGCTCCTCCCTCATGCGCCGACTTGGACCGATTCCCGCGCCGCGCGCAAGCATCGGGCCGCCTACTCGGGCAGGCCCGCCCGCCGCAGCAGCGCGTCCAGCCGGGCGCGCGCGGCGGCGTCCTGCAGCGGGAAGATCCGCGCCATCGCCGCGACGCCCAGATCGGGGGCCAGCCGCCGCGCCGCCGCCGCCGCGCGGCGGGCATCGCCGGTGCGGTTCAGATCGGCATAGACCGCGGCAAGCCGCGCCTGGACATAGGCAGCCCCGGGCGCGCGCGCCGCCGCGCGTTCGAGCCATTCGGCGGCCTCGTCGGGCGTACCGTCGAGGTGCAGCGCATGGCCGAACCAGACCGGCACCCAGAGCGGCGGCGCCGGGTTCAGCCGCAGGGCGCGCCGAAACAGCCGCACCGACTCGTCGGCGGCGCCGAACCGGGTCAGGTGCGCCGCCAGCCCGCCGACCGCCGAGAAATCGCTCGGCGCTAGCTCCACCGCGCGGCGCCGCAGCGCCAGCCCCTCCTCGACGCGGCCCTCCAGCAGCAGGATCGCGCCCTTCGCCTGATGGCCGAGCGGCAGGTCCGGGTCGCGCCGCAGCGCGATATCCGCGTGCCGGATGCCCGCCGCCACAGAAACCGCCTGGTCCGCGCTCCAGCCGCGGTAGGCGTCGTAATAGTGGGTGAACGCGATGCCGGCATGGGGAACGGCGCGGTCCGGATCGTGATCGAGCGCCTGCTGCCAAAGCTCGCGGGCGCGCCGGTTGCCGGCCTCGGTGAAGTCCAGGAACGCGGCATAGGCGGCGGTCGAGGCCAGCCAGGACTGCAGGTTCCCGGTGTCGCTGACCGCCCGGACCCGTTCGCCCTCGTCCAGGCGCACGCGCAATTCGGTGAGCGTCCGCAGAACGATCTCGTCCTGCATCGCAAAGAACGCCCGTCCCCGGCGGTCGTATTGCCCGGTCCACAGGAACCTGCCCGCCGGCGCGTCGACCATCTGCACGGAAATCCGCAACAGCCCCGCCTCGCGGCGGACCGCCCCCTTCAGCAAGTAACGCACGCCAAGCGCCGCTGCGGTGGCCGCATCGTCGGCCGGGTCCGGGTCTTCGCGCCCGGCCGCCGAGACCAGGACTTGCGGCACCTGGCCAAGCGAGGTCTTCAGATCGACCGTCAGGCCGCGCGCGAACAGGTCCAGTTCGGGATCGCCCGAGATGTTGTCGAAGTCGAGAACCGCGATCGCGGGCAGGCCGTCCGGATCGGCCCGGTCTTGCGCCGCGTCGCCCCCAGCCAGCAGGTAAAGCGCGCCCGCGCCGAACAGCACCGCACAGGTCAGTGCGAGCCACGCGAAGACGGCATTCGTGCGCCGCGGCCGAAGCGCCGGAGTTGCGGCGTCCTCGCCGCCCGCAGGCGCCGGCCGAAGCTTGATTCCGCCGAGATAGCGATAACCGCGCCCGCGCACCGTTTCGATCAGCGCGGGGTCGGCCGCGTCGTCGCCGAGCATCCGGCGCAGGGTCTTGACGCCGTCCTTGACCGAGGCCTCCGACACGTGGGTGGTCGGCCAGACCTCGCGCAGGATCGCGCGCTTGGTCAGCAATGTCCCCGGATTGCGGACGAAACAGCGCAGCAACTGGAAGACCCTGGCCGGCACCTCGACCCGGCTTCCATCGCGCCAGAGCCGCTGCTGGTCGAGGTCGACTTCGATCCGGGGTCTGTTGGCCATCCCGCGCCGCCGCTGCGATATCGCCGAGCGTTTTACCAAGAAATTACCGGGATTTCACCCCGCCCCGACCGGCGGCGCCGTATCGTCGGACCCGAGCGACACGAATGCGGAGCGACGCGATGACGGCCCTGATCCGCGGTCTTGGCCTGGCGGCGGCGCTGTCCGGCCCGGCGATTGCGGCGGACGGCGCAGTGCCCGACTGGTGCTGCCCCGAGAGCTGCCGGGTCGCCGGCAGGTCGGTGGTGCTCGGCGCGGACGGGGTGTCGCTGCCGGGGACCGGACGGGTCATTCCGTATGCGCGCAACGTCTATCTGGGCGAGGCCCGGGACGGCCGGGTCCGCATCTGCATCGGGTTCGACGATTTCGGCGACCGCGAGGTCAAATGCCTGTTCGCGCCGCCGGCGATGTGACCGCCGGGCGCGCGACGGCCGGCGATCAGAACGGCATCGGATGCGCCTTGTGCACCGCCGCGATCTCGTCCAGCACCGGCTGCGGCAGGTCCAGACCGGCGGCCGCCAGCGCGGTGTCAAGCTGGCCGTCGTCCGTCGCGCCGAAGATCGACGAGGCGACGAAGGGCCGGCGCAGCGTCCAGGCCAGCGCCATCGTGTTGACGTCCAGCCCATGCGCATCGGCCACCGCGCGGTAGGCGTCGATCGCCGGCCAGACCCGCGGGGTGATGCGCCCGTTCAGCGTCGCCTCGACGGCGCGGCGGGTATTTGGCGGCGTCACGTCGGGCGCGTACTTGCCGCTCAGAAGCCCCATGGCCAGGGGCGAGAACGGCAGCAGCGCGATATCCTCGTTGGCGCAAAGCTCGGCCAGGTCCGTATCGGCGTGCCGGCACATCAGCGAATACTCGTTCTGGATCGAGACCGGGCGCGGCAGGCCGTGCTCCTCGGCCAGCCTGAGCCAGGTCGCGGTGCCCCAGGCGGTCTCGTTCGACAGCCCGAACCAGCGCACCTTGCCGGCACGGATCGCCCGGTCGATCCCGTCGAGGACATCCAGCATGTGCGCGACCGTCGCGCCGCGGTCCTGCCCCGAGGGATCGTAGGACCAGTTGCGCCGCATGTGATAGCTGCCGCGATCCGGCCAGTGCAGCTGGTAGAGGTCGATCACGTCCGTCTGCAGCCGCCGCAGCGAGCCGTCCACGGCCTCGCGGATCACCGCGCCGTCATAGCCGCGTCCGCCCCGCAGAAAGCCGCCGTTCGGGCCCGCGACCTTGGTGGCGAGGATCACGTCGCCGCGCCGGCCGGACCTGGCGATCCAGGTGCCGATGATCTCTTCGGTCCGGCCCACGGTTTCCTTGCGGACCGGATAGGTCGGGTACATCTCGGCCGTGTCGACGAAGTTGATGCCGCCGTCCAGCGCGCGGCCGATCTGGTGGTGGCCCTCGGCCTCGGTGTTGCGGCTGCCCCAGCTCATCGAGCCCAGGCAAAGCCGCGAGACCTTCAGATCGCTCCGTCCCAGCGTGACGTAGTCCATGGCCTGTCTGTCCCCCGCATTGCCCCGGTTCTGTCAAGCCCGAACAGATATCGGCCCCTGCCACGAGGGCAAGGGCCGATCCGACCGCGCGTGAGCGGCGTTTGCCCTAGGGGCGGATATACATGTAGCCCTGGCTTTGCAGTTCGGCGATGCGCACCACGCCGCCTTCGTCGCGGCGCAGGAAGTTTGGCAGCAGATCGGTCAGCTGCACCGCCTGGGCGCGCATCGTGTTGCCGCAGGCCTCGAAGCGCACGCCCTGGCCCTGCAGCGCGGCGACGCGCTCGGTCACCTTCGGGTCGGCCTCGATGTCGTGGAACGCCTTCAGCGCGGGGCCGTGGGCGACCAGCACCAGTTCGACGTTCTCCGGCCCGCCCACGCCCTTGATGTGGTTGATCATGTTGCCGAGCGTAAAGCCGACGCGGTCGAGCTCGCTGACGTGGTAGACCACTTTCAGCTTTTCGCCCGCCTGGGCGGCCAGCCCGGCAAGCGCGAGCGTCGCGGCCAGCAATGCGGTTTTCAGGAACGTCATGGTGTCCTCCCTTCGACGTGGGGCCGGTTTGCCGGCCGTTTGCAATGTTTTGAATATGTCTATCTGTCGCCGCCGCCGCTGTCATCTCACGTTTTTGCCATCCGGCGGCGTCCGGCATCTTGAGAACAAAGTGCGAACATCGTAGTCTCTGGCGATGACCCGCCCGCTTCTGTCCCGTTCGAGCCACCGCGAAAGGCCGCGCCCCGCCCTGCCCTTCCTGGGCGACCTGGCGCTGCCCGTGGCGCGGGCGCACGAGCTTTGCGGCAATGCAAGGCGGTTCCTGGCCTGCCTGATCGCCGCACGGCTGCCGGGGCCGGTGATCTGGATCGCGCCGGCCTGGCAGGCCGAGCGGCTGAACCCCGAGGCGGTGGCGCGGCTGTTCGATCCGGGGCGGCTGATCCTTCTCGATCCGGTGCGGGCCGAGGACATCCTGTGGTGCATGGAAGAGGCGCTGCGCGCCGGCGCGGCGCCGCTCTGCGTGGCCGACCTGCCCGGCCCGCCGGGGCTGACCGCGGTCAGGCGGCTGCACCTGGCGGCCGAAACCGGCGCGGCCGAGGCGGGCACGCTGCCGCTCGGCCTGATCCTGACCCCGGGCCGGGGCGGCGCGCCGGGGATCGAGACGCGCTGGCACATCGCCGGGCAGCACGCCGGGAACGGCCGGCGCTGCTGGCGGCTCGACCGGCTGCGCGCCCGCACCGCGCCGCCGAAAAGCTGGCAGGTCACGCCCGAGGGCCGGGCGTTCCGGCTGGCGCCCCTGGCCGAGGACCCCGCGGCGGCCGGCTGAGCCGGACGAGGCGGCGTTTGGAAACGACATCAAGGGTCGAGAACCGGCCAGACCCGCCCCGCACCGTGATGGGATCACCGGCGAAACAGGATTTGCCCGATGCGCCTACTGATTTCCTTCGCCGCCCTTCTGTTGTCGGTCGTCCTGTTGCAGCTTTCCTCGGGCGGGGTCGGGCCACTCGACGCGCTGTCGGGCCTGTCGCTGGGCTTCACCCGGGCCGAGGTGGGCCTTCTGGGCTCGGCGCATTTCCTCGGCTTCTTCGTCGGCTGCTGGTGGGCGCCGCGGCTGATGGGCTCGGTCGGCCATTCGCGCGCCTTCGCCGCCTGCACCGCGGCGGGCGCGATCGGTCTGCTGGCGCATATGCTGGTGATCGACCCCTATGCCTGGGCGCTGATGCGGGTCGCGACCGGGGTCTGCGTGGCGGGCTGCTACACCGTGATCGAAAGCTGGCTGCAGGCCAAGGTCACGAACGAGACCCGCGGCCGCGCCATGGGCAGCTACCGCGCCGTGGACATGGGCGCCTCGCTGGTCGCGCAGATGCTGATCGGCGTGCTGGAGCCGGCCGCCTACGTCTCGTACAACATCCTGGCGATCCTCTGCTGCGCCTCGCTGCTGCCGCTGACGCTGACCACGGTCCGCCAGCCCGAGACGCCGGACGCGCCGCGGCTGCGGCCCAGCCTGGGCTGGGCGCTGTCGCCGCTCGCGGTCGCGGGCGTCGTGGTGGCCGGGCTGACCAGCGCCGCGTTCCGCATGGTCGGGCCGATCTATGGCCAGGAGGTCGGGCTTGCGCCGGGCCAGATCGCCTGGTTCCTCGCCGCCTTCGTCCTCGGCGGCGCGCTGGCGCAGTTCCCGACCGGCTGGCTCGCGGACAAGTACGACCGGCGCTGGGTGCTGATCTGGCTGTCGGGCGCCGCGATGCTGAGCTCGACCGTCACCGTCGCCGCCAGCGGCGCCGGGCCGGTGGCGGTGTTCCTGGCGGTGGGCCTTTTCGGCTTCACGACTTTCCCGGTCTATTCTGTCGCCGCGGCCCATGCCCACGATTTCGCCGAAACCGACCAGCGGGTCGAGCTGAGCGCGGCGCTGATGTTCTACTTCGCCCTCGGCGCCATCGCCTCGCCGCTGGTGGCCTCGACGCTGATCGAGCTTTACGGGCCGCGGGCGCTGTTCGCCTTCGTCGCGGCAGGACATGCGGCGCTCTTGGTCTTCGGACTGGCGCGGATGCGGGCGCGCCCGACCCGGACGGAACGCACCGCCTATATCTACGCGCCGCGCACCTCGTTCCTGATCGGCCGCCTGATGGGCCGGCTGCGCGACCGGAACGGCCCCGGCCGCAAGGGCTGACGCGGCCGCCCGGGCGGTACCGGGCGGCCGCGCATCCCGCGCGGGTCAGTTCCGCGACGGGTAGATGCCCACCAGCGCCACGCAGTAGCGCAGCGCCAGGATCGGCTGGATCAGGTTCGTCGGCTGGCTGCCCCCGGAGTTCTGCAGCGCCAGCGTGTCGGGTTTCAGCGTCGCGTTCAGCGCGCCGAGCACCGTGTAGGCGCTCGCCCCGGCCAGAACCGCGCCGGCGGGCGAGTTCGACTCGGCCGCCGTGCTCGACCCCTTGAGCGCCGGGGTATGCGTGTGGTTCGGCATCTGCGTCTGGGTCAGCGTGATCCGCTCGGCCCCGCCCTTGGCGCCCTCGCGATAGCTGGACAGGCCCGGCCCCTGGCCCGCGGTGATCGCCACCCGGCCGCGCAGGTCCGGCAGACCGAAGGTGGTGCGCCCGTCGCCGCCATAGATCGTGCCGTAAAGCGAAAACAGCGCGTCGTTCTGGCTGACCGCCAGAAGCTGGCCCGCGGCCTCGGCATAGCCGCGCGGGCAGAAATTCTCGCCCACGAGCTGAATCTGCCCGACATAGGGCTCCTGCGCCCGGGCAGGCCCGGCGGCAAGCGATGCGCCAAGGCCCAGGGCCGCCAGCAGGGGTGCATAAAGTCTTGTCATTTCAAACTTCCTTTCCGTTTCGCCGGCCGGGCCGCCAGGGCCGCGCAACCGGCGCATATCAGACACCGCGGCACCGTCACGAGCGCGACGGATAGGTTCCCTGCACCGCCACGCAGGGATACTGCGCCAGGAACGGCTGCATGTTGTTGAACGGCAGGCTGGACCCGGTGTTGGCGATCGTCACCGAATTGGCGTTGAAATCGGCATTGGCCGCGCCAAGCACCGTGTAGTGCGTGCCGTTGGCAAGCGCGGCGTTGTTCGGCGTGTTCGATTCCGGCGCGGTGGTCGAGCCCATCACGCTGTTGGAGTGCGTGTGCGACGGCATCGTCGCATTGGTCATCGTGTTGGTCTCGGTCCCCGTCTTCTGGCCCTGGCGATAGCTCGACAGGCCCGGCCCGTTGCCCTGGCCGACCGGCGCGCGGCCCTGCAGGTCCGGCAGACCGAAGGTGGTGCGCCCGTCGCCGCCATAGATCGTGCCGTAAAGCGAAAACAGCGCGGTGTTCTGCGCGATCGGCAGCAGGGCGCCGTTTGCCGGCAAGAAGTTGCGCGGGCAGAAGTTGAAGCCGACCCAGATGATCTGGCCCATCTGCGGATTGGCCTGGGCCGCGGCGGGCGCAGCGGGAAGCGTCGCCGCGATCCCGAGGGCCACCATTGCGGTCGAAAGAAGTCTTGTCATCGTATTGTCCTCTTGCTGCATCCCCGCGGGCGGATTCGCCCGGGGCGGGATGCCAATGTCGGTCGGCGGATCGCCCGCCGTGATGTCAGTTCCGCGACGGGAAGATGCCCTGGGTGGCGATGCAGGTCTTGATCACCTGATAGGGCATCAGGATGCCGAAGGACTGGCCGCCACCGGTATTGCCGACCTGGATGCTCCCGGCCCGCAGCGTCTCGTTCGCCGCGCCCAGCACCGTGTAGATCGGCGCCCCGGCCAGCAGCGCCGCGTTCGGCGAGTTCGATTCCGGCGCCGTCGTCGACCCCTTCATCGTTTGGCCATGGGTGTGGTTCGCCAGGTTCGTCGTGTTCAGCGTGACGGTCTCGGCCCCGCCCTGTTGGCCCCAGGACCGGGGCGTCAGGCCCGCGCCGCCGCCGACGCCGACATTGACGCGGCTGCGCAGGTCGGGCAGCCCGAACGTGGTGCGCCCGTCGCCGCCATAAGTGGTGCCGAGCAGCGAATAAAGCGCCTGGTTCTGGTTGATCGGCAGAATCTGCCCCTCGGCCGCGGCCCAGCCGCGCGGGCAGAAATTGAAGCCCACCGTCATCATCTGGCCAAGCATGGCGTCGCCGGCACCCTGCGCATGGGCCGGTGCGGGCGCGCCAGCCGCCGCAAGGCCAAGCGCGCATAGCGCCGTGGTTGCAAGCATTTTTCTCATCAGTTGTCCCCTCAGAGTGAATACGCCGGGGTCCGGCGCCGTGTGCGTCATCAAACTCGTGAACCAATGTCGCGAATGAATTGACGCGAGTAGCTAACCATAAATTCCCGCGATCCCAAAGGTATTTGTTGCTGTCGCGAAGGCGACACGCGGCCCCCGGCCGCGGCCGGATGGCCCAGGTATTATCGTTTTCCGTCAATGTCTTGCCGGACACCCCGCCGTGCCGCCCCGCACCCCGGCGCCGCGCCCGGCGAAGCGGCTGGAAGCCCGGCGGAACTTGGGCTAGACGGGGCCGCGGACGGGCACAGGACACCGGCGATGGCACGTATTCTGATCACCTCGGCGATCCCCTACATCAACGGGATCAAGCACCTGGGCAACCTGGTGGGCAGCCAGCTGCCCGCCGACCTCTATGCCCGCTATTGCCGGGCCCGCGGCCACGAGGTGATGTTCATCTGCGCCACCGACGAGCATGGCACGCCCGCGGAACTCGCCGCCGCCAAGGCCGGCAAGCCGGTGGCCGAGTACTGCGCCGAGATGTGGGCGGTGCAGAAAGAGCTGTCGGACGGCTTCCGCCTGTCCTTTGACAAGTTCGGCCGCTCGTCCAGCCCGCAGAACCACGCACTGACCCAGTATTTCGCCGGCCGGCTGGCGGAAAACGGGCTGATCGAGGAAGTCACCGAGCGCCAGGTCTATTCCCATGCCGACGGCCGGTTCCTGCCCGACCGCTACATCGAGGGCACCTGCCCGAATTGCGGCTACGACCGCGCCCGCGGCGACCAGTGCGAGAACTGCACGAAACAGCTCGACCCCACCGACCTGATCGAGCCGCGCAGCGCAATCTCGGGGGCGACCGATCTGGAGGTGCGCGAGACCAAGCACCTCTACCTGCGCCAATCCGCGCTGAAGGACCGGCTGGATGCCTGGATCGACGAGATGATCGGCCGGTCCGAGCGCGGCGTGCCCTCGGCGTTCCCCGGCGACCCCAAGGCGCTGCCCTGGCCGGTGCTGACCACCTCGATCGCGAAGAAGTGGCTGCACGACGGCGACGGGCTGCAGGACCGCGGCATCACCCGCGATCTCGACTGGGGCGTGCCGGTCAGACGCGGCGACGCGCCCTGGCCGGGGATGGAGGACAAGGTGTTCTACGTCTGGTTCGACGCGCCGATCGAATACATCGCGGCGACCAAGGAATGGGCCGACGCCGAGGGCCGGCCCGATGCCGACTGGCGCCGCTGGTGGCGCGACGACGAGGGCGCGGCCGAGGTTCGCTATGTCCAGTTCATGGGCAAGGACAACGTGCCGTTCCACACGCTGTCCTTCCCCGCCACGATCATCGGCTCAGGCGAACCCTGGAAGCTGGTGGACTACATCAAGTCGTTCAACTACCTGAATTACGACGGCGGCCAGTTCTCGACCAGCCAGGGCCGCGGCGTGTTCATGGACCAGGCGCTTTCGATCCTGCCCGCCGATTACTGGCGCTGGTGGCTGCTCAGCCACGTGCCCGAGAATTCCGACAGCGAGTTCACCTGGGAGAACTTCCAGGCCTCGGTGAACAAGGACCTCGCCGACGTGCTGGGCAACTTTGTCAGCCGGGTGACCAAGTTCTGCCGCTCGCGGTTCGGCGAGGCGGTGCCCGAGGGCGGCGCGCCGGGCGCGCGCGAGACGGCGCTGATCGCCGATCTGCAGGACCGGCTGACCGCCTACGAGGGCCACATGGCGGCGATCGAGATCCGCAAGGCCTCGGCCGAGCTGCGCGCGATCTGGGCGGCGGGCAACGAGTACCTGCAAGAGGCCGCGCCCTGGGCGGCGTTCAAGGAAGACCCGGACCGGGCCGCCGCGATCATCCGCCTGTCGCTCAACCTGATCCGGCTTTACGCGGTGCTGTCGGAACCCTTCATCCCCGACGCCTCGGCCACGATGCTGCAGGCCCTCGGCGCCAAAGACGCCGCATGGCCCGAGGACATCGAAACCGCCCTGGCCGCCCTGCCCGCGGGCCACGCATTTGCCGTGCCCGACAACCTCTTTCGCAAGATCGCCGACGACGAGCGCGCGGACTGGCAGGCCCGTTTCGCCGGCAAGCGCCCCTGACTCATTGCCCCTTGCCCCCCCCAGCCTTCGCCGCTAGACGGGTCGGCGGAGACGTGGCCGAGTGGTCGAAGGCGCTCCCCTGCTAAGGGAGTAGGCGGGAAACCGTCTCGAGGGTTCGAATCCCTTCGTCTCCGCCACTTGTCCAAACGACACCGGACCGAACTCGGCATCGTCGAATGACCGAAGATCGGCATGTGCCGCGCCGGTCGCGGGCCGTGTCGCCAAATTGGGCACAGACGCCGCCGAATGGCGGATTTGGTCCAAGAAGCTGTTTACACACGCGCCCGGGCTTGGTGTCCTGTCGGTGTGTTGGTGGCGCTTCGGGAAAGCAGAGCGATGCGGTTGTTCGTCCAGATTCCCTGCCTGAACGAAGAAGGCCATGTCGCCGAGGCCGTCCGGTCGATCCCGCGCGAGGTGCCCGGGTTCGACGAGGTCCGCGTCCTGGTGATCGACGACGGTTCGGACGACGCGACCGCGGCAAAGGCGCACGAGGCCGGCGCCGACCACGTCGTCCGCAACCCGGTCAATCACGGGCTCGCCTTCACCTATCTGCGCGGGCTTGAGGAATGCCTGGCCCGCGGCGCGGACGTGATCGTCAATTACGATGCCGACAGCCAGTACGTCGCCGAGGACATCGCCGCGCTGACCGAACCGATCCTCGACGGCAGGGCCGAGCTTGTCGTCGGCGCGCGCCCGATCTCGGAAATCGAGCATTTCTCGCCGGCCAAGAAGCTGTTCCAGAAGCTCGGCAGCTTCGTCGTCCGGCGGATGAGCGGCGTTCTCGTCGAGGACGCGCCCAGCGGGTTTCGCGCCATCAGCCGGCGCGCGGCCGCGCGGCTATACGTCTTCAGCCCCTATACCTACACGCTCGAGACCCTGATCCAGGCGGGGCGGTCGAACATCCCCGTCGTGTCGGTCCCGGTGCGGGTGAACCCGCCGGTCCGGCCCTCGCGGCTGGTCCGCTCGACCGCGGGCTACATCTTTCGCTCGGCCGGCACGATCATCCGCATCACCTTCCTGTATTCGCCGTTCCGGGTGCTCCTGTGGCTGGCGGTGGTGATCGGCCTGCCCGGGGTCATCGCGATCGCGCGGTTCCTCTATTTCTACGCACGCGGCGACGGGTCGGGGCATGTCCAGTCGCTGGTCCTGGGCAGCGGCATGGTCGGAATGGCGGCGGTTCTGGTGATCGGCGGCATGCTTGCCGACCTGCTCGCCTCGAACCGCAAGCTTCTGCAGGATATCCGGGCGCGGCTGGTCGAGGACCGGATCGGCCGCGACAGCGGGGACTGAGCCGCCGGGGCGCCCGAAATCCGCGGCAGCGCCGCGACGGGCCGGCGATCTGCCGGCAGGGCGCGCCGCGCGTCACTCGCTGCGCTCGACCCGCCAGAGCGGCCACATCCACTCGGCCTCTTCGAACAGGCGCACGGCCACCAGGTCGGGCCGCGCCGCCAGCGCCTGGTCCAGCAGGTGCCGGGTCTGCACATGGACGGAATAGCCGGCGTCCAGCGCCGCATCTATCAGCGCCGGGTCGAGCGTCTCGTCCCGCCGGTTGCGCGCCGCGATCGGATCGCCACGGCGGATCTGGAACACCAGCGGCTCGTAGACCACGCTGTAGACGAAACTGTTCCCGGGCAGCGCGGCCATCACCTCGGCGGCGCGCGCGTTATAGCTGCGCCGGGCGATGTCGGTCCGCAGATCGAAGCCGTAGGTGTTCACCAGTCCCAGCCAGATCGCCGCGGCAAAGGCCACCTGGGTCAGCAGCGCAAAGACCGCGCCGAGCCCCGCCAGCAGCGACAGGCCTGCCAGCACCGCCAGGAACGCCAGCGGAAGGACATGCTGCACCACCGCCTCGGCCGGCTGCGTCTGCGACGGCGCGATCAGCAGGATGGCGCCCAGCGCCGCAACCAGCCCGACCGCCCAGGCAAGCAGCGCCACCGGCCGCGGCACCGGCCGAAGCAGACAGAACGCGCGCGCCGCCAGAATGCAGACGAAGGGCATGACCGGCAGCAGATACCGCATGTTCGACGCGAACCCGCCGTGCCAAGAGGTCTGCGCGAAAAGCGGTGTCCAGAGCAGCAGCGCCAGCGTGCAGACCGCCAGCCCGAACCGCGCCTCCGGCGCCGGGCGGCGCACCAGCAGCAGCGCCACGATCCCGATCCACGGCATGCTTTGCGCGACGGCCTTCTTGTATAGTCCGAAGATCGTCAGCGTGCCGTCCTCGTGCACCGTGGCCTGCCTGCCCTGCTCGCCCAGCTGGCGCAGGTCGATCCAGAGCGTGCAAAAGCCCTGCACCTGGCGCAGCAGGCCGTCCTCGACCGGCTGCAGGCGCGGAACGGCCGCCACGCCGGCAAGCGCCACCGCCAGCGCCGCAAGCACCGCCGCAACCACCGCCCGCCTGCCGCCGGCGTGGCGGATCGCGATGCAGAGCACGAAGAACAGGCCGAACCCGGCCAGAAGCCAGAGATACGACCCGATATCGCCGCCGGCGCCGCGGCGCGTGCCGTAATACATCGGCGAAAGCGCCTGGAACTTCAGCCAGTTGAACCAGGTCGCCGCCGCGACACCCGGCAAGGTGCCCGCCAGCGCCAGCGCCGACATCGCGACCGGGCGCCGGGCATGGACCAGCGTCACCGCCAGCAGCGCGGGCGCGATCAGCACCACGTCCACGCGGATCGAGATCCCCAGCCCCAGGACCAGCCCGGCCAGCAGGCTGTCGCGCCGCCAGTTTCGCGGCGCACGGATCGCGCGCAGGGCCAGCCAGCTTGACCCCAGAACGACCACGGCCGCCAGCGCGTGCGGCCAGAACGCCTTGGCATAGATCACCAGAAAGCTGCAGAGCCCCAGCAACAGCGCGGCCACATGCGCGACGCGCGCGCTGTCGAACAAGAGCCTGCTCGTCCGGTAGGTCAGCCAGACGCAAAGCGCGGCCGCCACCGCATTCAGCGCCATGACGCCCTTGACCCCGAAGACCAGGTAGAAAGGCGCGGCGAGAACCGAATAGCCGGAAGGATACTGCGACACCGCGCCATGCGGCCCGGGCTTCATCAGGTCGTTGAACAGAAGCGCCCTGTTGCGGAACTCGGCATAGCCGTTGTCGACAACCAGCGATCCCTCGCGCGTCAACGTCTCGACGGCTGCGAAATAGACCGTCTCGTCGGCCACCCACAGACCGCCCGGGGTCACGACGACGAGGCCGAGGTAGAATGCCAGGAAACCCAGGGCCAGGCCTGTCGCGCGGTCGATCATATCGGCAAATACACGTTCACTGGCGCCGGAGTATCGGCAAGCCGGCGAGGGATTACCAGCGGCGAGTTCGCGGTGCCCCGACCCGCGCAAGGTGCCGAACACCCTTTCCAGCCATCACAAAGCGTGGGAAGTATGCGGCCGTGTACATTCTGCTTGAAACGCTGGCCGATCTCTGGCGCCTGCTGGATCGTCGCGGACGGGTCCTGGCGCTCGGGCTCGTCGTCCTGCTGATCATCACCGGCATGTTCGAGATGGGCGCGATCGTGTTCCTGTTCGGATATATCGGCGCGCTGTCCGAGACCGGGTCGGGCAACCCGGTCGAGGATCTCTACCGCGGCATCGGCGGCGGGCTGGAAGGACGGGCCTTCGCCCTGGCCGCGGGCGTGCTGCTGCTCTTCGTGTTCCTGATGAAGAACGTGACCGGGCTGCTGACGTCCTTCCTGCTGCTGCGGTTCTCGATGAAACGCTTCGAGCGGGTCAGCGAGGCGCTGTACGCGGGGTATCTGGGCACCCGGCTCGAGCTTTGGCAGCAAAAGGGCACCGCCGGCGCACGGCAGGTGCTGGCCTCGGCCGGCATCGTGTTCCGCGGCAGTTTCAATGCCGCGCTGTCCGCCTTGTCGGATATCGCGATCATCGTGACCATTCTCTTGACCCTGCTTTTCGTGCTGGACGCGCGTTTCGTGCTGATCGGCGGGCTGGTGATCGGGCTTGGCGGCTACAGTTTCGTGATGCTGACGCGGTCGCTTTCGGAAACCCTCGGACGGCGCCAGCTCGAGGCGCAGAAGACCACCCAGATGCTGATGCAGGAAGGGTTCGGCGGCCTGATCGACATCCGCCTCGGCGACCGGCGCGAAACCATGGTCTCGCGCTACGTCTCGGCTGTCCGCGGCTTCACGCTGGCGGACCGGCGCAGCGCCGGCCTGCGATCGGTTCCGCGCGCGGCGAACGAGGTCCTGCTTGCGACCGGGATCGTGATGGCGGCGGTCTATTTCGCGGGGCGGCCCGGCGGCATGCAGGCCGCGCTGCCGACGCTCGCGGTGGCCGGCTTCGCCGGTCTCAGGGTCACCGCGGCGGTCTCGCGCCTGACCGCGGCGCTGCAGCAGATGCGCGAGCGGCGGGAAGAGCGCCGCCTGATGATGACCGCGATCCGCGAGACCGCGCCAGCCATCCTGCTCGGCGAGGCCGCGACCAGTCCCGACGACTACCTGCACGAGGATCGGCCGCTTCCCGCCGGGGTCTCGGGGCGGCTCGAGGACCGGATCGCGGTCGACGACGTGTCGTTCACCTATCCCGACGCGGACCTGCCGGCGATCGATCATGTCTCGCTGGAGATCCCGCGGGGACATTTCGTCGGCTTCTGCGGCCCCTCGGGCGGCGGCAAGTCGACGCTTGCGCGCCTGATCATGGGGCTGATACGCCCCGATACAGGCACGATCCGCTGCGACGGCTGGGACATCTTCCGCCACCTGCGCGCCTGGCACGCGAATATCGGGCATGTCGGTCAGACCGTCTATATCGCCCCCCGCAACGTCCGGGAAAACGTGGCCTTCGGCTACGAGCCGCGCGAGATCAACGACCAGGCCGTCTGGCGCGCGCTCGAACTCGCGCGGCTCGGTGACTTCATCCGGCAACAGCCCGACGGGCTCGCGACCCATCTCGGCGAGGACGGCGTGAAGCTGTCCGGCGGCCAGCGCCAGCGGTTGTCGATCGCCCGCGCGCTCTATCACGACCCCGACGTGCTGGTCTTCGACGAGGCGACGGCGGCGCTCGACACCGTCACCGAGGCCGAGGTCACCGGCGCGATCGCCCGCCTCAGCGGCGCCAAGACCGTGATCGCGATCGCGCACAGGCTGTCGACACTGCGCGGCTGCGACCGGATCCATGTCGTCGACGGCGGCCGGATCGTCGCCGAGGGGACGTACAGGGAACTCGAGCGCACGTCGCCGGAGTTCCGCAAGCTGACCGGCGGCGAGGGCGATCCGTAACGCGGTCTTGCGCGCCGCGCCGCCGCCCCCCGGTCATTGCGCCGCGCCCGGCGATCAGCCCTCGGCACCGGCGCGCAGCCGCGCGCAGTCGTAGATGTGGAACGTGCTTCCGGCCCGCTCTCCCGCACCGCGGGGCATACCCGGGGCAGGCACTTCGAACGGCGCGGCCCAGGTCCGGTGCGGCGCCTCAGGGATCGCCGCGCGCAACACCATCAAGTCCAGTTCGGGCAGCGCCTCGCAGGCCTCGCGCAATTGCGCTGCCGAGGTCGGGCCCTCGGCCTGCGGATCGGCCCGCCTGGGACAGTAGGTCTGCAGCCTGTCGCGGAAATCGGCGGTGTTCAGCCGGCCGAGCACCGCGGCGCGGCGGGCGTATTCCAGCGCGGTTTCGCGGTAGAACATCACCCCGGCCCCCTGGATGCAGGAAAAGTAGCTCGGCTGCCGCATCCGGAACCAGAGCAGCGCCACGCCCGCCTCCCAGTAGACCGTCCGCCCCGCCAGCATCTCCGCCAGATCGGCCTCTGGCGGGGCGCTTGCGGTGGCATAGGCGGTCTCGGCGCTCCGCCGGTCGGCGATCGCCAGCGCCGCGGCCAGCAGCGCAGCCGCGCACGCGGCTGCGGCGCCGGTGCCCGCCCGTCCGCGCCAGAACGCAAGCAGGCCCGCGGCACCGGCAAGCACCGCGAGCCGCAGCGCGAGGCGGGCGATGTCGTCCCAGCCCCACGGCGTCACCAGCACCGCGACCTGGGCCGCCAGCACCAGCGTCACCGCCGCCGCGACCGCGGTGCAGGCCAGCGTCAGCCAGCGCAGGTGCCGCCGCCCCGCCCACCAGGCCACCGCCGCCACGGCGATCAGGATCACCGAGGTGAACGGGAAGGCGGTCAGCCGCGCCTCGACCGCGTTCGCCGCCAGCGCGGCGATCAGGAACAGCTGCGCCCGCCCGTCGCCCGCCAGGTGCCGGATCGCCGCGACCGCGAACAGATTGCCCAGCAGCACCACCAGCCACAGCCCGCGCCACGGCTGCAGGTTCAGCGCCAGGACATTGCCGGCAAGATCGCCCGCGATCCAGCTTGCCGCCACCAGCACCGCGCCGAGCGCCAGCGCTGCCCGCGCCAGCCGCCGGTGCGCCCCGGCCCCGTAACGGGCGGTCAGCGACAGGCTGACGGCGGGCAGCACCGCCAGCGCGGCACCGCGCCACGACCAGTCGGCGACGAAGGCATGCGGCGTGCGGTAGCGCACGATTTCCAGCCAGGCGCCGTCCATCCGTGCGAACAGCCGGTCGAACGGCGCGATCCCGGCGATCGCCAGGCCCAGCGCCGCCGCGGCGCCCAGCGCCCCCAGCGCCAGTATCCGCCCCGCGGACATCGTCAGCACCGCCAGAAGCACCAGCGCCGGCAGCGCCATCAGCGGGTGGATCACCGCGGCCAGCGCGCCGAGACCCCAGGCCGCGGCCGGCCTGCCGCGCAGCGCCGCGGCCAGCGCCAGCATCGCGACCGCCTCGGCGAAGGGCCGCGGGGTGACGAACGGCTCGCCGTATTGCAGCACGCCGCGGCCGTAATGCGCGATCAGCACCGCCGCGGCCAGCGCCGCCAGCGCCGCCCGGCGCCCGGTGCCGAACAGCACCACCGCCAGCACCACCAGCGCCGCCAGCCAGACCGCCTGACCGGCCAGCGCGAAGACCAGGTGCGCGCCGCCCGTGCCGAGCCAGGCGACGGCGGGGGCATAGACCGGCGAGAACACCGAAAAGCTGTCCTGCGACCCGTAGGCGAAGAACAGATCGCTGCCGAAGGCCTCGGGCGCGAGCCGGTTCAGCGCCTGGACCATGTAGAACTGCGCGTCGTGGACCAGCCCGGCATAGGGGCGCGCGGCGATCCACGCCGCGGCGATCACCGCCAGCGCGACGATGCCGGCGGCGCGCCCCCGACCCGGGGCCTCAGCGTCCATCGCCGGGACCGCGCCGCCGGGGGCGCCTATTTCTCTTCATGGTATTCCTGTTCGGTGTTGATCTGCCAAAGCTCGGCGCGGGTGTCGCGGCCCTCGGCGATCCCGTCGACCGCGACCATGGCGGTCAGCATCGAGTGGTCCTGGTTGTTGTAGCGGTGCATGCCGTTGCGCCCGACGAGGTAGAGGTTGTCGAAGCGCGAAAGATAGTCGCGCACCTCGCCGAACTGCTCGTAGGTGCCGAAATAGGCGGGATAGGCCTTTTCGGTGCGCACGACCACCGCGTCGGCCACCGCGTCCGACGCGGCGAAGCCCAGCGTCTCGAGCTCTGCCACCGCCAGCGCGATCATCTCGGCGTCCGGCATCGACCAGTGCAGGTCGCCCTGGTTCACGAAATATTCCAGCCCGATCCAGATCTTGCCGGGATCGGCCACCAGATAGGGGCTCCAGTTGTTGAAGACCTGGATCCGCCCGACCATCACGTCGGGTTCCTGCACGTAGATCCAGTTGTCGGGCACCCGCTCCGCCAGTTCCGCGGCCGCGGTGCCGCCGCCCAGCGCCAGCCGGTCCAGCAGGACGCCCACGGTCAGGAAATCGCGATAGGGCAGCCCCGCGGCCAGCTCGGCCACGCGCGGCGGCGCCGAGGGCGAAAGCCCGGCGACCAGTTGCTTGACCGGCATCGACGAGAACACCAGATCGCCCTTGATCCGGCGCCGGTCGCCGTCCGGCCCCTCGACCTCGACCGCCTGGATTCGGCCGCCCCGCGCATGCAGCGCCACCACGCGGGATCGCAGATGCACCTCGCCGCCCCGCTCTTCGACCAGCCGCGCGACCTTCTCCCACAACTGCCCGGGGCCGTGCTTGGGATACAGGAAGCGCTCGATCAGGCTGGTCTCGGTGTCCTTCTGCGCGATCGAGCCCGAATTGCCGCGAAACGACTTCAGCGCGTTCTTCAACAGCGCCAGGATCGACAGCCCCTTGATCCGCTGCGCCCCCCATTCCGCGGGGATCTCCTCGCAAGGCACGCCCCAGACCTTCTGCGTGTAGTTCTCGAAGAAGGTGGCATAAAGCTCGTGCCCGAAGCGGTTGACGATGAAATCGCGCAGGCTCACCTCGGGGCGGATCGGGAAGATCTGCGCCTTCAGATAGCTGGCGCCGACGCGCATGGTGCGGATCAGCCCCAGCTTGCGCAGGGTGCCGAGGCTGAACTTGATCGGATAGTCGAAGAACTTGCGCCCGTAGAGGATGCGCGAGACCCGGCTGCGCACCAGCATCACCTCGTCCGCGGTCTCCGGGTCCGGCCCCGCCGCGGGGCGCGGCATGTCGGCGGTCCTGTTCTGATAGCTCAGCCGGACCGTCTCGCCGTCGGCCGCGACCGCCTGGAACGGCAGCATCGCCTGCCACCAGTCCATCACCCTCGTCGACTTGGAAAAGAACCGGTGCCCGCCGATGTCGATCCGGTTGCCCTTGTAGTTGACCGTGCGGGAAATCCCGCCGACCTGGCCGTCGGCCTCGAACACGACCGGGCGGATATCGGTCCGCGTCGCCAGCTCGTAGGCCGCCGTCAGCCCGGCAGGGCCGGCCCCGATGATGATCGCGGTCTTCGCCGCCATGGCCTCTCCGATGATCTGCGCTGTCCGCCGCCTGCCTGCCCCTGCGCGGGGTCAGACGTCGCGCGCCGCCTTTGCCCGGCGAAAGCTGATCCCCTTGTGCGCAAGGAAGGAATACACGGCGGTGATCCCGACGGCCATGACATGGGCGAGGGTTTCTGCGTCAAGCGGCAGCGAGAACACACGCGCCAGCCGCACAAGCTCCGGCGCGGCGCCGGAATAGAGCGCCTGCGCGATCCCGGTGGTCAGCACCAGCCCGCCGATCGAGACCATGAAGAAGGCGGTGATCTCGTCATGCATCGCGCGGCCCGAGGGCGGGAAGGTGTAGCGGCGGTTCAGCACATAGCTGATCGCCATCCCCGAGATGAAGGCCAGCGCGACGGAAAAGCCGTATTGCCAGCCGTCGTCCAGCCCGGCCAGGCCGTAAAGCACCTGTCCCACGATCAGATTGACCATGGCCGCCAGCCCGGAACAGGCCAGAAAGCGCAAAACCATCGACATCAAACGCACCACCTACCGAATACCCGGCCCCCAGATACGCCGGATCGGCCCGTTCTGGCAATGGAGTTATTTGGAAACAAGGCGTTCCGCGGTCAGGTTTGCGTGGCCAGCGCCTCTGCCCTGGGCCTGGCCGCTTCGTGCCGATCCGGCGTGCCGGGCGCCGCGCCGGACAACGCCATGAAGGCCGCGTATTGCGACAGGAACACCTCGCCGGTCAGGTGATCGAGGAAATCCGACCGCTGCAGCCGGTCCATCACCGGGCCCTTGACCTCGGAAAGGTGCAGCTTCAGCCCCAGCGTCGCCAGGCGTTCGTTGATCGCCTCGAGCGATTCCAGCGCGCTGTAGTCGATCTCGTTCACCGCCGAGAACATCAGCACCACGTGGCCGAGCGCCTTGTCGCGCACCGCCCGGTCGTAGACGTAGTCCTCGAGATAGCGCGCATTGGCGAAGAACAGGCTTTCGTCGACGCGCAAGCTCACCAGCGCCGGGTCGGTCCGGACCTTGTGGCGCAGGATGTTGCGGAAATGCTCGGTGCCCTCGACCAGCCCGACCTCGGCGATATGCGGGCGCGACGAGCGGTAGAGGTAAAGCAGCACCGACAGCACCACGCCCGCCGACACGCCCGCCTCGACCCCGAGGCCCAGCGTCAGCAGGATCGTTGCCGCGACGGCGGCGAAATCGGCCCTGGAATAGCTCCAGGTCCGCCTCAGAATGCCGAAATCCACCAGGCTCAGGACCGCGACGATGATCGTCGCCGCCAGCGTGGCCTTCGGCAGGAAATAGAGCAGCGGCGTCAGGAACAGGGCCGCCAGCGCGATGCCGATGGCGGTAAAGGCACCCGCCGCCGGGGTCTCGGCGCCGGCGTCGTAATTGACCACCGAGCGCGCGAAGCCGCCCGTCACCGGATAGCCCCCGGTGACCGCGGCCGCCACGTTCGAGGCGCCGAGGCCGATCAGTTCCTGGTCCGGCTGGATGCGCTGGCGCTTCTTCGCGGCCAGCGTCTGCGCGACCGACACCGACTCGACGAAGCCGATCACCGAGATCAGCACGGCCGACCCGAAGAGTCCGGCCCAAAGCCCCGGATCGAGGCCCGGCAGCGTCAGCGGCGGCAGGCCCTGCGGCACCTCGCCCACGACGGCGACGCCGCGCGCATCCAGCCCGAGGCCGAAGGCGACCAGCGTCGTCACCGCGACCGCCGCCACCGGCCCCGCCTTCGCCAGGATGTCGGCGAGCCGCGGTTTCAGCCCGGCGCGGACCAGCAGCGGCCTCAGCCCCCTGCGTACCCAGAACAGGAACGCGACCGCGCCCGCCCCGATCGCCAGCGTCGCCGGGTTCGCCTCGCCCAGATGCGCCCAGAGCGACCCCGCCAGTTCGACCAGCGTGTGCCCGTGCGCCTCGATCCCGAGGATGTGGCGCAGCTGGCTGGCGGCGATCAGAAGGCCGCTGGCGGTGATGAAGCCGGCGATCACCGGATGGCTGAGGAAATTCGCCAGGAATCCCAGCCGGAACACCCCCATCGCCAGCAGGACCAGCCCCGACAGGAAGGCCAGCGTGATCGCCGCCGCGGCGACCTGCCCCGGATCGCTCAGCCCGAGATTGGCGACCGCCGCCGCGGTCATCAGCGAGACCACCGCCACCGGCCCCACCGCAAGCGCCCGCGAGGTGCCGAAGATCGCGTAGGCCACCAGGGGCAGGATCGAGGCGTAAAGCCCCATCTCCGCCGGCAGTCCGGCCAGCAGCGCATAGGCCAGCGATTGCGGGATCAGCATGATCGTCACGATCAGCGCCGCGACCAGGTCGCTGGTCGCCGCCCCGGCGTCGTAGCGCCGGCCCCAGTCGAGGATCGGCAGATACCGTGCCAGGCGCCGCGGGCCGCCATTCGTCGCTGATTGCATGGGTCGTGTCCTTTCCGGGGCTCAGCCGGCCGCCGCGCCGGCGGCGGCGATGATCGTCCGCGACCGCGCGCCGGACCGGCAATAGGCCAGCAGGGGCCTGGGCAAGGTGTCAAGCGCCTCGCGCATCAGGCGGATGTCCCCGGCCCGCGGCCCCGGCGGCGAGACCGGAATGCTGCGCGCCTCGATCCCCGCCGCGCGGGCGGCCGCGGCGATCTCGGCAAAGCCGGGCTGGCCCGGGTCCTCGCCGTCGGGACGGTTGCAGACGATCGACCGGACGCCCCTCGCGGCGAGGCGCGCGATGTCGCGCGCCCCGATCTGGCCAGAGACCAGCAGGCTGTCGGGAAGGTGGTCGAGTTCCATGATCGCCGCCCCCGTCACAGCGCGTTCACCGGGACCTTGAGATAGGTCGTCCCGTTGTCCTCGGCGGGCGGCAGATCGCCGGCGCGCATGTTGACCTGCAGCGAGGGGATGATCAGCCGGGGCATGTCCAGCTCGGCGTCGCGCGCGGTGCGGAACCGGACGAAGTCTTCCCTGGTCCTGCCCTGGCCGACATGGATGTTCCCGGCCTTCTCGTCGGCCACCGTGGTTTCCCAGGCGATATCGCGGCCGCCCGGGGCATAGTCGTGGCACATGAAAAGCCGGGTCTCGTCTGGCAGCGCCAGCACCTTCTGGATCGACTCGTAAAGCTCTTCCGCCGACCCGCCGGGAAAATCGGCACGCGCCGAGCCGCCGTCGGGCATGAACAGTGTGTCGCCGACGAAGGCCGCATCGCCCGCGACATGGGTCATGCAGGCCGGCGTGTGGCCCGGCGTATGCAGCGCCACCACCTGCATCGAGCCGATCATGTAGGTGTCGCCGTCCTCGAACAGCGCGTCGAACTGGCTGCCGTCGCGCTGGAACTCGGTGCCCTCGTTGAAGATCTTGCCGAAGGTGTCCTGCACCACGGTGATCTTCGCGCCGATGCCGATCCTGCCGCCAAGCTGCGACTGGATGTAGGGCGCCGCCGACAGGTGATCGGCATGGACATGGGTCTCGATCAGCCACTCGACCGCCAGGCCGTTGGCGCGCACGTACTCGATGATCCGGTCGGCGCTGTCATGGGTGATCCGCCCGGCGGCATAGTCGATGTCCATCACGCTGTCCACGATGGCGCAGGCGTTCGAGTTCGGGTCCTTCACGACATAGGAAATCGTGTTGGTCGCCGCGTCGAAGAAGGCGGTGACCTCGGGTTTGACCTGGGTATTCACGGGATAGTCGAACATCTGTCTGCTCCTTTTTTTGCGTTCAGGCCCGGATAAGGCCCTTGAGGGTCAGGTTGGCGCTCAGCCGCATCAGTGTGCGGGCCGCGAGCATCCCCGCCACCAGCGCGGCGGTGAAGATCAGCACATCGGGGTTGCCGGTGCCCAGCGCCGGCAGCGCGCCGCCCGGGCAGAACCCGGCGATGCCCCAGCCGATGCCGAACACCGCCGAGCCGCCGATCAGGCGGGCGTCGATCACCCGGCTGGCCGGCACCTGGAAATGCGGGTCGAACAGCGGCGCGGGCCGCGCCAGCGCCCGGCGGTAGCCGAAGAAGGCCACCGCGACGGCGCCGCCCATGACGAAGGCGAGGCTCGGGTCCCAGCTGCCGAAGAAGTCGAAGAAGTTCAGCACCTTGGCGGGGTTCGCCATGCCGGAAAGCGAGATGCCGGTGCCGAAGACGACGCCGATCAGATAGGTGACGGTCAGGCGCATCCGCTCAGCCCCCGATCCCGTGGCGGACCAGATAGACCGTGGCCGCCGTGCTCGCCATGAAGCTCAGCGTGGCGGTGATCGACCGCGGGCTGAGCCGCGCCAGCCCGCAGACGCCGTGCCCCGAGGTGCAGCCCGAGCCATAGCTGACGCCGAGCCCCACCAGAAGCCCGCCGAGCAGCAGCGCCGGGGTCGAGACCGGCACGTCGATCGCCGGGAAGCTACCCGCGGCGGCCATGTAGACCCACGGGCCGGTCAGCATCCCGGCCAGCAATGCCGCGCGCCAGACCCAGTCCCCCGAACTGGCGGGGCTCAACAGCCCCGCAAGGATGCCGGTCGCGCCGAAGACCCGCCCGCGTGCGGCCATCAGCGCGACCGCGGCAAGCCCGATCAGCGCCCCGCCCGCAAGCGAGGCCAGGGGGGTGAATTCCGTCGTCATGGGGCGCCCCCGGCGCCGCCGGTTCGTAAATCGCGTGCAGTCATCTGGATCACTCCGTTTTCCGGTTTCGAGGCGTTCTAGGCGGCCAATGGCGCCCTGTCGGTGACGATGTCACATTCAGGAAAGGAAATTCGGTTCCGCCCCGGAACGGCGCCGCCATCCCTGCCCCCTGCGCAACTGGCCGGCCCTCTTGAAGAGCGCGACCGCGCAGATCCGTGTCTTGACCGCAGCAGCGTTCGGCGCGCGCGGACCGGAGTCATGCGCCGCCGTGGGACGGGCGCGCCTGTGCCGGGCCGCCGAAGCGCCCCGGCGGCGACTGGCGGGGCGGGCGGACATCCGCAACGAAGGCACCGGACGGGTTTCGGCCGGTCCACGCCCCGGCCTCGCCCGGGTGAACGGTCGAATGGACGGTGGAATGGACAGACGGATGGGCGGTCGGCATCCCGCCGTTTCCGCCCGATCCGTTCCGCAACTTGGCCCCGATTATCGGCCGTTTAACCGAATCGGCGCAGGATCGAGGGCGGTAGGGAGGGGGAAACGCAAAAACCGGGTTAACGAAGCGTTCGCCAATATGTTGTAGTGGCTCGGTACACGATGCCCATATCCGGTATCATGTCGTCTCGGCGAGGTTCTGCAGCGCCGCGCGATCGGCGATCTTCACCTTGCCGCGCGACAGCCGCACCCAGCCGCGGCGCTGGAACTCTGCAAGCTGGCGCGAGATCACCTCGCGCGCGCTGCCCAGTTCCGCGGCCAGCTGCTGGTGGGTCAGCGCGACCGCCCCGGTGCCGCGGCAAAGCTGCAGCAGCCTCTGCGCCAGGCGGATGTCGAGCCGGCGGAACGCGACTTCCTCGATCACCAGGAACAGGTCGATCAGCCGTTGCGAATAGGTCGAGAACACGAACTCGCGAAAGGTCTTCGAGGTGGCGACCAGATCGTCGAAGACCCGCCGCGGGATCGACACGGCCCGCACCGGCGTCTCGGCGATGCCCTCGGCGGAATAGGCCTGGTGGGTCAGAAGGCAGGCAGTGGTCATCACGCAGCTTTCGCCGCCGTGGACGCGGTACAGAACGATCTCGCGCCCGCCTTCGGAAAGATGCTGGACGCGCACCGTGCCCTCGAGCAGCAGAAGCAGGCTCTCGGGCGAGCGGCCCTGGCCGAAGACCACCGCGCCTTCGGGGAAGGCGACGAGCGTGGTCGAACCGCGCAGCGTCGCGGCCGCCTGCGGCTCCAGCGCGGCGAGCGGTGCGAACCTCCGGGTCCAGTCGAAATCCATGGCGGGCCCTTTCGAATGCGTCCACGACCTATCTAGGCGCCCGGCGCGCGGTGCGGAACCGCCGGGGGCTGCGGCCAAATGCCTGCCGGCATGTCCGCCGCCGCCCCCTTGCCGGGCGACGCACGGGCGGTTGCATCTTCCGGCGCGCTGGTGTCTAGACACCGCCAACCCGGCAGCCGCCGGAGACGTGCGAACGGGGCGTTCCGACCATGCTCGATCTGAAGTTCATCCGCGAGAACCCGGACAAGGTTGCCTGGGCCTGCAAGGTCAAGGGGATCGACGTCGACATCCCCGCGCTTCTGGCGCTGGACGCCGAGGTCACCGGGGCGCGGCGCGACCTGCAGGAGTTGCAGACCGAGCGCAACGCGATCTCGGCGCAATTCCCCAGGGCCGGCGCCGACGAGAAAGAGGCGCTGAAGCTGAAGAGCCGCGATATCGGCGGGCGGATATCCGAGCTTCAGGCCATGCTGGGCGACCGCGAGGCGGCGCTGCGCGAGCAGATGCTTGTGGTGCCGAACGTGCCCCATGACGGCGCGCCGATCGGGCCGGACGACGGCTCGAACGTGGTGGTCGAAACCCACGGCGCGATCCCGGAATTCGACTTCGAGATCCGCGATCACGTCGACCTGCTGGAATTGAACGGCTGGGCCGATTTCGCCGGGGCGGCACGGGTCGCGGGCTCGCGCTCCTACACGCTGAAGGGCGACATGGCGCTCTTGGAACTGGCGCTGCTGACGCTGGCGATGCAGCGGCTTCCCGCCGAGGGCTTCACGCCGATCACCGTGCCCGCGCTGGTGCGCGAAAGCGCGCTGATCGGCACCGGCCACCTGCCGGCGAGCCGCGAGGACATCTATGCGATGCCGGAGGAAGAGCTGTACCTCGCCGGCACGGCGGAGGTCGCGATCACCTCGCTGCATTCGGGCGAGATTCTCGCCGAGACCGACCTGCCCAAGCTTTACGTCGGCTTCTCGCCCTGCTTCCGCCGCGAGGCCGGGAACGCGGGGCGCGACGTGCGCGGGCTGTTGCGCGTGCACCAGTTCAACAAGGTCGAGCAATACGTGATCTGCGCCAATTCGGTCGAAACCTCCTGGGCCTGGCACGATACCATCCTCGGCCACGCCAAGGCGCTGCTTGCCGACCTGGAATTGCCGTTCCAGGTGGTGGAATGCTCGACCGGCGACATGGGCGCCGGCAAGTACCGGATGCACGACATCGAGACCTGGCTGCCGAGCCAGGGCAAGTACCGCGAGACGCATAGCTGCTCGAGCTTGCACGACTGGCAGGCGCGGCGCGCCGATCTGCGCTATCGCGACGCCGAGGGCAACGTGCAATACGCGCATACGCTGAACAACACGCTTCTGGCGACGCCGCGGGTCCTGGCGCAGTTCCTC
The DNA here is from genome assembly GCA_041627895.1 of Rhodobacter sp. GTDB lineage: Bacteria > Pseudomonadota > Alphaproteobacteria > Rhodobacterales > Rhodobacteraceae > JBFKQC01. The sequence goes on from JBFKQC010000014.1 coordinate 29,310, forward strand.
GAATGCCACCAGCGCGCCGACGGCTCGGTCTACCTGCCGCCGATCCTGCGGCCGCTGATGGGCGGGCGCGAGGCGATCGGCGGGACGGGCTGAACGCCGCCGGATGGACTTGCCCCCGCCGCGCCCGCTAGAGATTGGGCGACGGCGAAGGGAGGTCACGCCATGCCACACGATCCGGCCCCGTCGGAAACCGCCGCCGCGGCGGTGCTCGGCACGCTGAAGTCCTGCGGCATCGACCATGTGCTGGCCAATCCGGGCACCGATTTCCCCTCGCTGATCGAGGTCTATGCCGACGCGCCCGGTGCGGCGCATCTGCCGACGCCGCTGGTGGTGCATCACGAATCCGTCGCCGTGGCGATGGCGCATGGCTATTACCTGGCCTCCGGCCGCCCCGCCGCGGTGATGGTGCATGTCAATGTCGGGCTTGCGAACTGCACGATGGGCGCGATCAACGCCGCCGCGGCAGAGGTGCCGGTCGTGCTGCTGTCGGGGCGCACGCCGGTGACAGAGACCGGGCGGCCGGGCAGCCGGATGATGCCGATCCACTGGGGCCAGGAAATGTACGACCAGGCCGCGCTGGTGCGCGAGGCGGTGAAGTGGGAGTACGAACTGCGCTATCCCGAGCAGGCCGCGACCGCCGTCGCCCGCGCGGTTTCCGCCGCCATGGCGGCGCCGCGGGGGCCGGCCTATCTGGCGCTGCCGCGCGAGGTGCTGGCCCAGAAGGTCGCGATCGCGCTGCCGGAGGCGCGCGTGCCCGACCTGCCCGGCGCGCCGCCGAACCCGGGCGCGCTGGACCGGGCCGCCGATCTGCTGGCGCGCGCCGCGAACCCGCTGATCGTCACCCAGCGCACCGCGCCGCAGGGGCACCTGGCGCGCCTGCCCGAGCTTGCCGAGCGCTTCGCGATCCCGGTCGCCGAGTTCTGGCCCACCGTCAGCGCGATGCCCACGACCCACCCGATGCATGCCGGTTTCGCGCCGGGGCCGCTTGTGGCCGGCGCCGACGTGATCCTGACCATCGGCGCGACGATGCCCTGGACCGGCGGGCCGGGCGCCGCGGGCGAGGCCAAGGTGATCGCGCTCGGCGCCGATCCGCTGGACCTGGGCACGCCCTATCGCGGCTTCCCCACCGACGTGGCGCTTGCCGCCGACCCGGCGCTGGCGCTCGACGCGCTGATCGAGGCACTGGCCCCCCGAACGGGCGAGATGAACCTGGACGCGCGCCGGGCCGCGCAGGTCGCGCGGCGTGCGGCGATGGCCGAGGCCGCCGATGCGCTGGTGGCCGCGGGCGCGGCGGGGCCGATGAACCACCATTACGTCAGCCGGGTTCTGTCGGAAGAGGCCGGGCCCGAGGCGGCGATCTTTTCCGAGCTCGGCGCCGAGGGCGAGGCGCTGACGCTGGACAACCCCGGACAGCTGTTCTGGACACCGCTTTCGGGTGGGCTGGGCTGGGGCATGCCCGCGGCACTGGGGGTCAAGCTCGCCCGCCCCGAGCGGCCGGTGATCGCGACCGTCGGCGACGGGTCCTACATTTTCGCAAATCCGACCGCGTGTCATCAGGTGGCGGCTTTGCACGGTCTCCCGATCCTGACGCTGGTCTTCAACAACGGCCGCTGGAACGCGGTCAAGCGCGCGACGCTGGCGATGTATCCCGACGGCAAGGCGGCGGCGGCCAACGAGATGCCGCTGACCGGGCTCGGCCCGGCGCCCGACTATCCCGCCATCGCCGCCGCCCACGGGGCGCACGCCGAGCGCGTCGGGGACCCGGGCGCGCTGCGCGCGGCGATCCGGCGCGCGCTGCATGCGACGCAGGTGGAAAAGCGCCAGGCGCTTCTGGAGGTGGTCGTCGCCTGAACGTTCAGGGCCGTTCCAAGGGCCCTTGCAGCACAGGCGCGCCTGGCGAAGCGTTTTCGCCTCATTTCCGGTGCGGTCCGGTCATTCGGATTGCAGCGCCGAGCCGCGCCAGCGCCGGCCCGCCGGGGTGGCGCAGGACCGCCGGACCGGCGCGCTTTATGGTGCAGCCCCGCCGAACGATTGCCCTGCGCGCAACACCGCAGAAGCGCCGCCCCGAGGGGGCGGGTCGGCGCTGGCGCGGCGGCCGCCGGCCGCCATTCGCGCCCTGGCGCCGTTCGACGGTTCGCCACGGGCCAACCGCGACCCGGATCGGATCGCCGCCGCTTCCGCCTACCCCTCCGCCCGCGCCGCCTGAAGCGCCGCCCAGATCCGCGCCGGCGTCGCCGGCATCTCGATGTCGCGCACGCCCGCCGGGGCCAGCGTGTCCAGGACCGCCGAGATCACCGCCGGCGTCGCGCCGACGGTCCCGGCCTCGCCGGCGCCCTTGACGCCCAGGGGATTGCTCTCGGTGCCGGTCGGCAGTGTTTCCACCCGGATCGGCGGGATATCCGCCGCGCGCGGCATCGCGTAGTCCATGAAGCTGCCCGACAGCACCTGGCCCCCGGTGTCATAGACCATGTCCTCCATCAGCGCCTGGCCCATCCCCTGCACGATACCGCCGACCATCTGGCCATCCAGCAGCATCGGGTTCAGGACCGTGCCCACGTCGTCGACCGAGACGATCGAGACGACCGCGCAGGCGCCGGTTTCCGGGTCGATCTCGACCTCGGCGATCTGGCAGCCGTTCGGGAAGGTGAAGCCTTCGAGCTTGAAATCGCCCTCGCCGGACAGCCCGAGGCCCAGTTCGGGCGGCAGGATCGGCTTGAACGACATCGCCGCCACCTCGGCCAGCGGCATCCGCCGGTCGGTGCCCGCGACCGTCAACTGCCCGGCCTCGAACGCCACGTCCCCGGGCGCCACTTCCATCAGATGCGCGGCGATGGCGCGGGCCTTCTCGATCACCCGGTCCGCGGCCAGGCGCAGCGACCCGCCGCCGTTGATCATCGAGCGCGAGGCGATGGTGCCGCGCCCGAAGCCCACCGCATCGGTGTCGCCCTGCACCACGCGGATCGATCCGAACGGCACGCCCAGCCAGTCGGCGACCATCTGGGCATAGACCGTCTCGTGCCCCTGGCCGTGCCCGAACGTGCCGGCCAGAACGGTGACGCCGCCGCCCGGGTCAAAGCGGATCTCGGCCGCCTCGTTGCCGAGCCCGGCGTTTTCCATGTGCAGCGCGATGCCGATGCCGCGCAGCCGCCCGCGCCCGGCCGCCTCGGCCTTGCGCGCCGCCGCATGGGCCCAGTCGCCGCGCTCGAGCGCGCGGTCCAGGACGGCGCCGTAATCGCCGGCGTCGATCGTGTAGGCCAGCGGCGTCTTCCACGGCATCTCGTCGGCGCGAAGCATGTTCAGCCGCCGCATCTCGACCCGGTCGCGCCCGGACTCGAGCGCGGCGCGGTCGATCAGCCGCTCGATCAGATAGGCGGCCTCGGGCCGCCCGGCGCCGCGATAGGGCTGGGTGGGCGAGGTGTTGGTATGGACCGCCCTGGCACGGACATGCGCCACCGGCACCCGGTAACAGCCGGTCGCCAGCGTGCAGGCGAACATCGGCGAGACGCCGCCGCCCGGGGTCAGGAACGCGCCCGCGTTGTAGTCGCAGCGCATCGCAAGCGCGGTGATCCGGCCCCCGGCATCGAGCCCCAGTTCGGCCTCGACCACCTGGTCGCGGCCGTGATAGTCGGACAAGAGCGATTCCGCGCGCTCGGCGAACCAGCCGACCGGCGCCCGCAGCCGCCTGGCCGCCCAGGCGACCAGGATATCCTCGGGGTAGATCCCGCCCTTCATGCCGAACCCGCCGCCGACGTCGCGGGCGATCACCCGGACCGCGGTCTGCGGCAGGCCCAGCGCCGCGGCGATCTCGCCCCGCACGGTATGCGGCGCCTGGGTCGAGGCGTGCAGGATCAGCCGGCCCTCGCGCGGGTCCCACTCGGCCAGCGCGCCGCGCATTTCCAGCGCGTTGGCCGAGACGCGGTTGTTGACCAGCCGCAGCCGCGTGACGTGATGCGACGCCGCCAGCGCCGCCCGGGTCGCCGCCGCGTCGCCGAGATCGATCTCGAAGCCCAGATTACCCGGCGCCCCGTCCCAGAGCACGGGCGCGTCCGCGGCCGTTGCGGCGGCGGGCGTGGAGACGGCGGGCAACTCGTCATGCTCGACCTCGACCAGTTCCGCGGCGTCGCGCGCCACGGCCCGGGTTTCGGCCACGACGAAGGCGACGGGCTGGCCCACGTAAAGCAGCCGGTCCGTGGCCAGCGCCGGTGCGGGCCGGGTCGCGACGTTCCGGTGCATGCCCGGAAACAGCGTGTGGCAGGCCACCCCGCCAAGCCCGTCGGCGGCCTGGTCCGCCCCGGTCAGCACCGCGCGCACGCCCGGCAGGGCGCGGGCCGCGCCGGCGTCGACACCGTTCAGCCGGGCATGGGCCACCTGCGAGCGCACCACGGCGGCGTGCAGCATGCCCTTCGGCGCCACGTCCTCGACGAAAACGCCGTCGCCCTTCAGAAGCCGCGGGTCCTCGACGCGGGCAACCGATTGTCCGATCCCGAATTTCATCGCCTCTCCCCCGGCTCGCCCTTGGCCCGAACCTAAGCGATTTCGCGCCGGATGGAAGCGGGCCGCGCCGCGGTCAGCCGGTGCCGCGGACCCGGGGCAGAAGCGCCGCCGCCAGCGCCCGCGCGCCCGCCGCAATGGGATTTTCGGGCGCCTCGGCCCCCGCCGCGGCGATCCGGCGCTGCCAGGGGACGGTGGCCTCGGTCATCGCGGCGGGCAGGCCCAGATCGGCGAGCGTCTTCGCCGCCTCCTCCATCTCGGCGGCGCGGCGCACGCCGTGCACCATGGCACGCTCGAAATTGTAGGCCGCCTGCGCGTCCCAGTCGAAGCCCGGGTAGTTGTGCACCAGCGACGGCAGGATTTCGTCCGTCACGCCGGCGGCCTCGGCCGCCAGCATGAATTCCGCGGTCAGCGCCTCGAGCCCCTTGACCAGCACCGAGCGGATCATCTTGATCGACGAGGCGCGGCCCACCGGCCCTTCGACCAGCCCGAGCGCCATCGGCAGCGCCTCGAGCCGCGGCGCCAGCGCTTCGGCATGCGGACCGCAGATCAGGCAGGGCACCAGGTTGCGCCTGGGATGCACCGGCGCCATCACCGCGACGTCGACATAGCGCCCGCCCGCCGCCTCGACCGCGCGGGCCGCGCGTTCCTTGGAGGCCGGCGCGCAGGAATTGAGGTCCAGGAAATGCGCGCCTTCCGCCAGGTGCGGCGCGGCGGCCTCGGCGGCCGCGACCGCCTGGTCCGCGGTCACGGTCGAGAACACCAGATCGGCCCCGTCCAGCGCGGCGGCGAGCGTGTCGCGGCCCTCGACCCCCAGCGCGGCATAACGGGCGCGCATGTCGTCGCGGGTCGCCGGATCGTCGGTCTTGATGTCATAGGCCCGGATCGGGCCGTGCGCCCCGGCCCAGCCGGAGACGAAGGCCGACCCGGCCTCGCCCATGCCGATGAAGGCGATGGTCATCGCTCGACCGGCGGGGTGCCGTGGGTGTGGAAGCTTTCGATCGTCTTCAGCCCCCAGGCCTGGCCCTTCTTGCGCTCGGTCTCGGTCCAGGTCACCGGCGTCCAGTCCGGCGCCAGGATCAGCCGCGCGCCCGCATTGGCCAGTTCGACCCGGTTGCCCGCGGGTTCCCAGACGTACAGAAAGAACGTCCCCTGGATCGCGTGCTTGTGCGGGCCGGTCTCGATATGCACGCCGTTCTCGAGGAAGATGTCGGCGGCGCGCAGGATGTCCTCGCGCTGGTCGGTGGCATAGGTGACGTGGTGCAGCCGCCCGCGGCCGCGCCCGTGTTCCTCGGTGCAGGCCAGGTCGTAGGTCTTGTTGTTCACGGTGAACCAGCAGCCGCCGAGCCTGCCGTTGTCTAGCCGGATCTGCTCGGTCACGCGCGCGCCCAGGCAGGCCTGCATGAAGTCGCGGAACACGGTCACGTCATCGGCCAGCAGGTTCAGGTGGTCCAGCCGGCGCGGACAGCAGCCGCGGCCGTGATAGCGCTGCGCGATGTTCTTCAGCGCCGGGCGCTCGGCCTCGGGCGGCTCGTAGCGGCGGGTGTCCCAGTACAGCTCGAAGGCGTGCCCGAACGGGTCCTTGAAGCGGTAGGCCCGCCCGTGGCCCAGGTCGCCCTCGACCCAGTCGCCGCCATGGCCCGCCGCCTCGATCGCCGCCACGCGGCGGTCCAGCGCCTCGGGCGACGACACGCGATAGCCGACATGCCCGACGCCGGTGGTATCTGCGGCGGTGAGCTTCAGCGTGTGGAACTCGTAGTCGTCGAAGGCCCGCAGATAGGCGCTGCCGCCGTCCTCGGCCGACAGCGTCAGACCGTAGACCCGGGTGAAGAAGTCGAGCGAGGCGTCGTAGCGGTCGGTCAGCATCTCGACATGGCCGAGATGCGCGACGTCGAAACAAGGCTCTGGCATTTTCCTGGGCCCTCCCCGCCCGGATCCGCGCACCGGGTTTATCCCGCCTGCGCGCCGGGTTCGCAAGCGCCGCGCCGCCGCAGCCGCCCGCACACGCGGATTTTGTTCGACCGGCGGGCGGCGGCGCCCTACCATCGCGCAGGTCCCTGCCCCATTCGGGAGACGCCGCCATGCCGCGCAACGCCGCCCTCGCCGCCGCCCTCGCCGCCGTCCTGCTTGCCGGAACCCCGGCGCAGGCCCAGGCCCAGGACCAGGGCCGCCGTCCCAGCCACTGCATCGCCATCGCCGATGCGGCGCCCGGAATCGAGTACCTGCAGAAGGCGAGCTTCGACGCCCCGGTGCCGGATTTCAGCGTGCGCATCAGCTATGTCGACCACTCGATGTTCCTGATCCGCGCGCCCGGCGGGCTGAGTGCGGTGACAGATTACGCCGGCTATCTCGGCACCACCGATTTCCTGCCCGACGTGGTGACGATGAACCACGCCCACGACACGCATTTCACGATGTTTCCCAGCCCGGACATCGCCCATGTCCTGAAAGGCTGGGGCCCGACCGAGGCCGGCATCCGGCATCACCTGGACCTCGGCGAAATGCTGATCCGCAACGTGCCAACCGACATCCGCGGCCGGTTCGGCGGGGCGTCGGAAAGGAACGGCAACTCGATCTTCGTCTTCGAGGTCGAGGGGCTTTGCATCGGCCATCTCGGGCACCTGCATCACGAACCCGACGAGATGCAGTATGCCGCGCTCGGCCGGCTGGACGTGGTGATGGCCGCCGTCGACGGCGGGCTGACGCTGCCGACCGAGGTGATCGTGCGGATCATGAAACGGCTGAAATCCTCGGTGGTGATCCCGATGCACTGGTTCGGCCGCGCCTCGCTGGACCGCTTCCTGGCGGAGATGGCCGACGAATTCGACATCCGCCGCGCCAACGGCTCGGATTACGTCGTCTCGCTGCGCACCCTGCCGCCGCGCCCGACGGTCGTGGTGCTGGAACCGCGGTTCCTGCGGATGCCGGACTTTCCGGGCGATTGACTTGCACGCGCCCGCGCACCGTGCTTGACCGGGCGGCATGCTGACCCCCGTCGATGCCGCCCTGGAGGCGCGGCTGCGCGCCCTTTTGCCCGCTGCCGCGTTCCGCGACCCGTCGCAGGGCTATCTGGAGGAACCCCGCGGCACGCATCGCGGGCAGGCGGGGCTGGTCGTCGCGCCGGGCTCGACCGACGAGGTGGCCGCGGTGATCCGCGCCGCCGGCGCCGCGCGGGTGCCGGTGGTGCCCTATGGCGGCGGCACCGGGCTGGTCGCGGGCCAGGTGGCGCCCGACGGGCCGCTGCCGCTGATCCTGTCGCTCGAACGGATGACCCGGATCCGCAGCGTGCATCCGCGGGAAAACGTGCTGGTGGCCGAGGCCGGCGCGGTCCTCGCCAAGGTGCAGGCCGCCGCGGAAGACGCCGGGCGGCTGTTTCCGCTGTCGCTGGCCAGCGAGGGCTCGGCCCGGATCGGCGGGCTTCTGGCCACCAATGCGGGCGGGGTCAACGTTCTGCGCTACGGCAGCGCGCGCGAGCTTTGCCTCGGGATCGAGGCGGTGCTGCCCGACGGCGGCATCCTGCACGGGCTGAAACGGCTGAGGAAGGACAACACGGGCTATGACCTGAAGAGCCTGCTGATCGGGTCCGAGGGCACGTTGGGCGTGATCACCGCGGCGGCGCTGCGCCTCTTGCCGCGGCCGGCGGCGACGGGCGCGGCGCTGCTGGTCGTGCCGTCGCCCGAGGCGGCGCTGTCGCTTCTGGCCATGGCCGGAGAGCGGATCGGCGGCGGCATTTCGGCCTTCGAGCTGATATCCGGCATGGGTTTGCAGTTCATAGCCGAAAAGATGCCGCAAATCCGCCTTCCTTTTGCGGAAATGCCGGAATGGCTGGTGCTGATCGACCTCGGCCTCGGGCCCGGGCAGGACCCCGCGGCGGCGCTGGAAGAGTTGTTCGCCGCGGCGCACGCGGCGGGGCTGGCCGGCGACGGGCTGGTCGCGCAATCCGAAGCGCAGCGGCGGGAATTCTGGACCTTGCGCGAATCGCTGCCGGCGGCGAACCGGCTGGTGGGCGCGATCTCGTCGCACGACATTTCGCTGCCCCTGGGCGCGGTGCCCGGGTTCATCGACCGCGCCGCCGAGACGCTGGCCGGAATCGGCGCCTACCGGATCAACTGTTTCGGCCATCTCGGCGACGGCAACCTGCATTTCAACGCCTTCCCGATGCCGGGCGAGGCGCGTGCCGACCGGATTGCCGAGAAACCCGCGGTGCAGCGTGCGATCCACGACCTCGTGCACCGGATGGAGGGCTCGATCAGCGCCGAGCACGGTATCGGGCGGCTGAAGGCCGAGGATCTGCAGCGCTACGGCGACCCGGCCAAGCTGCGCGCGATGCGCGCGATCAAGGCGGCGCTGGATCCGCTCGGCATCATGAACCCGGGCGCCGTGCTGGCGGCACCGTCCTGCGCGGATCAGGCCGATGAGTGACCCGCATGTCATGATCGCCGGCGGCGGAATCGGCGGGCTGGCGACGGCGCTGACGCTGCACCAGATCGGGGTGCGCGCCACCGTGTTCGAGGCGGTGCGCGACCTCAGGCCCCTGGGCGTCGGCATCAACCTGCAGCCCAATGCCGTGCGCGAGCTCTTCGATCTGGGGATCGGGCCCGAGGTGCTGGACGCCGTCGGCGTGCCGGCGCGGGAATGGGCGCTGGTCGGGCGCAACGGCCACGAGATCTATGCCGAGCCGAGGGGCATGTTCGCGGGCTATAATTGGCCGCAATACGCGGTGCATCGCGGCCGGTTCCACATGGCGCTGTACGACGCGCTGCGGGCGCGCGCGGGCGACGGGGCGGTGCGGCTGGGGCGGCGCGTGGCGGGCTACGAGCCCTGCGACGGCAGGGTTTCGGTGCGGCTGGAACATGCCGGCGGCGGCACCTCGCGCGAAACCGGCACGCTGCTGATCGGCGCCGACGGCATCCATTCGGCGATCCGCGCGCAGATGCACCCCCGTCAGCCGCCGATCCACTGGGGCGGCGCGATCATGTGGCGCGGCACCACGCGGGCGCGGCCGATCCGCACGGGATCGTCCTTCGTCGGGCTCGGGTCCAGCACGCAGCGCATGGTGATCTACCCGATCTCGCATCCCGGCGAGGACGGGCTGGCCGAGATCAACTGGATCGCCGAGGTCACGGTCGACCCGGCAGAGGGCTGGCAGTCGTCGTCTTGGTTCGGCCGGGCCGAGGTGGCCGACTTCCTGCACCATTTCGCCGACTGGCGCTATGACTGGCTGGATGTGCCGGCGCTGCTCGAGGGGGCGGACGTGGCCTATGAGAACCCGATGATCGACCGCGACCCGATCCCGACCTGGGTCGAGGGGCCGGTGGCTTTGCTGGGCGACGCGGCGCATGCGATGTATCCCACCGGGTCGAACGGGGCGAGCCAGGCGGTGGTCGACGCGCGCGTCCTGGGCGCGGCGATGGTGGCGCACGGGGTGACCCCGGCGGCGCTGGCGGCCTACGACGCGCGGCTTTGCGGGCCGGTCTCGGAGGTGGTGCTGCGAAACCGCGGCGCCGGGCCGTTCGGGCTGTTGAACCTGGTCGAGGACCGCTGCGGCGGCAGCTTCGACGATATCAACGCGGTGATCCCGGCCGAGGAGCGCGCGGCGTTCATGGCGGGCTACAAGCGCGCGGCGGGCTTCGCCGTCGAGGCGCTGAACGCCGCGCTGCCCACGATCGCTCCGGGCGCGCGGGTGGCGGCGGGCTGAGGCGGCGCGCCGCGGTTTCGGATTCTTTTTGAACCTTCCGGTGCCGCGCGCGGTTCGCCGCGCGCGCGATCCTTCAACCCATTGGTAACGAACATGCTTTTCGCGGGACAGCGGCCCCCGCGGCAGACGATATCCGATAACCCCGCGCCGATATTGCCTGTCCGGAGCGACCGGCGCCAGGCTGTTTCCAAGGCCGCAACCCGACGCGACCCCGAACCGAAAGGACCAACGACCAACCCGCCACGCGCCCCGAGCGACCCGCCCCAGCCAGCCGTCCGGGACCGCCACCAGAAAGGACCCCTACGATGACCAGGCTGACCCTCGCCGCCGCGCTTGCCGCCGCAACGCTCGTCCCCGCCGCCACCACCGCCCAGCCGATGCAGAACTGTGCCGAGCGCGACAAGGTGCTCGCCCGGCTCGACAAGGGCTTTGGCGAGACCCTCCAGTCGATCGGGCTGGCGCCGAACAACATGCTGATCGAGGTCTTCGCCTCGGACGAGACCGGGACCTGGACGATCACCGCCACCACGGCGGCCGGCCTGACCTGCATCCTCGCCGCCGGGCAGGCCTTTGAGAGCACCAGCACCGGGCTGACCCCGGTCAAGGGGGAGTTGCTGTGATGGACGGTTTCATGAAGGCCCTGATGGCGCTCGACGAGATCCCGCGCACCGAACCCGACTGGCGGACCCATTCGAACCGCCCGCCGCGCTATACCCCGCCGCCGGCGATCGCGCCGCAGAAGCTCTGGTAGCTCAGAGCCCCTCGAACGCGCAAAGCGCGTGCACGTCCATGCCCATCGCCTCGAGCTTCCTGCGCCCGCCGAGGTCCGGCAGGTCGATGATGAAGGCGCAGCCGACGATCTTGGCGCCGAGCCGCTCCAAGAGCTTGATGCCCGCCTCCGCGGTGCCGCCCGTGGCCAGCAGATCGTCGACGATCAGCACGGTCTCGCCCGGCTCGACGGCGTCGTCGTGGATCTCGACGATCGCCTCGCCGTATTCCAGCTTGTAGTCCTGGCTGATCGTGCGCCCCGGCAGCTTGCCCTTCTTGCGCACCGGAACGAAGCCGCAGCTAAGCTGGTGCGCGATCGCGCCGCCGAGGATGAAGCCGCGCGCCTCGAGCCCGACGACCTTGTCGATCGGCTCGCCGGTATAGGGGTGCAGCATCTGGTCGATTGCCATGCGAAAGCCGCGCGCGTCGGCGAAAAGCGTGGTCACGTCGCGGAACATGATCCCCTCGTGGGGGAAGTCGACGATGGTGCGGATGTAGTCCTTGACGTTGCGGGATTTCTGCATCGGCGCCCTTCCTCGAAAGCCCGGAAGGTTGTCGCCGATCAGGCCGTGGCGCGCAAGGCCCCGGTCAGCGCCGGCGGTCGCGGAACAGCCGGTAGAGGCCGTCGTTCAGCCATCTCAGATGCGGCTTGTGCCAGTCCATCCGGTCGCGGATCAAAAGGTGGCGGGCCGTGGTCAAATTCATTTTTTTTTCCTTTCTCAATCGGATGCCGCTATTGTCGCCTGCGGCTACCGCATCTGCGACGTATATACATTGCATATGCGAGAATCAAGCGATGCGGTTGGGGGACACGCAGGCGTGAACGACAAGCCGAAAGCCGAGAAGCCCGGCAAGAAGAACAGCCAGCTGGTGCTGCGGCTGAAGCAGGAAGAGCGCGACGCCTTCGTCGAGCTTTGCAACGCGCAGGATACCAGCGCGGCGCGCGAGATCAGGCGGTTCATCCGGCGGTATCTGAAGGACCACGGCGCCGGGTGAGTTCGCCGGACGCGCGGCGCGGCGGAATTTCGGGGAAAATCCGGGCACAGGTTTCCGGTGGAAGCCTGTGGCGCGTTGCTGCGGCGTGGTGTCTCGCGATCTGGCATGCGAACCGTGTTCGGGGTTCGGGGACGGCGGCGCCGCCGATTGACGTATCCGCAGGGTTTCCCCCGGCGGTTCCCGGCCCGGCGTCTGTTACCCGCGGGCCGAAGCGATCTGAACCGTCCCCACGCCCGATGACGGGCGATCCCGGGGACCGGACTGTCGTGGCTGCGCGGGATTCCTGCCCCGCGCCGAAGCTTCGGGGCGCGGTATACCCCGGCGATGGTTTATGAAATCCTAACCGACCGCGCGCTGCCGTCCCGGTCCGCTCCGGCGGGCGGCCTCAGGAAAGCACCCGTCCCGCCACCGCATCGAGTTTCGCGACCATCGCGGGGTCGCGTCTGTCCGGCGCGGTCAGAACGGCGTAGTCCAGCGCCCGGTCGCAGCCATGCGGACAGGGGGCACGGTCCGGCCCCAGCAGCGCCGGCAGGCGGCGCACCAGCGCGCGGGCCTTGTCAGCGTTCGAGGTCAGCGTGGCGATGATCTCGGCGATGTCCACCGCGCCGTGGTCGGGGTGCCAGCTGTCGTAGTCGGTGATCATCGCCACGCTGGCATAGCAAATCTCTGCCTCGCGGGCGAGCTTGGCCTCGGGCATGTTGGTCATGCCGATCACGTCGCAGCCCCAGACCTCGCGGTAGAGCTTCGATTCGGCCAGCGACGAGAATTGCGGGCCTTCCATCGCCAGGTAGGTGCCGCCGTCATGCACCCTGATGCCCTCGGCCTGCGCGGCCTCGAGGCAGGCGGCGCCGAGGCGCGGGCATGTGGGGTGCGCGACGCTGACATGGGCGACGCAGCCGGTGCCGAAGAACGACTTTTCCCGCGCGAAGGTGCGGTCGATGAACTGGTCGACAATGACGAAATCGCCCGGGGCCAGCTCTTCGCGGAACGAGCCGCAGGCCGAGACGCTGATCACGTCGGTGACGCCGAGACGCTTCAGCGCGTCGATATTGGCGCGGTAGGGCACGGTCGTGGGGCTGTGGACGTGGCCGCGGCCGTGGCGTGGCAGGAACGCCATCGCCACCCCGTCGAGCCGCCCGGTCAGGATCTGGTCCGAGGGCGCGCCCCAGGGACCCGCGACGGTTTGCCACGCGGCGTCTTCCAGCCCCTCGATCTCGTAGACGCCCGATCCCCCGATCACGCCGATCATCGTCTGCATTGCCTGTCTCCGTCGCCTGGCCTGTCCGCGACGGCCACCCTAGAGCAAGTTGACCCAAGGTGGAAACGCTCGGCGCGCGGGAATTTTCCAGGGCGAGAGCGGCCGCCGCGGCGGCCGCCCTCTGGCAACATCGCACTCGCTACTCGGCACTTACCCGGGGCCGCCGCGTCACTGGTTGACGGTCGGCACTGTGGCGTTGTCCGATTTCGCATCCGAGGCGGCGTCGCCGCGGGCGCCGCCCTTGACCACGGCGGAAACGCCCTTGCCGTCCAGCACGCCGGCATCGGTCAGCGCGTCGATCACGTCGCGCGCGCCGGTCTGGGTGCCGGGCTCGAAGCCGCCGTCGGCGACGCCCTGGTCATGCGCCTTGGCAAGCGCCGAACCGGCGAGCAGAAGCGTGGCGAGGCCGGCGGATACGATTACGTTGCGGGTCTTCATTGCGATGTCCTTTCTGGTCCAAATGGCTGCAACGCGGCGCCCGGGCGGCAGGCCCGGTTTGCCGCTGCATCTGGACTCACGCCGAGGACGCGGCGAAAGTTTCACCGGGGTGCCGGAAATCTGCGGGCAAGGCGCGGCCCGCCCCGGTTGACCCCGATCAACGCGGGCGGTGCCGCACCCTGCCAGCATCGCCCCTGTCAGGCGGAAGGACCGGGATGCGCTCGCACGTCGTCTATTATTCGCGCACCGGCGCGACGCGGCTGCTGGCCGAGGCGCTGGCCGCGCGCACCCTGGGCGAGATCAGCGAGATCCGCTGTGCCTGCTATCGCCGCGGTCTGGTCGGCTGGCTGCAGGCCGGCCGCGACACCTGGCGCGGCGCGGCGCCGGACATCGCGGTCGACATCACCGGCGAGGATGCCGATTGCCTGCTGCTCGGCGGCCCGGTCTGGTCCGGCCGGATCGCCGCGCCGGTGCGAAGCTATCTGGCCGGTCTCGACGCCCTGCCCGCCCGTGTCGGCGCGTTCCTGACCTCGGACAACCCGCCGCCGCATCCCCGCGCCGAAGCCGAGATCGCGGCGCTTCTGGGGCGCAGGCCCGAGGCGGTTCTGTGCCTTACCGCGGAAGACGTGCGCGCCGGGGCGCATATGGATGAGATCGAGGATTTCCTGCGCGCGCTGACCCATGTCGAGGAAGCGTGAGGCGGCGGGCGGCGGGTATTTTCCGGATAGCGGGGGTGGGACGGCACCGGCGTGAGGCGGGCCCTTCCGTCGCAACCCCGGCTTCCTCGCTCCGGATCGGATGAACAGCCTGTTGCAACCTCACATCTGGTCGTCCGGGCGCGCCAGGCTGAACAGCTCGGTCACCCGGGCATAATCGCGATAGCCGAGCCGCGCCAGCGGCTGGTACCGCGTGACGTCGAAGCGCCCGTCGACCAGGCAGTCGTCGCGCAGATGGATGCCGGTGACCTCGCCCAGGATCAGCCGGTTCGCCTTGCCCGGCAGATCGACGATCCGCGTCAGCCGGCATTCCAGCGCCGCGGGCGTGCCGGCGACGCGTGAACAGTCGATGGTGCGGCAGGGCTCGCGCACCAGCCCCGCCCTCTCGAACTCGTCCACGTCGGCGGGATAGGTGCCCGAGGTCGCGTTCATCGCCCCGCGCATCGCGTATTCCACGATGTTGACACAGAACACGCCCGTGGCGCGGATATTGGCCACGCTGTCCTTGGTGCCGTCCTGGTCCGGCTTGACCCCGGTCGAGGAAAACATCACCTGCGGCGGGACATAGGCCACCGCGTTGAAGAACGAATAGGGCGCCAGGTTGTCGCGGCCATCGGCCGAGCGGCTCGAGATCCAGCCGATCGGCCGCGGCGTGACGACGGCGTTGAACGGGTTGTGCGGCAGGCCGTGGCCGTCTTCGGGGCGGTAGAACATGCGGGCGTCTCCGGTCGCGTTGCCGGGGACCTAGCGCCGTGCTAGGGGCGTTTCCAGCGAAAAACGAGAGGGAACAGGGGTGTACGACCTCGCCCGCGAGGGACCGGATGACTGGTGGGAGGTCGAGGCGCTCTATGACCTCTGCTTCGCGCCGGGGCGCGAGGCGCTGTCGTCCTATCGGCTGCGCGACGGGATCGAACCGATTGCGGACCTCTGCCTGCTGGCGCGCGACGGCGACGGCATTCTCGCCGCTGCGGTGCGCAACTGGCCGGTGCGGGTGGACGGGGCGGCGGCGCTGCTGCTGGGGCCGATCGCGGTGCACCCGACGCGGCAGGGCGAGGGGCTGGGCGCGCTTCTGATCCGGGAGAGCCTGACGCGGGCCGCCGCGCTCGGCTGGCAGCGGGTGATGCTGGTGGGCGACGCGCCCTATTACGGGCGCTTCGGGTTCGCGCGGCTCGACGGCATCGAGATGCCGCCGCCCACCAACCCCGACCGGGTGCTGGGGCTTTCGCTCGGCGGCGGCGACGCCTGGGCCGGGGTGACCGGACACGTCGCGCGCTGGGGCTGAGCGCGGGCGCAGGCGCGGCGCAGGATATCGCCGGATATCAACACCTTGTGCGATTGCCGCTTGAATCCGGGCCGCGGAATGCTGACCTTTTCAGCGATGGCATTCCCGGACGGTCACATGCAGATCGAAGTTCTGGACAAGGCAATCGACCAGCGGCTGGTCGACGACCGGCTGGCGGCGCTGGCGGAACGGTATTCCCGCGCGGGGGGGCCGGTGATCCAGGTCCTGAACCTCGCCGGCGGCAAGGCCGACACCCTGATCGACCGGCTGCCCGAGGGGCTGCGCGACAACCTGGGCCGCGGCACCGAACAGGCACTGCGGATCGCGATGCGGGTCGCCGGCGGCTCGCGCGGGGTGATCGGCGATCAGCCGGGCTGGCTGACCACCGCGATCAGCACCGCGATGGGCGCCGCGGGCGGCTTCGGCGGCCTGCCGAGCGCGATGGCCGAATTGCCGGTGACGACGACGGTGCTGTTGCACGCGATCCAGGGCGTGGCGGCGGACCACGGCTTCGACCCGGCGGAACCCGGGGTGCAGTTCGACTGCATCCAGGTCTTCGCCGCCGCCGGACCGCTCGACCATGACGACGGCGCCGACCTGGGCTTCCTGACGACGCGGATGGTGGTGACCGGCCCGGCGCTGCAGGCGCTGATCGGCCGCGTCGCGCCGCGGCTGGCGACCGTGCTGGGCCAGAAGCTCGCCGCACAGACCGTGCCGGTGCTGGGCGCGGTGGCGGGCGCGGCGACGAACTATGCCTATGCCAGCTATTACCGCGAGATGGCGCATGTGCATTTCGGGCTGAGACGCCTGGCGATCGACGCCGACCGCGACCATGGCGAGCTGGTCGAGGCGCTGCGGGGCCGGATCGTCAAGCCGCGCTGACGCCGGCCGCGGGCGGTCGACGGCTTCGGCGCCCCACGATCCCGCGGGATCGTGGCCACAGATTTTCGCAGAAAATCTGCCCCCCTCCAGCCAGATTTGTCCAGAAATCTGTCGCCCCGGGCGTCACGCCAGGCTGCGCAGATAGTCCAGCACCGCCGGCCGCACCGACTGGCTGCCGCTGGCGCGGGCCTCGTCGATCACCGCCCGCGCCTCGCCCAGGTCGACCCGGCGCAACAGGTTCTTGACCGGCCCGATCGAGGCCGGCCGCATCGACAGCGACCTGAGCCCGATGGCGGCGAAGCACATCGCCTCGATCGGCCGGCCGGCATCCTCGCCGCAGAAGCTCAGCCGCGTGCCGGCCTTGGCGCAGCGTTCGACGATGCGCTCGATGAACGTAAGATAGCTGACGTTCAGCGTGTCATAGCGCCGCCGCACGCGCTCGTTCTCGCGGTCGGCGGCGAAGAAGAACTGTTTCAGGTCGTTGCCGCCGATCGAGATGAAATCGGCCATCTCGAAGAACTGCCGCGGCGCGAAGGCCAGGCTCGGGGTCTCGAGCATGGCGCCGATCTCGACCGTCTCGGGCAGCGGGTGGCCCAGCGCCGCCTCGCGTTCCAGCTCGCGGTGCACGTGGTCGCGGCCCGCCTTGAACTCGTCGAACTGCGCCACGAAGGGGAACATCACCGTCAGCGGGCGTCCGTTGGCGGCGCGGATCAGCGCCTGCAGCTGCATCCGCATCACCCCGGGCTTGTCCAGGCCCACCCGGATCGCGCGCCAGCCCAGCGCCGGGTTCGGCTCGTCGGTGGGCTTCATGTAGGGCAGCACCTTGTCGGACCCGATGTCCAGCGTGCGGAACTGCACGCGCTTGCCCTTCGCGGCATCCAAGACGCGGGCATAGATCGCCACCAGTTCGGACCGTTTCGGCATCTGGTTGTGGATCAGGAACTGCAGCTCGGTCCGGAAAAGCCCGACGCCCTCGGCGCCCGAACTTTCGAGCGAGGGCAGATCCGCCATCAGCCCGGCGTTCATCTGCATCTCGACGACCGCGCCGTCGCGGGTCTCGGCCGGCTTGTCGCGCAGGCTGACGTAACGCTGCTGCGCTTCGGCCTGCATCGCCATCTTGTCGCGGAACGCGGTGACGACGCTGTCCTCGGGCCGCAGGTGCACCAGGCCCTGTTCGCCGTCGACCATGATGTGATCGCCGTTCAGCGCCTCGGTGGTAATCCGCTCGGCGGGGATGATCAGCGGGATCGCCAGCGCCCGCGCCACGATCGCCGCATGGCTGCCGACCGAGCCCTCCTCAAGCACGATGCCGCGCAGCTTGCGGCCGTAATCCAGCAATTCGCCCGGGCCGATGTTGCGCGCGATCAGGATCGGGTCGGCGGGCAGTTCGGCCCCGGTCTCGCGGCCCTGGCCCGAGAGGATGCGCAGCAGCCGGTTCGACAGGTCGTCGAGATCGTGCAGCCGCTCGCGCAGGTAGGCGTCGGGCACCACCTGCATTCGCGCGCGCGCGGTGGATTGCTCTTTCTCCACCGCCGCCTCGGCCGAAAGGCCGCGGGCGATGTCCTCTTCCATCCGCTTCATCCAGCCGCGGGAATTGGCGAACATGCGGTAGGCTTCAAGCACGTCGCGCTGGTCCTTGTCGGCGGGGTTGACCCGGCTCAGCATCGCGTCGACGCCGACGCGCAACTGCTCGACCGCCTCGTTCAGCCGCGCGGTCTCGGCCTCGGGGTCGTCGGCCACCATGTTGGTGACGACGACGCGCGGCTCGTGCAGCCAGGCATGGCCTTCGGCGGTGCCCTCCTGCCCCGCCGCGCCGCGGATCATCACCGCGCGCTTGTGCGGTGCCGCCAGCGCCGCGCCCTCGCCGACGAAGGCGCCAAGCTCGGCCATCTCGGCCAGCACCATGGCGACGACTTCCAGCGCATAGACCTCGTCGTCGGAATAGCCGCGCTTTTCCTTGGACTGAACCACCAGCACGCCCAGCGTCTCGCCCAGCCGCTGCACCGGCACGCCGAGGAACGCCGAATAGATCTCTTCGCCGGTCTCCGGCATGTAGCGGAAACCCTTGGTCGACGGCGCGTCCTTGGTGTTGACCGGCTGGCCGGACCGGGCGACGCGGCCGACCAGCCCCTCGCCCACGCGCATCCGGGTCTGGTGCACCGCCTCGGGCTTCAGCCCCTCGGTCGCGCAAAGCTCCAGCGTCTCGGCGTCGCGGAACAGGTAGATCGAGCAGACCTCGGTGCCCATGCTGTCGGCGATCAGGTGGGTGATGCGGTCCAGCCGCGCCTGCGCCGGGCCCTCCTCGGCCAGCGTGTCGCGCAGTCGGCGCAGAAGCTTTCGGCTGTCGCTTTCGCTCGTCTCGACCATACCGGCCCGTACTCTCCCCAATCCGGACCTGCGCGCCGGTTGACCTCTTTAGACCACATGGACCGGAATAGGGGAACGGGTTTCCGCCGGGCCCCGCCCTTCCGCGTCCGGGCCGCGGTCCTTCGGCGAAAAAACGGGCGGTTTGCGCCTCAGACGTGCCCGGCCCAGACCAGGTAGGCGATGAACAATCCCGCCACGACCAGCAGGTTGAAGGCATTGACCGCCAGCGGGCCGAGGATGCGGTCCTTGCGGCGTTCGGCCGGGTCGATGCCCCTCAGCCAGCTTTCACAGCGCCCGAACGCCCGGTCCAGCGCGTCCGGGTCGGTCCGCCTCATCAGCTTGGGGTGTGCCGCCATGCGGCGCGCCTCGACCAGCCGTCCGGCCTCGCGCCGTACCCAGCGCGGCAGGCGACGCCCGGCGCGGTTCAGCTTGGCCTCGAGCCCGTTGCCGCGCACGCCGAGACGTTCCTCGATCAGTGCCGCCAGCCGGTCGGCCCGGTCATCCAGCCTGTCCAAGACGTCCATCGCTCCCCCCCCCCGGCAGCGGCAGCAGTCTAGCCCGGCCCGGCGGCTCTGGCCAGCGGCCAATTCCGGCGCTATTCAGCGGCCATGCTGAACACCGTCCTTCACGGCGCCCCGACCGGCCGCCCGCCGCTGTTGATCGCGCACG
The DNA here is from genome assembly GCA_041627895.1 of Rhodobacter sp. GTDB lineage: Bacteria > Pseudomonadota > Alphaproteobacteria > Rhodobacterales > Rhodobacteraceae > JBFKQC01. The sequence continues at coordinate 48,875 of JBFKQC010000014.1, forward strand.
GGCTGTTCGGTTCGGCGCGGAACTGGGGGGTGATCGCCAGGCGGCTGTCGGACACCCGGCAGGTGATCGCGGTCGACATGCGCAATCACGGCGCAAGCCCCTGGCACGACACCCACAGCTATCACGATCTCGCCGCCGACCTGGCGCAGGTGATCGAGGCCCATGGCGGCGTCGCCGACGTGGTCGGCCACTCGATGGGCGGCAAGGCGGCGATGGCGCTGGCGCTGCTTTATCCGCGCCGCGTGGCGCGGCTGGTCGTGGCCGACATCGCGCCGGTGGCCTATGGCCACAGCCAGTCGCACCTGATCCACGCCATGCGCCGGGTCGATCTGGGGGCCATCGCGCAACGCTCGGACGCCGAACGCCAGCTGGCCGGGCACGTCGCCGAGCCACCGGTCCGCGCCTTCCTGCTGCAATCGCTGCACCTGGCCGAGCGGCGCTGGCGGCTGAACCTCGACGCGCTCGAGGCCGAGATGGAGGCGATCACCGGCTGGCCCGATCCCGACGCCGAGGCGCGCCACCTGACGCTGTTCCTGTCGGGCGCCGACAGCGACTATGTCACGCCCGCCAGCCGGCCCGCGATCCGGCGGCACTTTCCGGTGGCGCGGTTCGCCAGGATCCCCGGCGCGGGCCACTGGCTGCACGCCGACAAGCCGCGCGAGTTCGAGGCCTCGGTGCGCGCCTTCCTCGACGCCCCCGCCCCCGGGTCCAGCTAGCGCGGGGCCGGTTCTTGCCTGGCATGCCGGCCCTGTGCTTAGCTCGGTCCGGCAAGGAAGGGAGGCCGCCATGACGCGAAAACTGGCTTGCCTGGCATTCGGCGCGGTCCTCGCCGCCGGGGCCGCGGGGAGCACGGCGGCCCAGGAGGCCGTGTTCTGGAAATCCGTTGGCGACTGGGAAATCTCGATCGACACGACGATCCGGAACGGCTGTTACGCGGTGGCAAGCTGGACCGGCGGCACGGTCCTCAGGATCGGGCGGAATCCCGAGGCCGGCAATTTCTATATCCTGATCGGCAACGACGACTGGGCCTCGCTGCAGCCCGAACAGGATTACCAGATCGTCATCCAGTTCGGCAGCCGCCCGACCTGGGACGTCGCGGCGCGCGGGCTGCAATTCAACCCCGGCGAGATCGTCTATCTGCACGCCCAAAGCACGCAGATGGAGTTCATCCGCGAATTCCAGCGCGCGCTGAACATGCGGATTTCCTACCAGGGCAGCGAGATCGACAACCTCAAGCTGACCGGCTCGCGCCGGGCCTGGGACGAGGTCGAGGCCTGCCAGCGCGACGTCGCCGCCCGCGGGGTCGGCAGCGGCGACGACCCCTTCGCCGGGTCGTCCGGCAGCCGCTCGGGCCGGAAATCCGAGGACCCGTTCGCGAACTGACCCGCCCCCGGGGCCCCGGCGCCGCAGCCCGCGGCTTGATCGGGGTCAAGGCGGGGCGGCGCACGCGCCCTAGACTTGGCGCATCGGGCCTATCTGGGAGGTGACGCCATGAGACGGATTCCGGCAATCCTTGTAACGGTTTGCGCGTTCTCCGCGCCGGCCTGGGCACAGGATGGCGACGCCGATCAGGGGCGGCTTCTGGCCGAAGAGCACTGCGCGCGCTGCCACGACATCGAGGATGGCGGCCCGATGAAGCAGTATCCGCCGAGCTTTGACGCGATCGCGCGGTTCCGCCCGGCCGACCAGATCCCCGGGCGGATCTGGTATCCGGCCTCGCACGGCGCGATGCCGCCGATGACAAACCTGTTGGATTCCAAACAGGTGGCGGATCTGACCGCCTATATCGTCTCGCTCGACGAGGGCTGACCGGCGGCGCATACCATGTGTCGCAGAAACCCCACTATGTAGGGGTTTCTGCGCGAGCGAATTGCGAGATGTGGTTGATCCACGGCGCGGCGCCGTGTATGTCCGCGGCACGGGTGCTACAGACGCGGATTGCATCACTGGCGACGGGGTCCGGCCGAACGGGGGCGGACCCCGTTTCGCGTTTCGCGGGGGCGTAAGGGGCTGACCGGAAACGGAAAAGGCGCCAGGTGCTCAGACGCGGTCCGTGCATCTCCTGGCGCCTTCCCGGACAGGTCCGCCCGAAGGCCTTCCCGCCCAGTTGCTGCGGCCCTCACGGGCCGTTGCCGCCGCTGCGTACCTTGCGGCCCGCCGCGACACCCTACAAGACCTTGCGGCCCCGTCGGGCTGCCGACCGAGATCTTGCGATCCCGCCCGGCCACCGGCCCCTGCCTTGCGGCCTGATCCGGCTGCCAGGACCTGACCTTGCGGCCCGGCCATGGCGCGCATCGGCCCTTTGATCCACCGCCTGTCCGCTTGCGCTCTGAGAGCCCGCGCGTTCAGGCGATTTCCCCTTGGTTTCAACGGCTTGGGACCCGGTCCGAAAACCGCTTCCCGCCCCGCATCCGCCCCGGGAGGCCTTTGCGGCTGCGCCGGTTCCGAGGAACCCTTGCAGCACGTGGACTGTCACAAACCGGGCTGGGCGGCGCAACAGAAAATCACGCCAACGTGAAAATTTCTTGGGGATAACTCTTTGGTTTTATTCGGGAAAACCCGGTGGATAACTCGGGACAACCGGGATTTTCGCAGGCCATGGCAGGGCTTGCTGCGCGTGCAAAGGCCGCCGGCGCGGGCGTGCCGCCTGCGGGCCGGTCCTCGGGCATTTGCAGGCTGATTCCAGCCCCGGAGGCCCGGCCGCGGGCCGAATCGGCGGTCAACGCCGGCGAATCCGGGGAATCGGCACGTCGGTATCACGTATGTATTCCGTCGGTATCGCGTCGGTGCGCCACGCCGCGCGGCCCGTGGTGAACAGGCCGCACGTTGCGGTCACGGTCCGTTTGGCGGCGGGGCCCGACGGCGCCCCGGCCGCTCAGAGGCCGAGGATCGCCTTGGCCTGGGCCAGCGCGTCGACCGAGGCCTGGTGGCTGCCCCCGCGGTGCAGCGCCTCGCCGTCGGCGCGCAGCTGCATCACCTCGGCGCGCTGGTCGTCGGTCAGCTCGGCCGTGGCGAGCGCGGCGTCGATGGCGGCCATGTCCTGCGGGCACTGGAACGCGACGGCCGGCCCGGCGGCGAACGCGGCGAGCACGGCGGCGATGGCAAGCGGTCTCATCTCTCTCTCCCTGTTGTCACGGGCACGGGGCGCCCGGCCGCAGAGTACCAGCGCGCGCGGAGTCCGGGCGATCACGATCCCGTGCAGGGGGGGCGGGGGTGGGGTGATGGAGCGGGGCTGGGTAATAGGCCGATTGGGGGTGGTGGGCAGGACTGCTTACCCTACGCTTGCTGAGGCGGCCGGTCACATCGCCAGGCCCGCCCGCAGAACCGCCAGCGCCAGGACCAGCCAGGCGGCCCAGGCGACGGTGAAGACCACGGTGCGGGCCATGAACTGCTTGACCCCGGCCAGGAAGACCGCGGCATGGGCCAGCCGCGCCCAGAAATAGATCGCCGCGCAGGCGGCGGTCAGCGCCGAGTGGACGTCCAGCAGATGGCCGACCAGAACCACCGCGGCGAAGGCCGAAAAGTTTTCCACCGCGTTCTTGTGCGCCCGGTCGGCGCGCCGCGCCCAGTCCTTCAAGGGGCTGGTGGGCAGGGTCACGTAGTCCTGCGGCTGCAGGACCCCGCGGGAGGCGACCTGGCCCAGAACCGCGGGTATCCACAGGACGCCGGTGAGGATGGCGGTGAAGAGGAGATAGGTGAGTTCGGGGGTCATGGGGCGGGTCCTTAATTTAACATATACGTAAATTAATGGGCTGGGGGCGGTTTGTCCATGCCGCAGAATGGGTGACGTCACACCCCGTCAACCACGGTCGGGCACGGTCGCCGCATGCCGAATTACCGCCGCCCGCCGATGACCGCGGCCCGCACCTTCTTCACCGTCGCCTTGGCCGCGCGCGGATCGTCGTTGCTGGTCGACGAGATCGCCCGGCTGCGCGCAGCGGTGCGGGCAACACGGGCCGAACGACCGTTCGGGATCGCGGCGTGGGTGGTGTTGCCGGACCATTTGCATTGCGTGTGGCAGATGCCGCCAGGCGACAGGGATTACCCAACCCGATGGGGCGCGATCAAGTCGCGGTTCACGCGAAGCCTGCGGGACGGGTGTAGGATGGGGTTCAACCCCACCGAGGCGGTGGCGTCGGGGCATGCGGTGGGGTGGAACCCCACCCTACGAATCCATTTTGAGCGCACTGATGAAAGCCGACTGCGGAATTTCGACTTTCCCGAACTGGCGCGTCTTCTTCTTGCCGGCCTTCTGCCGGTCAAGCAACTTCCCCGGCCCTCACGCCGCGACCCGTGGCGCGTCGGACAACAGCGCCGGCACCGAGATGTCCTCGTCCAGCGCCTCCCAGTGCAGGCCGAACGGCGTGATCTCGACCTGCGCGCGGGCGGCGGGGGATGCGGCCAGCAGCCGGGGAAACCAGGCGAGCGGCACGCCGAGGGTCCGGCCGTCTTCCAGACCCACCCACATGGTGTCGTCGTCGAAGCGCACCTCAGTTGCCGAAATGGTCATGCCAAGCCTCGATGATCCGGTCACGCCGCATGTCTATCACAGCGGCGAGTTGGCGCAAAGATCGCGCGTCGAAGCCGTGGGTACGGTCCAGCCGGACGTCGGGTTCGACCCGGAACTTGGCTTCGGCGCCGCCCCGCATAACGTGGATGTGGACGGGTTCCCGCGGATCGCCCTCGTTCGAGTAAAAGAAGAATCGATAACCCTCGTGTCGGAAGACCGTCGGCACAGATCAACTGTCCATCTTCAACGCCGAAATAAACGCCGCTTGCGGGATTTCCACCTTCCCGAACTGCCTCATCTTCTTCTTACCCGCCTTCTGCTTGTCCAAGAGCTTGCGCTTGCGGGTGGCGTCGCCGCCGTAGCACTTGGCGGTGACGTCCTTGCGCAGCGCCGACAGGGTCTCTCGCGCGATGACCTTGCCGCCGATCGCCGCCTGGATCGGGATCTTGAACATGTGGCGGGGGATCAGGTCCTTGAGCTTTTCCACCATCGCCCGGCCGCGCATCTCTGCCCGGTCGCGGTGGACCATCATGCTGAGCGCGTCGACGGGTTCCTCGTTGACCAGCACCTGCATCTTGACCAGGTTGTCCTCGCGGTAGCCCGAAAGCTGGTAGTCGAAGGACGCATACCCCTTGGTCACCGATTTCAGCCGGTCGTAGAAGTCGAACACCACCTCGTTCAGCGGCAGGTCGTAGACCGCCATCGCCCGGTTGCCGGCATAGGTCAGGTCGAGCTGGATGCCGCGGCGGTCCTGGCAAAGCTTCAGCACGTCGCCGAGGTAATCGTCGGGCACCAGGATCGTGGCCTTGATCCGCGGCTCGTCGATATGCGCGATCAGCGTGGCGTCGGGCATGTCGGCGGGGTTGTGCAGCTCCAGCCGCGTGCCGTCCTTGAGGTGGACGTGGTAGATCACCGAGGGCGCCGTGGTGATCAGGTCGATGTCGTATTCGCGCTCCAGCCGGTCGCGCACCACTTCGAGGTGCAAAAGCCCCAGGAAGCCGCAGCGGAAGCCAAAGCCGAGGGCGGCGCTGGTTTCCATCTCGTGGGTGAAGGCGGCGTCATTCAGCGCCAGCTTGTCGATGGCGCCGCGCAAATCCTCGAAGTCGTTCGAGTCGACCGGGAAGAGACCGCAGAACACCACCGGAACCGAAGGGGCGAAACCGGGCAAGGGACGCGCGCAGGGGCGTTTTTCGTGGGTGATGGTGTCGCCCACCTTGGTGTCGCGGACCTGCTTGATCGAGGCCGTCAGGATGCCGATCTCGCCCGGCCCCAGTTCCTTGATGTCGACCATCTGCGGCTTCAGCACCGCCAGCTTGTCGACGCCGTAGCGCGCGCCGGTCTGCATCATCTTGATGGCGTCGCCCTTGCGGATCACCCCGTCCATCACCCGGATCATCACCACGACGCCGAGATAGCTGTCGTACCACGAATCCACCAGCATCGCCCGGAGCGGCGCGTCGCGGTCGCCCTTCGGCGCGGGCAGGCGGCGCACGATCGCCTCGAGCACGTCGGGGATGCCCTGGCCGGTCTTGGCGGAGATTTCCAGCGCGTCCGAGGCGTCGATGCCGATCACGTCCTCGATCTGCTCGCGCACCCGCGCGGGCTCGGCCGCCGGCAGGTCGATCTTGTTCAGGACCGGCACGATCTCGTGGTCGGCGTCGATCGCCTGGTAGACGTTGGCCAGCGTCTGGGCCTCGACGCCCTGGGTGGCGTCGACGACCAGCAGCGAGCCCTCGACCGCCTTCATCGAGCGCGAGACCTCGTAGGCGAAATCCACGTGGCCCGGCGTGTCGATGAGGTTCAGGATGTAGGTGTGCCCATCCTGCGCCGGATACTCGATCCGCACCGTGTTGGCCTTGATGGTGATCCCGCGCTCGCGCTCGATGTCCATGGCATCCAGCATCTGCTCTTTCATGTCGCGCTCGGCCACGGTGCCGGTCAGCTGGATCAGCCGGTCGGCGAGCGTCGACTTGCCGTGGTCGATATGGGCCACGATGGAGAAATTGCGGATATGGGCGAGGTCGGTCATGGTGAGCGGGATATGATGGGGTTTGTGGGGGGGCGTCAATGGGGCAGGTCAGAACCAAATGGTCGTTCAGCTACTAGGCGAACAACTCCGAGGCAAATCGACTTCTTCACGTGTACTGACGTTCAGGTTCGCTTTGCAATCATTGGGCATTGAGCAGCCCAGAGTGGGCCTGGCCTTTCAGGCGCTGCGCAAACTGCTTTGCGCAGGATGTGTCATTCGTGACAGATTTGCTAAATATCCGAGCGAACTAGAGAACAGGATACGGAGCAACATAACCACGCGGCAGTCCAATAGATATCTATCTGATCTTTTGGAGCATGCTTTGCAACAGCCTTCTTATGCCATGTCAGAACTTGCAATACAGGGCAGTATCGCCACATCGAGCTTTGCGCGATACCCGGTTGCGGCATTCGAGGCGCTCACATCATATCTGAATTCCCAGCAATACGCTGAACATCCTATATCTGGGAGTAACATAGAATGGAGTAATTTAATCAATTACTTTTCCGCTGCTGCTGAAAGAGATCTTCATCGGTTGCTTGCGAATAAATCGAAGTCTATTCTTCTCTCACAGCCGCTGCAAAGTCCATTTAATTCATGGTTGCTCTCACCTGATGATTCGAAGTCCTACCTGTACCAAAGCCAAGGAATCTGTGACTTCTGGCGCGACTGGTACCAAGGGTTTCTCGACGGCAAGCCCCTCGATTGGGAGTTGCAGCGGCGCGTGGCGCTGATCCCGGATGCGGATTGGGAGAAGGGGCCGGCGCATATCGCGGAGAAGATCGAAGAGATCAGACGGGAATACGACGCCGAGAAGTCCGCAGTGGCCACGCGGGCAGAGGTGGACAAGCCCATCCAGCCGGCTGCCGCCAAGGCGATGGCGAAGCGGCTGGCAGCCAATCGCGATGCCATCGCGCTCATTACCGCCGGGCTGCTGGCTCAAATTGCCGAGTTCCGGGAGAAGGTGCGCGGCGAAAATCATCTCGACCCGGACTTAAGGGAACGGCTTCTTGCCTTTCTCGATGGCTTGACTGGCCAGTTGGAAGAGCTTCTCGCACTGCTTCCCCGTAACGCGGAGAATGCCAACGAGGAGACCGGAGAAAACGGTGTGCGCTGGCTGCGCGCATTCAAGGTCGCGTTGTTGAAAAATGCGCGCGACTATGTCGGGGCGGAGAACGTGGCGAGTGCGACCATTCCGACAGGGATCATTTTGGGATGCACGGGCCTGGGATCGCTTTTGGGTATGCCGGTCGCGGGTACTGTCGTTGGCGGGCTGCTGACCGGGCAGTTAAAGCCCGGGAAGGCGGTTGACGATCTCCTAAAGCCAACAAAGGGTGGTGATCCGTAAGCCGTGGGCTGAAAGCCCACCCTACACATGACGTGGCGTTCGCGCATCTCGGCTGGCTGCGCCCCCGGCCCGGGGGTGGGGGCGATTTCGCCCCCGCGCGGTGCCGGAGGCACACCTGCGGTGTGACGGGGCGGCGCGGGGGCGAAGCGAGCCTTGTGGCCGCGCGGCAAGGCGGGATGGCGCTCGGCCGGCATTCGGATCAGGACGGAAAAATTGCGGATGCGGGCAAGGTCGGTCATGCTGCGGGACATCGCGCCCGGGCGGCGGTGCGCCGGGGCGACACGGAGACCGAGGATGCTGGAAAAGATCTCCTTTCCGATCGACGAAATCTACGTTCCCGCGAAACGCGCCAAGACGCTCGACCCGGCGAAGGTCGAGGCGCTGGCTGAGGATATGCTGGAGAACGGCCAGAAGGTGCCGATCCGGGTCCGCGCCGGCAAGGGGCGCTATGTGCTGCTGGAGGGGCTGCACCGGCTGGAGGCGCTGCGCGCGCTGGGGGAAACGACGGTGCAGGGGTTCCTGGTGCATGCGCGGCTGCATTGAGCCCTGGCCGGGCGCCCGCGCGGCGACCCCGGCCGCGGCACCGGCGGCCTGCGGACCGGAGGCCGGCGGATGAGCGAACGGCGGGTCAGGGTGCGGGTCTGGGGCCGGGTACAGGGCGTCTGGTTCCGCGCCTGGACCCGGCAGGAGGCGCAGGCGCTGGGTCTGCGCGGCTGGGTCAGGAACGAGCCCGACGGCGCGGTCGCCGCGGTGATCGCCGGGCCCGAGGCGGCGGTGGCGGCGATGCTGGCCGCCCTGCGCCGGGGGCCAGAGCAGGCCCGCGTCGCCGGTGTCGACGTAGCCGAGACCGCCGAGGACCCGCCGCCCGGCTTCCACGTGCTGCGCTGAGCGCACCGGCGCCCTGGCCGCAATTTCGCCGCAATGGATCGTTAACCTTGACACGGTAACAACGGACCGTCGGCGCCGGATCGCCGATCGGGGGTTTCAGGCAACGCGCCGATATGGCGCATCCCCCGAATCGGGCATAACCGGCGCACGGGACATGAGGCACCCACAGGGGACAGGGGCAGACATGAAACCCATTTGCATCGCAGCCCTGCTGGCCGTGCTGGCCGGCACCGCCGGGGCCGGCACGATCGAGCGCGCCTGCATGAAATCCGACCGCAAGGCGGCGAACCGCTCGCTGTGCGGCTGCATCCAGAACGTGGCCGACCTGACGCTTTCGGACAAGGACCAGCGGCTGGCGGCGAAGTTCTTCAAGGACCCGCACATGGCGCAGGAAATCCGGCAGTCGGACCGCGCGGCGCACGGCGTGTTCTGGGAGAAGTACAAGGCCTTCGGACGGACCGCCGAGACCTATTGCGGTTAGGGCAGGCTGGCCCCCGCCAATCGTGTCACCAGCCCCCGGCAGGCGGTCTCGATCAGGTCGAGCACAGCTTCATAGTCGCCGGAATGGTACGGGTCCGGCACCTCGGACCGGCCGGTCTCGGGTGCATGGGCGAGCAGCCGGCCGAGCCGCGCCGGGGCGCCCGGCGGCGCCAAGCGCTCGAGGTCCCTGAGGTTCGCCACATCCATCGCCAGGATCAGCTGGAAACGGGTGAAATCCGCGCGCCCCACCTGCCGGGCGCGGAACCCGGTCAGGTCATAGCCGCGCCGGGCCGCGGCGCGGATCGCAGGCGCGTGCGGCGGCTTTCCGACATGCCAGGCGCCGGTGCCGGCGCTGTCGATGTCGAGGCTCAGGCCGGCCTGCGCCGCCATCGTCCGCATCACCCCTTCGGCGGTGGGCGAGCGGCAGATATTGCCGAGGCAGACGAAGAGAACCGACCGGATCATCGACCGTTTCAGGCCACGGATGCGGCGCGGGGTCAAGCGGTGCGGGTGGCATCCTTCGTCTCGTGAGAGGACGGGGTGCCCGGCGGGCTCAAGGACATTGTCGCGCGCCGGCACCGGTTCGGCACGGCCCGCGCCGCCGGGCCGGCCATCGCTGCCCCGGCGTCGCGGGCTTGCGGCGGGCGACGCCAAGGCGGTCTGCGACGGGCGCGGGCGTGGCGGGCGTCTCTGCGGCCACGCGGACACGATCCGCCATGGGCGCCGGAGGCTGGCGTCGCTGCCGCGAAGCCGCCGACGGGGCTGCCGCACACGCCTCCGTCGCCGCCGGTCCGGCGGCCGCACGGCGGGTTGTTCCGATCCTGTCGCCGTTTGTCTGGCGCGCCGCCATGGCAGTCAGGGATCATCCCCGTGGGCAAGTGAGCATATCCCGCCGGTAAGGCCAGAATATTCGTAAACTTTAAAGTCCAAATCAGTAACTTTAAAGTTTCGCTTTCATATTTCAAACCATCAACTCTGGCCAGGAGCACCAAGCCGTGCCATGGACGGGCCATGACCGGGAGGACATATGCCCAGCTTTGCCCGATTGCGCGCGCGCTCGATATCGTCGGGGACCGCTGGAGCCTTCTGATCCTGCGCGAGCTGCACGCCGGACCCGCGAGGTTTTCCGACTTGCAGACCGGGCTGCCGGGACTGGCGGCAAATCTGCTGACCACGCGGTTGAACGACCTTTCGGCCGACGGGCTGATTGAGCGCGAGGTTCCGGGGCGGCGATCGGCCTACCGGCTGACCGAACGTGGCACGGCGACGCGGGCGATCCTGCTGGAACTGGCGATCTTCGGCGCGCGGCTGCCACGGGTCGCGGACCCGCCCGACCGTGCCCCGCACCGGCATCTGGCCGTCGCGCTGGCCGCAGCGGCGGAGCGTGCGTTGCCGCCGGGCCTGACGCTGAGGGCCGAAATCCTGCTGGACGGACAGGCCTTCGGCTTTGCGGCCGCCGCCGGGAAGGTCTCGATGACGCTGGGCGCGCCGGTCGACCCGCCGGTGCGCTACGCCACGCAGTATGCCTCGCTGCTGCCGGTGATCGCGGGCGAGATCGACTTCGCGACGCACCTGGCGCGGGATGCAACGGTTACGGCGGCGCCGGGCGCCGCCGCAGGCCCGTTCCTGGACCTGATCGCGGCCGCGCTGGACGGGATCGGGGGGCGGGCGTGACCGAGCGGATCGTGATCCTGACCGGGGCGGGGATATCCGCGGAAAGCGGGCTGGGAACGTTCCGCGATGCGGGCGGGCTTTGGACACAATACGACCTGGACGAGGTGGCGACCCCCGATGGCTTTGCGCGGAATCCGGCGCTGGTGCATGACTTCTACAATGCGCGCCGAAAGAATTGCAGGGCAGCAGCGCCGAACCCGGCGCACCTGGCACTGGCGCGGCTGGAGCGGGAATTCGCCGGCGACGTGCGCATCGTGACGCAGAATGTCGACGACCTGCACGAGCGGGCCGGCAGCCGCGCGGTCTGGCACATGCACGGCGAACTGGCACGGGCGCTTTGCGCAGGCTGCGCGCATCGCTGGACGGCGCCCGAGGCGATGGCGCCGGACGACCCCTGTCCTTCCTGCGGCGCCGCGGCGACACGGCCCGACGTGGTGTGGTTCGGCGAGTTCCCCTATTTCATGGACGAAATCCACGCCGCGCTCGAGGCCGCCGACCTGTTCGTCTCGATCGGCACCTCGGGCAATGTCTATCCGGCGGCGGGCTTCGTCGAGGTCGCGGCGATGGCGGGCGCGCGGACGCTGGAGCTGAACCTCGAGGCGTCGCTGACCGCCACCGCCTTTGGCGAGGCGCGCGAAGGCCCGGCCTCGCGTCTTGTCCCGGCCTGGGTCGGCGAGGTGCTGGGCGGCGCCTGAGGCGATTACGGGCGCGGCACGGTCCCCGGCCGGCTCAGCCGTCCGGCCCGGCCGGGCGGGTCCGGTCGACCGGCAGCTCGACGGAAATCTCGCCGGCCTCTTCGAAATCCAGGATCAGCGGCACCGTGTCGCCGTCGGCCCAGGGCGCGGTCAGGCCCATGAACATCACGTGATCGCCGCCCCGGGCCAGCGCGCGGCTGCCGCCGGCGGGGATCGCGAAGCCGTCCTCGGCGGGACGCATCTGCATCACGGCGCCGGCCTCGACATGGGTATGCAATTCGACCCGCATCGCCGCGGGGCTCGTCGCGCCGATCAGCCGGTCGGGCGCGGCGCCGGTGTTGCGGATCACCATGAAGGCGGCGCCGGTTTTCGCCAGGGGTGTGGCGCTGCGGGCATAGGCGTCCTCGATCAGGATATCGGCCGCGGCCTGGCCGGCGGCGAGGCCGGATGCGGCGGCGAATGCGAGGGCGGGCAGAAGACGGGTCATGGCGCAGACCTAGGCGCCCGGGCGGGGACGCGGGACGCGGCAAAACGAAGCGGCCCCGTCCCGCAGGGGGACGAGGCCGCGGAAATCCGTTCGGACCGGGCTCAGGCGGCGGCCTGTGCCTTCTCGATCTCGCGCTTGATCTTCAGCGCGTTGGCCGACAGGTCGGCATCCCGCGCCTTGGCGAGGAAGGCGTCGAGCCCGCCGCGGTGGTCGACCGAGCGCAGCGCCGACGAGGATATCCGCAGCTTGACGGTGCGGCCCAGCGCCTCGGACATCAGCGACACGTCGTTGAGATTCGGCAGAAAGCGGCGCTTGGTCCTGTTGTTGGCGTGGCTCACGTTGTTGCCGACCATCGGGCCCTTACCGGTCAGTTCGCAGCGGCGCGACATGTTCGTCTTCCTTCTTTCCTTCAGAGCCCCGGGGCGGATCGCGCCCGCGGGGCGGCGGGTCAATGCAGAAGGGCGCTGGCAGCGCAGCGCCCTGAATCTCGTCCGCGCGGTTTAAGGGGACCCCCGCGCGCTGTCAAGCAGGAGCGGCGCGCAACGAAAACGGGCACCCGCGGCGCCCGAACGTTTGCGCCCGCCTTCGGCGGTCGCGGTGCGCGTGGGGCCGGGCCCCGCGC
>JBFKQC010000015.1:0-61605 GCA_041627895.1 Rhodobacter sp.
CCCCCCGGACCCCCCGGGATATTTCCCAAGAGAAGAAGGTGTGGATCAGTCGAAGGTCGCATCGGGCTCTCCCAGCAGGTCGGGGTCGGGGGTGATGCCGAGGCCGGGGCCGCCGGGCGGGGCGATGCGGCCCTGGTGGCGGGCCGGGGCGCCGGGGTCGAGGCGGGGGCTGACGTAGCCGGAAAGGTCGCAGGTGTTGAGCAGGAACTTCGGGTCCGTGGCGGCGGCGAGGTGCAGCGCGGCGGCGGTGACGATGTCGGAGCCCCAGGTGCATTCGATGCACATTTTCGCGCCCAGGTGCTGGCAGAGGTCGCGGGCGGCGCGCACCTTCGACAGGCCGCCGAACTTGGAGAGTTTCAGCGCCACCGCGTCGAGGATGCCGAGGCGGTCGGCCTCGAGCAGCGAGGCGGTGTCGTGCGCCAGTTCGTCCATCTTCATCGGCAGGCCGGTGGCCTGGCGCACGGCCGCGCAGTCGGCGAGGGTGGCGCAGGGGGCCTCGAGCATCACGTCGAGATGCGCCACCGCGCGGGCGGTTCGGGTGGCGTCGAGCCGGGTGGCGCCGCAGTTCCAGTCGCCGTAGACCAGCGGGCCGGGGCCGACCGCCGCGCGCACCTTGGCCAGCCGCTCGGCGTCGGTCCGCCAGTCGCCGGAGGCGCCGAGCTTGACCTGGAACTGGGCGATGCCGCCGTTCTGTGCCTCGGCCGCGATCCGCGCCATCTGGTCCGGCGCGACGCAGGTGATCGAGTGGTAGAGCGGCAGGGTCTCCTGCCTCTGGCCGCCGAGCAGGGCGTGAAGCGGCAGGCCCGCGGCCTGTGCCGTGAGGTCCCAGAGCGCGATGTCGATCGCCGACTTGGCGTAGGGATGGCCCTGCAGGTGGCGGTCGAGGCGGGATATCAGCGCCTCGGGGCCGACGGGCGAGGCGCCGAGGATCAGAGGCGCCATCTCGGCCAGGGCGGGCGCGACGCCGCGCGCATAGGCGGGCAGGTAATGCGGGATCGGGCAGACCTCGCCCCAGCCCGTCAGGCCGGCATCGGTGTCGAGAGCCAGCACCACGGTCTCGACCGTGTCGCAGGTCTTGCCCTCGGCCATGTAATAGGTCTCGTGGCTGGTGAGCGGAACATGCCAGAGGCGGATGCGGGTGATCTTCATCCGAGCGCCCCGTAGACCGCCACGGGCGCGCCGAGCGCGTCCTCGTCAGGATGGACGCCGAGGCCGGGGGCCTCGGGCAGGTGCAGGTGGCCGTCCCGGTTGCGCGGGCAGTGGCCGCGGGCCACGTCGACGGTCAGCATGTCCTGGCAGGCCCAGACCGCCAGCATGTTGGCGTCGGGGATGGTGGCGGCCAGGTGCAGCGCCTCGGTGTCGGCCAGCACCGAGCCGCCGGTGGCCATGACGAAACAGTCGATGCCGTGGGCCAGCGCGATATCGCGCATCCGGGCGGCCTTGGTGAGGCCGCCGACGCGGTTCAGCTTGATGCCGAAGACCTCGGCCAGGCCATGCTGCGCGATGCGGGCGGTGTCCTGGAGGGTGACGAGGCTTTCGTCGACCGAGACCGGCGCGGCGTGTTTCGACCGGATCGCGGCGATGTCGTCCAGCGTCTCGGCGGGCTGTTCGAACACCACCTGCAGGTCCTCGGTGGCGCGCATCACCCGCAACGCCTGTTGCCGGGTCCAGCCGCGGTTGACGTCGTAGAGCACGATCTCGCCGGGTCTGCGGATCGATTCCACGTCGCGGATGCGGGCGATGTCGCGTTCCACGTCGCCGCCGATCTTGACCGAGTGGGCGACATAGCCGCGGGCGCGGTAGCGGTCGATCACCGCGCGGGTCTCCTCGGCGGTCTTGGCGCCCACCGAGGACGCGATGGGCTGGGGCCGGCGCGAGCCGCCGCCCATCAGGTCGGCGATGGGGAGCCCGGCGGCCTGGCCGGCGATGTCCCAGCAGGCCATGTCGATCGGCGACTTGGCGTAGAGATGGCCCGGCAGGGCGAGGTCCATGGCGCGCTCGACCTCGAGCACGCGGCGCGGGTCGAGACCGAGCAGAAAGGGCGCCATGGTCTCGATCCCGGCGCGGATGCCGGGGCCATGGGCGGGCACGTAGGTATGGCCCCAGGGCGTTCCCTCGCCCCATCCGGTCAGCCCGGCATCGGTGTCGAGGCGGACGAAGGTGGCGTCGAGCACCTCGAATTTCAGCCGCCCGCCGGACAGCCAGTAGGGATGTTCGAGCGGCAGCCGCTTTCGGAACACCGTGAGGCATGTGATCTTCACGTGTGCCCCCGATGGTTCGCCTTCCTCGCCGCTGCGCGTGGGGCGCTGCCGGCCCGAAGGCTCGCCCCGGCGTGGGGTCGGACCACACGGACCGGATGCCGGGGCGCGCGGTGGGCGTCGAGCGCGGCCGCAAAGCGCCGGTCCCGGGCGCCGGCGGTCATTTGCCGCCGGTTCACGGCCGGTCCTGCGGCTTCGGCAGGACGACGATGTTGCCGGTGTGGCGCTTGTCGATAAATGCCTGCTGGGCGGCGTGCAGGTCGCTCAGCGGATAGCTGGCGGCGAGCAACGGGCGGATCTCGCCGCGTTCGATATAGCCGATCAGGTCGGTGAAGACCTCGGGCGCGACCACGGTCGAGCCGTGGAAGGTAAGGTCGTGGAGATAAAGCGTGCGAAGGTCGAGATCGACGATCGGCCCGGCGATGGCGCCCGAGGTGACGTAGCGCCCGCCACGTTCAATCCGCTCGATCAGCGTCGGGAAATAGGCCCCCCCGACGATGTCGGCGACCACGTCGACCCTGTCGTGGCCGGTCGCGTCGGAAAGCGTCCGCGCCAGATCGGCGGGCGCGCGGTCGAGGATATGGGCGGGGGCCAGCCGCGCAAGCTCGGCATGTTTCGGCGCGGAAGCGAGCGCGATGGTCACGGCGCCGCGGCGCTTTGCCAGCTGGATCAGCGCCGAGCCGACGCCGCCCGAGGCGCCGGTGATCAGCACGCGATCGCCCCGGCCGACATTCGCGCGGCCAAGCATCCCCTCGGCGGTGGTGTAAGAGCAGGAAAACGTCGCGAGTTCGGCGTCGGTCAGATCGCACTCGATCACCCCCACGTTGCGCGCGTCGGTCGTGGTGTACTCGGCAAAGCCGCCGTCGCGTTCCGAGCCGAAATAGCCGGTCCGGTCGCGGTTCAACGGGTCGGACCAGTCGCGCAGCCAGTTGTCGGTGATCACCCGCTTGCCGACCAGGTTCGCGTCAGCGCCAGGGCCGACCGCGACGACGCGGCCGCAGACGTCGGCGCCCTGGATGCGGGGAAAGGCGATGCCGCCGCCCCAGCTGCCGTCCTGGCCCACGCTGTCATAGGCGCCGCCGGTCGTGGCCGCCGTCACCTCCTTCGAGTACCAGCCCGAGCGGGTGTTGACGTCGGTGTTGTTCAGCCCGCAGGCGGCGACCTCGATCAGCACCTCGCCGGGGCCGGGAACCGGCACCGGCCATGCCTCGTGCCATTCGAGCTTGTCGAGCCCGCCATGGCCGGTCAGCACCATCGCGTTCATGGATTTCGGGATGGTCATCGGTTCGCTCCTTGCAGGTCTTTCGCCGCGCTTCGCGCGCCGATCCGCCGGGGGCGCTGCCCCCGGACCCCCGGAGTATTTCCGGCCAGATGAAGCGGCCATAGGGTCATTGCGCCGCCTCGGCGGCCGGTTCGGCGCTGCGGGGTCGCAGGTTTCCGGGGTCGTAGGCCGGTTCGGACAGAACGCGGGCCGCGCGCGGGCGGCCGTGGATCACCACATCGAGCGCGGTGCCGGGGCGCGCGGCCTCTGGCTTGAGATAGGCGAAGGCGAGGATCTTGCCGACGGTCGGCCCATAGGCGACCGAGGAGGTGGCGCCGACCAGCCGGCCGGCCAGAAGCACCGCCTCGCCGCCATGGCCGTCGGCGGTGCCGTCGGGCGCGATCTCGAGGCAGGCGCAGAGCCAGGGCAGGGGCGCGGCGAGGCTGGCCTGCGTCTCGGCCCTGCCGAGGAAGTCCTTGTCGAGACATGCGAAACGCATCAATCCGGCCTCGGGCAACGTCACCTCGTTGGTCAGTTCGCCGGCACCCCTGAAGCCCTTTTCCATCCGCATCGCGTTCATCGCGAAGGAGCCGTGGTCGCGCAGCCCCAGGGGCGCGCCGGCGGCCGAAAGCGCGTCGTAGATCGGCCCGATATGTGCCATTGGCGCGTGCAGTTCCCAGCCCAGTTCGCCCGCATAGGACATGCGGATCGCATGCACCGGCCGGCCGGCGACCTCGATCATCTGCGCGGACAGCCAGGGGAAGGCGGCGTTGTCCAGCGGCGCGTCGGTCGTCCGGCCGAGAATGTCGCGGGCGCGGGGTCCCTGAAGGGCGAGCGCGCCGTATTCGGCGGACTGGTTGAAAAGCTGCACGTTGCGGCCGGCGGCATGCGCGGCCAGATGATCCATGATCCGCTGTTCGAAGAACGCGGCGCAGGTGACGTAGTACCAGTCCTCGGCGATACGCAGGATCGTCGCCTCGGCCTCGATCCGGCCGCGGCGGTTCAGGAAATGCGCCAGGATGACCCGGCCGTCCTGCGATGGCAGCCGGTTGGGGACGAGACCGTCGAGGAAGGCGCGGGCGCCGGCGCCCGCGACCTCGATCTTGGCAAAGGACGAGATGTCCATGATCCCTGCCGCTTCGCGGACCGCGCGGACCTCTGCCGCGACGATGTCGTCGAGCGGGCCGCGACGGAAGCCGTAGATATCGGATGCCGCGGTGCCCTTAGGCGCGAACCAGCGCGGACGTTCCCAGCCGTAGATCTCCTCGTGCACCGCGCCCCTGGCCTTCAGCCTTTCATAAAGCGCCGAGGTCTTCACCGGGCGCCCGGCGAGACGGTTGAAATGCGGGTACGGGATTTCGTGGCGCAGGCAATAATCCTCTCGGGCCTTGATCACCTGCCAGTCCTTGGTGGCGTAGGGCCCGAAGCGGCGCGGGTCGAACTCGCGCATCGAAATGTCGGCAGCACCGTGCACCATCCAGCGCGCCAGTTCGCGGGTCAGCCCCGGCCCCCAGCCGATGCCGATCTGGGTGCCGCAGGCGCACCAGTAGCCCGGCGCACCGGCCACGGGTCCGATCAGCGGGTTGCCGTCGGGCGGGTGCGAGATGGCGCCGTGAACCTCGCGGCTGATGCCCAGTTCGGCAAGGATCGGCATCCGGCCCATGGCGTTTTCCAGCCAAGGCATGACCCGGTCGTAATCCGCGGCGAAAAGATCGTTCTCGGCCTCCCAGGGGCAGTGGTCGTGCCAGACCGAATTCGGGTTCTCCTTCTCGTAGATGCCGATCAGCCCGCGGTTCTGCTCCATCCGGATGTAACCGGAAACCAGCCTGTCGTCGCGGATCACCGGCAGTTCGCGCTCGAGGTCCCGGAACTCGGGCACCGGATCGGTGACGAAATAGTGGTGCGTCATCGAGGTCGCGGGGATGATCAGCCCGGACCACTCGCCGATCTGCCTTGCATAGGTGCCGCCGGCGTTGACCACGTGTTCGCAGGTTATCGCGCCCATTTCGGTCTCGACCCGCCATTCGCCGTTCGGCTGGCGGGCGATGTTGGTGGCGCGGCACCGCCGGATGATCCTGGCCCCCAGCCGGCGGGCGCCTGCGGCCAGCGCCTGGGTTACGCCCGAGGGATCGACGTGGCCGTCGTCCGGCGTATGCAGCGCGCCGATCACGCCGTCGAGGTTGTAGAACGGGTGCAGCTCGGCGACGCGGTCCGGGCCGACCAGCTCGATATTGAACCGCAGCGCGCGGCCGACAGAGACCGTATGCCGCAGCCAGTCGAGTTCGTCCTCGTCATAGGCCAGCCGGATGCTGCCGCAGCCATGCCAGGCGACCGAATGCCCGGTTTCCGCCTCCAGCGCGCCCGAGTAGAGCCCGATGTTGTAGCCGACGCATTTGCCCAGGCCGAAATTGGAGGTCGAATGCGTGATCTGCCCGGCGGCGTGCCAGGTCGACCCGCTGGTCAGTTCCGCCTTTTCCAGCAGCACCACGTCCGGCCCCCAGCGTTCATGCGCAAGGTGATAGGCCACGCCGCAGCCCATGATGCCGCCGCCGACGATCACCACGCGGGCGCAAGAGGGGATGTCCGGCATGGCCGCTGCTCCGCGAATTCCGATGGACAGGGTAATCGGACAGATGTACCATCGTCAACGATGAATGATACAGATGTTACATCCGACGTCCTGGAGCGTTTGTCCGGCGAATGGGATGCGCTGACGCCCGAGGCGCAGAAGGCGGCGCGCTACGTGCTGGAAAACCCTCAGGCGGTAGGGGTCTCGACGGTTCGCGAGATCGCGGGATACGCGCGGGTCAAGCCGAATACCTTCGTGCGCATGGCGCGCGCGATCGGGTTCGAGGGCTACGAGGATTTCCGCGAGCCGTTCCGCGCGGCGATCCGGGCCGGAACCGCATCGTTTCCCGACCGTGCGCGCTGGCTGCAGGAAGTCGGCCAGACCGGCGAGATGGGCGCGCTTTACGCCGACATGGTGGCAAGTGCCTTGCGCAACATCGAAGAGACCTTCGCCGGGATCTCGGTCGAGCGTCTGCAGGCGGCCGCGCGGACGATCTGGGCGGCGCGGCAGGTCTTCACGCTGGGGGTCGGCGTCAACTCGGCCAATGCGCAGAACTTCACCTACCTGGCGTCGACCGGCATGGTTCAGTTCCACGCGATCCCGCGGATCGGCTCGACCGCGGTGGACGACCTGGCGCGCACCGACCGGCGGGACGTGCTGATCGCGATCACCTGCCGGCCCTACCGGCGCGAGGTGGTCGACGCGGTCGAGGTGGCGCGCGAGCAGGGCGTGCAGATCATCGGGCTCAGCGACTCGCTGGCCTCGCCGGTGATCCGCGGCGCCGACCATGGCTTCGTCGTGGCCGTCGACACGCCGCAGTTCTTTCCCTCGTCGGTGTCCACGATCGCGCTGCTGGAGACGCTCCTGAGCTTCGTGATTGCCGCGGCGAGCCCGGAAATCGTCGAACGGGTCGAGAAGTTCCACGCCCGGCGGCATCAGCTTGGCCTCTACGCGGAGGAGGGGCGATGAAGGACGCGGCAACCGTGCGCTCGCTCGCGGCGCGGTATTACACCGATCCGGCGGTCCATGCCGCCGAGATGCAGGGGCTTTTCGCCCGGACCTGGCAATTTGCCTGCCATGCGAGCGCGGTGCGAGAGCCCGGCGACTACCATGCCTTCGAAGTGGCCGGCGAGGCGCTGTTCTGCATCATGGGGCGGGACGGGAAGATCCGCAGCTTCTACAATGTCTGCCAGCACCGGGCGCACCGGCTGGTCGAGGGCACGGGCACCTGCCGGGTCGTCGTCTGCCCCTACCATGCCTGGACGTACGAGTTGACCGGCGAACTGCGCGCCGGGCCGAACATCGCCGCGGTGCCGGGCTTCGACCGGACGGCCGTCTGCCTGACCGAGGTCAGGACCGAGCTTTTCCTCGGCTTCGTCTTCGTCAATCTCGACCCCGACGCGGCGCCGATGGACGCATGGTTCCCCGGCGCGCGCGACGAGGTCGAGGATTTCGTGCCGGACTGGGAACGGCTTGCGCCACTGGAATGGGTGGAAATCCCGGAAAGGTGCAACTGGAAGGTTTCGGTCGAGAACTATTCCGAGTGCTATCACTGCGCGCTCAACCATCCGACCTTCGCCACGGGCGTGATCCGGCCCGAGACTTACGACATCCAGCCACAGGGCCATTGTCTGCGCCACACGACCGAGTGCCAAAACCTCACGGCGATGACCTACGACATCGACCTGTCGCAGCCGAATGCCGGGGAGTATTCAAGCTGGTATCTCTGGCCCGCGTTCTCGTTCCAGGTCTATCCGGGCAACCGGCTGAACACCTATCACTGGCGCCCCGAGGCGGTGGACCGGGTGACGGTCTGGCGCGGCTGGTATTCGCTGGACGGCGCGGATGACGAGGTCGTGCGCCGCCTGGCGGTGCAGGACCGGGCGACGACGGTGGCAGAAGACATCCGCCTGGTCGAATCGGTCCAGCGCGGCCTCGGCTCGCGCGGCTACCGGCCGGGGCCGCTGGTGCTGGATCCCGGATGCGGCGTGAACTCGGAGCATTCGATCCGGGTCTTGCAGCAGTGGATGCGGGACGCCACCGGACCGGACTGACACCCGGAAATGTCGCTTGTGCCGGTGATTGGGGCGCTTCGGTTTGCCAAGACCGCCGCCGGGCCGCTAGGCTTTGGGCACGACCGGGGCGTGCGGCAGGGGGAACAGCCCGGCCGCACGCGCCGACAAAGCGCCCTTGGGCCGTGCGGGACATGCAGCCCCCCGGCCGGGCTCGGTCATGCAGGAGGGACTCATGTTCAATCGGATCATGGCGCCGGTCGATCTGGCACATACCGAGACGCTGGGAAAGGCGTTGATGGTGACGGCAGACATGGCACGGCAATACGGGGCGGGCGTCGTCTATGTCGGCGTCACTGCGGCGACCCCAGGAAAGGTCGCGCACAATCCGGCGGAGTTCGCCGAAAAGCTGGACGCCTTCGCCAAGTCGCAGGCGCTGACGCTGGGCATCGCCGCCGAGGCGCATGCCGTGGTCAGCCACGATCCGACCACCGATGTCGACGACGCGCTGCTCAAGGCGGTGGGCGAAACCGGTGCGGACCTCGTGGTGATGGCCTCGCACGTACCGGGGCTGACCGAGTACATCTGGCCGTCGAACGGCGGCAAGATCGCATCTCATTCCAGCGCATCGGTCTTCGTGGTGCGCGACTGACGCCCGATCCGGGCGATCGACGAATAAAACTGAACAGGGAGGCCAGCATGGCCGACGACACCACCAATCAAGGTATCCCCGAACCCGAAGGTGCGGTGGACATCATCGAGACCGATTTCGAGATCGGCCAGGACAACATCGAGGGCCAGGTCGGGCCTTTCGGCTTCGACATCCACAACCCGGTGTTCATGATCTCGGGGCTCAGCATCGTTGCCTTCGTCTTCTACGCCCTGGTCTTTCGGGAACAGGCAACAGAGGCCTTCGGCGCGCTGCGCCCCTGGCTGACCAGCACGTTCGACTGGTTCTTCCTCTGGTCGGCGAACATCTTCGTGCTGTTCTGCCTCGTGCTGATCGTCAGCCCCTGGGGCGGCGTGCGGATCGGCGGAACCGAGGCGCAGCCGGATTACAGCTATGCCGGCTGGTTCGCGATGCTGTTCGCGGCCGGCATGGGCATCGGGCTGATGTTCTTCGGTGTGCTGGAGCCGGTCTATTACTTCGGCACGCCCTGGGGAGACGAGCCGCTGGGCGTCGTCCGGCCGCTTGCCGAGGACGGCACGCTGATCGAAGAGAACATCGAGCCCGCCCGGCGCATGGCGCTTGCCGCCACGATCTATCACTGGGGGCTGCACCCCTGGGCGATCTACGCGATCGTGGCGCTGGCGCTGGCGCTCTTCACCTACAACAAGGGTCTGCCGCTGACGATCCGCTCGGCGTTCTACCCGCTTCTGGGCGAGCGCGTCTGGGGCTGGTGGGGCCACGTCATCGACACGCTTGCGGTCTTCGCCACGCTTTTCGGCCTTGCCACCTCGCTCGGCTTCGGCGCGCAGCAGGCAAACGCCGGGCTCGAGCATGTCTACGGCATACCGAACAACATCACGGTCCAGGTCATCCTGATCACCGCGATCACCGCCGTGGCGCTGGGCTCGGTGCTGCGCGGGCTGGACGGCGGCGTGAAGGTGCTGTCCGAGGTCAACATGATCGTCGCGGCGCTGCTCTTGCTGTTCGTCTTCCTGGCGGCGGGTCCCGGCGGCATTCTCGGCGATTTCGTCGGCGGGCTCGGGGGCTATGCCGCCGAGATCTTCGCGCTGTCCAATCCGCACGGGCGCGAGGATACCGGCTATATGCAGGGCTGGACATCGTTCTACTGGGCCTGGTGGATTTCCTGGTCGCCCTTCGTCGGCATGTTCATCGCACGGGTCAGCCGCGGCCGCACGGTGCGCGAGTTCGTGGTTTGCGTGCTGTTGATCCCAAGCCTGGTCTGCGTCCTCTGGATGGCGACCTTCGGCGGTGCGGCGATCGAGCAGGTGATCACTGATCCGGCCGGGTCTGCCGTCAAGGCGCAGGTGATCGACACCTACAACCCGCCGATCTCGCTCTTTGCGATGCTCGAAGGGCTGCCGCTCGCGGCGATCACCTCGACCATCGCGATCATCCTCGTGGTGGTGTTCTTCGTGACCTCGTCGGATTCCGGCTCGCTGGTGATCGACACGATCACCGCCGGCGGCAAGATCGACGCGCCGCTGCCGCAGCGGGTGTTCTGGTGCACCTTCGAGGGCGCCGTCGCGATCGTGCTGCTGCTCGGCGGCGGTCTCGGCGCATTGCAGGCGATGGTGATCTCGACCGGCCTGCCGTTCACGGTCGTGCTGCTCTTGATGTGCTGGGCGATCCTGAAGGGCCTGATGGCCGAGAAAAGGTGAACCCCGGCGGGGCGGCCACGGCGCCGCCCCGCTTGCGCCGCACCCCCTTGCAAAATTCTCCGGCGCCGCCCCGTTTCCACCGAGCGTGAACTTGCTCTAGCATCGGCGCCACGGATACCGGATCGGGGGAAGCCAGAACATGAGCGAGGCCGTCAGCGTCATCACCGGGGCCGCGCGCGGCATCGGGCTTGCCACCGCGCGGATCATGGACGCCGCGGGGCACCGCGTGGTGCTGGTCGATCGCGACGCGCCGGAACTGGAACGCGCCGCCGCGGCGCTGCCCGAGGCGCTGGCGCTGCCGTTCGATATTTCCGAACCCGACGGCGCCGAGCGCATGGTGGACGAGACGCTGGTGCGCTTCGGGCGGCTCGATCATCTGGTCAACAATGCCGGCGTCGCCGAATTCTGCCCGGTCGAGAACTGCGACTTCGAGATGTGGCGCCGGGTGATGGCGACCAACCTCGACGGCGTCTTCCTGTGCACCCAGGCCGCGCTGCCGGCGCTAAAGCAAATCCGCGGTGCGGTGGTCAACATCGCCTCGATCTCGGGTCTCAGGGCGTCGACGCTGCGGGTCGCCTACGGCACCTCGAAGGCAGGCGTGATCCAGCTGACAAAGCAGCATGCCGCGGAACTGGGCGAGCACGGCATCCGCGTCAACTGCGTCTGCCCGGGTCCGGTGCGCACCAAGCTGGCCATGGCGGTGCACACGCCCCAGATCATCGCCGCCTACCATGACGCGATTCCCCTGAACCGCTACGGCAGCGAGGAAGAGATCGGCCGGGTGATCGCCTTTCTCTGTTCCGATGCGGCAAGCTTTGTCACCGGCCAGATCATCGCCGCCGACGGCGGCTTCGAGGCGACCGGCGTGGGGCTGCCCGCGCTGCGCGAGGGGAGGGCGTGATGCAGGCCTACTGGCAGAACTGGATCGGCGGCGAATGGGTCGATGGCGGGGCGGGCCGGATCGCGGTCGAGGACCCGGGAACCGGCGAAGTGCTCTGCGAGCATGCCATCGCCGATGCCGCCGACATCGACCGTGCCGTGGCCTCGGCGCGGGCCTGCGTGACAAGCGGCGTCCTGACCGACATGCGCCCGCTGGCGCGCGGCCGGCTGGTACAGGACATGGGCCGCTGGCTGGAAGCCCGCGCAGACGAGATCGCCGGGGTGCTGACCCGCGAGCAGGGCAAGCCGCTCTGGGAGGCGCGCAACGAGGTCGCCGGGGCCTGCCGCTATTTCGAGTATTACGGCGCCCAGGCCGCGCTGGTCGAGGGCCGTTCGATCCCGCTGGGCGCGGGCTATTTCGACTTCACGGCGCTTGAACCCTACGGCGTCTCGGCGCAGATCATCCCCTGGAACTTTCCGCTGGAGGTCGCCGCCCGCTCGATCGCGGCGGGGCTGGCAACCGGCAATGCCTGCGTGGTCAAGACGTCCGAGATGACGCCCTGTGCCTCGCATTTCTTCGCGCGTGCCGCCGATGCCGTGGGTCTGCCCGCCGGCGCGCTGCACATCCTGACCGGCTATGGGCACGAGGCTGGCGCGGCGCTGGCGGGGCATCCGGACGTCAACCAGATCGTCTTTACCGGCTCGGTGGCCACCGGGCAGAAGATCGCGACAGCGGCGGCCGACACGGTCGTGCCCTGCGTGCTGGAGCTTGGCGGCAAGTCGGCGGCGGTTGTGCATGGCGACGCAGACCTCGCCGCGTTCGAGACGGATCTGCGCCGCGGCATCTTCGTGAACGCGGGCCAGATCTGTTCCGCGCTCAGCCGCGTTGTGGTGCATGACAGCGTGCATGACGAGCTTGTCGAGCGAATGGCCGGTGTGGCGCGCGGGCTGCGGCTGACGCCGGGGATCGAGGCGGCCGAGGCTGGGCCGACCATGGGCCCGATGATATCGGAAAGCCAGCGCGACCGTGCGGTGGACATGGTCGCCGAGGCCCAGGCGGACGGCGTGCGCGTGGTCACCGGCGGGCGCAAGCCGAACCGTCCGGGCTATTTCATGGAGCCGACCGTGCTGGCCGGCGTCGAGCCGCACATGCGCGTCGCGCAGGAGGAAGTATTCGGCCCCGTGGTCAGCGTGCTGCGGTTCCGCGACGAGGACGAGGCGATCGCCATCGCCAACGGTACGCGATACGGCCTGGTCGCCGGGGTCTTCACCCGCGATCTGGACCGCGCCGCCCGCGCCGCCAGGGCGTTGCGCGCGGGGCAGGTTTTCGTCAACGAGTGGTTCGCGGGCGGTGTCGAGACGCCGTTCGGCGGCTACGGGAAATCCGGCTATGGCCGCGAGAAGGGGCAGGAGGCGCTGATGAACTACGTGCAGACCAAGAACGTGGCGATCCGGGTGAGGTAATCGCGGATACGTCGTCGGGCACTACGGCAGTGGCACCGGATCGTCGGAAAGCGTCCTGATCCATGCGATCAAATCGGCCCGGTCGCGCGCGTCGGGGATTCCCGCGCTCACCATGCGCGTCCCAGGGGCAACCTCGGACGGTCTGGCAACGAAGCGGTTCAGGGTCTCGAAATCCCAGACGGTCCCGACGGCACGAATCGCGTCCGAGTACGTGTAGGCCGGGTGCGACGCAACGGGGCGACCTATGAGACCCCAGAAATTCGCGCCGACATAACCGCCGGTTTCGGCATCGCTTCGATGGCAGTTCAGGCAAGTCTCGGCGACCTGTTCGCCCCGCGCCGGATTTGCGTCTGCGAGAAGCGTCGACACCGGCTCTATCGGTCCGGGCCGCCAGCCTGCGTCGCGCAATTGCTTCGCCACTCCATCATGACGGCCGGCCAGAGCGTAGTGGATCGGCGGCCGGCCCAGCAGGCTGAGCGCCCCGATATCCGCGCCGGCGGCGATCAGCACCGCCGTCACTTCGAGGCTCCCCGAGGTGGCGGCGAAATGCAGTGGCGTTTCGGCCTCGTCCCCCAAGGTTTGGTTCGGATCGGCCCCGCGCGAGAGTAGCAACTTGGCCAGCGCGCCATCGCCTTCCTCGGCGGCCGCAGCGAGCGGGGTAAGGTCCGCGCCGGCTCTGACATCCGCCCCGGCTTCGATCAATTGCTCGGCCAGACCGGCATCGCCCATCTTGATGGCCGAGACCAGCGGCGTCCAGCCGGTGCCCCCGGCGTTGGGATCGGCGCCGTATTCCAGGAGCAGTCGCGCAACGTCGGCCTGTTGGCCGAACATGGCCCAGTTCAGTGCAGTTCCGACGCCGTCAATTTCGTTCGGGTCGGCACCGTCCTCCAGTAACTCGCGTGCCGCCTCGACGTCGCCGGCAATCGCCGCGTTGTGCAGCGGACCGGCGCATGCGAACGGTGGCAAATGAAAAAGCACCACTGTCAAACTCATGACCCGTCGCATGCAGGTCCCCCGATCCGCGATTGATGGCGCGTCGAATAATAGCACAATTGAAACACCAGCGCCGGATTGGCACCGAATTGTCGCTCTGTCTCGACAAATCGCGTGCATCGGTGGCTAATCGGCCGAGCACGCCAAGGCATCGGGAGGGTGGGACATGGACGGCTATTTCGAGATCGGGCTCGAACGGCGCAAGGCGACGCTTGGGGCGGAATATGTCGAGAAGAACCTTGCCGGGGCGGACGACTTCACCCGGCCGTTCCAGGAGGCGATGACGGCCTGGTGCTGGGGCTTCGGCTGGGGCGACGACACGATCGACGCCAAGACGCGCAGCATGATGAACCTGGCGATGATCGGGGCATTGGGGAAGATGACCGAGTGGGAGACCCATTGCCGCGGTGCCGTGCGGAACGGCGTGTCGAGGGATGAGATTCGCGCCATCATCCACGTCATCGGCATCTATTGCGGCGTGCCGCAGGCGCTGGAATGCTTCCGCGTGGCGCGCAAGGTGCTGGCCGAGCAGGGCGGCTGACGGTCGCCGCGGCGCCCGCGATCTGCAAGGAAATCCACGGATTTTAGGCAATATTGCCCATTCGCCGAGGTTGGGCGGGCGCTAGTCTCGGCTTGCGAATGGACGCAGAGGCGATGGCAGGACCGTCCGCGGCACGTGATGCAGGCAGGGCAATGGCATCGCTCGCTTCGTCCGCAACCCGAAACCCAATTCGTGGAGGACTGCCATGTCCCGTAAACTCGTTGCATTGCTCGCCGCAGGTGCCATCGCGTCCGCCGCCGGTACCGCGTTTGCCGGCACCGAAGAGACCCGCGCCGTGATCGAGGCGCGCCTCGCGGCTTTCGGCGCACAGGATATCGACAAGATCCTTGCCGATTTCACCGACGAAAGCGTGATGATGGTGCCCGGCGCCAAGTTCGTAGGGCCCGAGCAGATGCGGCCGCTGATCGAAGGCTTTCTCGAGGAGTTCTCGATGGAGGGCACGACGTTCAACCTGATCGAGCTGCAGGTCGACGGCGAGATGGCCTATATCAACTGGACCGCCGAGACGCCGAAGGCGGTCTATGCGCTGGGCACCGACACCTTCATCGTGCGCGACGGCAAGGTGGTCATGCAGACGGTGTCGATGCACATGACGCCGAAGTGACCGGCGAAACCTGCGTTCCGGCGCGACCGGTCCGGCGGAGCGTCGGGGAATAGCGCGGAAGCAGGCGAACAACGCGCATGCCGCGATGCGGACATCGCGGGATGCGCCTACAGACCCGGCCGGGCAATCCGCCCGGCCCGGGCCTCGCCGCCATCGAACATGGCGCCGACCGCGCGGAACACCGACAATGCCTCGATCAGCGACCGGTGCGAGGACACGCCGACCTTGTCATAGACGGCCTGGATCTGGTTGCGCACGGTTTTCTCGGCGCGGCCGAAATCGAGCGAGATCTGTGCCGGGTTCAGGCCGCTCGCCAGCGCGCTGCAGACCTCGGCCTCGCGCAGCGACAGGCCGAACACGTCCTGCAGAAGCCCGGGATGCACCAATCCCGCCGCGTCGGTTCCGAAAAACAGCGCGAACAGCCGCTGGTTGCGGAAGACGTCCTTTTCGGTGCGAAGATCGACCTGCATCGCGGGATGAAACGGCGCGATGCAGACCGAGACGTAGCGCTCGTCGTCCTCGATCTGCAGGCCCAGCGGGCTGGCGTCAGAGCGCAGGCGTTCGAGGCACCGACCGAGGTCCCGGTCGCTGCGTCCGTCGACCAGGCGCAGCCGGCCGGCGGCATCGGCCCGCAACAGCGCGCCACGCTCCAGCAGGCGCTGCCCGGCCGTGTTGGCGATCTGCACGATCCGGGCCGCGTCGATCACCCGCATCGGCAGGGCGATCGCGTCGAGGAAGCCGCGGTAGGTCTCGGCGGCCTCCTTGGCCATGTAGAGCGCGCGGGCGATGCGCGCGCCGCGCACGATATGTGGCCCCAGCAAATCCAGAAGCCGCGCCAGGCCCGCGCCGTCCTTGCAGACGGGGTCGCGCTCGTTCTCGGCAAAGACCATGGCCGCAAACCTCGGACCGCTCACGGCGAACAGGACCGAGGTCCAGTGGCCGATACCGGCGGGTTCGGACAACTCCTTGTAGCGTGCCCCGCTGCGGAATTCCTCTTCGGTGAAAATGTCGCGGGATTGCCGCACGATCCCGAGAACCGGCGTGATGCGCCGCAACAGCTCGCGCCGGTACTCGAAGCTTTCCTCGGATTGGGGCGGCGGTTCGCCGCCGTCCTCGGCATCCAGAAACGCCGAAATCGCGTTCCTGTTAAAGCCGATCGGGCTGTAGACCCCGAGCGCGCGCTCTGCCTCGAAGGTCTGGATCAGGCTGACATGGCCGGGAAACATCTGAAGGATGCGGGCGCAGAGGCGGCTCCACTGGTCGGGCTCGAGCGCCGAGTCGTAGACCAGCGAAATCAGCTCGCTCAATTCATCCAGGTCGACGACGCCCGGCAAGATCCAGTCCCCTGCCCGGAATCATCCCCGAAAAGCCGGGCCGCGGTCAACTCTGCGGGCCTTGCGCGCCCAGTCCGCCCTGTGCCGCGGGCCGGTCGCGAGGCCGGTTCAGAAATCCACGGCAACGCCCGGCAGGTGGAGCGACTGCATCAGCTCGCGCAATTCCTGCCGCGCGGCGACCATCGAGATGTTCAGCCGCTCGACCCCGATATCCTTGAGGTCCAGCAGCGTCAGCCCGCGCGGGAAGAGCTCGCGGAAAGTCACGCGCTCGGAAAACCCCGGCGCGGTGCGGAATCCGATGCGCTTTGCCAGCGCGTCCAGCGCCTCGCCCATCTTCTTCTTGTTGACCATCTGCTGCGCGCCCAGGCGATTCCTGACCACGATCCAGTCCGTGGGATTCAGCCCGGCCTGCGCGCGCAATTGCCGCGCGCTCCAGACCATTTCGGAATAGACCGAAGGCCCGAGGATCTTGCCGGTGTCGGGCTCGACCCGTGCCAGTAGGTCGAAATCGACGAAACTGTCGTTCAGGGGCGTGATCAGCGTGTCGGCCAGCGAATGCGCGACCTGGCTGAGCCTGGTATGCGAACCGGGGCAATCGATCAGGATGAAATCGCAGCTGCCCTCCAGCCCTGCCACCGCCATCGACAGCCGCCGGTCATAGACGTTCTCGCCGGCCTGCAGCGCGGACTTGTCCACGTCGGGCAGGTCGCGGAAATCCGGGACCGGCAGCATCCGGTCGTGCCGGGTGATGTAGGTCAGCCGGTTTTCCAGATACCGCGCCAGGCTCTTCTGGCGCAGATCCAGGTCGATCACGCCGATCTTGTGCCCCATCCGCGCGAGCGCCGTCGCGACATGCATCGAGACCGTGGATTTTCCCGCCCCGCCCTTTTCGTTGCCCACGACGATGATATGCGCCATCGTCCCTACCTCGCACTGACTGCTCTGGGTCTTGCCTGCCCGGCGCCACTATATGTTGTGGCGGTTGCGTTGGAAAGCGGCTCTGCGGCGGTTTTTGCCTTGTGTGATGCGGCGTCAGCGCAGCGCCGATAGCGCCGCCAGCGCCACGACGCCCAGCATCGCCAGCGCCATCGCGACGTTGATCGCGCGGTGCGTGCGCTCGGGCAGGTCGAGCCGTTCCAGCCATACGCCCGCGGCGAGCCATCCAAGGTGGATCGGCACCCAGATCGCGTTCAGGACCACAAGCTTCACGGTGACCTCGAACCAGTAGGCCGCGGGCCAGATCACGAAGCCGGAAAACAGCGTGGTATTGACCACGTAGGCCTTGGGGTTGATCGGCTGCAACAGAAAGCCCGCCAGCACGCCCGGTTCGCGCCGGGCCTCGATGAACCGCACGCGGGTCCCGGCGAACGCGATACGCGAGGCGAGATACAGCAGATAGGCGGTCGAAAGCGCGAACAGCACCGTGCGGATCACCGGGGTCGCCAGGATCAGCGCGGCCAGCCCCGAGACCACCAGGAAGATCACCAGAAGCTGCCCGACGCACAGCCCGGCGACGTATTTCAGCCCCGGACGAAAACCATAGGCTGCGCCCATCCCCGCCGTCGACATGACGCCGGGGCCGGGGGTAATGATCAGCAGAAGGGCGGCAGCGACGAACTCGAGCATGGCCGCGCCACCTAGCACGCTTGCACGCGGCGGGAAAAGGCGCCTCGTCGCGGCATCGTGAACGGCCGCGGCGCCCGAGCGGGTATGTGGGCGCGGCCCGCGGATTGCACGAGCCGGGCGGGCGTGGTGAAATCGCGGCGTCGATACGCCAACCGGAAGGAGCCTGCTCAGTGGACGCAATCCGCCGACATCTGCTGTTCCTGGCGGTGTCGCTGCCGGCTTTGGCAACGCTCCGGCCCGCCATGGCGCAGTCGCCGGACATCTGGTCGGCGCGCGACACCGACGACGCCTTGCGTTTCGGCGGGGTCGTCCTGCTCGACATCCGCTCGCGCGGGGAATGGCGCGAAACCGGCGTGGCCCGCGGCGCCTGGCCGGTCAGCATGCACGAGACCGGGTTTCCCGAGCGGCTGATGGCGTCGCTCGAACTTGCAGGGGATCGCCCGGTGGCGCTGATCTGCAGCACCGGCGGGCGCACCGGGTCGGTGATGGAGGCGCTGCGGCGCGCCGGCTATCGCGGGTTCGTCGACGTCTCCGAGGGCATGCTGGGCAACCGGCGCGGCCCCGGCTGGATCGCCGCGGGCCTGCCCGTGGTCGATCTCGACGCGGCGCTGGCCGAGATGCCCGAGGCGCTTCGCTAGGGTGAGGGCCGCGCGGGTTCTTGCGATTCTCCTGTTCGGCGGCCTCGCGCTATGGTGGCTGTCCTGCCGGGTCGCCGACTGCGGTGTCACGGCCGGGCCGGACGCCGCCACGGTGCGGAACTGGGTCGAGGCCGCCGGGCTGCTGGGGCCGCTGGCTGTCGTGATGCTGATGACCGTTGCAGTGGTCGCCAGCCCGATCCCCAGCGCGCCGATCGCGCTGGCGGCGGGCGCGGCCTATGGTCATTATGCGGGGGCCGCCTATGTCGCGCTGGGCTCGGAACTGGGCGCCCTGGTCGCGTTCATGATCGCGCGCCATCTCGGCCGCGACGTCGTCGAGCGCATCCTTGGCGAGCGGGCGCGCCAGGGTCTTCTGGGGTCGCAAAACGCGCTGATGCTCGCGATCTTCGTCAGCCGGTTGCTGCCGTTCATCTCGTTCGACGCGATGAGCTATGCCGCCGGTCTAAGCCGGATCCACGTCTGGCGCTTCCTGCTGGCGACGCTTGCCGGGATCCTTCCCGCAAGCTTCCTGCTCGCCCATCTGGGCGCCGAGGCGCTGTCCGGCCGGTTCGGCCGGGCGGAATGGCTGGTGATCGGGCTGGGGCTCGCGACCGCTGCGCCACTGATCTGGGCAGCCTGGCACCGCGGCGCGCCGGAGGACCGTCAGGACCGCTGAACCAAGAAAAACGCCGCCTCGGGGGACGGCGTTTGATCTGGCCGATGGGTGGGTTTCAGAACCCCAGCCCCTCGTATTTCTTCTTGAACTTCGAAACCCGGCCGCCGGTGTCCATCAGGCGGGTGCCGCCGCCGGTCCAGGCCGGGTGCACGGTGGGGTCGATCTCGAGCGTCAGCGTGTCGCCTTCCTTGCCCCAGGTCGAGCGCATCTGCACCGTGTCGCCGTTCGTCATCTTCACCTCGATGACGTGGTAATCGGGATGCGTGTCTTTTTTCATCTCGCCACTCCTCAGGCTTCGGCGCCGCCGCCGAGTTCGCGGTAGTTCGTCTTTTCGGCGATCCGGGCCGACTTGCCGCGGCGCGCGCGCAGGTAATACAGCTTGGCGCGGCGGACCTTGCCGCGGCGCACCACGGTGATCGACTCGATGTTGGTGGAATGCAGCGGGAACACGCGCTCCACGCCCTCGCCGAAGGATATCTTGCGCACCGTGAACGATCCGGCGATGCCGTCGCCGTTCTTGCGGCTGATGCAGACGCCTTCGTAGTTCTGGACGCGGGTACGGGTGCCCTCGGTCACCTTGTAGCCGACGCGAATCGTGTCGCCGGCCTTGAAGTCGGGAATCTCCTTCCCGAGCGAGGCGACCTGTTCCGCCTCGAGCTGTGCGATCAGGTCCATGGACCCAACTCCTATGCTGCTCGCAGTTGTCCTGCGAAGGTGGTGCCGCCTCAGAACTCCTGGTCTTCGTCCGGGTCCGCCATGCAGGCGCCCGCAGGAGGGTCAGGCCGTCTTTCCTTTTCGCTTCCGCCCCGCCGGGCCGCCGCCACCGAAGCCCGTGGCGCCCGACAGGGACACGGTCCGCCGGCCGAAAGGGCCGCGGACGGGCGGGGTATACGGGGGCCTCGGGCCGCGATCAAGCGCAAAGTTGCCGGCTGATCGGCGGTCCGCGGACGCGACGGGCGCCAATCCGACTTGGACGGGTTGGCCGCTCTGGACAGCTCGAATTTCCGCCCGCCGGACAACGCCCCCCGGTGCTACCCGTCGGGGTCGCGCCCGTCGGCCGCGCAATAGGCGCGCCACAGATCCGGCCGGCGTTCGCGGGTCAGCGCCTCGGCCGCCTCGCGGCGCCATTCGGCGATAAGGCCATGGTTGCCCGACAACAGCACGTCGGGGATCGCGCGCCCCTGCCAGATGGCGGGGCGGGTATATTGCGGATGCTCCAGCAGGCCCTCGGAAAAGCTTTCTTCCTCGGTCGAGGCCTCGTTGCCCAGAACGCCCGGCAACAGCCGCACCGTCGCGTCGATCACTGCCTGAGCGGCGATCTCGCCGCCCGACAGCACGAAATCGCCAAGGCTGATCTCCTCGACCTCGAAATGCTCGATCACCCGCTGGTCGAGCCCCTCGAACCGGCCGCAGATCAGCGTCAGTCCCCGGCCGGCGGCGAAGCGGCGCGCGGTGGCCTGGGTGAAGGGCAGGCCGCGCGGCGAGAGGTAGACCACCGGCCAGGCTGCACGGTCGGCGGGCACGCCATCGGCGGCATGCTGCAGCGCCGCGGCCATCACGTCGGCGCGCAGCACCATGCCTGCGCCGCCGCCCGCGGGTGTGTCGTCGACGTTGCGGTGCCGGCCCTCGCCGAACTGGCGCAGGTCGATCGGGTCGAGCCGCCACAGCCCCTCGTCCAGCGCCTTGCCGGTCAGCGAAGCGCCGAGGATGCCCGGAAAGCATTGCGGGAAAAGCGTGATCACCCGCGCCTCCCAGGCGCCCTTCAGCGCGGGACGCTCCGTCATCATCTCGCGCGGGCGCGATGCGGCGCTGATCGACAGGCGGCCGTGGGATTTGCTGGGCGTGGTCATCGGCACTCGCTCGGCTGCTTCTGACGGGACTTCTAGCGCCAGGTCGCCGGTGAATTCCAGTCGCATACGGCTGCCGCGGCCCCTGCCTCGATCTCTGCCCGCCAAAGCGCCTCTTTCCGCGCGCGCAGGTCCGCCGGCACCGGCCGGGCCCGGTTCATCTTCAGGAACGCCTCGCAGAGCGAGGGCGAAGGCCCGGCATAGGTGTCGGTCGGCGGGGCGAAGGCGCTCCAGTCCGCTTCGGGCACGCCAAGAAGCCGCAGCAGTGTCACGCCATGGCTCAGGCGGTGGTCCGCCACGTCTTCGAGCGGCGCGATATGGACGCGAACCGGGGCCAGCAGGGCAGCGATCCGTTGCGCCTGGGCCGCGAGGCCTGGCATTGCGGCAAAGGGTGCCGCGAAGGTTTCGAAGTCGTCGGCCAGGGCCTTGGTGCGCAACTGGTGTCCCCAGACGCTTCGCAAAAGGCCCGGCGTGTTCCGGGTCGTGTATAGAAACTCGACCTCGGCCGCGTCGCCGAACCGGGCGCGAAGCGCGGCGACGATGTCTTGGGCGAGCCGGGCGGCGACCGGCAGATAGCTGGTCACCGGCCGGCCCATGCGTGAAGCGCCGAGCATCGCGCCCGAGAAGCTTTCGCGCGAGATCACGATCAGCGGTGCGTCCGGCAGATCGGACACGAACGCGTCCAGGGCGCGCCGGAAGGCTAGCCGCCGCCAGGGCACCGGCAATTCGCCATAGACCCGGCCCAGCTTGCGCGCCGCGCCGAGCCGCCGGCCCAGATAGATCGCAGCGCGGTCGCCCAGTGCCGCGCGGTTGGCGTTCAGGAAGCTTTGCAGCGCCGTTGTGCCGGTCTTGTGAAACCCGGCATGGACCAGGATGCGCGTCATTGTTCGGTGTCGGGGAAAAGCCCTTCGGGCGGGTCGGCGACGATCCGCCCGGCGGCAATGTCGACGGTCGCCGCCGCCGCGCGGGTGAAGGGCAGCAGCACCGGTTCCGGCAGCCCCGGCCCGGCGATTTCCAGCAGGTCGCCGGCGCCGTGATTGAGCACCGCCTTGACCCGCCCCAGTTCGGCCCCGCCGGTATCGAGCACCAGAAGGCCGATCAGGTCGGCATGGTAGAACTCGTCGTCGGGCAGCACGGGCAGCGCCTCGCGGTCGGCATAAAGCCGGGTGCCGCGCAGGGCGTCGGCCTGCTCGCGCGTTTCGACGCCCGAAAGCCGCGCGGCAAAGCCGGTCTTCACCGGCCGGGTGATCCTGACCGAAAAGCGCCGCGCGCCGTCCTCGGACCAGAGCGGGCCGTAGCCGCCGATCGCGGCGGGTTCGGCGCAGAAGCTTTTCAGCCTCACCTCGCCGGCCACACCGAAGGCGCCGGCGACGGCGCCGACGCAGACCCTGTCCTTGCTGCCCTTGCCCATGCCGGCCGGGGCGGCGGATTACTCCGCCGCCTGCTCCTCTTCAGCCGCGGCCTCTTCGGCCGCCGGCTCTTCGGCGGGCGCCTCTTCGGCGGCTTTCGCGGCCTCGGCGGCCTTGGCCGCCTTGTCGGCCTTCTCGTCGGCGCGCTCCTGCGCCTTCTTGCCGGGCTTGGCCTTGTTCGGGTTCGAGCGCTCGGTCTTCTCGACCACGCCCGCGGCTTCCAGCATGCGACTGATCCGGTCGGTTGGCTGCGCGCCCTGGCCCAGCCAATACTGGATGCGCTCGACATCCATCTTCACCCGGTCCTCGCTGTCCTTCGGCAGCAGCGGGTTGTAGGTGCCGAGCTTCTCGATGAAGCGGCCGTCGCGCGGCATCCGGCTGTCGGCGGCGACGATGCGGTAGAACGGGCGCTTTTTCGAGCCGCCGCGGGCCAGTCTGATCTTCATTGCCATTGTCGTGGTCTCCTTGTCGATGGCGTTGGGGCGGTGCGCAATGAATGCGTACCCTACGATTGCTGTCTCTGGTGGTGCCTGATCACTTCGTCGATGATGAAGCGCAGGAATTTCTTGGCGAATTCCGGGTCGAGGTCGGCCTCGTGCGAAAGCCGCTCGAGCCGGGCGATCTGTTCGGCCTCGCGCGCCGGATCGGCCGGCGGCAGGTCGTGTTCGGCCTTCAGCCGCCCGACCGCGGTGGTGTGGGCGAAACGCTCGGCCAGCGCGTTGACCAGGATCGTGTCCAGCCGGTCGATGCTGGCGCGATGCTCTTTCAGCAGCGCGGCGGCGCGGGCGGTGGTGGCATCGGTCATCGGCGGATCTCCGGGGCGGTGTGGCGGTAGACGAGGTCCTGCGCGTCGAGGCGCGGCGCCCGCGGGTCGAGCCTGGCGCCCATCCGCTCGGCCAGCGCGACCGACCGGGTATTCCCGGGGGCGATGCAGCTGACAAAGGTGCCGAAGCCCTGCGCGAAGAAATGGTCGCGCGCGGCCGAGGCGGCCTCGAACGCATAGCCCTTGCCCTCGGCGGCCCCGGTGAACAGCCACCCGAGTTCCGGTTCCGGGTCGCATGTTTCCTGGCCAAGGCCGGTGATGCCCAGCACCGCGCCGTCACCTGTCCGCTCGACGGTCCAGAAGCCGATGCCGCGCAAGATCCAGGCCGCGGCGCCCTGCGCGAAGTCGAGCCAGGCATCCTCTTCGTTCATCGGACCGCCGATGAACCGGCCGCGGTCGGTGCGCCAGATCGGTTCGAGGAGGTCCCAGTCCTCGGCGCGCGGCGCGCGCAGCCGCAGCCGGGCGGTTCCCAGGACCGGGATCGCCGCGGCACAGGCGGCGCGCTGCGCCGCAGCCGGCGGCAGGGGGGCGAGCCAGGGGCGGGTCATGCGGCGCCCACGGGGGCGGAGTGGCGATAAACCAGATCCTCGGGATGCGGCCTGGGCGCGTCGGGATCGCGCCGGGCGCCGAGCCGTTCGGCCAGCGCGATCGAGCGGGCGTTGTCCGGGTCGATGCAGCTGACCGCCGTGGTCCAGCCGAGCGCCCCGAAGGCATGGTCGCGTGCGGCCGAGGCGGCCTCGAAGGCCAGCCCCTTGCCCTCGTCCGCCGCGCCCCAGATGGTCCAGCCGATTTCCCGCTCGGGCCAGTCGGCGGGATACCAGGGGCCGGTCATGCCGAGAGGCGCGTCGTCGCCTCGCCGGGTGAAGACGAACGAACCATAGCCGAGGATCGCCCACATGCCGACGATATGCGCAAACCCGCGCCAGGCGGTGCCAAGCTCGTAGGGTCCGCCGATAAAACATGCGCGCGGGCTCAGCGCAAAGTCGCGCCAGTGCGGCCAGTCGCCGGGCTTCGGCGCGCGCAGCACCAGGTTCCGGGTCTCGAGGACCGGGGTGTCGGCAAGGCGCGCGGTCATGCCGGCGTCCCGGGCGGCAGGTGGCGCCAGACCTGCATGCGGCCGTATTGCGGGTGCACGAAGTCGTCCTCGCGGGTGCAGCCGAGCCGCTCGGCCAACGCGATCGAGCGGAGGTTGCCATCGGTGATCAGGCTGATCGCGGTGGTCCAGCCGAGTTCCCGGTAGGCGAAATCGAGCGACGCTTGGGCGGCCTCGGCGGCGATCCCGCGGCCCTCGCCCGCGGCGAAGAGCGACCAGGCGATTTCCGGCTCGGGCCAGTCCGGCGGATAGAACGGCCCGACCACGCCCAGGGGCTGGTCCGTCACCCGGTCGGCGACGACGAAGCGGCCGTAGCCGCGAAGCTGCCAGTGGCCGACGATCTCGCCGAGCTGTTCGAAGGCCTGGGCGCTCGTGAATGGCCCGCCGAGAAAGCGGGTTCGCCCGGCATCGGTGCGGAACGCCGCATAGGCCTCGAAATCGCTCCAACGCGCGGCGCGGAGCGTCAGCCGCCCGGTCCTGAGCGTCGGGATATGCAGCGTGGTTCCGCTCATGCGGCGCCGGCCAAACGGGCGCGCTGCCGCGCGGCTCTGATCGACGCAACCGCAAGGCAACGCCCATTCGCGGGCCGGGCGCAGGTGGCGGCGGCGCGCCATGCGTATTTGCAGCGAGAACAAGGACCCATGCGCGTCATTTCTTCTTGCCGAGCCCGGACAGGCCGGCGGGAAGCTGCATGCCGCCGCCGAGACCCGGCAGGCCGCCCGCGGGCATCTTGCCCATCGACTTCGCCGCGGCCTCGATATCCGCCTGGCTCGGGCCGCCCTTGCCGAACATGCCCTTCATCGCCTGTTTCAGCATGCCGCCCTTGCCCATCTTGCCGAGGCGTTTCATCATGTCGGACATCTGGCGCTGCATTTTCAGAAGCCGGTTCAACTCGCTCACTTCCAGCCCGGCGCCGGCGGCGATGCGCTTCTTGCGCGAGGCCTGCAGAAGCTGCGGGTTGGCGCGTTCCTTCTTGGTCATCGACTGGATCAGAGCGATCTGGCGCCTGACCATCTTGTCGTCGACGCCGGCCTCGGACATTTGCTTCTGCATCTTTCCGACTCCGGGCAGCATCGACATCATGCCCTCCATGCCGCCCATCTTGAGCATCTGCTCGAGCTGCATCCGAAGGTCGTTCATGTTGAACTGGCCCTTCTGGAAGCGCTTCATCATGCGCTCGGCCTGTTCCTGCTCGATCGTCGCCTGGGCCTTTTCGACCAGCGAGACGATGTCGCCCATGCCGAGGATGCGGCCGGCGATGCGTTCGGGATGGAATTCCTCGAGCGCGTCCATCTTCTCGCCGAGGCCGACGAACTTGATCGGCTTGCCGGTGACCGCGCGCATCGAAAGCGCCGCGCCGCCGCGGCCGTCGCCGTCCATCCGGGTCAGCACCACGCCGGTGATGCCGATGTCGCGGTCGAAGGCCTCGGCGACGTTGACCGCGTCCTGGCCGGTCAGCCCGTCGACCACGAGGAGCGTCTCGCGCGGGTTGGCCACGTCGCGCACCTCGGCGGCCTGGGCGATCAGTTCGGCGTCGATATGCAGCCGCCCGGCGGTGTCGAGCATGTAGACGTCGTAGCCGCCCAGCGTCGCCTGCTGGCGCGCGCGCCTGGCGATGTCCACCGGGGTCTGGCCGGGCACGATCGGCAGCGTGTCGACGCCGATCTGGCCGCCGAGGATCGCAAGCTGTTCCATCGCCGCGGGGCGGTTGGTGTCCAGCGACGCCATCAGCACGCGCTTGCCGTTCACCTCCTTGAGGCGACGCGCGAGCTTGGCCGTGGTGGTGGTCTTGCCGCCGCCCTGCAGGCCGACCATCAGGATCGGCGCGGGCGGGTTGTCGATCTTGAGCTGGCCGATCTCGGCGCCGTCGCCGGCAAGCACGTGCACCAGTTCGTCATGCACGATCTTGACCACCTGCTGGCCGGGCGTGACGGACCTGGTGACGGCCTGGCCGGTGGCCTTGTCCTGCACCGCCTTGACGAAGTCGCGCGCCACGCTCAGCGAAACGTCGGCCTCCAGAAGCGCCACGCGCACCTCGCGCAGCGCCGTCTTGACGTCGTCTTCCGAAAGCGCGCCCTGCTTGGTCAGCCGGTCGAAGACGCCGGAGAGGCGTTCGGAGAGATTTTCGAACATCGCGCGGCTCCTTCGGTCCTGTTGCCCACTGCCCCCATATAGGGAGCGCTCAAACGCGTTTCGCCCCCGTGGGCGCGACGCGCTGACGGGGGGCGATCCCGGACGGTCCGGGACCGGAAGCTTGCACCACTTCCGGAATTCGCTGGGGTCTAGAGCAGATCGCGCCGGCGAGTCAAGTATCCGCGGCAGGCGGTCACTTGCGGATCTTGCCGAAATAGAGGCTGCGCACCTTCATCGTCAGGGCGAGGCCGGTGAAGATCAGCGCCGCGGCGAGCGAAAGAAACGCGCGAAATGCCATGATGACTATCTCCCGGGTGCGAAATTCCTTGGAAAAGCTTGTGATTTCGGGGCGGAAATTGCAGGGAATGCCAGCGGTATGGCATAGGGAGCGGCGATGCGGATCACCGGATTCGACCATATCGTCCTGTCGTGCCGCGACGTCGCGGCGACGGTGGCGTTCTATCGCGACGTCCTGGGGCTGCGCGCGGTCGAGGAGCGGCCGGGCAAGTGGTCGCTTCATTTCGGGGCGCACAAGATCAGCCTGCAGGACGAGGCGGCAAGGCCCGCGCTGGCGGTGAACACGCTGCCGGGAACCGGGAATTTCTGCGTGCTGGCGGAGACGCCGGTCGAAGAGATCGCCGCGCGGCTCGATGCCGCGGGCGTCGAGGTGCTGAGCGCGCCGGCGCGGCGCGACGGGGCGCTGGGGCCGATCCGCTCGGTGCATTTCCGCGACCCCGATGGCAACCTTGTGGAAATCGCCAACCCGGACCGCCGGGCGTAAGGCAGCGCCCCCGGCACGATTTGGTCCTTGCGTTCTCGAACGCAACGGCGCCAAATCGGTCCGATCTGTTTGGAGGCGCACAATCCTATGCCGGTCGACAACTGGGACGAGATCCGCACCGCCTATCATGTCGCCCGCCTGGGCACCGTCAGCGGTGCGGCCGAGGCGCTGGGCGTGCATCATGCCACGGTAATCCGCCATATCGACGCGCTGGAGGCGCGGCTCGGGGCCAAGCTGTTCCAGCGCCACGCCCGCGGCTACACGGCGACCGAGGCCGGCGCCGACCTGCTGCAGGTGGCGCAGACCACCGACGACCAGTTCACCCAGCTTGCCGGGCGCATCCGCGGCCGCGGCGAGGAAGTGACGGGCGAGCTGATCGTGACGACGCTGTCCGGCATCGCGCCCCTGTTGATCCCGTCGCTGGTGAAGTTCCAGGATGCGCATCCCGACCTGGTCGTGCGGCTCTTGACCGGCGAGCGGCTGTTTCGGCTGGAATACGGCGAGGCGCATGTCGCGATCCGTGCCGGCGCGCCGCCGGAAGAGCCCGACAACGTGGTGCAGGCGTTCTGCCGGCAGAAGGGGGCGATGTATGCCTCGAAGGCCTATGTCGAGCGCTTCGGGCTGCCGAAGGATGCGCGCGACCTCAAGGGCCACCGCTTCGTCTGCCACGACAGCGAAACCGCGCGGTCGCCGTTCGACCGCTGGATCCGCGCCAACATCCCGCCCGAGCAGATCAGCTTTCGCGCAACCGAGCAGTGGGTGCTGCACCGGGCGATCCTGGACGGGGCCGGCATCGGGTTC
This sequence comes from Rhodobacter sp., assembly GCA_041627895.1. Taxonomy (GTDB): domain Bacteria; phylum Pseudomonadota; class Alphaproteobacteria; order Rhodobacterales; family Rhodobacteraceae; genus JBFKQC01. Next base: position 28,110 of record JBFKQC010000015.1, read on the forward strand.
GTGGCGCTGTGGCAGGCCGAGAACCATCCCGATCTCGTCGAGGTGATGCCCGAGCGCGAGGACTGGACGGCCGATCTGTGGCTGGTGACGCACGTGGATCTGCACCGGACCATGAAGGTGCAGTGCTTCACCTCGTTCCTGAAGGAAGAGGCGAAAGGCTGGCCGACCGGGTAGGTGCCGGCGCGGGCCTGCCCGGGGGCTGCCGAATTGAGTGCCTGCGGCACGCTCTTCTGGCACTTCGTGCGGATTGGCGGGGCGCCGTCCCCCCAAGCCCCCCTGCGCTGCTTCCGGCCGGATGAAACAGCCTCAGGGGGCGTCGTCGCCGAATTCGGCGGCGAGGAAGCGCTCGAAGGCGTCGAGGTTGACCGGCTCGAACTGGCCGAAGCCCTGCATCCAGACGCTGGCGGCCTTCAGCGCATCCGGGTCCAGCTTGCACCATTTCACCCGCCCGCGCTTTTCCTGCGCGATCAGCCCGGCGGCGGCGAGGATCGCCAGGTGTTTGGAGATGGCGGCAAGCGACATCTCGAAGGGCTCCGCCACATCGGTCACGGCCATGTCGTCCTCGAGCAGCATCTCCAGGATTGCGCGCCGCGTCGGGTCGGCGATGGCGGCGAATACGGCGTCGAGGCTCGGCTCCATGCGCCGGCGATAGGCCGGAGCGGGGCGAAAGGTCAACCGTTCGGTTGAATATGCAGGCGCGGCCGCCGCGGGTGCGGCAGGTTTGCGTCGCACAGTTTTCCATTAAAAAACAATATGTTAAGCCAAGCTTTCCGTGCTTGACTCTGACCGGGTGCGTTTCTAGGTTCCGCGCGAGCGATCGAAGGGTCAGACGGGTGGCCGATCCGGCGGAAAGGGAACGGCTGGAGAGCCTGAAAAAGCGGATCGAGGCGGCCAAGGGCGCCCACACGCCGCGGCCGAAGATCGAAGAGCACCATTCCCAGGCGCATCTCGCCTGGCGCATGGTGATCGAGCTGGTGGCGGGCATCGTCATCGGCTTCGCGATGGGATACGGGCTGGACGCCCTGTTCGGCACGATGCCGGTATTCCTCGTGGTGATGACATTGCTGGGCTTCGCCGCCGGGGTGCGCACCATGCTGCGCTCGGCCCGCGAGGTTCAGGACGAGGCCGCGCGGGAAACCGCGCAGAAAGACGAGGACTGAGACGTGGCGACGGAAGAGACGAGCGGCGGGCTGGAGTTTCACCCGATGGACCAGTTTCTCGTGACACCGCTTTTCGGCGGCGACACGGTCAACTGGTACACGCCGACCAACGTGACGCTCTGGATGTTCATCACCGTTCTGGCGATCGCCGCGCTTCTGGTGCTGGGCACGCGCGGGCGCGCGATCGTGCCGAACCGGGTGCAGTCGGTGGCGGAACTGGCCTACGGCTTCATCTACAAGATGGTCGAGGACATCACCGGCAAGGACGGGGTCAAGTACTTCCCCTACATCATGACGCTGTTCATGTTCATCGTGTTCTCGAACATGCTCGGGTTGCTGCCGATGTCGTTCACCACCACCAGCCACATCGCGGTGACCGCGGTGATGGCGGTCGCGGTGTTCCTCTCGGTCACGATCCTCGGCTTCGTGCTGCACGGCGTGGCGTTTCTCAGGCTGTTCTGGATCGACGCCGCGCCGCTGGCGCTGCGCCCGATCCTGGCGGTGATCGAGGTGATTTCCTACTTCGTCCGCCCGGTCAGCCACTCGATCCGACTTGCCGGCAACATGATGGCCGGACACGCGGTGATCAAGGTCTTCGCCGCCTTCGCGGCGCTGGCGCTGATCTCGCCGATCTCGATCCTGGCGATCACCGCGATCTACGCGCTCGAGACGCTGGTGGCCTTCATTCAGGCCTACGTGTTCACCATCCTGACCTGCGTCTACCTGCGCGACGCGCTGCATCCGCATCACTAACGGGCGGTGCGTGCAGGCACGCACCCCACAGCAAGCTTCCAATGTAAGGAGAAAGATCATGGAAGAAGCAATCACCACCGGTCTCGCCTATGCTGGCGCGGGTCTCGCTTGCACCGGCATGGGCGGCGCCGCCGTCGGCGTGGGCCACGTGGTCGGCAACTACCTCAGCGGCGCGCTGCGCAACCCGTCGGCCGCGGGCGGCCAGGTTGCCACGATGTTCATCGGTATCGCCTTCGCCGAAGCGCTCGGGATTTTCTCGTTCCTGGTCGCGCTTCTGCTGATGTTCGCCGTCTGATCTCTGATACTCTCCTTACGGGCCGGGCGGGCAGGGGCCTGCCCGGCGTGACCGAGGACTTCGGAGGACGACATGGCAACTGAAACGGAAAGCGAAGGCACCGGGGCCGCCGGCCAGGCGGCGGATGCCGCGCATGGCGGGGCCGAGGCCGTCGGCATGCCGCAGCTCGATTTCTCGACCTTCCCCAACCAGATATTCTGGCTGGTGGTGACGCTGGTCGCGATCTACCTGATCCTGAGCCGCGTCGCGCTGCCCCGGATCGCCAGCGTGCTGGCCGAACGCCAGGGCACGATCACCAACGACATCGCCGCGGCCGAAGAGCTGAAGCTGAAGGCCGAAGAGGCCGAGGTCGCCTATAACCAGGCGCTCGCCGATGCCCGCGCCGAGGCACAGAAGATCGTCGCCGAGGCGAGGGCCGAGATTCAGGCCGACCTGGACGCCGCGACCGCGAAAGCCGATGCCGAGATCGCGGTCAAGGCGGCGGAATCCGAGAAGGCGATCGCCGAGATCCGCGCGGGCGCGCTGGAAAGCGTCAGGGAAGTCGCGACCGAGGCGGCCGCCGACATCATCGCGTCGATGGGCGGCAAGGCGGATGCCAAGGCGGTCGGCGCGGCCGTGTCCGGGCGCATGAAGGGATAGGGACGATGACGAGACTAGCCATTCTCCTGGTTCTCGCCGCATCGCCGGCTCTGGCCGCGACGGGGCCGTTCATCTCGCTGAAGAACACCAACTTCATCGTGCTGATCGCGTTCCTGCTGTTCATCGGCGCGCTGGTCTATCTGAAGGTGCCGGGCATCGTCGCCGGCATGCTCGACAAGCGTGCCGACGCGATCCGTGCCGAACTGGACGAGGCCAAGGCGCTGCGCGAAGAGGCGCAGACGGTGCTGGCGACCTACGAGCGCAAGCAGCGCGAGGTCAAGGACCAGGCCGACCGCATCGTCGAACACGCCAGGGAAGAGGCGCGGCTGGCGGCGGAACAGGCCAAGGCGGACCTCAAGGCCTCGATGGCGCGCCGGATCGCCGCGGCCGAGGACCAGATCGCCTCGGCCCAGGCCAAGGTGGTGCGCGAGGTGCGCGACGAGGCCGTTGCGGTGGCGGTCGCCGCCGCGCGCGAGGTGATCGCCGCACAGATGACCGCCGCCCGCGGCAACAAGCTGATCGACGAGGCGATCGCGACGGTCGAGGCCAAGCTGCACTGAGGACCGGCGATCAGACGAGACGCAGGAAACCCGGCCGCGAGGCCGGGTTTTTCCGTTCCTGGGACTGCCAGGGGGTTACGGGCGCTCGCCGGGCCGGGCGGGACAGGAGAGTGCGGGCGGACGTGTCGCCCGGCGAGCGCGTCGGCGCTTCAGATGCTGGCCCAGTCGGTATAGACCTGGCCCGGCCGCCGGACGGTCCGGACGGGGGCACGCCGGCGCGGCTCGGTCACGGCGATCTGGCTGGGAAGGCGGACGACGTAGCGGTCGGGGCGGTGCGCGGTGCAGAAGATCATCGGTTCATCCTTGGGCGTTTGCGGGTTGTCGTTCGATGCCACCATTGGGCGCCGACCCCCGCAGACAGGCAATATCGCCGCCCTGTCAGGCGATGACCCGTGCGCGGTTATCCGATAACACCTGCGCCAAGGCGTTGAGCAGGAAGCGTAATCCCCATGTCTTCAGAATTTGTTTCGGAGGCGCGCGGCACGGCGCCCCGACACGCCTGCGGGGCGCCTGGAACGGCATTCGTCAAGCGGTTTCGAGCCCGCGTTCGGGCGGCTCAGCCCCGCGCCTGTTCATGTTCGAAGCGCTGCCGCGCGATCTCCTCGTTCTTCTCGGCGCGCTGCTGATCGCTCAGTGACGCCTCGACGTAGTTCAGATGCGCCTCGACCGCCGCGCGCGCGCCGGCCGGGTCACGCGCCTGCAGCGCGTCATTGATCGCGCGGTGCTGGTTCAACAGCTCCGACCGCGTTGTGCGCTGCTTGAACATCATCTGGCGATTGTAGAACACGCCCTCGCGCAACAGCTCGTACATCGAGCGCATCATGTGCAGCATGATCACGTTGTGGCTCGCCTCGATGATCGACAGGTGGAACTCGGCATCCAGCGCCGCCTCGTCCGCCGGATTGCGCTTGGCATGCGCCGCTTCCATCCTGCGGAATACCGTGTCGATCACCTTCAGATCGGTGTCCGACGCCAGCCGGGCCGCGCGTGCGGCGGCCAGCCCTTCCATGTCGCGGCGGAACGCGATGTAGTCGAAAACCGCCTCGTTATGGGCCGCGAACAGTCTGATCAGCGCCGGCGAAAAGGCCGAGCCCAGCACGTCGGCCACGTAGATGCCCGCCCCCGCGCGGGTGTCGAGAAGGCCGCGCGACTGCAATTCGGCCACCGCCTCGCGCAGGCTCGGGCGCGACACGCCCAGCTTTTCGCTCAGTTCCCTCTCCGCGGGCAGCCGCTCGCCCGGGCGCAGGATGCCGCGCAGGATAAGCTGTTCGATCTGCCGCACGACGGATTGCGCCAGCTTCTCGGACTGAACCTTGCGGAACGGCATTCCCGGTCCCTTTCCCCCCGAAATTGGTCGGAACATATGACCGCGGCGCGGGGCGGGGCAACAAAAAAGGCCGGGCGCCGGGCCCGGCCTTCGGTTATCGCGTAACCGGCGTCAGCCGCGTGCGCCGGTCGGGATGATGGTGATGTCGACCCGCCGGTTCTGCCGGCGGCCCTCGGGGGTCAGGTTCGTCGCGATCGGCTGCGACTCGCCGGCGCCGATGGCGGCGATCCGACCGGCCGACACGCCCGCGCCGATCAGGATGCTGGCCACCGAACCCGCGCGGCGCTCGGAAAGGTCCTGGTTGTAGGCCGCGGTGCCGGTGTTGTCCGTGTGCCCGACGATCTGCACGGTCGAGCCGGGATAGCGGTTCAGGCTGCCCGCCAGCACCTGCAGGTCGGACCGCACCGCAGGCTTCACCACGGCGCTGTCGACGTCGAACAGGATGCCTTCGGGCATCCGCACCACCAGCGTGTCGCCGTTGTTGATGATCTGGATCCGGCCGTCGCCGAAGTCGCGGCGCAGTTCGGCCGCCTGCTTGTCGAGGTTATAGCCGATCGCCGCGCCGACGCCGGCGCCCACCAGGCCGCCGATCAGCGCGCCGCGCTGCCGCTCGCCCCGGTCGTCGCCGGTCAGCGCGCCGGCCACGCCGCCGATCAGGCCGCCGATCACCGCGCCTTCCTGCGTGCGCTGGCGCGGGTTCGCGGTGTCGGTCGTCGTCGGCGTGCAGGCCGTCAGCGCCAGCACCGCGGCGCTGGCAAGAAGAATGGGGGATTTCAGGGACATGGTATCGCTTTCGCCTCGTCAAGATTGCATTGGGCCACCATAGCGGGATTGCCGGGCGGCGCCAAAGCGATAGGCGAATATGGTGCGCGAAAAATCGCCGGTCAAGCGGTGGCGTCGCGCCGCGCGGCCTCCCAGGCCAGCAGCGCGCGCTTGACCGGAAGCCCCCAGTGATAGCCGCCAAGCCCGCCGGACTTGCGAAGCGCCCGGTGGCAGGGAATGAGCCAGCTGATCGGGTTCCGCCCGACCGCCGTGCCGACGGCGCGCACGGCCCGCGGGCTGCCGACCGACCGCGCGATTTCGGAATAGGTGGTGACGTGGCCCGAAGGGATCCGCAGCAGCGCCTCCCAGACCTTGATCTGGAACGGCGCGCCGATCAGGAAAAGCGGCGTCGTCCCGCCGCCGGCCCCGGCCCCAAAGGCCGACTGCACCCAGGGCCGCAGGAAATCCGCATCCTCGGCGAATTCCGCCGCCGGCCAGCGCCCGGTCAGGTCGGCCGTCGCCGCCGCCTCGCCGGTCTCGGCGGCAAAGCCGATGCCGCAGATGCCCTTTTCCGTGCCCATCGCCAGCGCCGGGCCGAACGGGCTGTCGAACCAGCCCCACCGGATCACCAGTCCCTCGCCCTGGCGGGCATAATCGCCCGGGCTCATCGCTTCCCACCGCAGGAACAGGTCGTGCAGCCGCCCGCCCCCCGAAAGGCCAAGCTCGTGACTGGTCTCGAGCGTGGTGAAGTTCGAGCGCAGCAGCGCGCGGGCATTGTCCAGCGTCAGGTACTGCTGGTAGCGCTTCGGCGACACGCCGACCCAGCGGCTGAACACGCGCTGGAAATGCGCCGGGCTCATCCGCATCTCGCGCGCCAGATCGTCGAGCGACAGCGGCTCGGCGCCGGCGGCGTCGATGACATCCAGCGCGCGGCGGATGACGGCGTAGTGATAGGCGGTGTCGGGGCTCTGGTCGGTCATGGCGCTGTCCTTGGGCATGGGGCCGAGATTAGGCGAGCCGGCCGCCACAGGCGACCCGAATCCTGCGCAAGCGATCAACGGCACGGTGCGCCGGGCGTGACCCAAAGACCGCGGATGCCGGGAATGCGCGCCCCCGCGCGCCGCGCCCTTGCCGCTGCCGGCAGGCCACGGCATACCGCGCGCGATGGCAAGGCAACTCGACTACCACCGGATCCATGCGATCTTCGAGCGGTTCCACGACCGCGAGCCCGAACCCCGGGGCGAGCTGGAGCATGTCAATGCCTTCACGCTGCTGGTCGCCGTGGCGCTCAGCGCACAGGCGACCGATGCCGGCGTGAACAGGGCGACGCGCGAGCTGTTCCGCGTCGCGGACACGCCGGAAAGGATGCTGGCACTCGGCGAGGACGGACTGATCGACTACATCAAGACGATCGGGCTTTTCCGCAACAAGGCGAAGAACGTGATCAGGCTTTGCCGCATCCTCGTCGACGAGTATGGCGGGCAGGTGCCCTCGTCCCGCGCGGCGCTGCAGTCGCTGCCGGGCGTCGGGCGCAAGACCGCGAACGTGGTGCTGAACATGTGGTGGGGCCACCCGGCACAGGCGGTGGACACGCATATCTTCCGCGTCGGCAACCGCACCGGCATCGCTTCCGGCAAGGACGTGGCCGCGGTCGAGCGCGCCATCGAGGACAACGTGCCGGCGGAATACCAGCGCCACGCGCATCACTGGCTGATCCTGCACGGCCGCTACATCTGCACGGCGCGCAAGCCGAAATGCGGCGTCTGCCCGATCCGGGATCTGTGCGACTACGAGGAGGAGACGGTTTGACCAGGCGATTTCAGGTGATCGGCATCGGCAACGCGATGGTCGATGTCCTGGCCCATTGCGACGACGCGTTTCTGGACGCGAACGGCGTGCAGAAGGGCATCATGCAGCTCACCGACATGGCGCGCGGGGTCGAGCTGTATTCCAGGATCGGCCCGGCCAAGGAAATCTCCGGCGGCTCGGCGGCGAACACCATCGCCGGGATCGCACAACTCGGCGGGCGCACCGCCTATGTCGGCAAGGTTAAGGACGACCAGCTTGGCGCGATTTTCGCCCACGACCTGCGCGCGCAGGGCGCGGTCTACGAGACGGCCTTCGCGCCCCGGGACCACCCGGCCGAGACCGGGCGCTGCATCGTGCTGGTGACACCCGACGGCGAGCGTTCGATGAACACCTATCTCGGCGTCACCGAGTTCCTCGGCCCCGACGACATCGACCCGCACATGATGGTCGAGGCCGACTGGATCTTCCTCGAAGGCTACCGTTTCGACGGGCCGGACAGCCACGAGGCCTTCGCCAAGGCGATCCAGGCGGTCCGTGCCGCCGGCGGCAAGGTGTCGCTGACGCTGTCCGACCCGTTCTGCATCGAGCGTCACCGCGCCGCGTTCGGCGCGATGCTGAAGGATCACGTGGACTTGCTGTTCGCGAACCGCGCCGAGATTCTCTCGATGTACGAAACCGAGGATTTCGACGCCGCGCTAGACCGGGCCGCGTCCGAGATCGAGACGGTCGTCTGCACCGAAAGCGAAAAGGGCGCGCATATCCTTTCCGGCGGCCGGCGCTGGCACGTCCCCGCGGTGCCGACCCGCGTGGTCGACGCCACGGGTGCCGGCGACCTGTTTGCGGGCGCCTTCCTCTGGGGGCTGGCCGAAGGCTTCGACCTGCCGGCCTGCGGGCGGATGGGCTGTATCGCGGCCTCGGAGGTGATCAGCCATATCGGCGCCCGCGCCGAGGCCAACCTGCGGGCACTTTTCGCCGAGCACGGGGTGATCTGATTTCGCCTCGCCTTGCGGCGCGCCGACCGGCCCGCGCACGCCGTCCCCCCGGATCTCCCAAGGATGTTTCCGGCCGGACGAAGCGGCCTCAGTAGCCTGCCTCGCGGTCGACGAGGTACAGCAGCGGCTCGCCCGCTTCCGCCCGGCGGATGTTCTCGGCGATCACCTCGGACGCGGTCGCGGCGCGGGTCTCGCTGGCGACGTGCGGCGTGACGGTGACGCGGGGATGCGCCCAGAACCGGTGGCCTGCAGGCAGCGGTTCCTGGCGGAACACGTCCAGCGTTGCATGGGCCACGCGGCCGCTGTCGAGCGCGGCCAGCAAGGCCGCGTCGTCGATCAGCGCGCCGCGGCCGGGGTTCACGATCACCGCGCCCTCGGGCAGGCGGGCCAGCGCCCCGGCGTTCAGGATGTTCCCGGTTGCCCGGGTCAGCGGCAGAAGCAGCACGACGATCTCGGCCTCGGCCAGAACCTCGGCCAGCCCGGCCTCGCCCGAGCGGCAGGTGACGCCCGCGATCCGCCTGCGCCGGCGGCTCCAGCCGATCACCCGGAAGTTCAGCCGCGCCAGGGCCTTCGCGCAGGCGCGGCCCAACTCGCCCAGCCCGAGGATCGCGACCGTGCGGTCGCGCGCCAGGGGCGGCACGACCGGGTCCCAGACACGGCCGGGGTTCACCACGTGGGCATCGGTCCCCAGGTGGTGGCGCAGCACATGGCCGGTGACATACTCGACCATGCCCTCGCGCAGCCCGCTGTCGACCATCCGCGTCAGGGGCTGGGTCAGGGTCGGATTGCCGACGATCTCTTCGACCCCGGCCCAGAGGCCCAGCACCGCCTTCGCGCGCGTGTACGGCGAGAAGTCGGTGAATTTCGGGTTCGGCGCATAGACGATGTAGTCGACCTCCGCCGGCGGATGGCGCTGCGACAGCGCCGCCTCGATCCCGGCGCGCGCCATCGCCTGGCTCAGTACGTGCTTGAACTGCTTCCAGCGCGACCATCCGGCGGCGAATTGCACGTTGATCATGTCCGCCCCCTCGGCCTGTGCACATGGGCCGATTGCGCCAGCCCGAACGCGATCAGCAACACCAGCATCGCCGAGCCGCCGTAGCTGACCAGCGGCAGCGGCACGCCCACGACCGGCGCCAGCCCCATCACCATCGACATGTTGACCGCGAAGAACAGAAAGAACGTCGCCGCGATCCCCAGCGTCAGGAGCGAGCCGAACCTGTCCTTGTTGGCCAGCGCCGAGACCACGCAGAACAGGATGATCAGCGCGTAAAGCACCAGCAGCGAGAACGCCCCGAGAAACCCGAATTCCTCGGCCAGCGTGGTGAAGATGAAATCGGTATGCTTCTCCGGCAGGAAGTTCAGCCGCGACTGCGTGCCCTGCATGAAGCCGCGCCCGGTCCAGCCGCCGGACCCCAGCGCGATCTTCGACTGGGTGATGTGATAGCCCGCGCCCAGCGGGTCCGAGGCCGGGTCCAGGAAGGTGTCGATCCGGCGAAACTGATAATCCTTCAGAAGCTGCCAATCGGTGCCGCGGCTTTGCACCACGGTCGTCACCAGCCCGACGCCGGCGCCGATCACGCCGGCGAAATAGGCCCAGTGCACGCCGGCCAGGAACATCATCAGCCCGCCGCCCGCGACCAGCAGGATCGCGGTGCCGAGGTCGGGCTGGCGCAGCACCAGCGCGGTGGGGATCAGGATGATCACCACCGGGATCGCCACCCACAGCGGCCGCGAGGTCTTGCGGATATCCAGCCAGTCGTAATAGGCGGCCAGGATCATCACCAGCGTGATCTTGGTCACCTCCGAGGGCTGCAGCCGCATGAAGCCCAGGTCGATCCAGCGCTGCGCGCCCATGCCGGTGACGCCGAAGAATTCCACGACCAGCAACAGCAGGATCGACAGCGCAAAGGCCAGCCCCGCCAGGTTGCGCCAGAACCAGATCGGCACCATCGCGACCGCGAACATCATCACCAGCCCAAGGGCAAAGCGCTTCATCTGCGGCTCGGCCCAAGGCGACAGCGAGCCGCCGGCGACGGAATACAGCATCAGGAACCCGATCCCCGCCACCGCGACCAGCAGAAGGATCAGCGCCCAGTTCAGGTACAGCACCTTGGCAAGTCCGGTCGGGACCCGCTTGACGGTGTATTCCAGATAACTCACGCGCGCGATCTCCCGTCGGTCAGCGTCGCCGGATCGCGCAGGATCAGCTTTTCCTGCCGGGTGCGGATCGTGCCGCGCTGGCTGGCCGGATAGGCCGACAAGGGCGGCGTGCCCCGGTACAGCGCCTGCAGCACGATGTCGCGGGCGATCGGCGCGGCCACCAGCGAGCCGCCGCCGCCATGCTCGACCACCACCGAACAGGCGACCTGCGGGTCGTCGAACGGCGCGTAGCACACGAACAGCGCGTGGTCGCGCCGGTTCCAGGGCAGATCCTCGTTGCGAAACACGCCCGCGGCGCGCTCGGCCGCGGTGATGTTGCGCACCTGGCTGGTGCCGGTCTTGCCGGCCATGCGGATGCCCTCGGCCTCGATCCGGCTGCCATAGGCGGTGCCGCTGCGGGTGTTGATCACGTCGTGCATGCCCTTGCGGACCATCTGCAGATACCTCGCGTCGATCCCCAGCGGCGGCACCCCGGGTCCGGACTGTTCGGCGCCGTCGACCGACTTGACCAGCCGCGGCTCGATCGCGGTGCCCGAGGCCAGCCGCGCCGTCATCACCGCAAGCTGCAGCGGCGAGGCCAGCACCAGGCCCTGCCCGATACCCGCGTTCAGCGTGTCGCCGATCACCCACTCGGCCTGGCGGTTCTCGCGCTTCCAGGCCTTGTTCGGCATCAGCCCCGGATGGATCGCCGACATCGGCATGTCATAGCGCTGGCCAAGGCCGAGGCGGCGCGCCATCGCCGCGATCCGCTCGATCCCGACGCGCTCGGCGACGTCGTAATAGTAGACGTCGCAGCTTTCGGTTAGCGATTCGCGCAGGTCGACCCAGCCGTGCCCGCCGCGGCGCCAGCAGTGGAACTTGCGCGACCCGACTTCCTTGAAACCGGGGCACCAGACCGTCTCGTCGGGCCGGATCACGCCGGCCTCCAGCGCCGCCAGCGCGGTGATCATCTTGAAGGTCGAGCCCGGCGGATAGACGCCCTGCACCGACTTGTTGGCCAGCGGACGGTATTCGTTCTCGGTCAGCGCGGAATAATCCGCCACGCTGATCCCGCGCACGAACTTGTTCGGGTCGAAGGACGGGGCAGAGCCGATCGCCAGCACGTCGCCCGACTTGATGTCCAGCACCACCGCGCTGGCGCTGTCCTCGCCAAGCCGCACCTGCACGTAATTCTGCAGCATGCTGTCGACGGTCAGTTGCAGGTTGGCGCCGGGGCGGCCCTCCTGCCGGCCAAGCTCGCGCATCACGCGGCCGACGGCGTTGACCTCGATCCGCTTGGTGCCGGCGCGGCCGCGCAGCACCTCTTCCATCCGGCTTTCGACGCCGACCTTGCCGATCTGGAACCGCGGAATCTGCAACAGCGGGTCGGGATTCTCGAGCTGCCCGAGGTCGTAATCGCTGACCGGGCCGACATAGCCGATCAGGTGGGCGAAATCCTCGGCCAGCGGATAGATCCGGCTCAGCCCCACCTCGGGCGAGACGCCGGGCAGGGCGGGGGCGTTGACCGCGACCTCGGCGAAGGCCTCCCAACTCAGCCGGTCGGCGACCGTCACCGGCACGAAGGGGCTCAGCCTGTCGGTCTCGCGGCGGATGCGCTCGATCTCTTCGGGGTCGAGCCGGACGATGCGCTGCAGCCGGTCCAGCACCGCGTCGACGTCGCCGGCATCCTCCTTGACCAGGACGATGCGGTAATTCTGCTCGTTCTCGGCGACGACCACGCCGTTGCGGTCGTAGATCAGCCCGCGCGCCGGGGGCAGCAGGCGCAGGTTGACGCGGTTTTCCTCGGCCAGCAGGCGGAATTCGTCGGCCTGCTCGACCTGCATGTAGCGCATGCGCAGCGCCAGAACGCCCATGAATCCCAGCTGCAGCCCGCCCAGCACCAGCCCGCGGCGGGTGATCCGGCGGGCGCTTTCCTCGGTGTCTTTCGGCGTGCGTCTCATACCCGGCGTCCCAACGCGTCCACCTCGCCCGGCGCCATCTTGCGCACCCCGAAGATCAGCCGCAGCGCGAGCACGATCAAGGGATAGGCAAAGACGGTGGCAAGAAACTGCAACAGCACCAGGCCGATCCCCGCGCGGTCCACCATGAACACCGCAAGGATCAGCCAGTCGGCCAGGGTGATCGCCAGCAGCGTGCCCGCGACCAGCGCCCATTCGAAGGGAAAGGGCTGTTCGCGCGATCCGGCCTCGCGCGCGCGCAGGACCTCCACCGCGACGACCACCAGCGCGGTCCAAAGCCCCGGTGGCCGCATGAACAGCAGGTCCGCGATCAGGAAGACCAGCGCGATCAGCGGCGTCGGCGCGTATCGCGGGCGCCTGAGCACCCAGGCGAATGTCAGGCCGACCATCAGGTCGGGGCCCGGCACCCGGCCCGGGCCGGTCTCGATCGGCAGGATCTGGAACAGCATGAACACCGCCATGACCGCGAAATAGGCCAGCCCGTAAAGCCAGCGGTTGGCCGCGACGTTGCCCTCAGCCATCGGCGGCGCCCTCTACGGCCAGCGCCGGCGCACCGGGTTCCGGCAGGACCAGCCCGCCCGGGTCGCTCAGCCGCTCCTTCGGCATCGAGCGCAGCACGCGCAGGAAATCCAGCCGCTCGTAATCCGCGGTCAGCCGCACGCGCAGCCGCCCGTCCGCGCCCTGCGCAACCTGGCCCACCAGGATGTCGGCGGGAAACACGCCCCCGTCGCCCGAACTGACCACCCGGTCGCCGGGGCGCACAAGCTCGGGGCTTTCGATGAACTCGATGGGCGGCAGCTTGGAATTGTCGCCGGCCAGGATCGCGCGCTGGCCCGACGGCTGGATCGAGACCGGGATGCGGCTGTTCGAATCGCTCAACAGGATCACCCGGCTGGTGCGCTCGCCGACGCCGCTGATCCGGCCGACCAGCCCCAGCCCGTCGGTCGCGGCCCAGCCGTCGACGATGCCGTCGCGCCGCCCGATGTTCAAAAGCACCGACTGCCGGAACGGCGAGCCCGAATCGGCCAGCACCACGCCGGAGACATAGGTCAGCTTGGGGTCCAGGCGCACGTTGTTCAGATCCAGCAGCTTGGCGTTCTGCTGCTCGAGCTGCAGCGCGGCCTCCTTCCAGGCCTTCATCTGCTTCAGCTCGCGGCGCAGTTCCTGGTTCTGCTCGTAAAGCCGCGAATAGGACTGGAAATTCTCGACCATGCCCGCGGCCTTGGTCACCGGCACCAGCGCCCAGTCGAAGGCCGGCACGATGCGGTCGACGATCTGCGCGCGCAGATGCTCGGCGCGCGGGCTGTCGATGCGCCAGAACAGGAACAAGGCCAGGCAGAACAGCACCAGCCCGCCGATCAGGATGCGCCGGATCGGGCGGACATAATCGTCGTTGCTGCCTTTGTCGCGTGCCACCTCTGCCTCCAGACCGGCCGCCTGATGGGCAACCTAATGGATATGCCGGTGAAATTCGAGCGTCGCGCCGCCCGGGCCTGCGGACCCGCCTAGCTTTCGTAGTCGATGACGTGGCGCAGCTGCTTTTCGTATTCCAGCGCCTTGCCGGTGCCGAGCGCCACGCAATTGAGCGATTCGTCGGCCACGCTGATCGCCAGCCCGGTCTGCTCGCGCAGCGCCAGGTCCAGCTCGCCCAGCAGCGCCCCGCCGCCGGTCAGCATCACGCCGCGGTCGACGATGTCGGCGGCCAGGTCCGGCGGCGTGGCCTCGAGCGCGGTCATCACCGCCTCGCAGATCGACTGCACCGGTTCGGCCAGCGCCTCTGCGACCTGCGCCTGGCTGATCTCGGTCTCCTTCGGCACGCCGTTCAGCAGATCGCGGCCCCGGATCTGCATCGACGCGCCGCGCCCGTCGTCGGGCATCCGCGCGGTGCCGATACTGGTCTTGATCCGCTCGGCGGTCGATTCCCCGATCAGCAGGTTCTGCTGGCGGCGCAGGTAGTTGATGATCGCCTCGTCCATCCGGTCGCCACCGACCCGGACGGACCGCGCATAGACGATGTCGCCCAAGGACAGCACCGCGACCTCGGTCGTGCCGCCGCCGATGTCGACCACCATGTTGCCGGTGGGATCGGTGATCGGCATGCCGGCGCCGATCGCCGCCGCGATCGGTTCCGCGATCAGCCCGGCGCGGCGGGCGCCGGCCGAAAGCACAGATTGCCGGATCGCGCGCTTTTCCACCGGCGTCGCGCCGTGCGGCACGCAGACGATGATCTTCGGCTTCGAGAACGTGGTGCGCCGGTGCACCTTGCGGATGAAGTGCTTGATCATCTCTTCGGCGACGTCGAAATCGGCGATCACGCCTTCGCGCATCGGCCGGATCGCCTCGATCGAGCCCGGCGTGCGCCCGAGCATCAGCTTGGCGTCCTCGCCCACCGCCAGCACCTGCTTGCGGCCCTCCTTGACGTGGTAGGCCACCACCGAGGGCTCGTTCAGGATCACGCCGCGGCCCTTGACATAGACCAGCGTGTTGGCGGTGCCGAGGTCGATCGCCATGTCGGACGAGAAGAGACCTGACAGAAATGACATGATTCGCGAACCTCTCTCTAGGACGCGCGAGAATGGGGGCCTGAGTCTCGCCCCCGGGATCGACGCCTTATATGGATTGGCTCGCGAGAGGAAAAGAGCGGGCAAGCGCGAATCCGGCGCGTTTTCGCCGCGCGGGGCCGCATCCGGCGCCCGGAACGCCCATGTTCGAATTGTGATACAAGGTCACGATTGTTCGGAAAATGAAAGATGCTGCCGGCCAGACAGAGCTCCACCTTGGGAAATTGCAGGAAATGTCCGCACCGGACCCGCGCGCGGCAACGAGGCCACATGCGACAAGTTTTCCGCATTCCAACGCGCCGGTGGCTCTATTCGGCGGCATGCGGCGCGTCGTTGGCCAGCGTCCCCTCGGCCGCGACCTCGCCGAAGACCCAGTCGCGGAACGCGCGGATCATCGGGTCGTCCGCCCGCGCCTCGGGATAGGCGACCGAATAGATCGTGACCGGCATCGTCACCGCATCGAACAGCCGGACCAGCGTGCCGGCCCTCAGCGTGCCGCGCACCATCGCGTCATAGGCCAGCGCCACGCCCTGGCCGCGCTCGGCCGCGGTGGTGATGATCTCGCAATTCGGAAACCGCGGCCCGCGCGGCAATTCGGGCGCCGCGACGCCGGCGGCGGCGAACCACTCGGCCCAGGCATCCATCACCTCGTCGTGCAGAAGCGTGACGCGGGTCAGGTCCTCGGGCCGCTCGATGCCCTCGCGCTGCCGCAGGTCCGGCGCGATCACCGGGAAACGGTGCGAGCGCATCAGCGGCTCGACCACCACGCCCGCGACCGGCACGTCGGTCCAGTGGATCACCACGTCTGCATCGTTGCGGCTGAAATCGGTGTCCGGCGCGCCCACCGACACGCGCAGCCTGATCCGGTCGCCGAAGGCCAGCCGGTCGAGCCGCGGCACCAGCCAGCGCGCCGCGAATCCCGGTGTGCAGAGAACCCGCAGATCCCGCGCCCCGCGGCGGACCTCGCGGGTGGTCTCGTCCAGCGCATCCAGAAGACCCGAAAGCTTGCCGAGATAGCTGCGCCCGGTCAGCGTCAGCGACAGCCGGTTGCCGTCGCGGTTGAATAGCCCCGTGTCGAGGAATTCCTCGAGCGTCCTGATCTGGTGGCTGACCGCCGAGGGCGTCACGCACAGCTCGTCGGCCGCATCCTTGACGCTCAGGTGCCGCGCGGCGGCCTCGAAGGCGCGGATCGCGGCGAAGGGCGGCAGGCGTCTGCGCACGACTTGAAATCCTTTCAGCGCCCCGTGAGAAATCGTCTTTTGATCGCGTTCCGGCGGTCAGGATAACATGGCCCCGCATCTTCGCAAAACTTCGGAGAAGGGCAATGAACCGCCTGAACCGCGCCGGCACAGCGCTGGCCGCCGCCGTGATGCTGTTGTCCGCCCCCGCCGCACGGCCCGCGGGGATGACGCTCGCCATCGACCCCGACCCGGCCTGGCGCCAGGCGCGCGATATCGGCGGACTGGTCGCGGTGCTCGACCGCTGGCTCGACCGGACGGGCCCCTATCCGCGCCGCGCGGCGGCGGTGACGCTGCGCCTGATCGGCCGGGCAGAGGCCGCCGGGATGGCCGGATATGCCTGCCGCGAAAGCCTGACGACCCGCGCGCTCTACGATCCGGCGACGTCGACGGTATACCTGATCCGTCCCTGGTCCCGGTCGAGGACCGGCGACGTGGCGATCCTGCTGCACGAACTGGTGCATCACCGCCAGCAGGCCGCGCGGCACTGGTACTGCCCCGGCGCGATGGAACCCGACGCCTACCGCCTGCAGGCGGCCTGGCTTGCCGAGCGGGGACAGTCCGCCCGGATCAACCGGATCGCCGTCGCGCTCGAGGCCGGCTGCACCGCGCGCGACATCCACCCCGACTGACGCCCCGCCCGCGCCTCGCCCTAACCCCGCGCAGGCCCCGGGCGCGCGGCCGGCCTGCGGCCATTGGTGCCGAAGGGTCGACAATCCGGGCATCCTGGCAGCATCATTTCGCGGTGGTCAACGAAAGCTGCGGAATTTACCAAATCCCGGCCGCAGCACCCTATGCTCCGGCCACGCTGGCGCGGGCGACTCGGCCCGGCGCGACGGTCACTGGGGGGCTGAGATGATCGCTAGTTTCGCCGGGTTCGCCCGGTACGTCCTGATTTCCGCCTTCGGGCTGGGCCTTGCGGCAACCGCCCAGATCGCCGGCGCCGAGGGCCGCAGCCCGCGCATCCTGGCGATGGGCGATTCGCTGATGGCGTCGCACTCGATCTCGGGCCGGTCCGTGGCCGACAACCTGTCGCGGATGCTGGGCGAGCCGGTCCTGAACCGCGCCGTCCTTGGCGCAAGGATGATCTACAAGCTGCCGATTTCCGGCGCGATGGGGCTGAGCATCCCGGCGCAGTTCCGCGGCGATGGCTGGGACTGGGTGGTGATGACCGGCGGCGGCAACGATCTGTGGCTCGGCTGCGGATGCGGGCGGTGCCAGCGCAAGATGGACCGGCTGATCGCGCAGGACGGCACCAGCGGGGCGCTGCCGCAACTGATGGCCCGGGTGCGCAAGTCGGGCGCGCGGGTGGTCTATGTGGGCTATCTGCGCAGCCCCGGGATCCACACGCCGATCGAGCACTGCAAGGACGAGGGCGACGAACAGGAGGCGCGCGTCGCGCGGCTCGCGCAGCGGGTGGAGGGCGTGCACTACCTGTCGCTGCAGGACCTGGTGCCGCGGGGCGATACCAGCTTTTTCGCGCTCGACGGCATCCACCCGTCGGTCAAGGCGAGCCGCGCCATCGCCGAGCGCCTGGCCACGCTGCTGGCCGCCGAACGCCATGCCGCCCGCCGCTGACGGCGAACCGGACGTCGAGGTGCGCGCGCGCGCCGACCTGCGCGCCTGGCTGGCCGAAAACCATGGCCGGTCCGCCTCGGTCTGGGTGGTGATCTGGAAAAAGCACACCGCGCATTACGTGCCCTTCGGCGACCTGGTCGAAGAGCTGTTGTGCTGGGGCTGGGTCGACAGCCGCACGCGCGGGGTCGATCAGGACCGGTCGAGCGTGCTGATCGCGCCACGCAATCCGCAATCGGCCTGGTCGGCGGTGAACAAGGCCAAGGTCGAGGCGGCCCGCGCCTCGGGCGCGATGACGCCGGCGGGCGAGGCGCTGATCGCGGCGGCCAAGGCCAACGGCATGTGGCATTTCCTCGACGACGTGGAACGGCTTGAGCGCCCCGCCGACCTGACAGAAGCGCTGGGCGGGGCGCAAGGCGCCTGGGACGCCTGGCCGAGAAGCATCCGGCGCGCGACGCTGGAATGGATCAAGACCGCGAAGACCCCGGAAACCCGCGCAAGGCGCATCGCCGAGACCGCTGCAGCGGCGCGCGAAGGCCGGCGGCCCGCGCCTTTCGCGAGGTAAGCCTTGCCAAATCGTGTCGCCATGGGCGACGCTTTCTTCGTTCATTGGGGGCTCTGCCCCCAAACCCCCGGCGTATTTTCCCACGAGAAGAAGGACCCGACGTGGCCGAACTGGACATCACGATCGCCGAGGGCGTGGCGGAACTCACGCTCAACCGGCCGGACCGGAAGAACGCGCTGTCGCTGGAGCTTTTCGAGGCGCTGGCGGCGGCGGGCGAGCGGCTGAAGCGCGAGGCGGGGCTGCGCGCGGTGATCCTGTGCGGGGCGGGCGGGGATTTCTGCTCGGGGCTCGATCTCGAAGTGATGCAGTCGCTCGCGGGCCGGATCGGCGAGATGCGCCACCGGTTGCTGAACCCGGCGGAGGGCGAGGTCGCGAACTGGTTCCAGAGGCCCTGTTTCGTCTGGCAGGAACTGCCGGTGCCGGTGATCGCGGCTGTCGGGGGGGTATGCCTCGGCGGCGGCCTGCAACTCGCGCTGGCGGCGGATTTCCGCATCTGCCACCCCGAGGCCCGGCTGGCGATCATGGAAGCGAAATGGGGCCTGATCCCGGATATGGGGATCAGTCAGAACCTGCCCAGGCTGATGCCGGCGGACCGGGCGAAGGACCTGATGATGACGGCACGCACGGTCTCGGGCGCCGAGGCCGCGGCGCTGGGGCTGGTGACGCGGCTGGCCGACGACCCGCTGGCGGCGGCCCGGGCGCTCGCGCAAGAGATCGCCTGCCGTTCGCCCGACGCGGTGGCGGGGATCAAGCGGCTGGTGGAACAGGGCTGGGCGCTGCCGCCGGGCGAGGGGCTGAGGCTCGAGGCCGAGATCCAGGCGCCGATCATCGGTGCGCCGAACCAGGTAGAGGCGGTGATGGCGAACCTGCAGCGGCGCGCGCCGAAGTTTCAGGCGCGGTAGCCGCGCTCGGCCTCGCGGGCGAGAAAGTCGGCAAGCCGCTTGCCCGCCTCGGGCCGGAACCGGCCCTGCGGCGCGGCGCTGGCGATCCGGTCGACGCGGAACATCCGGAAGTCCTCGCGCGTCTCGCACCAGGCCAGCAGCGTCCAGACCTTGCCCCAGAAGCCGAGGCCCAGCGGCCGCACCACGCGGTCGGTCGCGATGCCGTCGGCGTCGGTATAGGCCAGCCGCATCCGCTCGCGGTCCTCCGCCGCGGCCTCCAGCCGGTCGATCAGCGCGCGGGTGGCGTCATCCAGCGCCCCGCCCGAGATCGCGTGGACCGAAACCGCGGCGGCCCGCGCCCGCTCGCGCTCGGGCAGCACCGCGTTGATCTTGATCAGCGCCTCGTCAACGGCCTGCGCCATGGCCAGCCCGCCCCAGCTGCGCACCAGCCGCGCCCCCGCGACAAGCGCCACGATCTCGTCGCGGGAAAACATCAGCGGCGGCAGGTCGAAGCCGTCCCGCATGACATAGCCATAGCCCGCCTCGCCCTCGATCGGCACGCCGTTGCCTTGCAGGTCGGCGATGTCGCGGTAGATCGTGCGCGCGCTGACCTCGAGCCGCTCGGCCAGGTGCCGCGCGGTGACCAGCCGCCCGCCCCGAAGCGCTTGCACGATCCGGAACAGGCGGTCGGCGCGGCGCATCAGGGCGCCTGGAACAGCGCGATCGAGTTGCCGTCCGGATCCAGGCCGTAGGCGAAGCGGCCCGCGGGGATTTCGACCACCGGGCCGACCACGTCGCCGCCGGCGGCCTTGAAGCGCTCGGCGGTGTCCTCGACGGTGTCGGGCACGGCGAGATGCACGGTCGGACCGGTGCCGCGCGCGGCGGGCTTGCCGGGGTAGAGGTGCCCGGCCGTGCCGCCCTGTTCCGGATCGAAAGGCAGGAACGCCATCGGGTTCGGGCCGCTGTCGTCGATCTCCATCTCGTAGCCGAACGCGGCGCTGTAGAAGGCGACGGCCCTGGTCAGGTCGGTCACCGGGATTTCGGTCCAGACGACGGCGTCTTTCGGGGCAAAGGGCATGTCCGTTCTCCTCAATTCGGGTTGCGATGAGGCCGTTCTGTCATACCCCCACTGACAGCGTTCTGTCAGTATCTGTCAGGGCCGGACGAGAAAATCAGAACCGCTCGACCCATGGCCTGAGCGTCAGTTCGTTCGACCAGGCGGTGCGGTCCTGGTCGATAAGCTGGCAGTAGGCCCGCGCGATGGCGTCGGGGTCGAGCATCGAACCCGGGTTGTCCGCGGGCTCGGTCCGGCCCGGGTTGCGGATGGCGCCGTCGATGTTGACCCATGCGACATGGATGCCCTGCGGGTGCAGTTCGCGCGCCATCGACTGCGCCAGGCCGCGCTGGGCGAACTTGCCCATGGCGAAGGGCGCCGATTGCGCGAACCCCTTCAACCCGGCCGAGGCGCCGGTGAACAGGATCGTGCCGCGCCGGCCGTCGGACATCGGCGCGGAAAGCATCGCGCGCGCGGCCTGCCGGCCCATCAGGAAGGCGCCGAAGGCGGTGACCTCGACCGCCTTGCGCACCGTCTCGGGGTCGAGCTCCACGAGCGGCCCGCGCACCCGGGCCGAGGGGTTGTAGACCGCCACACGCGGCGCGGCGCCGAGCCCCTCGAACAGCGCCGCCATCGCGGCGGGGTCGGCGGCGTCCATCGTCACGGTGCGCGCGCCGGTCTCTGCCGCCAGCGGCGCCAGCTTCGCGCCGGTCCGCGCCGCCAGCACCAGCGCGTAATCCGGCGCCAGCGCCCGGGCCAGCGAGGCCGACAATCCGTCGCCCACGCCCACGATCACGGCAATCGGTCTGGTCATGTCGTCCCTCCTTCGCGCATCCAGCCCAGGCCCGCGTCGGTGCGGCCCCGGGGGTTGTATTCGCCGCTGACCCAGCCCTCGTATCCGTCCGCGTCGAGCGCGGCGAAGAAGGCGGGATAGTCGATGTCGTCGGCCACCGGCTCGTGCCGGCCCGGCACGCCGCCGACCTGCACGTGGCGCACCAGGTGGCGGCAGGCCGCCCAGGCCGCCGCCGCGTCCCCGGTGATGCGCTGGGCGTGGTAGGCGTCGAATTGCAGCCCCAGATTGGGCGCGTTCACCTCGGCCAGGATCGCCGCGGCCAGGTCGAAATCCGCAAGGTAATAGCCCGGCATGTCGTGCGGGTTGATCGGCTCGATGGTCAGGCTCTGGCCCGGCGCCTCGGCCGCGGCCCAGGCGAGGTTGCGGATGAAGGTGTCGCGCGCCACCAGCCCCTCGGCCTTGCCCGCCATGATGTGGATGTGCTCGGGCTTCAGCCGTTCGGCATAGCGCAAAGTGCGCCGGAAATCGCGGCGGAACCGGTCCTCGCCGCCCGGCACCGCGGCAAAGCCGCGCTCGCCGCCGGTCCAGTTCGGCGGCGGGGTGTTGATCAGCACCAGCGGCAGGCCGGCGCGCCCGAGCCGCCGGACGATCTCGGTCGCGGCGTCGTCGTAGGGAAACAGCACCTCGACGCCCTCGAACCCGGCATCGGCCGCCGCCTCGAAGCGTTCGAGGAACGGGTATTCCTTGAAGAGCATGCTGAGGTTGGCGGCGAAACGCGGCATCGGGGCTCCTTTGCCCCCGGGTCTAGCGCGCGACGGGGCCGGACGAAAGCGGGTAGCGGATGCGCGGCGCCCTGCCGGCCGCTGTTCGCGCCGGGATCGGCCCAGATGTCGGCGCAAGGGGCCGCGGCCCGCGCCTCAGCGCCCCCGGCGCCGCGCCGGCGTGACCAGCGCCTCGCGGTAGACCAGCGTCACGGTCACGAAGCTGACCCAGATCAGCAGATACCAGCTGCCCATCTTGGCGATGGACACCAGATCGAACATCCCCTGCCCGGGATAGATCCAGGTTCCCGTCCTGGTGCCGACGTTCTCGGCCACCCAGATGAAAAAGCTCGTCAGCACACCCGCCAGAACCATCGGCATCCAATAGTCGTTGTCGCCGATGTGGAAATGGACCCGCGTGCGTGCAAAGAGCAGCAGCGTCGCCGCGAACAGCGCCAGCCGGATGTCCGGCAGGAAATGGTGCGCGAAGAAATTGGCATAGATCGCGCCGGCCAGAAGCACGGTCGCCCAGAACGGCGGGTAGGGCTCGAACCGCATGTCGAACAGCCGGATCGCGCGCGCCATGAAGCTGCCGACCGAGGCATACATGAACCCGGTGAACAGCGGCACGCTCATCAGTTTCAGATAGCCCGGCTCGGGATAGGCCCAGGACCCTGCGTTGACCTTGAACATCTCCATCGCCGTCCCGGTCAGATGGAACAGCACGATGACCCGCGCCTCGTCCGGCGTCTCGAGCCGGAACCACAGAAACAGCACCTGCAGCGCCACGGCATAGATCGCCAGCGCGTCGTAGCGGTAAAGCGGCAGCGCGTCCGACCAGACCGCGCGCGACAGGATCAGCCCGATCAGCAGCAGCCCGGCAAACAGGCTGGCCCAGCCGAGTTTCAGCGCGAAGACGACGAATTCCGACAGCCAGGCGGGAACATGCCGCCGGGTCCAGACCCCGACGGCCTTTTCTATCTCGCGCGTGCTGCGCCGGTGCAGCGGAAGCTGCGTATCGCCGGTCTCGAGCGTCACGTCACAGGGCGGGGTAGATCGGGAACCGCTTGCAAAGCGCCTTCACTTCGGCCTTCACCTTGGCCTCGACCGCCGCGTTGCCGTCTTCGCCGTTGGCCGCCAGCCCGTCCACGACCTCGACGATCCAGTCGGCGATCTGGCGGAACTCGGGCTCTCCGAAGCCGCGCGTCGTGCCGACCGGCGAGCCGAGCCGGATGCCGCTGGTGATCGTCGGCTTCTCGGTGTCGAACGGGATGCCGTTCTTGTTGCAGGTGATGTTGGCACGCCCCAGCGCGTCCTCGGTGGCGTTGCCCTTCACGCCCTTGGGCCGCAGGTCGACCAGCATCAGGTGGCTGTCGGTGCCGCCGGTGACGATGTCCAGGCCGCCCTTCTGCAACTGGTCGGCCAGCGCCTTGGCGTTGGCGATCACGCGGGCCTGGTAGGTCTTGAAGCCCGGCTGCAACGCCTCGCCGAAGGCGACCGCCTTGGCGGCGATCACGTGCATCAGCGGGCCGCCCTGGATACCGGGGAAGATCGCCGAATTGACCTTCTTGGCGATCTCCTCGACATCGGTCAGCACCATCCCGCCGCGCGGGCCGCGCAGCGTCTTGTGGGTGGTCGTGGTGGCCACGTGGGCGTGCGGGAAGGGCGAGGGGTAAAGCCCCGCCGCCACCAGCCCGGCGAAATGCGCCATGTCGACCAGCAGATAGGCGCCGACCGCATCGGCGATCTCGCGGAACCGCTTGAAGTCGAGGATGCGCGGGATCGCCGAGCCGCCGGCGATGATCAGCTTGGGCCGGTGCGCAACCGCCAGTTCGGCGATCTGGTCGTAATCCGGCAGCATGTCCTGCCGGCGCACGCCGTACTGCACCGCGTGGAACCACTTGCCCGACTGGTTCGGCTTGGCCCCGTGGGTCAGGTGCCCGCCGGCATCGAGGCTCATGCCCAGGATCGTGTCGCCCGGTTTCAGAAGCGCCTGGAACACGCCCTGGTTCGCCTGGCTGCCCGAGTTTGGCTGCACGTTGGCGAACGCGGCACCGAACAGCCTGCACGCCCGCTCGATCGCCAGGTTCTCGGCGATGTCGACATACTGGCAGCCGCCGTAATAGCGCCGCCCGGGATAGCCCTCGGCGTACTTGTTGGTCATCACCGAGCCCTGCGCCGCCATCACCGCGCGGCTGACGATGTTCTCCGACGCGATCAGCTCGATCTCGTCGCGCTGGCGGCCCAGTTCCTTCGAGATCGCGTCGAAGATTTCCGGGTCGCGGGCTTCGAGGCCTTCGGTGAAGAAACGGTCGTCGCGATGATGTGCGGTCATTGGCCTGTCCCCTCGGGCTGGAATGGCGGGTCCATACAGGATCGCGCCAGAGCGAGAAAGCCCCGATAGCGACGCCTGCGACGCCAAGCGCGTCTTTGCTGGACATTCCCGGGGGCCGCGTCATTCTGGGCCGCATGTCCGCCGCCCGGAAAATCGCCTTTGCCGCCAGCGAGACCGCGATCGCGCAGCGCGCCCTGGCCGAACTGTCCGGCACCTATGGCACCGTCGCGCCGGAAGCGGCCGACGTGATCGTCGCGCTCGGCGGCGACGGGTTCATGCTGACCACGCTGCACGGCACGATGCATCTCGACGTGCCGGTCTACGGGATGAACTGCGGCACCATCGGATTTCTGATGAACGAATACGCCGCCGACGGGCTGATGGAGCGGCTGGCGGCCTCGGAAGAGACCGTGATCAACCCGCTCAAGATGCGTGCCGAGACGCCCGAGGGCGAGGTGCACGAGGCGCTGGCGATCAACGAGGTCTCGCTGTTGCGCGCCGGTCCCCAGGCGGCCAAGCTGCGCGTCACCGTCGACGGCAAGGTGCGGATGGAAGAACTGGTCTGCGACGGCGCGCTGCTGGCGACGCCGGCCGGGTCGACCGCCTACAACTACTCGGCGCACGGTCCCGTGCTGCCGATCGGGTCGGACGTCCTGGCGCTGACCGCCATCGCGCCGTTCCGGCCGCGGCGCTGGCGCGGGGCGCTCTTGCCGAAATCGGCGGATGTGCGGTTCGACGTGCTGGAAGCGGACAAGCGCCCGGTCATGGCCGACGCGGATTCGCGCGCCGTCCGGCGGGTGCGGGCGGTCGAGGTCCGGTCCGAGCCCTCGGTGCGGCATCGCCTTCTGTTCGACCCGGGTCACGGGCTCGAGGAACGGCTGATCCGCGAACAATTCGTCTGACCCGGCGCGGCCGACCGCCTCAGGCGTCCTCCTTCGCGTCGGCCTCCTCGTGCACGATCTCGACCTTGACCTTGGCGAAGAACGCCACAAGCGCGCCGACCAGCGCCAGGATCGGCGCCGCGATCACGATGGCGCCCCCGGCCGCGGCGCCGATGGTCAGCGGAATGTCGACCGCGATGTCGCCATCGGGCTCCTTGACCCTGATCCGGCGCACCGACGCCTCGGCGGCCCATTCCTTGACCTTGTCCATCAGCTTGTCGGCCGAAACCTCGACCTCTTCGGTCCAAGTGCGTTTGCTCTTGCGGCTCTTGTCGGGCATCGCTCGTCCTCCATCGGGGTGAGGCGCAGAGCATAGGCGCGAGCGGGCCCGGGCGGTATGATGTGGGTCAATCCCCGGCCGCAGCGGCCCCGCGACTCGGCGCCGGCGCGATCCGGCGGGCGCGCCCGGGCACGCCAGGATCCCCCGGAATCGGCCCGAACCCCGGGCTTTGTTTCCGCCGAGGCGCCAATCCGGCGCTGAATCGGGCGAAATCGTGAAATTTCTTTGTCGAACCGGCCCGGAATGAGACGGTCTGCCCGTTGATGAAACGCGGGTGGTCCGGGCGTGGGGTCCGTTGCCGGCAGGGTTTCAGCGCAGCGGCACGATCCGTGCCCGCGCCGCATGCCGCCCGCCATGACGAGTAAAGGGGTGAGGGATGGCTTTCGACATCAAGACGACCTGCGAGGACGACACGCACGACACCTGCGCCGACGCGCCGGGCCGCGCCGATCCGGTCGGCCACCAGGAGGACAGCACCGGCCACCTGAACGGCAAGGGCCACGGGCACGAGCACACCGGCTATCTGAACGGCAAGGGTCATCACAAGTTCCACGGGGAATGCGAGGATGACGAAACCAGCACGGTGTTCGCGAGTGCCTATGGCGGGACGGACGGCGACGGCGGCCCCGATCCGGTGGGCCACCAGGAAGACAGCACCGGCCACCTCAACGGCCAGGGCTACCAGCACGACCATATCGGCTATCTGAACGGCGAGGGCCACCAGAAGTTCCACGGCGACGACGATGACGGCTGCGACCTGATGGACTCGATCTGCACCCTGCCGCCGCCCTCGGACGACGAGTGGCAGGACGACGAGGTCGACCCCTGCGACTGCGAGTTCGACCTGTTCACCTGAACGGCAGAGCGCCGGACTATCGAAAGGCCCGGCCCGGGCGGCGGACTTGCCGCGTCCGGGCCGGCGCGCCGCGGATTACCCCTTCGGATACCCCAGCTTGCCCACCGCTTCCCTGATCTCGTCCAGGATCGCCGGATCGTCGATGGTCGCGGGCATCTTGAAATCCTCGCCATCAGCGATCTTGACCATCGTCGCGCGCAGGATCTTGCCCGACCGCGTCTTGGGCAGGCGGTCGACCACCGCCACCAGCTTGAAGGCGGCGACGGGGCCGATCTTTTCGCGCACGAGCTTCACGCACTCGGCCCTGATCTCGTCGTGCGGGCGGTCGACGCCCTTGGTGAGGCAGACGAACCCCATCGGCAACTGGCCCTTCAGCTGATCCGTCACGCCGATCACCGCGCATTCGGCGACGTCGGGGTGCGCGGCCAGAACCTCCTCCATCCCGCCGGTCGACAGCCGGTGGCCGGCAACGTTGATCACGTCGTCGGTGCGGGCCATGATCCAGACATAGCCGTCCGCGTCCTTCATGCCTGCGTCGCCGGTCTCGTAATAGCCCGGGAACTTGGAAAGATAGGACTTCCGGAACCGGTCCTCGGCGTGCCAGAGCGTCGGCAGCGTGCCCGGCGGCAGCGGCAGCTTCACCGCGATCGCGCCCAGCTCTCCGGCCGGCAATTCGCGGCCGTCGTCGTCGAGGATGTGGATGTCGTAGCCCGGCATCGGCACCGTGGGCGAGCCGATCTTGACCGGCAGCGGCTCGATCCCCATCGGGTTGCCCGCGATGGTGTATCCGGTTTCGGTCTGCCACCAGTGGTCGATGACCGGGACGCCCAGCAGCTCCTGCGCCCATTCGATGGTGTCGGGATCGGCGCGCTCGCCGGCGAGGAACAGGTAGTTGAGGCAGGAAATGTCGTAAGGCGCTAGGAATTCGCCCTTCGGGTCCTCGCGCTTGATCGCCCGGAACGCGGTGGGCGCGGTGAAGAAGCTCTTGACGTTGTATTCCGAGATAACCCGCCAGAAGGTGCCGGCGTCGGGGGTGCCGACCGGCTTGCCCTCGAACACGATCGTGGTGTTGCCGTGGATCAGCGGCGCATAGCAGATGTAGCTGTGGCCCACGACCCAGCCCACGTCCGAGGCGGCCCAGAACACGTCGCCCGGGTCGACGTCGTAGATGTTCTTCATCGTCCAGTTCAGCGCAACCAGGTGCCCGCCGGTGTGGCGCACCACGCCCTTGGGCTGGCCGGTGGTGCCGGACGTATAGAGGATATAGGCCGGGTGGTTGCCCTCGACGGCGACGCAATCGGCCGGCGCCGCGCCCGCCTGCGCCTCGTGCCAGTCAAAGTCGCGGCCCTGCGTCAGCGCCGCCTCGGCCTGCTCGCGCTGCAGGATCAGGCAGAACTCGGGCTTGTGCCGCGCCATCTCGATGGCGCCGTCCAGCAGGGGCTTGTATTGCACCACGCGGCCGGGCTCGATCCCGCAAGACGCGGACAGGATCGCCTTGGGCTGGGCATCGTCGATCCGGACGGCCAGCTCGCTCGAGGCGAAGCCGCCGAAGACGACCGAGTGGATCGCGCCGATCCGCGTGACGGCAAGCATGGCCACCAGGGCCTCGGGCACCATCGGCATGTAGACGATCACCCGGTCGCCCTCGCCGATGCCGCGGGATTTCAGCGCGCCGGCCAGCCGGGCGACCTGGTCCTGCAATTCGCGGTAGGTGATCGTGCGCTTGGTGCCGGTGACCGGTGAATCGTAGATGATCGCCGCCTGGTCGCCGCGGGTCCCGACGTGCCGGTCGACCGCGTTCCAGCAGGTGTTGACCATGCCGTCGGCGAACCATTCGTAAAGCGGCGCGTTCTCGTCGAACAGCGCCTTCGAGGGCTTGCGGTCCCAGTCGATGGCCTCTGCAGCCTGCATCCAGAAGCCTTCGGGGTCGGTCTGCCAGCGGTCGTAGACCTCTTTGTATCCCATCGTATGCCCTCCATTTCCGTGGACTGATTAGCCGCGGCGCAACGCCGCGGCAAGCGGCAGGGATGCGTCCTGCGGTCACTGTTGGCGATAACGCGCGGGGCGCAGGGGCCGCTGCCTGTCCGCGCCGCCTTCCGCCCGGGTCTTCCCGGCCCGAACGGCGAGCGCCCGGCGGTGCCGCTCAGCTCTGGTGGACATAGGTGCCGGGCGCGTCGCATATCGGCGCATAGCCCTTTCCGGGCGCGCCCATGCCGGGCGGTGGCGCCGGCGCGCCGCTGCCCGCCTTCAGCCAGTCGGCATAGGCCGGCCACCAGGATCCGCCGATCGGGGCGGCCGACGCGAACCAGGTCTCGGCGTCGACGTAAAGCGCGCCGGGCGGGCGGTGGCCGATCCGGTAATGCCGGCGCGGGTGGCCCGGCTCGCTGAGGATGCCGCCATTGTGCCCGCCCTTGGTCAGCACGAAGGTCAGGTCGCAGCTTGTGAACAGCCGCGCCTTGTAGACCGAGATCCAGGGCGCGATATGGTCGGTCTCGGTGCCGATCACGAACATCCGCGCCGCGATGTCCTTCAGCGCGATCACCCGGCCCTCGACATCGAACCGCCCCGCCGTCAGACGGTTTTCGAGAAACAGCGCGCGCAGGTATTCCGAATGCATCCGCGCCGGCATCCGCGTGGTGTCGCCGTTCCAGACGCCGATATCGGTGGGAAGGTCCTCTTTCCCCAGGAAGTACCGGTTCACCGCGCGGGAATAGATCAGGTCCTCGGCACGGATTGCCGCGAAAGTGCGCGCCATCTGCGGCCGATCCAGATAGCCCTGCGCCCACATCATGTCCTCGAGGAACGCCACCTGGCTTTCGTCGAGGAACAGCAAAAGCTCGCCGGCCTGGGTGAAATCCACCTGCGCCGCCATCAGCGTGACCGAGGCCAGCCGGTCGTCGCCGTCGCGCGCCATCGTCGCCGCGGCGATGGCCAGCATCGTGCCGCCCAGACAATAACCGTTGGCGTGGATCTTCTGCCCCGGCACGATCGCCGACACGGCATCCAGCGCCGCCATCACGCCGCGCTTGCGGTAATCCTCCAGCGACAGCCCGGCCTGCTCGGGGCCGGGATTGACCCAGGACATCGCGAAGACGGTGAACCCCCGCTCGACCAGGAACCGGATGTAGGAATTCCCCGGCGACAGGTCGAGAATGTAGTATTTCATGATCCAGGCCGGGACGATCAGCACCGGCTCGGGATGCACGCATTCGGTCTGCGGCGCGTACTGGATCAGCTCGAATATGTCGTTGCGGTAGACCACCTTGCCCGGCGTGCAGGCCAGTTTCCTGCCGATCCGGTATTCCGCCGGCACGGGCTTGCGCGCCTGCGTGGCCGTGCGCACCAAATCCTCGGCGAAATGCGCCGCGCCCTCGACCAGGTTGCGGCCGCGCCGCCGCCCGGTCTCTTCGATGATCTCGGGGTTCATCCAGGGAAAGTTCGAGGGCGAGGCGGTGTCGAGAAGCTGCCGGATCAGGAAACGGGTCCGCTCGGCCTCGTCCTGGCGCTGGCCGTGCAGCTTCGTCGTCGCCTCTTCCCACCAGTCGTGCAGCGCCAGAAAGCCCTGCTGCCAGATCGCGAACGGCGCCCGGTCCCAGTCGGGATGGCCGAAGCGATGGTCCGAGGCGCGCGGCGCGAAGGGTTTCTCGGCGGCGCCGCGGTTCAGGCGGGCGGCGTAGCTCCAGAAGGCGTGCAGGTTCTCCAGCGCCCGGTACGCCAGTTCCGCCTGCCGCCCGGGCGCGCGCGACAGGTGCAGTGCCCAGTCGGCCCAGGCCTCGGCGATCGCGTGGGGCGAGACGCCCCCGGTGGTGCGCGCCAGCGCCGCGTTCAGCGCCCGGTCCAGGTTTCGCATCGGGCGGGCCGGCGGCGGCGGCTTCGGCGCGACCGTCGCGGGAAGCCGGATACGCTGTTCGGCGTCGGATATCTTGCTGGCTTTCCCTGTGCTCTGCATCGCCCGATCGCGCTGTCGCGGCGCCCCCTGCGTGGTGCCGAATATCCCATAGGGCATTCCGCCTCGCCGGGCCTTGATTCAGGTCAGGCGGGGCCCGGGGCGGCCGCTGCCCGGGCCGGACAGAATGCGACACCGATGGCGAAAACGGACGCGCTGGGCAGGCGCGCTTGTGCCTTCATCGGGCCAGACGGTCCATTGCGGCCCGTCGATCAGCCAGGGTTTCCGTCCAATGGGCGACCGCAGTCCGAAGAAACGGCCGAAGAAGGCCAAGATCTCTCTCAAGGAACCTCCCTCGCCTGCGCGCACCGCCAGCGAGGTCCGACCCGCCACCAGCGGACCCAGAAAACCGGGCCATAAATAGGTATTGAGGCCCCGCCGCACCGCTTCCGCATCCCAACCCGCGGAAGCGGTGCGTTGCGTCTTGCGGCGGTCACTGCCCCTTCGCGATCTGCCGGGCGCGTCCGGGCGCGGCGCAAGCGGACCCGGGAATGTGCGAGAGCCGTGCGCGTGCAGGCGGTCCTGCGCGATCTCCGGCGTGTCCTCAGACCCGGGCGCGAGCACCTTGTCCGGCCGGCGCATCACGCCGCTTGCGTTGCCGGGGCCTGCTCTGCGCGAAGGAGCCGTCATCCGGGAAGTGCCCCACGTCGTGGTGCAAGAACGCCGACCATCGCCGCGACGGGGTGCCTGCGGCCTCAAGGCGTGTCGCGTCGCGGGGGCAGTGCCAAGGAAACGGCCTTGCCGAACAGATTCGGACCGATGGGGCTCGACCGCAAAAGGCGGGTCGGATTCCCCGGGCGAAAAAGGACTCATTTCGACAGGGTTTCGCCACCGCACGCCCTGTTAACCCCGCCCGGTGCCGGCATCCGCACCGACGCGATACCGACGCAATACATACGTAATACCGACGTGCCGATTCCCAGCAAAACAAGGTGTTAACCCCGATTCGCGGGCCGGGCGCGCGCGCCGGCTTTCCTGGCGGTTAACATTCCGGGCCGGTGGCCCCCGGCTCAGCCGTAGACCGCGACCGGCGTTCCGGCGATCGCCGACATGTTCAGCAGCCCGCGCGCGGTGATCGACGGCGTCACGATATGCGCGCGGTTGCCCATGCCCATCAGGATCGGCCCGACCTCCAGCCCGTTGGCCTTCATCTTCAGGATGTTGCGCACGCCCGAGGCCGCATCGGTGTTGGCGAAGACCAGGCAGTTGGCCGGCCCCTCGAACCGCGCACTCGGGAAGATGCGGTCGCGCAGCATCTGGTCCAGCGCCGCGTCGGCATGCATCTCGCCCTCATAGGCGAAATCGCGGGGCGCGCTGTCCAGGATGTCCAGCGCCGCGCGCATCCGCCGCCCGGTGTCGCATTCCAGGTTGCCGAACTGCGAATGCGAGCACATG
This sequence comes from Rhodobacter sp., assembly GCA_041627895.1. Lineage (GTDB taxonomy): Bacteria > Pseudomonadota > Alphaproteobacteria > Rhodobacterales > Rhodobacteraceae > JBFKQC01. The sequence continues at coordinate 59,709 of JBFKQC010000015.1, forward strand.
GCGATCTTCGGCGAGACCCCGAAACGGCGGATGTGCCGCGCGCAGGCGACGACGGTGTCGGCGATCTGCTGCGGCGTGGGTTCGGGATGCACCTGGGTGTCCGAGACGAAAAGCGGCCCGTCCTCGAGAATCATCAGGCTGAGCGCGCCGATCGGGTGCAACTCGTCCGTTCCCAGCACCTCTTCGATGTATTTCAGGTGCCAGAGATATTGCCCGAAGGTCCCGCAGATCAGGCTGTCGGCCTCGCCGCGATAGACCATGACCGCGCCGATCGCCGTGTTGTTGGTGCGCATGATCGCGCGGGCGAGGTCGGGCGTCACGCCGCGGCGCTCCATGATCCGGTGATAGGTCGACCAATAGTCGTTGTAGCGCGGGTCGGATTGCGGGTTCACGATCTCGAAATCCCGGCCCGGGCGGATCGGCAGCCCGGCGCGCTCGGCCCGGTGCTCGACCACTTCGGGGCGTCCGATCAGGATCGGGCGGTCGGTGGTTTCCTCGATCATCGCGTTGGCGGCGCGCAGCACGCGCTCTTCCTCGCCCTCGGCGAAGACGATGCTGCGCGAGGCCGTCGCGGCGGCATCGAAGACCGGACGCATGATCAGCGCCGAGCGGAACACCGAGCTGTCCAGCCGGCGGCGATAGGCGCCCATATCCTCGATCGGGCGCGTGGCGACGCCGGACTCCATCGCCGCCTTCGCCACAGCGGTGGCGACGACGCCGGTCAGGCGCGGGTCGAACGCCTTGGGGATCAGGTAGTTCGGCCCGAACTTCATGTCCTCGCCGCGATAGGCCGCCGCCGCCTCGGCACTGGTCGAGGCGCGGGCCAGCCCGGCGATCGCCTCGATGCAGGCGATCTCCATCGCGTCGTTGATCTCGGTCGCGCCCACGTCCAGCGCGCCGCGGAAGATGAACGGAAAGCACAGCACGTTGTTGACCTGGTTCGGCACGTCCGACCGGCCGGTGGCGATAATCGCGTCGGGCGCGACCGCGCGCGCGTCGTCGGGCATGATTTCGGGCGTGGGGTTGGCCAGCGCGAAGATGATCGGCTTTTCGGCCATCTTCGCCACCATCTCGGGCTTCAGCACGTTCGGCCCCGAAAGCCCCAGGAACAGGTCGGCGCCGTCGATCACGTCGCCCAGGCCCTGCGGCCCGCCGGGCTGGGCAAACTCGGCCTTCTGCGGCGTCATGTCCTCGGCCCGGCCCTCGTGAACCAGCCCGTGCAGGTCGCAAAGCCATACGTTGCTGCGCTGCACCCCCAATTTCAGCAGCATGTTGAGACAGGCGATCCCTGCCGCGCCGCCGCCGGTCGAGACCACCTTGATGTCCTCGAACCCCTTGCCCGCCACGCGCAGCGCGTTCGTCGCCGCGGCGCCCACGACGATGGCGGTGCCGTGCTGGTCGTCGTGAAAGACGGGGATGTTCATCCGCTCGCGGCAGAGCTTCTCGACGATGAAGCAGTCCGGCGCCTTGATGTCCTCGAGGTTGATCGCCCCGAAGGTTGGTTCCAGCGCGCAGACGATATCGGCCAGCCTTTCCGGGTCGCTCTCGTTCAGTTCGATGTCGAAACAGTCGATCCCGGCGAATTTCTTGAACAGGACCGCCTTGCCTTCCATCACCGGCTTGGAGGCCAGCGCGCCGATATTGCCGAGGCCCAGCACCGCGCTGCCATTGGTGACCACCGCCACGAGGTTGCCGCGCGCCGTGTAGAGGCGGGCCGTCTGCGGATCGGCGTGGATCTCGCGGCACGGGATCGCCACGCCCGGCGAGTAGGCCAGCGACAGGTCGCGCTGCGTCAGGAAGGGCTTGGTGGCCACTACCTGCAGCTTGCCGGGCGGGCGCTGGCTGTGGTAGTGCAGGGCTTCGTCGCGCTCGTTCATGTCCTGCTCCTGCGGACCGG
>JBFKQC010000016.1:0-61404 GCA_041627895.1 Rhodobacter sp.
GGACGAGCACGATGCGCTCTCGGCGCTGTTGGCGGGGCTGCCGGCGGGCACCGTTTCCGGTGCGCCCAAGGTCAGGGCGATGCAGATCATCGACGAGCTGGAGCCGGAAAAGCGCGGCGTCTATGGCGGCGGCGTCGGCTATTTCAGCGCCGGCGGCGACATGGACATGTGCATCGCGCTGCGCACCGCGGTCCTGAAGGACGAGACGCTTTATATCCAGGCCGGCGGCGGCGTGGTCTATGACAGCGATCCCGAGGCCGAGTTCCAGGAAACGGTTGCCAAGTCCAGGGCGATCCGCAAGGCGGCCGAGGATGCCGGGCGCTTCGTCAGCCGCGGGAATTGAAGCGCACGGTTATCGGATTCGCGATGTACGAATTGTACAATACTGCGACTCTTTAAAGAAAATGCAGTTCCAAATGTGCAATTCCTGGCAAGAAATTGCACAAATCGAACAATCTCACCGTTTCTGAAGCACCGCCGAGACCGGCGCGAGCTGCACCGTCGCCGCGCGGGTGCCGAGCGCCCATTCGGCGATCGCGGTCAGCGTCTCGGGGCGCAGCCGGCCGACCATGATCACCGGCCCGGCCTGCCCGGCGCGGAACGCGCCCTGGTCGAGGAACCGCTTGATCCCGGCGCCGTCGCGATCGCCGTCGTCGAATTCGCGGAACACGGTCGCCGCCTTCACGCCCCTGCCCGCCGCGATCTGCAGCGCCGCGTTCAGCCCGCGCTCGTAGGTGATCATGCCGTGCCCGGTATCGGCCAGAATCCCGACGATCTGCGCCGCGCGCGGGCGGCTTTCCTGCAGCACCACGTCGGCCACGTCCATCACCGCCACCGCCTCGGGAACCGCCTGCAGATAGCCCCCGAACGCGACCTCGACATCCGCGGGGGCGGCGCGCGGCGGCAGCGGCGTCAGAACCGCCACCTCGAGCCCCGCGGCACGCAGCGCAGCCATCCGCGCGGCGACACCGTCGCGCGTCGGGTCGATCGCCACGGTCAGCGGCACCGGGAACCCGGCCAGCGAGGCGGCGTCCGCAACCGCGCCCTCGTCCAGCAGCACCACCGCGACCAGCGGATTCGACCCCTCGGGCTCGAAGGCCACGGCATAGCGTTCCAGCGCAGGCGCATCCGTCATTTCGGCCTCGCCGTCCGGTTCGGCGGCGCCGATCCGGGGCAGCGTCTCGGTGTCGATGCCCGGGCTCAGCACGCCGATCTCCGGCGCGTTCAGCCCGATGCCGGCGGGCGATCCGGGCATGCCCGAGCTGTCGGGGATTTCGCGCGGCGCCGGTGCGTCGGGCACCGCGCTGACATCCGGCGCAGGGTCCGGCGCGGGCGCGCTTGGTGTCGCCACCTCGGCCCACGGCGCCAGCGCGACGTCCTCGCCCTGGTCCAGCCGCGGCGTCTCGCCCGGGTCGGGCGCATCCGGCGGCGTCACGCTGCCGCCCGCCGCGGGCGCCGCCGCCGGGTCATCGCCCGACGGCGCGGCGTCCAGCGCGGGCGCGCTCGGCACCGCGACCTCTGCCCGCGGGGCCAGCGCCACATCCTCGCCCTCGTCCAGCTGCGGCGTCTCGCCGGGCGCCGGCGTGTCCGGCGCCTTCACCATGCCGCCCGCCGCGGGCGTTTCCGCCGGGTCGCCGCCCGCCGGCGCCCGTTCCAGCGCGGGCTGGTTCGGCTGCGCCAGCACACCCTCGGGCGCGGTGTCGACCGCCTCGCCGGTCACAACACCCGCCGCCTCGCCGCCGGCGGGCTCGTCCATCGCACCCTCGGCCGGCCCTGTCTCGGGCGCCTCGACCGGCGCGGCCGGATCGGGCGCGTCGTCCGGGGCGAAAAGCACCAGGTCCGCACCGGCCGAGGCCGACGGCGTCGCGGTTTCGGGCGCCGCATCCACCGGCGCCGCCACGGCGGGCGCGTCGCCAACGCCCGGCGTCGCCAGCGCGGCGTCGATCGTTCCGGTCTCGGGCGGCGCGGCCGGCGCGGTGTCGGTCGCCGGCGTGTCGCCCGCGCCCGAAGGCGTCGCCATCGCCACCGGCGCCGCCGCGGGGCGGCCCTCGGTCTGCGGCAGCACCGGCGCCTCGTCCGGCCGCTCGGCGTTGAACGCGGATCCGGCGGGCACCGCCACCCCGCCCGCCTCGGGCACCGGCAGCGCCAGGTCGCGCTCGGGCACCGCCCGCGACACCACCGCCAGACCGACGGCCGCCACGACCACGCCCCAGATCAGTCCCGATAGCAATCCGCGCAACATCACTGCTCTCCCTTGCTTGCCGAAGGGCTCGTTGTTTTCCGGGCGGACGGCTTGACCCCCGCGTCCGGCTCTGAGCATGTATAGCGCGACGGAAATCCGGGTTCACCCCCTATCGCCACAGGGTCGGCGCGATGCTGCTCTTGATCGATAATTACGACAGCTTCACCTACAACCTCGCGCATTACCTGGGCGAGTTGGGGCGCGAGGTCGTCGTGCGCCGCAACGACGCGATGGACGTGCAGCAGGCGATGGCGCTTCGGCCAGCGGGAATCGTGCTGTCGCCGGGTCCCTGCGACCCGGACCAGGCCGGCATCTGCCTGGCCATGGTCCATGCCGCGGCGGATGCCGGCGTGCCGCTGCTGGGCGTCTGCCTCGGGCACCAGACCATCGGCCAGGCCTTCGGCGGCAAGGTGGTGCGCGCGGGCGAGATCGTGCACGGCAAGCTCGGCCGGATGCACCATTCCGGCGCCGGCCTCTTCACCGAATTGCCGTCGCCCTTCGCGGCCACGCGCTATCACTCGCTGATCGTCGAGCGCGACAGCCTGCCCGATGTGCTCGAGATCACCGCCTGGCTCGAGGACGGCACGATCATGGGGCTGCAGCACAAGGCGCTGCCGATCCACGGCGTACAGTTCCACCCCGAATCGATCGCCACCGAACATGGCCACAAGCTGTTGAAAAGCTTCCTCGATCGCGTACCGGAGCCGGCATGAGCGACGCGCTGAAACCGCTGATCGGCGCTGCCGCCGACCGGCCCCTGACCCGGGCCGAGGCCGAACAGGCATTCGCGATCCTGTTCGAGGGCGAGGCCACGCCCAGCCAGATCGGCGGGTTGTTGATGGCGCTCAGGACCCGCGGCGAGACGGTCGAGGAATACGCCGCCGCGGCGGCCGTGATGCGGGCGAAATGCCACGCCGTAAAGGCGCCCGCCGGCGCGATGGACATTGTCGGCACCGGCGGCGACGGCAAGGGCACGCTGAACATCTCGACCGCGACCGCGTTCGTCGTGGCCGGCGCGGGCGTGCCCGTGGCCAAGCACGGCAACCGCAACCTCAGCTCGAAATCCGGCGCTGCCGATGCGCTGGCCCAACTGGGCATCAACGTGATGGTCGGCGCGGAAGTCGTTGAAAGGGCTTTGAGAAAAGTCGGCATCTGCTTCATGATGGCGCCGATGCACCACCCGGCGATGGCGCATGTCGGGCCGGTGCGGGCCGAGCTTGGCACGCGCACGATCTTCAACATCCTCGGGCCGCTGACCAACCCCGCCGGGGTCAAGCGCCAGCTTACCGGCGCGTTTTCCCGCGACCTGATCCGGCCGATGGCCGAGACGCTGCTGGCGCTGGGATCGGAAAAGGCCTGGCTGGTGCACGGCGCGGACGGCACCGACGAATTGTCCATCGCTGGGCCGTCCTGGGTCGCCTCGCTGGAGGATGGCGGCGTGATCGAATTGCAGATCGCGCCCGAGGATGCCGGCCTGCCGCAGCATCCGTTCGAGGCGATCCTGGGCGGCACGCCCAAGGATAACGCGGTCGCCTTCAAGGCGCTGCTCGCCGGCGAAAAGGGTGCCTATCGCGACGCGGTCCTGCTGAATGCGGCGGCCGCGCTGCTGGTTGCGGACCACGTGAAGTCGTTGAAGGAAGGCGTTGACTTCGCAGAAGAAAGCATCGACAGCGGCGCAGCGCGCGGCAAGGTCGAGGCGCTGGCGAAGGCGACGCAGGTGGCCGCATGACCGAAACCGTGCTCGACCGGATCAAGACTTACAAGCTGGCAGAGATCGCGGCGGCGAAGGCCGCGCGCCCGCTGGCCGAGGTCGAGGCCGCCGCCCGTGCCGCCGGACCGGTGCGCGGTTTCGCCGACCGGCTGCGCCGGGCCGCCGCGACCGGTTATGGCCTGATCGCCGAGATCAAGAAGGCGAGCCCGTCCAAGGGGCTGATCCGCGCCGATTTCGACCCGCCCGCGCTCGCGCGCGCCTACGAGGCCGGCGGCGCCACCTGTCTCAGCGTGCTGACCGACACGCCCAGCTTTCAGGGCGCGCCGGACGACCTGACAGAGGCCCGCGCCGCCGCGTCGCTGCCGGCGCTGCGCAAGGATTTCATGTACGACCCCTACCAGGTCGCCGAGGCGCGGGCCTGGGGCGCGGACTGCATCCTGATCATCATGGCTAGCGTCTCGGACGCGCAGGCGGCGGAACTCGAGGCCGCGGCGACGGGCTGGGGCATGGACGTTCTGATCGAGGTGCACGACGCCGAGGAACTCGAACGCGGGCTCCGGCTGCGCTCGCCGCTTGTCGGAATAAACAATCGCAATCTCAAGACGTTCGAGACCACACTTGAGACGACGCGCGACCTTGCCGCGCGGGTTCCGGGCGATCGGCTGCTGATCTCGGAAAGCGGGCTGAACACGCCCGCGGATCTCGCGGATCTGGCACGCCACGGCGCGCGGGTGTTCCTGATCGGCGAAAGCCTGATGCGCCAGGCCGACGTCGCCGCGGCGACGCGCGCGCTGCTGGCCGATCCGGTGGGCGCCTGATGGCCGGGCTGACGCATTTCGACGCCAAGGGCGACGCGCAGATGGTCGACGTCACGGACAAGGCCGTGACCGCCCGCACCGCCACGACCGCCGGGCACATCAAGATGTCCGCCGAAACCCTTGCGATCATTACCGAAGGCCGGGCGAAGAAGGGCGATGTCGCGGGCGTCGCACGACTGGCCGGGATCATGGCCGCCAAGCGGACACCCGACCTCATACCGCTGTGCCATCCGCTGCCGCTCGGCAAGGTGGCGGTCGAAATCGTGCCGGACCCCGCGTTGCCGGGCCTGCGCATCGAGGCGACCGTCAAGACGACCGGCCGGACCGGCGTCGAGATGGAGGCGCTGACCGCGGTCTCGGTCGCGGCGCTGACGGTCTATGACATGGTCAAGGCGGCGGAGAAGTCGATGACCATCTCGGATATCCGACTGATCTACAAAGATGGCGGAAAATCAGGGCGTTACGAGGCGTCGTGATTACCGTCGACGAGGCGCTGCAAAAGGTCTTCGCGCTGGCGGACCGGATGCCTGTCGAGACCGTCCCGCTGGCCGAGGCCGCCGGGCGTGTGCTGGCCGCGCCGGTCGTGGCTACCCGCGACCAGCCCCCCTTTGCGGCCTCGGCGATGGACGGCTATGCGATCCGCGATGCCGACGCGATCCCTGGAGGCACGCTGGAACTGATCGGCGAGGCCGCGGCGGGGCATGGCTTCGCCGGCACGCTCGGCCCCGGCCAGACGGTGCGCATCTTCACCGGCGCGCCAGTGCCGGCCGGCGCCGATCGCGTTGTGATTCAAGAAGATGTGACCCGAAGTTCAGACACGATCACGCTGGCGGGCAACCTCGACACTGCGCGCCACGTCCGCCCCGCCGGCGCCGATTTCACCGCCGGCGCGACCGTCGCGGCACCGCGCCGCCTGCGGCCGGCGGACCTTGCGCTCATCGCCGCGATGAACGTCGCCGAGGTGCCGGTCGCGCGCCGCCCCAGGGTCGCGCTGATCGCCACGGGGAACGAGTTGGTGATGCCGGGAGAGACCCCTTCGGACGACCAGATCGTCGCCTCGAACACCTTTGGGCTGAAGGCGATGATCGAGGCTGCGGGCGCCGAGGCGCGGATCCTGCCCATCGCCCGCGACGACGCCGCGTCGCTGACCACGGCGTTCCGCCTGGCCGAGGGCGCCGACCTGATCGTCACGATCGGCGGGGCGTCGGTGGGCGACCACGACCTGGTGGCGCCGGTCGCGGCAGAGCTGGGCCTGGAACGCGCATTCTACAAGATCGCGATGCGGCCGGGCAAGCCGCTGATGGCGGGGCGCATGGCCGGCGCCTCGATGATTGGCCTTCCTGGAAATCCAGTGTCGTCCATGGTTTGCGCTAGGATCTTCATCCTCCCCCTGCTGGACGCGATGCTCGGCCTCGGCGCGCGGCCGGTGCCCCGGAAACGTGGCCCCCTGGCGGTCGATCTCGGCCCCAACGGCCCGCGCGATCACTATATGCGCGCCCGCCTCACGCCAGACGGCCTGGCCCCGTTCGAACGCCAGGACAGCTCGCTTCTGTCGGTGCTGACCGCCGCCGACTGCCTCGTCGTCCGGTCCGCCGGGGACGCCGCGCGCAAGACGGGCGAGCCTGTGGACTACATCCCGCTTTGACCGCAGGCCGTTGACACATAACGGGAACGCGCGTAGAACATTTATCGAACGCCCGGCGCGGTGCACCAGCAGCGGCCGGACGAGACGGGGCGAGACCAGGCGCGGGGTGCGTGCGATGCTGACCAGAAAGCAGTTGGAGCTTTTGGATTTCATCAACAGGCGGATGAAGCGCGACGGCGTGCCGCCCTCGTTCGACGAGATGAAGGAGGCGCTCGATTTGCGCTCGAAATCCGGCATCCACCGGCTGATCACGGCGCTCGAGGAACGCGGCTTCATCCGCCGCCTCGCGCACCGCGCCCGCGCCATCGAGATCGTCAAGCTGCCCGAGACGCTGGAAAACCAGGGCGGTTTCACCCCCAAGGTGATCGACGGCGACCGCCGCGACCCGCCGCGCGGCGCGCTGCCGGTCGAGGCCGCCGGCGCGGTCGAACTGCCGCTGATGGGGCGGATCGCCGCGGGCGTGCCGATCGAGGCGATCAGCCACGCGCAGCACAACGTCGCCGTGCCGGGGGGCATGCTGTCGGGCACGGCGCGGCACTACGCGCTCGAGGTCAAGGGCGACTCGATGATCGACGCCGGGATCAACGACGGCGACGTCGTGGTGATCCGCGAGGGCTCGACGGCGGATAACGGCGACATCGTCGTCGCGTTGGTCGAGGGCCACGAGGCGACGCTGAAGCGTTTCCGCCGCAAGGGCAGCGCGATCGCGCTCGAAGCGGCGAACCCGGCCTACGAGACGCGCGTCTTCCGCGACGACCAGGTCGAGGTTCAGGGCCGGCTTGTCGGGCTGATCCGCACGTATTGAGCGAATACGCCGCCGCCGGCCGCGAAATTGCGCCGGCATCTCATCGGCGTGCGCGCCCGGTCCACAGCCGGTCGCCCGAAAGATCGCGCGCGGTGACCAGCCGCGGCGTCGCCGCGCCCGGATACACCGCCAGCGACCCGGTGTCGCGCAGCTTTTCCGCATCCAGGATCAGGCAGGGGCCGGCCGCGGGCACGTCGCGCGCCACGATGACCAGCGCGGCGCTGCTGCAGGCTTCGGCCGCGCGGCCCGCCGCGCCGCGACCGCTCAGATGCACGATGGCGTGCGGGCCGACACGTGCCTCCTGCCAGCCTGCGCCGCCGGCGAAGCCCGTGCGCGCAAAGGCGGCGTCCTGCCCGGCCGGGTCGCCGTCGTTTTCCAGCCAGTTCAGCGCGGCAAACCCGTCGCCGCGGGGCTTCGACAGCGCCCGGCCCGCGGTGGTCATCACGCCGACCAGCGCCGCGCTGTCGGCGACCAGGACCGGCGGGCGCTGGGCCTGGGTCCAGACCAGCAGCCCGAGCGCCGCCGGGACAAGCCCCGCCGCGCGCCAGCGCGTGCGCCAAAGCATCACGAAGAGAAACCCGATCGCGATCAGCGGCAGCGCCGCCGCGGGCGGTGCCACCACCGGCGTCACCGCGCCGTCGAGCCCGGCCACCCAATGCGCCACGCCGAGGATCCACTCGATCGCCGGGCGCATCACACCGAGCCCGATCCAGGCCAGCCCCAGCGGCGCCAGCAGCGCGGCCAGCACCGCGCCAGGCATCACCACCAGCCCCATCAGCGGCACCGACAGAAGGTTCGCCAGCAGGCCGTAATCCGCGATCCGGTTGAAATGCGCCGCCGCCACCGGCGCGGTGGCCGCGCCCGCCACCGCCGACGAGATCACCACGGCGGCCACGGGCCGCAGCCACCCCGGCGGCGCCCAGCCCTGCCAGTCGCGCAGCCAGCCGAAGACGGCGACCAGCGCGGTGGTTGCGGCGAACGACATCTGGAACCCCGGTTCGGTCAGCGTCTCGGGCCGCAGCCCCAGCACGATCAGCGCGGCGATGGCCACCGCGCGCAGCGTGATCGCGCGGCGGTCGAACAGGACCGCGGTGAAAATCACCGCGACCATGATGAAGGCGCGCTCGGTCGCGACGTTGCCGCCGGACAGAAGGTAATAGAACGCGCCCGCCGCCAGCGAGGCCAGTGCCGCCCATTTCTTGACCGGGCGGCGCAGCGCGATCCGCGGCACGGCTGCCAGCGCCAGCCGGATCGCCGCGAAGACGAAGCCGGTCAAAAGCCCCATGTGCAGCTCGGATATCGCCAGCAGATGCGCCAGGTTCGAGGCGCGCAGCGCGTCCAGCGTGTCGCGCCCCATGGCCGAGCGGTCGCCGGTCGTGACCGCGGCGGCAAACGCGCCAGCCTCGCCCGGCAGGGCCGCCTGCACCGCCGCCGATATCCGCAGCCGCAGCCGGTGCACCCTCAGCCCCGCCGCGCCGTCCGCCGCCGGGGCGGCCACCAGCACCGGCGAGCGCGTGTAGCCCACCGCGCCGAGCCGCTTGAACCAGGCCATGCGGCGGAAATCGAAACCGCCCGGCTCGACCGGCCCCTGCGGCGGCGACAGGTGGCCGGTCAGCATCACCCGCATGCCCGGTTCCGGCGTCAGCCAGTCCTGCGTCCCGTGCAGCGACACCCGCACCCGCGCCGGCGTTCGGTCCGGGGGCACCCGGTCGAGGTGCACCCGGTCCAGCGTCAGCCGCAGCTTGTCCGAGATCGAGCGGTCGATGGCGACCACCCGGCCCTCGACGGGTCCGTAATAGCGAAAGCCCAGCACCGGCTCGGCCACCCAGTGCGCCCGGGCCCCGGCGATCGCGAAGCCCGCCGCCAGCACCGCGGCGAACACCGCAAGCGGCTGGCGCGGGGCAGCCGCCAGCAGCACCGCCGCCAGCGCCGCCAGCGCCGCATGGACCGGCCACCCGGGCTCGACCCGCAGGGCAAAGTAGCCGCCGATGCCCAGCCCCAGGGCCACCGGCACCCAGGGAAACAGATGCCCGCGCTGCGCTTCGAGCGGCGCGATCAGGCCGGTCAGCGGGCTCACCCTTGTCCTCTCGGAAGCGATTGAATAGACCGCTCGGAACGCTAGGCCCGCTTGGTTTCCAAAAGGTTAATCGCCCATGTCAGACGCCGCGTCCGGCGCTCCCGTCGTCACCCGCATCGCCCCCTCGCCGACCGGTTACATGCATATCGGCACGGCGCGCACGGCGTTGTTCAACTGGCTTTACGCGCGCGGCCGCGGCGGGCGCTTCCTGCTCAGGATCGAGGATACCGACCGTGCGCGCTCGACCCCCGAGGCGACCGAGGCGATCTATCGCGGGCTGACCTGGCTCGGCCTCGACTGGGACGGCGACGCGGTCAGCCAGTTCGCCCGCCGCGACCGCCACGCCGAGGTGGCGCGCGAGCTTCTGGCGCGCGGCGCGGCCTACAGGTGCTTTGCCTCGCAGGACGAAATCGCCGCCTTCCGCGAGGCCGCGCGGGCCGAGGGCCGCTCGACGCTGTTCCGTTCGCCCTGGCGCGACGCCGATCCCGCAACGCACCCGGAGGCGCCCTTCGCGATCCGCATCCGCGCGCCCGCGGACGGTGCCACGGTGATCGCCGACCGGGTGCAGGGCGACGTGACCATCGCCAACGACCAGCTTGACGACATGATCCTCTTGCGGTCCGACGGTACGCCGACCTACATGCTGGCCGTCGTCGTCGACGATCACGACATGGGCGTCACCCACGTGATCCGCGGCGACGATCACCTGTCCAACGCCGCGCGCCAGATGCTGGTCTACACCGCGATGGGCTGGGACGTGCCGGTCTGGGCGCATATCCCGCTGATCCACGGGCCGGACGGCAAGAAGCTCAGCAAGCGCCACGGCGCGCTCGGGGTCGCCGAATACCAGGCGATGGGCTATCCGGCGGCGGCGCTGCGCAACTACCTCGCGCGGCTCGGCTGGAGCCACGGCGACGACGAGTTCTTCACCGACGCCCAGGCGCGCGACTGGTTCGACCTCGAAGGGATCGGCCGCGCGCCGGCGCGGTTCGACCTGAAGAAACTGGAAAGCCTGTCGGGCCAGCACATCGCGATTGCCGACGATGCTGCACTCGTAGCGGAAATCGAGGCCTACCTGGCCGCGGCGGGGCGCCCGGGGCTGTCCGAAGCCCAGCGCGACGGCTTGCTGCGTGCGATGTATTGCCTCAAGGAGCGCGCGCGCAATTTTCCGGAACTCCTTGAAAAGGCACACTTTGTCCTCGGGACCCGCCCCTTCGAGCCGGACGAGAGGGCGGCCGGCACGCTGGACTCGGTATCCCGTGGTATACTGTCTCAATTGACGCCGCACCTGCAAAATGCTAGCTGGAACCGCGACACGCTGGAACAGGTCGTGACCCAGGTGGCCGAAGCCCATGACACCAAGCTTGGCAAGGTGGCAGGGCCCTTGCGGGCCGCGCTATCCGGGCGCACGATATCCCCCAGTGTATTCGACATGATGCTCGTCATCGGCCGCGATGAAACGCTCGCCCGGCTGAGGGACGCAACCGGCGCCTGAGCCGCGCCTGCACCACTTCGGGTCCGCCTTCCCCTGGCGCGATCCCCTCTAGGAAGGGACAACGATGGCAGACAGCAGCACCACCAATACCGCGACGCTCCGTTTCAACAACAAGGAGCTCCAGCTGCCGATCTACTCGCCCACCGCCGGACCCGACGTCATCGACATCCGCCGCCTCTATGCCGAGGGCGGCGTCTTCACTTACGATCCGGGCTTCACCTCGACCGCGGCCTGCGATTCCACCATCACCTATATCGACGGCGACAAGGGCGAGCTGCTGCACCGCGGCTACCCGATCGACCAGCTGGCGGAGAAATCGCACTACCTCGAGGTCTGCTATCTCCTGCTCTACGGTGAATTGCCCAGCGGCGCCGAACTCGAGGATTTCGAGGCCCGCGTGACCAGCCACACGATGCTGCACGAGCAGATGCAGTATTTCTACCGCGGCTTCCGCCGCGACGCGCACCCGATGGCGGTGATGGTGGGCGTGGTCGGCGCGATGAGCGCGTTCTACCACGACTCGACCGACATTTCCGATCCCTGGCAGCGCGAGGTCGCCTCGATCCGGCTGATCGCCAAGATGCCGACGATCGCGGCCTGGGCCTACAAGTACCATATCGGCCAGCCGTTCATCTATCCGCGCAACGACTTCGACTATGCGTCGAACTTCCTGCACATGTGCTTTGCGGTGCCGTGCGAGGAATACGAGGTCAACCCGATCCTCAGCCGGGCGATGGACCGGATCTTCACGCTGCACGCCGACCACGAGCAGAATGCCAGCACCTCGACGGTGCGACTGGCCTCGTCCTCGGGCGCCAATCCCTTTGCCTGCATCGCCGCCGGGATCGCCTGTCTCTGGGGTCCGGCCCATGGCGGCGCCAACCAGGCGTGCCTTGAGATGCTGGAAGAGATCGGCACCGTCGACCGCATCCCGCAATACATCGACCGCGCCAAGGACAAGAACGACCCGTTCCGCCTGATGGGCTTCGGCCACAGGGTCTACAAGAATTTCGACCCGCGCGCCAAGGTGATGAAGCAGTCCGCCGACGAGGTGCTGGAGCTTCTGGGCATCGACGACAACCCCAAGCTGCAGGTCGCGAAAGAGCTGGAAAAACAGGCGCTGAACGACCCGTATTTTGCCGAGAAGAAGCTGTTTCCGAATGTCGACTTCTACTCGGGCATCATCCTCGAGGCGATGGGGTTTCCGACCTCGATGTTCACGCCGATCTTCGCGCTTTCCCGCACGGTCGGCTGGATTTCGCAGTGGAAGGAACAGCTTGCCGACCCGCAGATGAAGATCGGCCGCCCGCGGCAGCTTTATTGCGGGCGCACGCTGCGCGACTACGTGGACGTCGAGAACCGCTGAGACGAACGCGCCGCGGGCACAGGTTTGCAGGGCCGTCCCCAAGGGGCGGCCCAAATGCTGTTCGGGCCAGGTTTGACGGCGATCAAGGACGCGCCGGAGCAGCGCGCCTAGTCTGGCTCTGTGGCGGTTCCGGCCGGAACGCCCCGGCGGTATGCCGCCGGGGGATAGAATTCCCGACTATCCCGGCCCCGCGGCCGCTGCCAGGATACCGCCGCCCGCCCCTCGAACCGTCAGAAAGGAACGCTGCCATGGCCCCCTCCCTCCCGCTGTCCAGATCCCTGTTCCTCGGCGCCGCACTCGCGCTTCTCGCCCCGCTCGAGGCCGCCGCCGCGCGCATAGATTGTCCGCTGCCGCAGGTCCGGCGCGAGATCACCACCGCCCTGCCCTCGGGCTGGTGGAACACGCCGATCGTCAATTCGCTGACCGGAACCCGGGTGCAGGCGATCGCCGGCCGCCCGGCGCTGATCTGCGAATACGGGCCGGCCGGCACGGTCCAGCGCTACGCGCCCGCCTCCCAGTCCTGCCGTGCGGTGGCCGGCGGCTTCGACTGCCAGTCGGCCGCGCCGCGTACCTTCTCGACCATGTCGCTCGACATCCCGCAGACCTGGACCGCCGATCTCGACCGCGGCTCGGTCGGGGCGCGCGGCGAGGCCGATATCTGGTTCGAGGCCGAAACCCGGGACCTGCTGTACATCACGCCCAGGAACGGCGCCGTGTTGGGCGTCGGCGACCGCTCGAACCGGGGCTATTCCGGCTGTTCGGCGGCGCGCTACTCCTCGGCCCGCGTCTCGCTGCGCGACATCCCCGTCGGCTCTTATGTCTGCGTCAGGACCAACGAGAACCGGTTCAGCCAGTTCCGGGTCAACGCGATCTCTGCCGGCTCGCCGAAGACGCTGTCGATCGGCTACACCACCTGGCAGTAGGCGTCAGGGCAGGCCGGCCCGCGCCGGACATGCCCAATTGCCACGGAAGACGCCGAAAGGGCATGCGCTGGCCAGGGGCGCCGGCGCCGTCATGGGTCGTCGCCCAACCGCTGGCTGAAGGAAGAGCGCGCGGAAGCGCACAATTTGGCAGGCGAAGCCTCAGCGGCCCTCGTAATGCGGTTTGCGCTTTTCGACGAAGGCCAGCACGCCCTCGCGGAAATCCCGGGTCTTGCCGCATTGCCCCTGCAGCCGCGCCTCGAGTTCGAGCTGTGCCACCAGCCCGTTCTCGAAACTGTCGCGCAGCGCGCGCTTGGCATTCCCATATGCCACGGTCGGCCCCTGTGCCAGCGTCGCGGCGCGGGCGTGCCAGCGGGCGTCGAACTCGGCATCCGGCACCGCCTCCCAGATCATGCCCCAGTCGGCGGCCTGCTGCGCCTTGACCGGCTCGGCGAAAAGCGCCGCGCCCATCGCCTTGGCGAACCCGATCTGCCGCGGCAGCCAGTAGGTGCCGCCCGCGTCCGGGATCAGGCCGATCCGCGCAAATGCCTGCAGGAACACCGCCGATTCGGCTGCGATCACCACATCCGCCGCCAGCGCCAGGTTCGCCCCTGCGCCCGCCGCCGCGCCGTTCACCGCGGCGATGGTCGGCACCGGGCAGTCGTAGATCGCGCGCAAGAGCGGCTCGTACTCGTCGCGCAGCGTGCGCTCCAGATCCACGTTCGCCGCGTTGCTCCGATCGCCCAGGTCCTGGCCGGAACAGAACGCCCGGCCGCTGCCGGTCAGCACCACGACCCGCGCCGTCTTCGGCGCCTCCTTGACCGCGTGCAGCAGTTCGGCCCGCATCTGCGCGTTCAGCGCGTTCATCACCTCGGCACGGTCGAGCGTGATCACCGCCACGCCGTCGGCGATCTCCAGGCGAATTGTGGAATAGTCCATGGCGGGTCTCCCTGGCGTTTCGCGGCAACCATAGCGGCGGCGCGGCCAAGGAAAAGGGCAACGCAGCGTTACTCTTTCAGAATTTCCCGCAGCCGGGCCTCTTCGGCCTCGGTCAGGCCCCGGGCGGTCGTCGGCCGCGACCTGCGCCGAAGATAGAGCCCCGCGATGCCAAGCGCCGCCATCAGCATCGCCGGCCCCGCGACCCACAGCACCAGGTTCGCGCCGGTGGCAGTGGGCCTGAGCAGCACGTATTCGCCGTAGCGGTCGACGATATAGGCGATCGCCGCCTCGTCGCTGTCGCCTGCCACCAGCCGTTCGCGCAGCAGCACGCGCAGGTCGCGGGCCAGGTCGGCATTGGATTCGTCGATCGACTCGTTGCGGCAGACCAGGCAGCGCAGGCCCTTGGAAAGCTCCCGCGCGCGGCCCTCGAGCACCGGGTCGTCGAGAATCTCGTCGGGCTGCACCGCCATCGCCGGTGCCGCCATCGCGACGAACATCGCCACGACGTAGGGTGCGCATTTGTTGCGCACCGCCCACCCGTAGGGTGCGCATTTGTTGCGCACCATGGCCCCGCGCCCGCTCATTCCGCCGGAACCGCCGCGTCGGGCGCCCTGCGCGCGCCTGCGGCGACCCGGAAGCGCCGGTCGCTGAGGCTGAGGCACCCGCCCAGCGCCATGATGATCGCGCCGGCCCAGATCCAGTTGGCGAAGGGTTTGATATAGGTGCGCACCGCCCAGCCGCCATCCGCCTGCGGATCGCCGATCACCACATAGACGTCACGGAACACGCCGTTGTCGATCGCCGCCTCGGTCGTCGGCATCTGCGCCACCGGATAGTCGCGCTTTTCCGGGTAAAGCCGCGCCACCTCGCGCCCGTCCCTTGCCACGACCATCTCGGCCGTGGTCGAGAAATAGTTCGGCCCCCGCACCCGTTCGACGCTTTCCAGCGTGATCTCGTAGGCGCCGACGGGAAAGGTCTCGCCCACTGCGGCCACCCGGATGTCCTCGACCTGCCAGGCAATCAGCGCGGACATCCCGAAGGCGGTCACGCCGAGCCCGGAATGCGCGACGAACTTGCCCCAGTCGGCCCGCGGCAGATTCGCCAGCCGCCGCAGCCTGGCCGCGCGGCCGCCGCGCCCGGTGCGCAGGGCCAGCTCTGCCAGCGACCCGCCGACCAGCCAGACCACCAGCACCATGCCCATCGGCGCCAGCGCCAAGCGCCCGGTCTGCATCGCCCAGGTCAGCGCCCCAGCCGCCAGGGCCAGCGCCAGCACGCCCCAGAGCTGGCCCATGGTGCGGCCCAGCCGCGCCCGCTTCCACGGAAGGATCGCGCCGATCGGCAGGATCGCGCAGAGCGCCACCATGAAGGGCGTGAAGGCCGCGTCGAAGAACGGCGCGCCGACGCTGAGCTTGCGGTCGAAGAGCAACTCGGCCACCAGCGGCCACATCGTGCCGACGAAGACGACGAGGCAGGACACCGCCAGCAGGATGTTGTTCGCCACCAGCGCCGATTCCCGGCTGATGATCGCGAACACGCCCTTGGCCTCCATCGCACCCGCGCGCGCGGCATAAAGCGTCAGCGCGCCGCCCATGAAGATCGCGAGAATGCCCAGGATGAAGACGCCGCGCTCGGGGTCGTTGGCGAAGGCGTGCACGCTGGTCAGCACGCCCGAGCGCACGATGAAGGTGCCGATCAGCGAAAAGCCGAAGGCGAGGATCGCCAGCAGCATCGTCCACGCCTTCAGCGCCTCGCGCTTTTCCACCACGATCGCGCTGTGCAACAGCGCGGCCGCGATCAGCCAGGGCATGAAGGATGCGTTTTCCACCGGATCCCAGAACCAGAACCCGCCCCAGCCAAGCTCGTAATATGCCCACCACGACCCCAGCGCGATGCCGATGGTCAGGAACAGCCAGGCGGCAAGGGTCCAGGGGCGCACCCAGCGGCCCCATGCGGCGTCGACCCGGCCCTCGATCAGCGCGGCGACGGCAAAGGAAAACGACATCGAAAGCCCGACATAGCCGAGGTACAGAAACGGCGGATGGAACGCCAATCCCGGGTCCTGCAACAGCGGGTTCAGGTCCTGCCCGTTCATCGGCGGCTGCGCCAGCCGCAGGAACGGGTTCGACGTGAACAGGATGAAGGCGAAGAACGCCACCGCGATGGCCGACTGCACGCCAAGCACGCGCGCCCTGAGCGCCGGCGGCAGCCCGCCCCCGAACCAGGCCGCGCAGGCGCCGAACAGCGTCAGGATCAGCACCCAGAGCAGCATCGAGCCCTCGTGGTTGCCCCAGACGCCGGTCACCTTGTAGAGCATCGGCTTGTCGGTGTGGCTGTTCAGCCAGACCAGCCGCAGCGAGAAATCCGAGGTGACGAAGGCATAGGTCAGCGCGCCGAAGGCAAAGGCGGTCAGGAGGAACTGCGCGCTCGCCGCGGGTTCAGCCAGCGCCATCCAGCCGCGCCAGCCCTTCTGCGCCCCGACCAGCGGCACCACGGCCTGAACGATGGCCACCGCAAAGGCCAGGATAAGTGCGAAATGTCCGAACTCGACGATCATGGCGGCGATCATAGGCGCCTCCGCCGCCAGAGCCAATCGCCTGCGCGCCCGTGTCGCGCACCGCTCGCGAAAATGTCAGGGGGCACCGCGGCGCCCGCTGCCGTCGCCTAAAAGGACGACTCGCAAAACGGCGTCCGCGGCAGCGAGGGCCGCCACAGGCACTGGTGCACCACGTCCGCATATCTGTATCCCAGGGTCTCCTGCGGGGCCAGCGACACCACCATGCCATCCCATTCCAGTTCGCCCGTCTCGCGCAGCATCGGCGGATCGGTGAACTGGAACTGGACCTCGACATGCCGGCCGTTCCGCGGACCCAGATACCATTCCAGGCGGACGAAGTTGCAGCCGCGACGCTTTCCCGCCTTGCCGCGCCCGCTGGTGGGGTGGGCCGGCGGCGGCGCGGCCGAGGGGTCGAAAATCGTCAGCGGCCCCATCACCGGGAACATCCGGCCCTCGATCTCGCCGCCGAATTCCTGCCCGTAAAGTGCCACCAGCGCGCCGAGCAGCCCATGAATATCCTAGACAATTTGCAGCCCTCCCTTCAGGGCATAGGCAATCAGACCCATCACCAGCGCGCCCACGATCAGGCGCACCAGCCACTTCAGCGCCTCCTCGATGCCGCTCAGCCGGCCCTCGACGTTGGTCCGGTGCACCTCGTCGACCGCACTGCGCAATTCGAGGCTTTGCAGACGCTTCTCGACCGCGCGGCGCCATTCATCCGTCATTGCCGCGCCTCCAGTCGTCGAGCGCCGGGTTCGGTGCCGGCGCGGGCGCGTCGCCTGCCCCGGCCCCGGCCTCCAGCGCCCGAAGCGCGCCGATGTTGCGGGTGACTTCCGGCGCCCGCGCCATCGTTGCGGCGATCGAGCGCTGGAATTCCTGGCCCTTGGCCTGGTGGCGCGCACCGAAATAGAAGCTGACGATCGCGCCCAGAAGCCACCACAGGGGTTCCGGCACAAGCGCGACGCCCTGCATCCGGCTGGCGAACCAGATCGGATCGGCCATCGCCGCCACCATCAGCCCGAGCACTCCCAGCGCCATCGCCGGGCGCGGAATCCGGTTCAGCCCGTCGATGAAGCGGTCGAACCGGCCCTTGCGGGGATGCGCGAACTCGGCCGCGAACTGCCTCAGCGTCGCGGCCTGCATCGCATGGGCGCGCGCCGCGCCGGCCTCGGCGTTCTCGCGGAACACCTCGGCGGTTTCCTTCACCACGTTGCGGCCGCCGCCGAACATCAGCGAAATCAGGCCCTCGATCAGTCCCATGCCGCCGTCCTCCGGCGGTGCTCGCCCTCGCTGAGCCGGTAGCGCGGCGCGATGAACTCCTCGGCGCGCAGGATCCAGCCGCCCTTGCCGCCGTCGCGGCGCCGGGCGTATTTGCGGCTGGCGGGCCGGCGGTCGGCCAGCGCATAGTAGTAGTTGCGCCGCGCGATGCCGTAGGCGTCGGCCAGGTGGTCGGGCGCGGCGGCAAAGGCGATCTCGGCGGCCTCGACGGTCTCGGGGCCAATCACCCCGTCGACGCCGATGCGCTGGCCCATGTCGTTCAAGAGCCGCTGCAGAATCTTCACCGCATTGGCGCCGGCGTTGACGTACATGTCGAAGACGCTGGCGCGGATCGGCTCGGGCAATTGCCCGATGCCGGGCCGGTGGAAATAGTGGTTGACGAAGACCTGCCGCGCCTGCGCCTTGGTCAGCCGCCTGACATCTTCGGGCGTCACCCGCCCGTCGCCGTCGAGGTCCATCCCCAGCCGCGCCATCGTGCCGATCGTGACGCCGAAATTCGTGGCCCCGCCCGGATCGTCCGGGTCGCTCACATAGCCGCCTTCGCGGGCAATGATTTCGTCAGCAATCTGTTCAACCGATCTCATTATGCTCGTGCCCCATTTCTTGGAAACGGAGCCGAGAGTCAGCGAAATCGGTTAACGAAGCGGAACCTAACCGTTCGGTTCCTGGTAAACGCCCTGGTCCTTCAGCGCGTCGATGACCTCTTTGGGCATATAGGTCTCGTCGTGTTTCGCCAGAATTTCAGAGGCTTGGAACACGCCGTCGATAAAGCGCCCGGTGCCGACCATGCCCTGGCCCTCTTCGAAAAGATCAGGCAGCACGCCGGTATAGGCGACAGGCACCGAGGCACCGCCATCGGTCACGGCGAAGGTGATGGTCTCGCCCTGGCCGCGCACCAGCGTCCCCTCCTCGACCAGCCCGCCGATGCGGAAGGTCTCGGTGGGCTGCGGCGGCTCGGCGAGGATCTGGCTCGGCGAGCGGAACAGGTTGATCCCGTCGCGCATCGCATAGCCGATCAGCGCCGTGGACAGCGCCAGCGCCACCGCCGCGACGATGATGACCTGGATTCGGCGTTGCTTCTTCAATCCCTTCATGGCGCCTCTCTTGCACGGGGGCCGCAGGGCCGTCCTTGACCTTGCTCAAATAATCCTCGCGCTCAGGGATACAACGGCGCCAGCATCAGCCCTGCCGTCTCGTCCTCGCCCAGCATCAGGTTGGCGTTCTGCACCGCCTGCCCGCTGGAACCCTTGGTCAGGTTGTCGAGCGTGGCGATAACCGTGGTCCGGCCGGGCCTGCGGTCGCCAACCACCCCGATATGCACGAAATTCGAGCCGCGCACGTCCTTCATCTGCGGCGCCTCGCCCAGGGGCAGGACTTGCACGAATGGCTCCGCGTCATAGGCGGTCCGAAATGTGCTGTGGATAACTCCGGCGTCGCCCCGCAGGTAGCAGGTGATCAGGATGCCCCGCGCCGCCGGTATCAGATGCGGCGTGAACTGGATTTCCACGGGCCGCCCGGCGATGTTCGAAAATTCCTGGTCGAACTCGCCGAGATGCCGGTGCGTGCCGCCGAGCGAGTAACCTTTTACGTTTTCGAACAATTCGGCGAAAAGCAGGTGCTCCTTCAGCGCGCGCCCCGCGCCCGAGGCGCCGGCCTTCAGATCGACGATGATCTCGTCGGGGTCGATCACGCCGGCGGCCAGCAGCGGGCGCAGCGCGTATTGCCCCGTGGCGGCGTTGCAGCCGGTGCCGGCGACCAGCCGCGCGCCCCTGATCCGGTCGCGGTAAAACTCGGTCAGGCCATAGACCGCCTGTTTCTGCAAATCTGGCGCGGAATGCGGCTTGCCATACCACTTCTCATAGGCCGCCGGGTCCCGCAGCCGGAAATCCGCGCTGAGATCGACGACCTTAAGATCGCCAGGCAAGTCGCTGATAACGCTCTGCGACGTGGCATGAGGCAGGGCGCAGAACGCCAGGTCGATGCCGGCAAAGTCGATCTCGCCGATCGTCACCAGCTTGGGCAGGTCCAGGTGGCGCAGATGCGGAAACACCTCGGCCATCGCCATCCCCGCCTTGCGGTCCCCGCTCAGCGCGGCGATCCGCATCGTCGGATGGGTGGCGATCAGCCGTACAAGTTCGGCGCCGGTGTAGCCGGAAGCGCCCAGAATGGCGATTTGGTGGGTCATGTCGGACTCCGGAGAACAGGCAAAAGGGTCAGGCGGCGACGAATTCGATCTTTCGTCGCAGGAACCGTGTCGCCTGGTCCGACACCTTGCGCGGATTGCCCGTGGTCAGGAACATCGCCGTTTCGCCCGATCCCGTCATGTCCGGATGCCGGTCGAGATAGTCCGAAAGGCTCGCCGCCACAAGCCTGGGCTGGCTGTAGACCTTGACGCCGTTGCCCAGCGCCTCGCGGAACACGTCCTCGACCAGCGGGTAATGGGTGCAGCCCAGCACCGCCGCCTCGGGGTCGGGCATCTTGCGCTTCAGCGCGTCGACATGGGACCGCACCAGCGCCTCGGCCAGGATCATGTCGCCTTCCTCGATCGCGTCCACCACGCCTCCGCACGCCTGAGCTTCGACGTCCACCCCTATGGCGCGAAACGCCAATTCGCGCTGGAAGGCGCGGCTGCGGACGGTGGCGGGGGTCGCGAACAGCGCGACATGCTTGACCTCGACCTCGCGCGGCGGCGAGTTGTCGCCCCAGTGCCGTTCGGTCAGCGCCTCGATCATCGGGACGAAGACGCCCAGCACGCGGCGGTCCTTGGGCACCCAGTTCTCCTGCATCCGTCTCAGCGCCGCGGCCGAGGCCGTGTTGCAGGCCAGAATCACCAGCGTGCAGCCCGCCGCGAACAGCCGTTCGCAGCCGTCGACCGTCAACTGATAGATGTCGTCGGGCTCGCGCACGCCATAGGGCGTATGCGCGTTGTCGCCGTAATAGACGAACGGCACCTCGGGCAGCGCCCGCGCCGCCTCGTCCAGCACCGTCAGCCCGCCGAGCCCCGAATCGAATATCCCGACCGCCACGACCTCACGCCTTCCACCTGTCCTCGAACTCGAATCCGTAGTCGATGGAATCGAGCGGCTCCGGGCTAAGCGAATATGTCCTCGCGCGCAGGAAATCCATCATCGTTTTCGGGTCGTGACCATGGGCCGCGATGTCCTCGGCCGGAATCGGCCTGCCCACCGCGATCTTGACCGGCTCGTCGACCCGGGCACGGAACTCGTTGATCAGAAGCGCCATGCGCAACGTGAAGTGGAAGTGGCTCGCAAGCTGGAACAGCCGCGAATTCTGGCCGTCGAAGAAGATCGGCACCACCTGCGCCCCGGATTTCTGGATCATCTTGGCGGTAAACGTGCGCCAGGCCGGGTCCAGCGGGCGGCTGAACGGGGTTTTCGAGGTTGCCACCGTGCCGCCCGGAAAGACGCCGATCGCGCCGCCCTCGGCGAGATAGCGCAGCGCCACCTTGCGGGTCTCGATGTTCAGCGCCATCGCCTCTTTCGTCTCGTCGAACGAGACCGGCAGGACAATCCGGTCAAGATCCTCGGCCTTGCGGAAGATGCGGTTCGCGAGAATCCGGAAATCGCCGCGGGCGAGCGACAGGATGTGGCCCATCATCAGCCCGTCGAGGATGCCGTAGGGGTGGTTCGAGATGACGATCAGCGGCCCCTCGCGCGGGATGTCGTCGAGCGACCCGGCGACCACGTCGAGGCTTAGCCCGTAGCGTTCGACCATCACCTGCCAGAAATCGCGGCCCGCCGCGACCTCCTTCTCGTAGCCGTCCGCCCGCTTGATCAGCCGCAGCCGTCCGGTGGCGTTCTCCAGCACCCGGATGACCGCCCGCCCGCCTCTGGTCTGGGCGGAACTGGCATAGCTGATCTCGCGCGCCGCATGGTGCGTGGCGCGGCTATCCTGGCGGCCTTCCTTTCCGGGACGGCGTAATGACGGCATCGGCCCCTTCCCGCTTCGCTGGTTGCGGCCGCCGGGCCAGGGAGGGCTCCAGTGGCGGCCTTCGGCGACGGATCGGCGGCCGGCGCCGCGCGCCCGTCACTCGGCAGCCTGCTTCATTCCGGGCCGGCCGGCAAGCGCCGACAACAGTTCCTCGCGCCGCTTCGCCGCCTTGTCGGCATTCGCCGCCTTGATGTGTCCGAAGCCCTTGATCTGCAACGGCAACTCGGCCAGCGCCACGGCCGCGTCCAGCTTGTCGTCGGGCACGTCCAGAAGCGTCAGCATGTCGGCGCGGTATTGCTTGATCAGGCCGCGCTCCATCCGGCGTTCGGCCGAGTATCCGAACGGGTCGAAGACCGTGCCGCGCAGCCGCTTCAGCCGTTTCAGCAGACGGAACATGCGCCGCCAGCCGGGGCCGTATTCCTTTTTCGCCGGGTGGCCGTCCGGCCCGGCCTTGGCCCGCGACGGCGGCGCCAGGTGATAGGTCAGCCGCAGATCGCCGGCGAACTCGGCCTTCGCCTTGGCCTCGGTCTCGCTCAAGAGCCGCGCGACCTCGTATTCGTCCTTGTAGGCCAGAACCTTGTGATAACCCTTGGCCACCGCCTCGCGCAGCCGCGGGTTCTGGAACCTCTCGACGAACTTGCGATAGCGCCTGGCCAGCCCGCGGCCCTGGTACCTGACTAGGTGATCGGCGCGGAAGGCGATGATCTCGTCCAGCGTCTTCGGCAATTCGACCACGTTGGCGCCGGTCACGCGCGCCGCCTCTTCCGGGTTCAAGGCCGCCCAGCGGCCGGTCTCGAAGGCCTGCTTGTTGCGCTCGACGGCGGCGCCGTTCAACTCGATGGCGCGCAGGATCGCCTCGTGCGTCAGCGGCACCAAGCCCTTCTGCCAGGCCGCGCCGAAGATCATCATGTTGGAAAAGATCGTGTCGCCCATCAGCGCCTTGGCAAGCTGGCTGGCGTCGAACATCGTCAGCCCGTCGCGCAGCCGCACCTGAAGCGCCAGCGTCAACCTCTCGGAAGGCAGGCGGAAGTCGGTGTTGCGGGTGAAGTCGCCCGTCATCGTTTCGTGGCTGTTGACCACCGCGCCGGTGCGCCCGCCCTTCATCAGCCCCAGCGTCTTGGCGCCGGCGCTGACCACCAGGTCGCCGCCGATCAGCGTGTCGCATTCGCCGGTCGCGACCCGGATCGCCGAAATGTCGGACGGGTCCTTGGCCAGCCGGCAGTGGATGTGCACCGCACCGCCCTTCTGCGCCAGCCCCGCCATCTCCATCATGCCGGCGCCGATACCGTCGAGATGCGCAGCCATCGCCATCACCGCGCCGATCGTCACCACGCCGGTGCCGCCGACGCCGGTGATCACCACGTTATGCGTGCCGCGGATCCGCGGCACGTCCGGATCGGGCAGGTCGCCGATCTCGATGCGGGCGGTGGCCTCTTTGCGGATCTTCGCGCCCTCGATGGTCACGAAGGACGGGCAGAACCCCTTGAGGCACGAGAAGTCCTTGTTGCAGGTCGACTGGTCGATGGCGCGCTTGCGGCCAAGTTCGGTCTCGACCGGCACGATCGAGACGCAGTTCGACTGCACCCCGCAATCGCCGCAGCCCTCGCAGATGTCGGTGTTGATGAACACCCGCTTGTCCGGGTCCGGGAATTGCCCGCGCTTGCGGCGGCGGCGTTTCTCGGCGGCGCAGGTCTGAACGTAAATGATCGCCGACACGCCGTTGTATTTGCTGAATTTCTTCTGGATATGCTCCATCTCGTCGCGGGTGTGCCGCGTCACCTCTTTCGGGAAGAGCGACAGATTGACGTCCTCTTTCTCGTCATAGACCAGCGCGACGTTGCCGACCCCCATGGCGACGAGTTCGCGCGCGATCTGGTCCGCGGTCAGCCCGCCGTCGTTCGGCTGGCCGCCGGTCATCGCCACGGCGTCGTTGTAGAGGATCTTGTAGGTGATGTTGGTCCCCGCCATCAGCGCGAACCGGATCGCCTGCACGCCCGAGTGATTGTAGGTGCCGTCGCCGAGGTTCTGGAACACGTGCTCGCGGGTGGAAAACGGCGCCTCGCCGACCCAGTTCGCGCCCTCGCCGCCCATATGCGTGAACCCCAGCGTGTCGCGGTCCATCCACTGCACCATGAAGTGACAGCCGATCCCGGCATAGGCGCGGGCGCCCTCGGGCAGCTTCGTGGACGTGTTGTGCGGGCAGCCGGAACAGAAATAGGGCAGCCGCGCGGCGATCTCTTCCGCGTTGTCGGCTTTCCGAGCCTCGTCAAGGGTTTGCATCGCGGCCTTGATGCGGTCGGTGCCGCGGCCTTCCTCGATCAGGATCTCGCCCAGCTTTTGCGCGATCATCACCGGGTCCAGCGCCCAGCGGGTCGGAAACAGCTCCAGCCGGCGGCCGTTCTCCCAGGTGTCGCCCTTGTGCCAGCCATAGACCCGACGGCCCTGCCGGTCGTCGAAGATCGCCTCCTTGATCTGCACCTCGATCAGCTTGCGCTTTTCCTCGACGACGATAATCAGCTCCAGCCCCTCGGCCCATTCGTGGAAGCTGTCCATGTCCAGCGGCCAGGACTGCCCGACCTTGTAGGTGGTCAGCCCCAGGCGGTTGCATTCCACGTCGTCGATGCCCAAGAGCGACAGCGCGTGGGTGAGGTCGAGCCAGTTCTTGCCCGACGCGACCAGCCCGATCTTGGCGCCCGGATGGCCCCAGACCCGCCAGTCGATCTTGTTTGCGCGTGCAAAGGCCTCCGCGGCGAACCGCTTGTAGTCGATCATCCGCGCTTCCTGCGCGACGCGGTCGTCGATCAGGCGGATGTTCAGCCCGCCCTTGGGCATCGCGAAGTCCGGGACGACGAATTTCTTGCGGTCCAGCCGTCCGTCGACCACCGCCGTCGCCTCGACCGTGTCCTTCATCAGCTTGAGCCCGGCCCAAACCCCGGAAAACCGCCCCAGCGCAAAGCCGTACAGCCCGAAATCCAGCACCTCCTGCACGCCCGCGGGGCTGAGCACCGGCATGTAGGCGTCGACCATCGCCCAGTCCGACTGGTGCAGGGTGGTCGAGCTTTCGCCGGTATGGTCGTCGCCCATCGCCATCAGAACGCCGCCATGCCGGGACGTTCCCGCGAAATTGGCATGCCGCATCACGTCGCCGGTGCGGTCGACGCCGGGCCCCTTGCCGTACCACAGCCCGAAGACGCCGTCGAACTTGCCCTCGCCCCGCAATTCGGCCTGCTGCGTGCCCCAAAGCGCGGTGGCCGCGAGGTCCTCGTTCAGCCCCGGCTGGAACCGTATGTCGCTGGCCTTCAGCACCTCGCCCGCCCGCGCCATCGTCAGGTCGACCGCCCCCAGGGGCGAGCCGCGATATCCGCTGACGTAACCGGCCGTGTTCAGCCCCGCCGCCTTGTCGCGCGCCTTCTGCATCAGCATCAGCCGCACCAGCGCCTGAGTGCCGTTCAGAAGGACCTGCGTCTTCGACAAGTCGTAGCGGTCGCTTAGCGAAACATCCTGGCGCATTTCCGTCCTCCAGCCGATCCTGCTCGCCTCCTATTATAGGTCAAAAACGCTGACCTACAAAATCAAAATACTGTCACGAATGTGCATCTTCTCTACCACATCCGCCACGTAATTCCTGTACCTCGCCGCAGCACATCGGGTAATGCTTGCGCTATCATGGACTGGGACAAGCTTAGAATATTTCACGCGGTGGCCGATGCGGGCAGCCTGACCCATGCGGGCGAGACGCTGCACCTCAGCCAGTCGGCCGTGTCGCGCCAGATCAGGGCGCTTGAGGAATCGCTGAACGCGACGCTGTTTCACCGTCACGCGCGGGGCCTGATTCTCACCGAGCAGGGTGAATTGCTGTTCGACGCGACCAGCGCGATGGTGCGCCGGCTGGACACCGCCGAGGCGCGGATCCGCGACAGCAAGGAAGAGGCCTTCGGCGAGTTGCGCGTGACCACCACCACCGGCTTCGGCACGCTCTGGCTGGCGCCCCGCCTGCCCGCGCTCTACGCCAATTACCCCGAGTTGAAGATCGACCTGATGCTCGAGGAACGCGTGCTGGATTTGCCGATGCGCGAGGCCGACGTCGCGATCCGCATGAAGGAACCCAGCCAGGCGGACCTGATCCGTCGCCGGCTGATGAGCGTGCGGATGCGGCTGTATGCGACGCCCACCTACCTGGCAGAGCACGGCACGCCGAAGACGATGCACGATCTCGGACGCCACCGGCTGATCTGCCAAAGCCCGACCTCGTTCCAGGTTGCCGCCGGCGCCAGTCTGGTGCAGGAGCTTCTGACCTACGACATCCACTCGACGCTGACCGTGAACAACTATTTCGGGGTGCTGCAGGCAGTGCTGAACAACCTCGGGATCGGGGTGCTGCCGGATTACGTGACCGAGGATTTCCCGGCGATCACCCGCGTCCTGCCGGACACGGAATCGAACGAGGTGCCGGTGTTCCTCGCCTATCCCGAGGAACTCAGGAATTCCAAGCGCATCGCCGCATTCCGCGATTTCGTGATGGAAGAGATCATCGCCTATCGCAAAAAGCACAAGCAACAGGAAGATGCCTGAACAGATGCACAGCTATGCATCTTTGGCATAGCAGCAATGCACGCGTTTCGGGCTTTCTGCCTTGATCCTTCGCAGTTGCAGCATTAGGTCTGTTTCAACGCCAGGGATTGATCTTATCTCCCAACGGCGTTTACCTCCCTGTTGGACTGGGCCGGGCTTGACCCGGCCCTTTTTTCGCCTTCGGCACTTGTCGCTGCAAGGCGATCAGAACCGATGGACAAGCTCTCCGCCGAACAGGATCGACTGCCCCGGAAAGACCCCGACGCCGCGACATAGGCGGTCAAGCCGGCGCAACAGGTCGCGATAGACCTCCTGGCGGCCCTCCGGCGCCAGCAAGCCGGCCAACGCGACCGCCTGGTCGAACTCGTCCCGCAAAAGGTGCATCTCGACGGCTGCGCGGATCTCGAAGTCCTCGCCCGCCACCTCGCCGCCCTGGCGAACCGCCGCCGCCACGGCGATCCAGCGCACCCAGTCGAAACCCGGCGACAGGATGTCCGGGCGTGCCGGGGGCAGCGCCGCCTCGCCGCGCACATAGGCCCGGGTGGCATCCTTCGCCACCACCCAATCGAACAGATCCTGCGCCCTGCCGCTGAAATGCCGCGCGGTCGTGGGCAAGTCGAACGAGCCCAGCGTCGCCAGCGTGATCTCTGCGCCGACGTGTCGGATCATCGCGCGGTAGATGTGCAGCCAGGCGATCTCGGCATCCTGGGCGGGACTGATCTCTCCGGCGTCGACGAGCGCCAGGTAATCCCGGGCAACCAGGTCGAATTCGGCGGAACGCCCGGTCTGGTTGACGCCGATCATCAGGAAATCGACGACCGGATTCCGGTATGCCGCGCGGAGCACGTTGAACAGCTGCTCGTGCAAGGCCCTTCGTTCTGCATCCAGCGCGGACAGATCCTCGATCGGCGCGGCGTTGTGCAGGGTCGGCAGACCGTAATTCGTCACCCAACGCGGACCCGCGATGTCGTGCAGCGTCTTGTCGTCGGGATAGCGACCAAGGATCGCCCGGTACGGCCCCAGATCGGCACGGCTGGACAGCAGCGATGCCGCAAAGACCCGCTCTCCGGCCTGTTCGGCGAGTTCGGCGATGGCCAGCTTGTCATCGTCGGGCAGATCAAGAAGCTCGAGCACCAGATTGATCGCCGCGGGCCACCTGCCGCGAAACGTCTCGTTGCGCGCCGGATCGGCGCGGACCTGCTGAAGAAGCCGGAAAAACGTTGCGCCGCCATCGGACAGCACCAGCGCGCGCACGGCCGAATGATCGAGTTCGGCGAACGCGTCCAGCGGCGCGGCGCCGAAATGCCCGAGACCCCGCTCGGCGCCGAGCCTCGCTATGGCATAGGCCATCTCCAGCGCATCCAGGTCGCGCGGCGCGCGGGCCGCCCCGGCCCGGACCTCGGCGAACTTGGCCAGGCCCTCGTCCGGCGCCGGCGCGGCATAATGCAGCCAGAAATACACCGCCTCGGTTCCGTAGCGCCCGGGATGAAACCCGGTCAGCGTGTGCCGTTCGCCTAGCGCCCGCTCTGCCAGCGCGACGATGTCTGCCTCGAAACCGCATGTCTGACCGGACTGGCCGGACTTTGCATGCCCCGGCCCGGCAAGAACGGTTGCCGCTGCCAGTACCGCCCCGGCCGCCGTCAGAAGAAAGCTGCGCATTGCACGCCCCCGGAGATGTCCAATCGTGCCACCATCCCCGGGCCAAGGGAACAAAAACCTTCGGGAATGCGCGCAGGTCGCCTTTTCCCCGTGCACGCCATCCCCTAAAAGCCCGGCAAACGGGGGACGAGCATGACCGAACCGGCGATCACCGAAGAGCTTGTGGCGGCGCACGGGCTGAAGCCCGACGAATACCAGCGGATACTGGAGATCATCGGCCGCGAGCCCAGCTTCACCGAACTCGGCATCTTCTCGGCGATGTGGAACGAGCATTGCTCCTACAAGTCGTCGAAGAAATGGCTTCGCACCCTGCCGACCACCGGCCCGCAAGTGATCTGCGGCCCCGGCGAGAACGCGGGCGTCGTCGACATCGGCGACGGCCAGGCGGTGGTGTTCAAGATGGAAAGCCACAACCACCCGTCCTACATCGAGCCCTACCAGGGCGCCGCCACCGGCGTCGGCGGCATCCTGCGCGACGTCTTCACCATGGGCGCGCGGCCCATCGCCGCGATGAACTCGCTCAGCTTCGGCGAGATCGGCCACCCGAAGACCCGACAACTCGTGCACGGCGTGGTCGAGGGCATCGGCGGCTACGGCAACGCGTTTGGCGTGCCCACGGTGGGCGGCGAAGTGCGGTTCCATGCCGCCTATAACGGCAATTGCCTGGTCAACGCCTTCGCCGCCGGCCTCGCGGACGCCGACGCGATCTTCTACTCGGCGGCCTCGGGCGTCGGCATGCCGGTGGTCTATCTCGGCGCCAAGACCGGGCGCGACGGCGTCGGCGGCGCGACCATGGCTTCGGCCGAATTCGACGACACGATCGAGGAAAAGCGCCCCACGGTGCAGGTCGGCGACCCCTTCACCGAGAAATGCCTGCTCGAGGCCTGCCTCGAACTGATGGCCTCGGGCGCGGTGATCTCGATCCAGGACATGGGCGCTGCGGGGCTGACCTGTTCGGCGGTCGAGATGGGCGACAAGGGCGGCCTGGGCATCAAGCTGGAACTCGACCGCGTGCCGGTGCGCGAGGACGCCATGACCGCCTACGAGATGATGCTGAGCGAAAGCCAGGAGCGCATGCTCATGGTGCTGAAGCCCGAGAAAGAGGCCGAGGCCAAGGCGATCTTCGACAAGTGGGATCTCGATTTCGCCGTGGTCGGCGAGACCATCGCCGAGGACCGGTTCCTGATCCTGCACGGCAACGAGGTGAAGGCCGACCTGCCGCTGTCCAAGCTGTCGTCGACCGCGCCGGAATACGACCGCCCCTGGGTCGAAACGCCGGGCGCCGTGGCTTTGGAAGACGTGCCGCAGATCGACCCGATCGACGGGCTGAGAGCGCTGATTTCGTCGCCGAACCACGCCGCGAAACAATGGGTCTACGAGCAATACGACAGCCAGGTCATGGCCGACACCGTGCGCGCACCCGGCCTCGGCGCAGGAATCGTGCGGGTGCACGGGACGTCCAAATGCCTCGCCTTTACCTCGGACGTCACGCCGCGCTACGTCCGCGCCAACCCAGCCGAAGGCGGCAAGCAGGCGGTGGCCGAGGCCTATCGCAACCTGACCGCCATCGGTGCGAAGCCGCTTGCCGCCACCGACAACCTGAACTTCGGCAATCCGGAAAAGCCCGAGATCATGGGCCAGTTCGTCGGCGCCGTCAAAGGCATCGGCGCGGCCTGTGAAGCCCTTGATATGCCGATCGTTTCCGGAAACGTCTCGCTTTACAACGAGACCGACGGCAGCGCGATCCTGCCCACCCCGACCATCGGCGCGGTAGGGCTGATCCCCGACCCGGCGCACCTGATCGCCGGATCGGCGCGCGAGGGCCATGTCGCGCTGGTGGTGGGCGAGACGCACGGGCATCTCGGGCAGTCGGCGATCCTCGCCGAGGCCCTCGGCCGCGAAGACGGCGATGCCCCGCCCGTCGATCTGGCGGCCGAACGCCGGAACGGCGAATTCATCCGCGCGCATTGCCACCTGATCCGCGCCTGCACCGATCTGTCCGACGGCGGCCTGGCGCTTGCCGCGTTCGAGATGGCCGAGGCCGCTTGCGTCGGCGTGACGCTGGACACCGGCGACG
Source organism: Rhodobacter sp. (assembly GCA_041627895.1). Lineage (GTDB taxonomy): Bacteria > Pseudomonadota > Alphaproteobacteria > Rhodobacterales > Rhodobacteraceae > JBFKQC01. The sequence continues at coordinate 30,110 of JBFKQC010000016.1, forward strand.
CCGGCCAGCTTTTCGGCGAGGACCAGGCCCGCTATCTGGTGGCCTGCAACTTCGACCAGGCCGAGGCGCTGATGATCGCCGCCAGCCAGGCCGGCGTGCCGATCGCCCGTGCCGGCCGCTTCGGCGGCGCGACCGTTCGAATGGGCCAAGCGGAAGCCCCGCTCGCAGAGCTCTCGTCGCTCTACCGCTCCGCTTTCGAGGCCAGGCTGGGTTAGTCAATCCTCGTCGCGATCGTCACGCCCCTACTCGGGGCGCAGGCCCGGAAAGGGCGAGGCCCGCGAGCAGACGCTCCCGGGCCGCATTGGAGAGAGGCGTTGCAGCTTCGGCCCTCGGACACCCCGAAGGGATCGGCTTCGCCGAATCCTGAATGGCGCCCCCGCCCTTGCACGCCCTGCCCGCGCGGATTACCTGTACCGAAAACCGAGGATATCGCCGATGGCCATGCAGGCGCAGGAAATCGAGGACCTGATCCGCGCCGCCTTTCCGAAGGCGCAGATCACCATCACCGATCTCGCGGGTGACGGGAATCACTATGCCGCCGAGGTGATCGACGAAAGTTTCCGCGGCCAGAACCGCGTGCAGCAGCAACGCGCCGTCTACGCCGCGCTCAAGGGCGCGATGGACGGCGCTTCGGGCGACCTGCACGCGCTGGCGCTGACCACAAGGGCGCCCGACTGATGCCGGCCGCCCGCGTCGTATCCGCCGCGCGCAGCGGCTCGAGAAAGGAACCCGAGGAATGACCGTCCAGGACCAGATCAAGGACACCGTCACGCAGAACGACGTGGTGCTTTACATGAAGGGCACCAAGGCGATGCCGCAATGCGGCTTCTCCTCTCGCGTCGCGGGCGTGCTGAACTACATGGGCGTCGAGTACAGCGACATCGACGTTCTGGCCGACGAAAACATCCGTCAGGGCATCAAGGACTATTCCGACTGGCCGACGATCCCGCAGCTTTACGTCAAGGGCGAGTTTGTCGGCGGCTGCGACATCATCACCGAGATGACGCTGTCGGGCGAACTGGATCAGCTTTTCGACCGGAACGGCATCGCCTACGACAAGGACGCCGCCGAGAAGATCCGCGAGGCCAACGCCTAGGGCGATTTCCCGCGAAACCGCCAGGGCGAAGCGTCGCGCAAATGCCTTAGGCGCTCGCCCCGGTCTCCTCGACCTTCGCGGCCAGTGCCTCGGCCCGCGCGGCGATCTCGGCCAGGCTGTCGGCCACGCCGTCGGGTAGCACGGGCACCTCGATGCGCTGCGGCGCGGGCGCCGGCGCGGAGCGCAGCGCATTGACCTGGCTTTCAAGCGCATCCGCCCGGCCCTGAACCTCGCGCAGCTGTTCTTCGATGCCCGCCGCCTTGTCGGCCAGCATCAGCCCGGCCATCAACAGCATCCGCGCCTCGGGCAGCCGCCCGATCTGCGCGGTCAGCGCCGTGGCCTCGGTGTCCAGCATGCCGGCGGCGGCCTGCAGGAAGTGCTCCTCGCCCTCCTGGCAGGCGACCTCGAACTCGCGCCCGCCGATGGAAATCTTGACCTCAGGCATTGCCGGCCCCCTCAAGTTGCGGCTCCAATGCGCCGAGTATCTCGTTCAGCTCGCGCCGGTCGGCGTCGCGCACGCTGCGCAGGCCCTCGATCTCGGTCTGCATCGCGTGGTTGATCAGCTGCGGCTCGATCACACCATTCGCCGCCGCCTCGCGCAACGTGCCGATCGCCGCCTGCAGATGCTCGTTCATCCGGCGCAGGCTTGCCACCTCGTTCCGGGCCTCGACCGCGCCGGCATTCGCCGCCTCGGCGTCGCCGCGCAGCGCCTCCAGTTCGGCCTGCACCTCGCCGATCCGCTTGTCTTGCTGATCGTGCAGCGCGCGCACCCGCTCTTCGAGCTGGGCGTTCGCCACGCGCTCGGCCTCGAGCGCCTCGCGCAACTCGGCAAGCTCGCCCTCGTCCGCCGCAGGTGCCGCCGCCCCGGCCGCGAGCCCGTCCAGCCCCGCGCCGATCCGGTCCAGCGCGGCCGTAATCCGCTGCTCCAGTTCACTGATATCGGTCATCCGCCTCTCCTCGTCCGTCCCTGGCCGTTGGCACCGCGCCACCGCGCCGGGACGGTTCGAATCACGTCCCCTGTCGAATTCCGGGGATATTAGCCAACCGCCGCAGGAAATGCGCCCCCTTCCGCCCCAATAGCTTATGGGGACTGCTTGAACTTCGCTCGCTGGCTGGTATCACCCCGCGGAACTGGCCATTTCAACGAGGGACATGCGCGCCGTGGAAATCTCCGAGCTGAAACAGAAGCACCCCGACCACTGGATGCGCGCCGCTGCGATCCGCACGCTGGCGATGGACGCCGTCGCCGCCGCCAATTCCGGCCACACGGGTATGCCGATGGGCATGGCCGACGTTGCCACGGTGCTGTTCGACAAGCATCTGAAGTTCGACGCCTCGGCGCCCGACTGGCCGGACCGCGACCGCTTCATCCTCAGTGCCGGGCACGGCTCGATGCTGCTCTACTCGCTGCTCTATCTCACCGGCCATGCCGACATGACGCTGGATCAGCTCAGGAACTTCCGCCAACTCGGCTCGATCACCGCCGGCCACCCGGAATACGGCCACGCCAAGGGGGTCGAGACCACGACCGGCCCGCTCGGCCAGGGCTTCGCCAACTCGGTCGGGTTCGCCATCGCCGAAGAAATCCTGCGCGCGCGCTACGGAAAGAAGCTCGTCGATCACCACACCTACGTGATCGCCGGCGACGGCTGCCTGATGGAGGGTGTCAGCCAGGAGGCGCTGACGCTCGCCGGGCGGCAGAAACTGGGCCGGCTGATCCTGTTCTGGGACAACAACAACATCACCATCGACGGCACCGTCGACATGGCCGATGCCACCGACCAGGTGAAGCGGTTCGAGGCGTCCGGCTGGCACGTGCAGGCCATCGACGGCCACGATCCCGACGCGATCGACGCCGCGATCACCGCCGCGAAGGCCAGCAACAAGCCCTCGATGATCGCCTGCACCACCCATATCGGCCTTGGCCACCCGATGCAGGACACCGCCAAGGCGCATGGCGCGCTGACCGACGCCGGCCAGATCGCCGAGACCAAGCGGCTGTACGGCTGGGATCACGACGCCTTTACCATCCCCGCCGACATCAAGGCGCAGTGGCAGGAAATCGGCCTGCGCGGCACCGGCGCCCGCGTCGCCTGGGAGGAGCGCCTGGCGGGGCTGAGCGACAGCCGCCGCGCCCAGTTCGAGCGTGAACAGCAGGGCGGCGTGCCGAAGCGGCTTTCCGCCGCACTGAAGCGATTCAAGAAGGACATGTCGGAAACCGCGCCCAAGCTCGCCACCCGTTCGGCCAGCGAAAAGGCGCTGGGCGTGATCAACCCGATCATGCCTGAAACCGTGGGCGGGTCGGCCGATCTTACCGGCTCGAACAACACCAAGACGCCGGACATGGGGGTCCATGGCCCCGAAGACCGCAAGGGGCGGTATCTGCATTACGGCATCCGCGAACACGGCATGGCCGCGGCGATGAACGGGCTGGCGCTGCACGGCGGCGTCAAGGCCTATGGCGGCACCTTCATGGTTTTCACCGACTACGCGCGCGCCGCGATGCGGCTTTCCGCGCTGATGGGGGTGGCGCCGGTCTATGTATACACCCACGACTCGATCGGCCTGGGCGAGGATGGCCCGACGCACCAGCCGGTCGAGCATCTGGCGATGCTGCGCGCCACACCGAACATGCTGGTGATCCGTCCCGCGGATGCGGTCGAGACCGCCGAGGCCTGGGAAATCGCGCTGAACCAGACGGCGGCGCCCACGGTGCTGTCGCTGACCCGGCAGGGCCTGCCGACGGTGCGCAGGGACCACAAAACGAAGAACCTGACCGAGCTTGGCGCCTACGTTCTGGCCGAGGCCGGGGCCAAGCGCCAGGCCATCCTGATCGCCTCGGGGTCCGAGGTGTCGATTGCGCTGGCGGCGCGCGACATGCTCGAGGCCGAAGGGATCGGCACGCGCGTCGTGTCGATGCCGTCGTGGGAACTGTTCGAGCGCCAGGACGAGAAATACCGCCGCCGCGTCCTGCCCGGCGGGCCGGTGCGCGTGGCGATCGAGGCGGGCGTGCGGATGGGCTGGGACCGCTGGCTTCTGGGCGAGCGCGGCAAGGAGGCCAAGTCGGGCTTCGTCGGGATGCAGAGCTTCGGCGCCTCGGCCCCGGCGGGCGACCTTTACCGGCATTTCGGCATCACCGCCGAGGCCGCGGCGGACAAGGTCAAGGGGCTGCTCGGCATGGCATAGCGCCGGATCGCGCGGGCTGGCGCTGGCGCGGCTTTGCGACGGGGATCGGGGTGCGGCACCGGACACGCATTGCGCGCGGGGCCGCCCCTACCTACTCCCGCGCCAGATACCGGATGCGCCGAAGCTCCGGGAACCCGCGTATCCATAGCCCCGTGACCGCCAGGGTCCCGGCGGCGCCCACCGCCACCGCGGCCACCGGGCCGATCAGCGCCGCCATCGACCCCGCGCGGAACCCGCCGACCTCGTTCGAGGCGCCGATGAAGACCTGGTTCACCGCATTGACGCGCCCGCGCAGCTCGTCCGGTGTCCAGAGCTGAACGAGCGTGTTGCGGATGTTGACGCTGATCATGTCGGCGGCGCCCATGCAGGCCAGCATCGCGACCGACAGCCACACCGCCTGCGAGACCGCGAAGACCAGCGTGAACAGCCCGAAGGCCGCGACCGCGGCAAACATCAGCCCGCCGGCATTGTCGGCGACCGGCCGCGCGATCAGCCAGGCGCCCATGGCGATCGCACCCACCGCAGAGGCCGAGCGCAGCATGCCCAGCCCCGCCGGCCCGACCTCGAGCACGTCGCGGGCAAAGACCGGCAACAGCGCCGTGGCACCGCCCAGCAGCACCGCGAAGAGATCGAGCGAGATCGCGCCCAGCACCACCTTCTCGCGCCAGATATAGCGGATGCCGCCGCTCAGCGCCTGCCATCCCGTGGCGACCGCCCGCCGGCGGCCCGCCGGTTGCGGGATCGTCAGGATCAGGACGCCCGAGGCCACCAGGAACACCAGCGTGCCGACATAGGCCGCGCCCGGCGCCAGCCCGTAAAGCAGCCCGCCAGCGACCGGGCCGCAGATCGTCGCGACCTGCGCGCCGGTCGTATTCAGCGCGATGGCCTGCGCCAGCATGTCCGGCGGCACCAGGTTCGGTACGATGGCCTGCCGCGCCGGGTTGTAGAAGGCGCGCGCCGTTCCGAAGACCGCAAGCACGGCAAAGACCGGCCCCACGGCGTCGAGACCGGCGCGGGTGAACCAGAACAGCGCGGCGGCGCAGCTTCCCTGCACGATCAGGCACGCGCCCAGGATTCGGCGCCGCGAAAGGCGGTCGGCGACCATGCCGGTGATCAGGACCAGAACGAGCGCCGGCGCGAATTGCGTCAGCCCGACCAGGCCCAGGTCGAACGGGTCGCGGGTCAGGTCATAGACCTGCCAGCCGACCGCAACCGTCTGCATCTGAAAGGCAAGGCCGGTCAGGATCAGCGCCAGCCAGTAGCGCAGGAAGCCCGGATGCCGGAACGCGGCGAAGCGTCCGCCGCTCATGCCGGTCTCATCAGCGGCGCCACGCCAGGCGCCGGACGGGCACCTGCCCGCTGATCTCCAGCACCAGCTTGCGGCGGACCGCCTCGGCAAAGGCGGCGCGGTTCGCCGCGGTGACGACGAAGGCGCCGGTGCCGCCGATGATCTGCGCCTCGTAGGCTGCCTCCAGCCCGCCATGGGCGCGGCCCGGATCGTCGGGGCGCAGGATCGGCAGCGCGTTGATCGTGACGCCGGCGGCCAGCACCGTCTCGCGCGCCGCGGCGATCGCGGGGCCGGAATAGCTGTTCACGCTGTCGCCGGAAAAGTCGATCACCCGGCGCCAGCCTGTGATGTCGTTCTCTTCGATCTGCCTCAACCCCTCCAGCAGCGCCGCGCCGATCGCGTTGCGCCCGAAGGCCTGGCGCGGCGGGGCAAGCAGGCGGCGGGCGAAATCCTCGGCCTCCTGCCGCCCCGCGATCCGGGTCCAGCCGACGACGACGGCCTGGTTCGCGGCCCATTCCACGTAAGTCACGGCGATCGAGCCATAGGCGGTGTTCGCGATCGCGGCCAGCACGTCGGGATGCGTGATCGCGGCGGCGTAGCCCTGGCGCTGGAACGCGATCTCGCCCTCGTCGATCGAGCCAGAGGCATCGGCCAGCAGTACCAGTTCCAGGTCGGTATCCTGCGCCGCTGCCGCCGCGGCGGCCAGCGCAAGCGCGAAAGTGGCCGTGGCAAGCCGGGTGATCGCCATGATATCGCCTCTCGGGGGAACGCTTCGTTTCCGCCAGCTTAGCAGCAGGCGACGCAACGGAAAGGCCCGCGTCAGCGGCGCGGAAGCAGGCGGCCGGCGGAACCGGGCCTCGGCAAGAAAACGGGTGGCAAGAAAAAGCCCCGGCAAACGCGGTTTGCCGGGGTCTTCTTGGTCAAGGTGTTACTCGCTACAACGAAAACCAGGTCATCGGGCTCTCAACCGATGGATGGTGAAAACAATCTGACTCGAATCGGTCTAATTGTCAATTTGATAATTTCTTGCTTTGAGAATTTTTCCTGAAGGCACTAGCCGCCTCTCCGCGCTTTTGTTAAGCTCCGCACGTAGGGGTAGAACACGATGGACAGACTGAAAGCCATCTTCGAATTGCGCGCGATGCTTCGGCAGATGGAGCGCGAGTTGGGCCTTGACCGGCTCAACCAGAACGAGCGCGATATCGTGCTCGCGGCGCGCGATCTCAGCGGCGGACCGGGCGATGTGATCGAATCCGACGCCTTACGCAACCACGAGCTTGTGCGCCGCCAGGCGCAGGCCACGTTCTACCGCACGCTCCGCACGCTGCTGGATCAGGGGCTCCTGGACCGTGCCAGCGGCTCGCGCGCGAAAAGCTACGTCCTGTCGGACAAGGCATTCGAAGAGTGACGGCCCGCGCGGCACCCGATTTCACGAAACCCTGACCTGATCCCGCGGTACCGCGAGGCAGCGGCGGTTTCCCAGGCGCCGCAAAGGCCGCCCTGCGACCCCGACGCGGTTGGCATCGGAATCCGGCTGTGCGACAATCGGTTCGGTCACAGGATTTCGCAGGAACACGAATTTGTCGGAACGGGCTCGGGACTATTTCGAGGAAGCTGCGAACTATTTCCTGATCGTGCTGACTTACCTGCTTTGCGACGGCCTGACGGCAATCCTCGTCTGGCCCGCGCAGGCGGCATTCGTGCCCGAGTTGACGATCTTTGCGCAGGCGGTCTTTCTGCCGCATGGCGTGCGCGTGCTCGCGGCGTGGTTCCTGGGCTGGAAATCCCTAATTCCGCTGATCGTGGCACCGCTGGTGTCTTCGCTGGTCTTCGCGCCCGTCGCCGGGCATGCGCTGGTCGCGCCGATCCTGATGAGCCTGGTGGCGGCCGGGGCGTTGGCGGCGATCCTGGCCTTCGAGGCGATGCGGCTGGCGGGCGTCAATCTCTATTTCGGCAATGCGGCAGGACTCAACTGGCGGTTGCTTCTGCTGGTCGGCGGAATCGCGGCGCTTTTCGACGCGGTCAGCCGGATCTGGGTCTATGGCGGGCTGCTTCCCGCGCAGCTGACCGGCGAGGTGCTGGCCGTCGTGCTGATCGGCGACATGCTGGGACTGCTGGTGATGATGTTCGTCCTGATGCTGATCTTCCGCTGGTTCCGGCGGCGGTCGCAGGACGTCTGAGGCAGGCCGGGCGCCGGCGGGACCCGATCGGCCTTGCCGGATGTCGCGTCAGCGGTGCCGGGTGATCACGTCGACCAGCGCCGGCTTGCCGGATTTGACCACCTCCAGCGCGCGCCGGACCGCCGGCGCGACGTCCTCGGGCCGGTCGACCGGCCCCTCGGCCCAGACGCCCATACCCTTGGCGATGGTCGCGAAATCCGGCGCCGGGTCGAAAAGGTCCATGCCGATATGCGCCCTGCCCTCATCGGTGCCGCGCATCCTGGCCATGCGGATCTGGTGGTGCCAGTCGTTGTAATAGGCGCGGTTGTTGAACATCACGATCAGCAGCGGAATCCCGTGCTTGGCAGCGGTCCAGAGCGCGCCTGCGTCGTACATCAGATCGCCGTCGGGCTGGAACGTCACCACGACCTTGCCCGACCCCTTGTGCGCCAGCGCGACGCCCAGGCCGATGCCGATCTGGGTCGAGGTGCCCAGCCCCTTGCCCGGATGCCGGTGCGGCGCATCGAAGTCCCACAGCTTGCGGGTCCATTGCCTGAGCGTCCCGGCGGCCAGCACCCAGTCCTCGTCCCGGATCACCTGCCAGACCTCTTCGGCCAGCCGCGCCGTGGTCAGGGGCGAGGCATCGCGGTCGGCCTGCGCCTCGGCCTGCCAGCGGGCGCGATTGGCGGCGTGGCGTTCGGCGATGCGCGCCTTTCGGGCAGCGATCTTTCCGGCCAGCGCCGGGTCGGCGGCGATCCGGGCGCGCGCGATCGCGGTCATCTGCGGCATCGCCAGCCGCGGGTCGCCCAGCGCGCTTTCGACCTTGCCGAGGTAGCGGCCGTGATCCAGCGCCCAGGACCTCAGGCCGATCTCGTGAAAACCCACCTCCATCCAGGCGCAATCGTCGCGCAACAGCGAGGTCAGCACGCGGTTGGTTGAATCGAGCCGCGTCACCGCCTTTTCCCAGTCCACCACGTCGAGCGCCAGGATCGCATCCGCCGCGCCCAGGCTGTCGCCGTCCATGCTCAGGTTCTGCGGATGGCAGGACGGGAAGCAGAGCGCCGAGTTGATGTCCCAGACCGCGCAGCCGATCGTCTCGGCAAGCTCCACCAGCCGCTCGAAATTGCCGGGCTGGCGGCCGGTGAACTCGGCCATGATGCAGGGGAGGTCGGCGCCGAGCAGCCGATCGACGATGCGGCCGAGCGTGTCCGCGTCGGCCGCCATCGGCGCCGGCGCCCTGGCGAACTCGGCGCCCGGCAGCGCGATGTCGTCGGAAAGCGGCGTCTCCTGCAGCATGGCGTCATAGCACAGATAGACCGGCCCCGCGGGTTCGGTGACCATCGCCGACCATGCGCGCCGGAAGCTGTCCACCACGCCGCCCACCGTCTGCGGCTGGTAGTCGTATTTGGTGAAGTTGCGCACCGCCTCGCCCTGGTTCTGCGCGGTGTGGTGCCAGTCGGACCGGGGCCGGCGGCGGCCCTCGTCCATCGGGCCGGTGGCCCCGAGGATCAGCACCGGCGCGCGGTCGGTGAAGGCGTAATAGACCGCCATCTGCCCGTGCAGAAGGCCGACGAGGTCGTGCAGGATACAGGCCATCGGGCGCCCGGTAGCCTTGGCATAGCCGTGCGCGATCTGCACGGCGGTCTCTTCATGCTGGCAGACCAGCATTTTCGGATTGTCCCGCCCGTAATTGACCAGGCTGTCATGCAGGCCCCGGAACGAGGCGCCCGGATTGATCGCGACGTATTCGACGCCGTGGGACTGCAAGAGGTCGACGATCACGTCGGACTGGAATTTGCGGTAGTCGCTCATCGGCCTCTCCGGGCGGTCACATCGGCGCCGGGGCGCCGTAGCTCGAGATCAGCCCGACCAGCATCGCCATCCCGCCCGCGAGGAACGGCACAACCGCTGCCGAGGCGGTCCGCAGGCGCAGGAACGAGGCGCCGATCAGCGGCACCTCGTAGATCAGGATGCGGTGCGCGGCGAAGATCGACCACGACGTCACGAAGGTGACGAGCGCAGCGTTCGACGCGCCCGCCTTGGCGAAGACCGCGGCGATGGCGAAGGCGATCACCGGACCGGCGGGCACCAAAAGCCCGGTCGCGGCAGCGACGGGCAGCGCCAGCAGCCCGGCATCCGCCCCGAGATAGCCCGAAATCGTCGCTTTCGGGATCAGCTCGGCGATGAAGCCCGCCGCGATCAGCGCGCAGAGCATGCGCGGCACCAGCTTGGCGAACTGCTCGAAAAGCCGCTTCAGGATCGGGCCGAAATCGGTGCGGCTGCGCAGCGCGATACCGATCAGGACGGCCAGAAGCGCCAGCAGCACGAAAAAACCGGAATTCACGGCTGCACCCGTTCGCCATGCGCGTCCTTGACGCTCAGCACCAGCGGCAGCCGGCGGGCGATCAGCCCCGCCACGATCGGCAAGGGCAGGCTGACGAAGAGCCGCAAAAAGGCGAACTCGGCCCCCATGAACGGCACGTCCCAGACCAGCACCCGTTGCAGCCCCAGCGTCGCCCAGGCGGTGATATAGGCGACCATCGCGCCGCGGTCGGCGCCCGAGACCGCCAGCACCGCCAGAAGCGCATAGGCCGAGGACGGCCCGCCCGGGGTGACGGTGCCGGCAAGCGTGGCGACGGCGAGGCCGCGCATTCCGCTGTCGCGGCCGACGAGGTCGGTGATCCGCTCGCGCGGCAGAAGCACCCAGATCAGCGCGGCGATGGACAGCGCCACGACGACCCGGGGCAGAAGCCCGAGCAGCAGATCGCGGTCGTGAACCAGCGCATCGGCGACCGCCTCTGGGCCCTTGAGCAGCAGGCAGGCGAGCCCGGTCAGCGCCGCGACGGTGAGAAAGCCCCAGAAGCTCTTGCCGAAGGCGTCCGCCAGCGTCGCGCGGCGCCAGTCGGGATCGGAAAGGAAGGCCAGCGGGGGCATGGGGTGCGGCCTCTGCTCAATGGTGGTGGGGGGGATGGTCGTGGCTGTGGCCGTGGGCGCGGTCGTGCTCGCGCCGTTTCTCGTCGGCCAGGTCGCGCGGCTCGGCGTGGCCCGCGGTCAGCGCCTCGACCGTGGCGCGGAACAGGTCGGCCTCGGGCGGAAGCTGCCCGGCGAGGAATCCGGCGAGCCGGGCCAGCGCGATGGCCTGGGCCGCCAGCGCGTCCACCGCCTCGTCCTCTTCGGCGGCGGCGACATCGGCCAGCGCACGCGCCAGCCCGTCGCGAAACACCTCGTCCATGTAGGCCGCGCGGCCCTCGGCCCCGGACAGGCCCGTCGGCCCCTGCCCCGCGGCGGCGGCACCTTGGACGCCCAGCATCTTCGCCAGCGCGCGCAACTGCTCCAGAAGGTCCTGGCCCACGACCGCCTGTTCGTCGATCTCGCCGCACATTCGCCTATCCTCCCATCGCAAGGGCGCTTTCGACGGCGAGCGCCCCGCCCACCAGGGCCGCCAGCAGGCCCAGCGCCAGCATCGTCGCCGTCTTCACCCAGGTTCCGCCACGCTCGACCAGGGCCAGCGGCAGGCCGAGCGCCGCGCTCAGCGCGGCCATGCCCACGACCGATCCGGCGCCGAACACCGCCACGTAGGCCAGCGCCCGGCCAAGGCTGTCGGTCGCTGCCGCCGCCAGCACCAGCAGCCCCGCCGACCCCGCGAGCCCGTGCATCATACCGACGCCCAGGGTCAGGCGGTGGTGTGCATGGTCGTGGCCCGCACCGCGCCGGTGGCTGTGGGCGTGCAGGTGCCGCGTGCCGCCGTGCTCGTGGACATGGAAATGCACCCGATCGCGCCAGAGCTTCCAGATCACGCGCAGGCCGAGCGCGACGATCATCAGGCCGACCGCCAGTTCCAGCGCCGCCTCGGCCCGGCCGGTAATGCTCAGGCCCAGCGCCAGAACCGGCAGCGCCGCGGCCATCAGCGCCAGCGTGTGCCCCAGCCCCCAGACCGCGCCGCGCGCCAGCAGCCGGCGCGGGCCGTCCGCCGTCTTCAGCATCGTGCCCACGGCGGCCAGGTGGTCGGCCTCGAGCGCATGCGCCATGCCGATGACGAAGCCGAGCGCAAGGAAGCCCCCCGCGCCGCTGAACGCCTCGACGATCATGCCCGGAGCGCCGTCAGCATGGCCGGGATGAAATCATTGTCGCGCGCCACGACCAGCACCGTGGCGAAGCGGCGCATCGAGTTCACCGTGCGGTCGACCGCCCGGTCGCTTTGACCGCCGGCAAGCGCGAGGCCCGCGCTCATGATCCTGCGGTGATAGGCCTCGCGGGCGATGACCTCGGCGGCGCCCTCGTTCTCGCCGCTGCTGGCCAGCAGAACCACGACGTCGGCGCCGTCGATCTCGGCCATCAGGTCGGCGGCGGACCCGTCGGGATGCGCCAGCGGCAGGTCGGCGGCGCCGGTCGTCTCGGGATCGACCGGGCCGGAATTGGCGAGCGTCAGGAAATGCGCGCCCTGCCACGGCTCTTCGGTGATGGCATACATCGCCTCGGCCGCACCGGCATCCAGCGCGAAGACCCGCGAGGCGCGCGTCGCCGAGTTCGGGTAAGGCACGCGATAGCGCGCCTCGGCGGCGGTGGCGGCGCGGGCGCAGGCGCCCAGCATCGTCGGGTGGTTCGGGTCGAAGAACAACTCGCGCAAATCCTGCCCCATGGCGTCAGACCGAGGTCTGCTTGACGCCGGGGCGCACGCGCAGATCGTCCTTCATCGCCTCCTTGAACGGCTCGTCGGGCGGCAGCACGCGCGCCGCTGACCGCACCTGCTGGTGTTCGGGCGCGCGGCCCGGCGGCAGCGTGCCCTTGTCTCGCAGGCCCACGCAGGCCTTGCGCAGACGGTGCCGCGCCATGATGATTCCGTTGTCGGTAGAGACCAGGTTTTCCCGGGTGCGATCGACGATCGGCCCCATGGATTCCTGCAGGGACGCATCCTGCATCGCGATGCCCCAGATGCCGGAATAGCTTTCGCCGCGCTTCTGCGCTTCGCGGTCCATCAAATAGTCGTTGTCCTTGTTCTGCTTCGGCCGGAAGGTGCCGGGGACGTACTGGTTGTGCACGCCGTAGCCGTCGATCATCGCCTGGCGTTCCTCGCCCGTCAGCGCGCGGGTCGGGTGGTAGTCGAAGGACCAGGCCCAGCAGTTCTCGTCGTCGACCGGGATCCAGAAATGGCCGTGCACCGGGTGGTCGCCGCGCGGCGGGACCATGGTGAAGGACGGCATCACCCAGGGCGTGATGCGCCAGTAATAATGCCCTTCCTCGGCCATCCGCCGCGCACCGATGAAAAGCCCGCCATCCGATTCGACGACCTCGAACACGGGTTTCTTGTCGGCCTGGTTGTACTGGTTGCCGCGCGCGCCCTTGAACAGCGGGTCGGATTTCAACGAGCCGGAATGCAGCCACGAGACATGCGACGAATCGATGCCGCCCTCCATCGCCTGCAGCCAGTTGCATTCCTGCCAGCGCTTCGAGGTATAGGTCTGTTCCGGCGCGACGGTGGCGAATTCCCAGGTCGGTTCCGGCGGGCGGTTGTCCTTGTCGCCCATGTGGGTCCACAGGACATCGCCCACCTTGATCAGCGGATAGCCCTTCAGCTTGATCTTCTGGCAGAAACCGGATTCCTCGGGTTCCGAGGGCACCTCGATGCATTGCCCGGTATAGTCGTATTTCCAGCCGTGATAGGGGCATCTAAGCCCGGCTTCCTCGTTCCGGCCGAACCAGAGCGAAACGCCGCGATGGGCGCAAAACTCGTCGATCAGGCCATAGCGGCCCTTCGAGTCGCAGAACGCGATCAGCCGCTCGCCCAGAAGCTTGACGCGCACCGGCGGGCAGTCGTCCTCGGGCAGTTCTTTGGCCAAAAGCGCCGGAATCCAGTATTGCCGGAACATTTCGCCCATCGCGGTGCCGGGATCGGTCTGTGTCAGCAGGTCGTTGACGTCCTTGCGAAGCATCGCCTTGCTCCTTGCGCTCTGCCGCGCCGCCTGCCCCGTCGCGCCGCGCTCAGGCGGCCGCGCCGGGCTTGGGCGGCAGGTCCTTCAGTTCGGCCTCGTAGGCCGCATTCATCTTCGAGACCAGCCCGTGTTTCGCCAGCGCGTCGGCGAACATGGTGCGCACGTCGTCGCGCTCGTCGACATAATCGATCTGGTCGCCGCCGATCCGGGTGGAAATCCAGGCCTTCGGCACGCCCTGCGCGTTGCGGATCGCGACGCCCTCGTACTTGAACGCCAGATAACGCGCGGGCGTCGTGCCGGTGTTGAAATGTTGGTGCCACCACATGTTTGGCGGCACCACCATGGCGCCGGGCTTCCAGTCGTAGCGCCGCGGTTCCTCGCCTTCGGGCCACATCAGCGAATAGCCCTCGCCCGAAAGGATGATGACATGCGCGCCGGGGCCGTGGCGGTGGCATTTCTTGTAGGTGCCGACCGGGAACTGGCTGATATGGCTGTTCATCGAGGACTTCGCCAGCTGGAACCGGATATGGCCGCCGCCTGCGCCGCGCTCGCCGGCCGTGACCAGGGGCAGGTTGACCGCGTCTGCGACGAAATTGGTTTCCAGAAGCAGCCCCTTCATTTCCTTCGTTTCGGCGAAATAGTCGGGCTCGCCGGAAAACCGCCCGTCGAAGTCATGCGCGGTGTTGAACAGGAATTCGGGGTCCTCGTAGACGTTCATGATCGGCGGCATGTTGGTCACGGCCACATAGCGCGCAGGGGTGTCGCCCGAGCCGTTGAAATGCTGGTGGCTGGCGTTCAGCGGGATGCCGAAGATCGCGCCCGGCCCCCATTCGAAGCTGACCTTGCTTCCCTTGTCGTCCCAGACCACGGTCGAGCCGCGCCCCGACAGGATCAGCACGGTTTCCTCGAACAGCTGCCGGTGCGGGGAAAGCTTGCCGCCGGGCGGGATTTCCATCACGTAGCAGTCGTTCGAGGTGCGGCTGGCATCGTGGTTGAGAAACACCGCGCGTCCGCCGCGCCGCGCCCAGGGCCTCAGCGCGACCTCGTGCAGGCTGGGCACGTAGTTGCCGCTGAGGATGTCCAGCCCCTCGGCGGCGATGAACCGCGTATAGGGGGTTTCCTTTTCGGTCCTGAACTTCTCGGCGAGGGTGTCGGAGACGACGGCGCGCTGGTTCATCTGGCTCCCCCAACTGGGCCGCGGCGCAGCGGAACGGCCCGGAAATTCGAGTTGCAAAAAGACTAGGCCAGCGGCTAGGGTCCCGTCAATGGACCGACGGTCCATATAGAGGAACGGCGGATGCCCCAGGACGAACCCGGCGAAAAGAAGCCCGGACGGCACACGATCGACGATCACATGTTCGGCGATTTCTTTCCGCACGAACACGGGCCGGACGCCGATCACGACCACGACGACATCGACCCCGGGCCGCTGGAGGATAACCCGATCTGGCAGCGCGACAACGTGGCTCTGACGAGCGCGGGCATCGACATCGGCAGCGCGGGCACGCAGGTGATCTTCTCGACGATCCACCTGCAGCGGATGGCCGAAAGCCACGCCTCGCGCTACGTCATCGTCGACCGCAAGACGGCGTACCTGTCGCCCGTCAGCTTCACGCCCTATGCCGGCGACCTGATCGACGCCGCCGCGCTCGGCGCGATCATCGACGCGGCCTATGCCGAGGCCGGGGTGCGTCCGGGGGACATCGACACCGGCGTGGTGATCCTGACCGGCGAGGCGCTGCGCCGCCAGAACGCCGGCGCGATCGCAAGCGTCGTCGCCGAGACGGGCGGCGATTTCGTCACCGCGACGGCGGGCAACCACATGGAGGCGATGCTGGCCGCCTACGGGTCGGGCGCCGCGAAGGCGAGCCACGATCGCGGCGGGCGGATCCTCAACCTCGATATCGGCGGCGGCACCACCAAGCTGGCGCTCTTCGAGGCGGGCCACGTGCGCTGGACCGCGGCGCTGCACGCCGGCGGGCGGCTGATCGCCACCGAGCGCGGCGTGGTGACGCGGGCCGAGCCGGTGGGCAGGCATTTCGCCCGCGCCGCGGGGGTCGAGATCGAGCTGGGCGCCCCCTGCCCGGCCGCTGCGCTGGAAACGATTGCGGGCAGGATCGCCGGGCTGCTGCTGGCCGCGCTGACCGAGCGGCCGATGCCGGACGCGGCGCGCGAGTTGTTCCTGACCGACGTTCCCGAAGAGATCGTGCCGCTCGACGGGGTCATCGTCTCGGGCGGGGTCGGCGAATACGTGGCGGGGCGCGAGGCGCGGGATTTCGGCGATCTCGGCTATCCGCTTGGGCGCATCCTGCGCGAACGGCTGGCGGCGGGGGCGCTCGGCGCGCCGATCCTGCCGGCGGCTGCCTGCATCCGCGCCACCGCGCTCGGCGCGTCGGAGTATTCCGTGCAGCTTTCGGGCCAGACCTCGACCGTGACGGCGCCGGGGCGGCTGTTGCCGCGGCGCTCGATGCAGGTGCTGAAACCGGATATCGAACTGCGCAACTCGCCGGACGCGGGCGCCATCGCGGCGGCGATCCTCGGCCATTTCGAGGCGTTCGATCTGGCGCCCGGCCGCGACGAGGTGGCGCTGGCCTTCGAGTTCGACCAGGCGCCGGATTATGCCGCGATCCGTACGCTGGCCGATGGCATCGCCGTAGCGATGCGGCCGCGGCTCGACACGGGCGGGCCGCTTTATGCGATGATCGACGGCGACATCGCGCAGACGCTGGGCGGCATCCTGCGCGACGAACTGGGCGTCGCCGGCGACATGCTGATCCTCGACGGGATCAGCCTGCGGGATTTCGACTATATCGACCTCGGCAAGATCCGGCTGCCCTCGTTCACCGTGCCGGTCACGGTCAAGTCGCTGCTGTTCCAGGACGACCCGCGCGGGCCGCGGCGGCAGGAGCGCATCCAGTTCGTGCCGCACGGGGCCGCGCACCATCACCACCCGCACCCGCCGGCGCCCGGGCCCGAACCCGAACCCGCGCCCGAACCCGAACCCGAACCCGACGGCGATTGACAGCCCGGCGCGGCGAGCGCCAGTATGGAACGCAGTTCTTCCAAGCGGAACGACAGGCAGAGATGACAGAACAGAAGACCGGCACCGCGACACGCAAGGAGTTCAACCGCAATCCGCGCCGCGACAGCTCGCGCCTGTCGTCGGTCACGACCGCGATCCACCTCTTGAAGACCTTCACCGAAGAGGATGACGAGTTGGGGATCAGCGAACTGGCAAAGCGGCTGAGCGTGGCGAAAAGCACCGTGCACCGGCTGGCGGGCACGCTGCTGGAAGAAGGGCTTTTGCAGCAGAACCCGGACAACGGGCGCTACCGGCTGGGTATCGGCCTGTTTTCGCTGGGTTCGCTGGTGCGCGCGCGGCTCGACGTCACCAGCGAGTCGAAGGATATCCTGAACGATCTGCGCGAGCGCACGCAGGAGAATGTGCGCCTGGCGGTGCTGGAGCGACAGTCGGTGGTCTTCCTGCACGATTTCGAATCGCCGCAGACCGTGCGGCTGCGGTCCGGCACCGGGCAGCTGCGTCCGGCGTTCTGCACGGCCGAGGGGCTTTGCCTGGTCTCGGGCCTGCGCGAGCCGCAGCTTACCGGGTTCATGGACTACCCGCGCCCCCGGCGGACCGGCAAGACGATCACCGACGAGGACGATCTGCGCGCCCGGATCAAGCGGGTCAAGCGGCAGGGCTATGCCATCGAGGACGAGGAATGCGACGAAGGCACGCGCTGTATCGCCGCGCCGATCTGGAACGGCGACCGGCGGATCGTGGCGGCGGTCGGCGTCGCCGGGCCGCGCTCGCGCATCCGCAAGAGCCAGTTCACCAAGGTGGCGCCGGTGGTGATCGAGGCCGCGCTGCAGATTTCGGAACGGCTCGGGTTCCAGCGCCACCAGCCGATCTATGTCTGACGACGGCGCGGCGGCAATGGCGCGGATCGCGGTAGAGCCGGACGGCGTATTCGACTGCGCGGCGGGCGACACCATCCTGCGCGCGGCGTTGCGCGCCGGGCTGGGCATGTCCTATTCCTGCAATACCGGGTCCTGCGGCAATTGCCGGTTCGAGCTTTTGGACGGTGCGGTCGAACATGCCCGCACCGACCCGCCGGCCTGGGGCGAACGCGACCGGAAGCGGAACCGCTGGCTGGGCTGCCAGGCGCGGCCCCTGGGGGACTGCCGGATCAG
This sequence comes from Rhodobacter sp., assembly GCA_041627895.1. Lineage (GTDB taxonomy): Bacteria > Pseudomonadota > Alphaproteobacteria > Rhodobacterales > Rhodobacteraceae > JBFKQC01. The sequence continues at coordinate 47,963 of JBFKQC010000016.1, forward strand.
GTTCCGCGTCGATCCGGATGCCGTCAGCCGCCACAGGCCCGTCCGGCGCGAGGGCGAGTTGATCGCGACAAGGCGTGTGACGCGCGACATCAGCGCATTCTCGTTTCGGGTCGAGGGCGACGACGGGTTCCGGCCCGGGCAATACGCGCTGCTTTTCGCCCCCGGCATCGAGGGCGGGCGGCCCTATTCGATGGCGAACCTGCCCGGCGAGGGGCTGTGGGAATTCCTGGTCAAGCGGGTGCCGGGCGGGGCGGTCACCGGTCATCTCTTCGACGCCGCGCAGCCCGGCGACCGCCTGGCGCTGGACGGGCCCTACGGCACTGCCTGGCTTCGCGAGGACGCGCCGGGCGACCTGGTGCTGTTGGCCGGGGGCTCGGGGCTGTCGCCGATCGTCTCGGTCGCGAAAGGCGCAGAGGCGGCGGGGATGCTGTCGGGCCGCCGGCTGCATTTCCTTTACGGTGCGCGGGCCGAGGCCGACCTGATCGACCCGGTGGCGGTGCTGGGAGCGAAGCTGGCCGCGGAATGCGGCGTAACCCAGGCCCTGTCCGAGCCGGGCGCGGGCTGGACCGGCGCGCGCGGCCTGCTGCCGGACGTCGCGCAGGCATTGCTGGGCGCGGCGCTCGCCGACTGCGAGCTGTATTTCGCCGGACCCGCGGCGATGTCGGCGCCGGTTCAGATGATGGCGCACGAGGCCGGGCTGCCCCCCGGGCGCGTGCATTTCGACGAGTTCTACTGAGGGACCGGATGCCGAACCTGCCGCTGACGCTCGCCTGCTGGGACTATGACCGGGTGCAGCCGCTGATCGACGGGCGGGTGCGTCCCCGCGGCATCGACCTGACGTTTCTGAACATGATCGTGGAAGAGACGTTCTTTCGCATGGCGCGGCACCGCGAATTCGACGTCGCGGAAATGTCGCTGTCGTCCTACGCGGTCTCGCTGACCGGGCCCGACAGGCCCTTCGTCGCGATCCCTGTGTTTCCCTCACGCTTCTTCCGGCATTCCTGCATCTACGTGAACGCGGATGCTGGCATCGGGGAACCGCGCGACCTGATCGGCCGCCGCTTCGGTTGCCCGGAATACCAGATGACCGCGCCGGTCTGGATCCGCGGCATCCTGTCCGATCATTACGGCGTGCCGGTGGACGGGCCGGTCTATGTGACCGGCGGCGAAGAGACGCCGAACCGCGACGAGAAGATCGCGCTCGATCTGCCGCCGAACATCCGGGTCGAGCGGATCGGGCCGACCGACACGCTGGCGGCGATGCTGGCGGATGGCCGGATCGACGCCTTTCACACCGCGCGCAAGCCTTCGAGCTATGACGGAGTGCGGGTCAGGCGGCTGTTTCCGGATTACGTCGAGGTCGAGCGCGCCTATTGGCGCGAGACCGGCATCTTCCCGATCATGCACGTGATCGCGATCCGCCGCGACATCTACGAGGCGAACCGCTGGATCGCGATGAACCTGACCCAGGCGTTCCGCGCCGCACAGGCGCTGTGCTACGAGGGATTGCAGGAGACCGCGGCGCTGAAGGCGATGCTGCCCTGGTTCAACGCCCATGTGGAAGAGACGCTGCAGATGATGGGGCAGGATTTCTGGCCCTACGGGCTGGAACGCAACCGCGCGACGCTGGAAACCTTCCTGCGCTATCACCACGAACAGGGGCTGTCGCCGCGGCGGTTGGGCGTGGACGAGCTGTTCGCGCCCGAGACGCTGGAGGAATACGTGATATGACCCACGCCGGACGGCGCGGGCGTCGCCGGATCAGGCGCCAGCCGGGAGCGAGCTGATGCCATTTGCCGAGATCGACGGGATATCGACGCATTACCAGGTGGTGGGCGACGGTCCGCCCTTGCTGATGTTCGCGCCGGGGGGATTCGACGCGCAGATCGGGAAATGGTCCGATCTCGGCGTCTACAAGCGCATCCGCCTGCTCGATCATCTGCCGAAGCACTTCCGCTGCATCCTGTTCGACCGGCGCGAGAACGGGCAGTCCGGTGGCCGCGTCGAGCGGATCACCTGGGCGCACTACGCCGCGCAGGGCGCCGGTCTGCTGGATCATCTGGGCATCGCGCGCGCACATCTGCTGGGTGGCTGCATGGGCTGCTGTCCGGTGGCGGCCTTCGCTGTGGCGCGGCCCGACCGGGTCGCCTCGATGGTGCTGTATTGGCCGGTGGGCGGCGCGAATTACCGGATCAGCGGCCACCAGCGCTTCGCCCGGCACCTGGCCTTCGCCGAGGAGAACGGGCTGCAGGCGGTGGTCGACCTGGTGCGGGGCCACGACAAGAATTTCAGCGCCGATCCGCGCGGCGGGCCATGGGGCCAGCCGATCCGGAATTCCGACGCCTTCGCAGAGGCTTACGCGGCGATCGAGATGCAAAGATACCTGCTGACCGTGGGCGCGATGTACCGCGGCCTGATCGACCGCGACACCGCGCCGGGCGCAGAGCCGGAAGAGCTGATGGCGCTGGACATCCCCTCGCTGATCGTGCCCGGGGCGGACGGGTTTCACGCCACCTCGGCCGCGCGCTACCTGCAGGAGTGCCTGGCGGGCTCGGAATACTGGGACGTGCCGCCAGAGCAACAGACCGGGGCGTCCGCACCTGCGCGGGTACTGGATTTCCTGGCCGCACAAGACTGACCGCGAGGTCGTCAAGGTCTCGGGGCGACGGTGACGCCCCTCAGCCGGTCGGTTCCAGCACCTCCGCGGCGAACAGGTCTTTCAGCGCCACGGGCGCGGGCACGATGCCCTGCGCGACCGCCGTCGCCACCAGGCGTTCCAGCATCGCGAGGTTCGGCGCGACGCCATAGGGCAGCGGGTCGTCCATCACCTCCATCACCGCCTGATGCACCCGGTCGATCGGCGTCGGATCGGCGACGCGCCCGGCGCGGAGGTCGTCGAGGTAAAGCCGTTTCGAAGCCGCGAAGGCGTTGAACACCTGTTCGGCCAGACCGGGATTCGCGGCGAGCACGTCGTCGCGGATCACCACGAGGTGATTGATCGGCCAGAAGCCGCTTGTCTTCAGCGCCGCAAGCCCCGCCTCGAACGGGTTCTCGATGATCGGCAGCACGCCCTCGCCCTTCGCGGGCAGGCCGACCGCGGCGGCGAGGTCGCCGCGGGCGAGTTGCTCCTCGAGCGTACCCTCGCCGCCCAGATCCTCGACATTCGCGGGCGGGACATAGTCCGCGACGTGCTCGTCGCCCGACCGTGCCCAGGTGACGCGCGACAGATCGACCCCGTGTTCCCCGGCCAGGATCGCGCGGGCCCAGACGCCGGTGGTCACCGTATAGCCGCGGTTGACGCCGACGCGGCGGCCTTCGAGGTCCCGCGGCGTGACGATCCCGGCGGCGGCGGCCTTGCACATCGACTTGTGATGGAAATCGCGCACCGGAAAGACCGGCACGCCGGTCATCCGCGCGCCGTGGGCCTTTGCGCAGACATAGGTGGTCAACGCCATCTCGCAGACGTCGTAGGCGCCTTCGCGCACCATCCGGCGGAACCCCTTGACCAGCGGGTCGACCTCTTCGAAGGCCAGTTCGAAGTCGGGCAGCGTCACGCGGCCGTCCTTCAGCGCGCGGTTGTTGCCCTGCGTGCGGGACACGGCGGTCAGGCGGATCTTGGGCATGGGGGGGGGTCCTTCAGCAGCAGTCGGGATCTCCGTCGTCGATCAGCGACGGCAAGAGCCAGGCGGGCGGCAGGTCGGCGGGCGCAACCCCGGCCGCCGGCTTGAAAAAGCGCAGCCGATAGCGTGTGTCGGGGCCGGTCCAGAACCGCACCACCGTCTCGGCGGGCGGAAAGCCCGGCAGGCGGGTCCGCTCTTCGGCGACCAGCACCAGCAGGTCGGGCGCAAGCGCGAAACGCGCCCGCACCAGCGCCTCGACCCGGTCGAGATGCGCCAGGTTTCCGGGCCTTCCGCCGAACCGCTGAAACATCGCTCTCCCCGTGCCGAAACCGAACACCGTTCCGTCATGCGGAACCCGGTTCTTGAATGCAGTCTGGCGCTTTGCTACGCCTTGGTCAACGCAGAACCGGAGACCACGCCAATGGCCGAGACCGTGCTTGCCGCCGTCCGCACCGGCCCCGAGGTCACCGAGTTCCGCGAGTTCGCGATGCCGGAAATCGCAGACGACGCGGCACTGCTGAAGATCGAGGTGGCCGGCATCTGCGGCACCGACGTCAAGTTCTATTCGAAGCCGCCGATTGCCGATCCGGTAATCATGGGGCACGAGAATATCGGCTATATCGCCAAGGCCGGGCGCACGTTCCGAAAACGCAGGGGCCTGAAAGAGGGCGATCTGGTCTTCGCCGAGCACTATGTCGGCTGCATGAATTGCCGGCACTGCCACCGGGGCGACTATCGCCTCTGCATGGCGACCGACTGGCGCCGGAACCCCGATGGCATCCGCTTCGGCTATACCAGCGCCGCGCGCCCGCCGCATCTCTGGGGCGGCTTCGCGCAGTACATGTACCTGCCGTGGAACGCCGTGCTGCACAAAGTGCCGGCGGGGCTGTCGCCGGAACTGGCGGGCGTGGTGACGCCGATGGCGAACGGCATCCAGTGGGCGCTGTTCGATTGCGGGGTGGGCTATGACAGCCGCGTGCTGGTGCAGGGGCCGGGACAGCAGGGGCTAAGCCAGGTGGTCTCGGCCAGACAGGCCGGGGCGTCGCTGATCGTCGTCACCGGCACGGCGAAGGACCGCAAGCGGCTGGACGTGGCGCTGAAACTGGGCGCGGATCACGCGATCAATGTCGATGAAGAGGACCCGCTGGCGCGGATCGCCGAGATCACCGGCGGCGAGGGGGTGGACGTGGCGCTGGATTGCACCGCCGGCGCGGGCACCGTGCCGGTGCTGCTGGGGCTGGAGGCGCTGAAGCGCAAGGGCGGCACGATGCTGGTGCAGCAGGAGGTGGCGGAGTTCCCGAACTTCCCGCTGGGCAAGCTGTGCAACAAGTACGTCACCGTCAAATGCGCGCGCGGGCACAATTACGAAAGCTGCGAACTGGCATTGCAGCAGCTCAATTCCGACCGCTTCCTGCTGGACCTGATCACCACGCACCGCTTCGGGCTGGCGCAGACCCATGACGCGATCAAGGCGGTGGGGGCAAGCGGAGAGGTGATCCACGTCTCGCTGATGCCCTGGCAATGACCCCCCATCCGCGCACGCCCGTGACGGTCGTCACCGGCGCGCTCGGCGCCGGCAAGACCAGTCTCGTCAATCACCTGATCCGGACCTCGGGGCGGCGGCTGGCGGTGATCGTCAACGAGTTCGGTGCGGTCGGGATCGACGGCGACCTGATTGAAAGCGGCGCGGAAGAGCTGATCGAGTTGAACGCCGGCTGTGTCTGCTGCGTGGTCCGGGGCGATCTGATCCGGGCGCTCAGGGGCCTGCCGGCGGGTGGCGATTTCGACGCGGTGGTGATCGAGACCACCGGCCTCGCCAACCCCGCCCCGGTGATCCAGAGCTTTCTGGCAGACCAGCAACTCGCGGCGCGCTACCGGTTGGATGCGGTGGTGACGGTGGTCGACGCACTGCATATCGGCCGGCCGGCGGGCGATGCGGCCGACCAGATCGCGCTGGCGAGCGTGATCGTGCTGAACAAGGCGCGCGGGGCGGCGGATGTCGCGGAGGTCGAGCGGCTTTTGCGCGCACTGAACCCCTTCGTGCCGATCCATCGTGCCGAGCGCGGTCGCATCGGCGCGGCGCTGGTTCTCGACACCCATGGCTTCGATCTCGACCGGATCGGCGGGCCGGGCGCGCTGCCCGAGGCGCGCCACGACCACGGGCCGGACGGCATCGCTGCGGTCTGCCTGACCGACACGGCGCCGCTCGACGCCGCCGCGGTCGAACGCTGGCTAAGCGATCTGCTGGCGCGGCGCGGCGCGGATATCCTGCGCACCAAGGGTATTCTCTGGGCGGCGGGCGAGGACCGGCAACTCGTGGTGCAGGCGGTGCACATGATGCTCGAGGGCGATTTCGCGGCGCCCTGGCCCGCGGGGCCGCGGACCAGCCGGCTTGTGTTCATCGGCCGCAACCTCGATACCGAAGGCCTGCAAGCGGGCCTTTGCGCCTGCCGCGCCACCGCCACTGCCTGAAGGAGGTCCGCCCATGCCCGTCGTCGTCACCGATATCAAGCGCGCCGACCGCGCCGCGGCGGACGCGCTGGCGAAGTTCGGGGTCGCCACCGTGCACGAGGCGCAGGGGCGCGTGGGCCTGATGCACCATCGGCTGCGCCCGATCTGGCGCGGGCCTGCGATCAGCGGCACGGCGGTGACCTGCACCCTGCCCCCGGGCGACAACTGGATGATCCATGTCGCGACCGAGCAATGCCAGCCGGGCGACATCCTGGTCGCCGCGACCATCAGCCAGGCCCATTCCGGCTATTTCGGCGAGCTGATCGCGACCATCCTCAAGGCGCGGGGCGTGCGCGGGTTGATCCTGGATGCAGGCTGCCGCGACGTGGACGAGTTGCAGGCGATGGGCTTTCCGGTCTGGTCGCGCTCGATCCACGCGCACGGCACGGTCAAGGAGACGCTGGGCGACGTCAACGTGCCGGTCAGTTGCGGCGACACGCTGGTCAACCCGGGCGACGTGATCGTCGCCGACAATGACGGCGTCGTCGTGGTGCCGCGGATGATGGCGCGCGACGTGGCGGTGGCCAGCCAGGCGCGGCTCGACAAGGAAGAGGCGAACCGCGCACGCTACAAGGCGGGCGAACTGGGGCTGGACGTCAACGACATGCGCGGACGTCTGGCCGAGAAGGGGCTACGATACGTGACCCAGGCGGATTGGGAGGCCGGGCGATGATCATCGACTGCCATGGGCATTACACCACGGAACCCGCGTCCTTCATGGACTGGCGCAAGGCGCAAATCGAAGCCTACAAGACCGGACATGCCACGCCCGAGTTTCCCGAGATCTCCGACGACGAGATCCGCGACAGCATCGCGCAGAACCAGTTGAAGGCGCTGAAGGAACGCGGCGCCGACATGACGGTCTTTTCCCCGCGGGCCAGCGGCATGGGCCATCACATCGGCGACGAGGCGGTCTCGAAGGCCTGGACGCGGCACTGCAACGACATGATCCACCGGGTGACGCAGCTTTTCCCCGAGAACTTCGCCGGTGTCTGCCAGTTGCCGCAGAACCCCACCGCGCCGATCGCCAACGCCATCGAGGAACTGGAACGCTGCGTCGATCTCGGATTCGTCGGCTGCAATCTTAATCCCGACCCCTCGGGCGGCATGTGGACCGGCGTGCCGCTGACGGATCGCGCGTGGTATTCCTTCTTCGCGAAGTTGGTCGATCTGGACGTGCCGGCGATGATCCACGTCTCGGGCTCGTGCAACGCCAACTTCCACATGACGGGGGCGCATTACATCAACGCCGACACCACGGCGTTCATGCAGCTGATCCAGGGCGATCTGTTCGCGGACTTCCCCGATCTTAGGCTGATCATCCCGCACGGCGGCGGCGCGGTGCCGTACCACTGGGGCCGCTATCGGGGCCTGGCCGACATGATGGGCAAGCCGGAGCCGCGCGAGCACGTGATGCGGAACGTCTGGTTCGACACCTGCGTCTATCACCAGGCCGGGATCGACTGCCTGTTTCGGGTGATCGACATCGACAACATCCTGTTCGCCTCGGAAATGTTCGGTGCGGTCAAGGGGGTGGACCCCGAGACCGGGCACAACTTCGACGACACCAAGCGATACATCGATGCGCTGGGGCTTTCGGACGGGGACCGGCACAAGGTCTTCGAGGGCAACGCGCGGCGGGTCTATCCGCGGCTGGACCGCGCGCTGAAGGCGCGCGGGCTCTGACGCCCGGCGCGCGGCCAGTCGAAAAGCGCATGTCCCCTGCGGGCGCCCCGTAGCGTTGCATCCGCGGCATGGCCGCCATGCATGCGCCGTTTTTTCCGTTGAATTTCTGCCGATTGCCACCATGTTGCATCGCAGCATGAGGAGAAAACGGGCATGACGACCGCGACCGCATTCGCCCCGTCGCCGCGCCTTGCCGGGGTGCTGGCCTCGATCGCGCCGGCGCGCATCCGCTTCGACCCGCTCGGCCTGGCCTCGGGGTTTCGTGCCTACTCGATCTATACCTACCTGAACGCCCGCTCCGACGCCGAACTTGCCATGCTGGGCATCGGCCGCGCCGACGTCGCCCGCGTCGCGGTGGAGGCGGCGAGCGACGCCGCGCGCTGAGCGTCAGAAGAGCGGCGCCGCCAGCGGGCGGATCACCGTCCCGGGCAGTCCGAACCACGCGAGCAGCGTCGCCGTGTCCGCCGCCAGCGCCACCGCGCCCATCACCGCCAGCAGGATCGCCGCCACGACCCAGCGGTCGAAGACCTCGTGATCGCGGTTGATCGCCGCGTTGAACAACAGCCGGAACACCACCGACAGCCGCTGGATCGGCACCACGACGGCGACCGGCGCCAGCGCCAGCGCCAGATAGCGGAACAGCTGCGAAAGCCCCACGAAGACCGCCGAGACCACGAACCACAAGGCCGAGACCCGGTCGAGGCCGGCCATCTGCCGGCGCCCGCCGGTCAGGCCGATCCAGGCCGCGACCACCACCGCCGCGGCGACGTAGGACACCAGGACCCCGCCCGCGCTGTCGGCCAGCCCGCCCTCTGCCCCGAGCCCGAGCGCGATGAACAACGGGCTGGTGCCGTACCCCAGGGCGCAGACCCCGCCCCAGACCATCCCGGCCCGGTAGTCGGGCACGAAGCCCTTGGCCGCACCGGCCGCCGATACCGCGTGGCGGCGGCGCAGCAGCATCATCGGCCCGAAGACCACCAGGAGGATGCCGGCCAGGTTCACCGGGTTGACCGTCTCGCCCAGAAAGCTGAAGCCCAGGACCAGCGAGACCAGGATCGAGAGCTGCTGCACCGGGGTCGACAGCGTGGCGCCGAGCGCTTGGGTGGCGCGGTAATTGCCGTAGCGGCCGACCACGAAATGCACCACGCCCGCGGCGATCATCCAGAACCAGCTTGCCGGCGCCCAGTCGGCCATCGCCGCGAACCCGCCCATCGCCAGCGCGAACACCAGGCAGATCGGCACGCCCAGCGGCACGGTGATCGCCAGCCCCTGCAGCACGGTGCCGCGCAGCACGCCGCGGCGCGTGGCGGCGTTGTTCAGCCCGAAGAACGCAGCCGAGACGAAGGCGAGCGCCGCCCCCAGCAAGCGCTAGCCCTTCGGCCTCAGATAGTCGCGGATGTTGTGCGGCCCGAGCGTCACGGCGGGGTCGTATTCCGGCGCGTCCTCGATCTGTTCCAGGTCGTTCAGCCCGCTCTTCTTGAAGATCCGGTTGGTGACCGAGATCAGCCGCAGCGGCCGGTCGGGATCGGCGTTGAAATGCTGGTGGATCGTGTTCGGCGGCACATAGACCACGTCGCCCGCCTCGTAATCCCAGCGGCTTGTCCGGTCCTGCGGTTTCCAGAAATAGCGGTCGGTGATCTCGACATCGCAGTCGCGGTGGATGTCATAGCCCCGGCCCTCGAGCACGTAGAGCACCTCTTCGGCCAGGTGCCGGTGCCTGCCCGAGCGCGAGCCCGGCGGGACGATCTGCATGTAGGCGTCGACGGTTTCCATCCGCGTGTTCATCGCCTCGTTGATCAGGTGCTTCAACAGCCCCTGACGCGACATTTCCCACGGCATGTCCTGCGGGCGGATGGTCCGCTTGCGCCCCGCATTCCTTTCCGGCGCCGCCGCCGCGTCGTCCAGCAATTCCTGATACAGCGGCGCGTTCGCCTCGCCGTCGATCCACGCCCTCGCCTCGCCCCAGGCCATGTCAGTAGCCCTCCGGCGGGTGGTTGAAATCGTCCTCGTCCTCGCGCACCTCGAACTCCTCGCCCCCCGGCGCAGGCTCGGTCGCACGCGGGATCACCGTCTTCTGGAACAGCATGTTCATGAACATGAACATCGGCTTGGTCTTCAGGACCAGCGCGCGGGCGGGTTCGGTGTCGGAGGCGTTGCAGTGCTGGTGCACGCAGTTGTTCGGCACGATCGCCACGTCACCCGCCTGCCAGTCATAGCGAACGTCGTCGTGGATCTCATAGCCCGCGCCGTCGAGGATGTAGAACGCCGCCTCGTTGACGTGGCCGTGCTTCTGGCTTTTGCCGCCGGGGCCGTATTCCTCGAGGTGGATGTGGAACAGCTGGGTGATGCCGTCCTTGGGCTCGACGTAATGCCGCGACCAGGCCTGCGGGCCGTCGACGAAGGCGATCTCGCGCGCCTTGCGGACCCGCGGCATCGCGCGCAGGCGCTCAAGCTCCGTGGTGATGTTGTATTCGCCCCGGATCGCGCGCACGAAGATGCGGTCCTTCTGGCTGTGGTAATAGCCGGCGGGCTGTTCATCGTCATGTTCGTCGCGGGCGTCCGCGTCCGTCGCGGGCCCGGCCGCCTGGCCGGTGTTCCTGTCCATCGGATGGCTCTCCTGTCGTTCATTCCTGTCTAGCCGTTTCGCCGAAGCAGAACAAGGTTCTTCCATGCGGAACAGACGCCCGCTTCGGCTTCCCCTCTCCGGCGGGGATGCTACATCGAGGAAAGGCGACGGAAGGGCAGCCACGTCATGGACGGGAACGCGACGGCAGTCATCGAGCTTTGCGCCAAGGCCGATATCGGCGAAGGCGAGGTGATCAAGGTGGAAACCGGCGATCTGGAGCTTGCGGTCTACCGCGTCGAGGGGGCGTTCTATGTCACCGACAACAACTGCACGCACGGGCCGGGCGAGCTGTCCGAGGGCTATCTCGACGGCCACGTAATCGAATGCGACTTCCACCAGGGCTGTTTCGACATTCGCGACGGCAAGGTCGTGGCACCCCCCTGCATGATCCCGGTAAAGACCTACCGCGTGGTGCCGCACGACACCGCGGTGTTGATCGAGGCGCCGGGGGGCTGAGCCGGGCGCGGGGCGCCCCGATGCAATGGCGCCGGGAGGGCAGCGGATGGCCGGGAACGACACGGGCGGGACCTGGAAGGCCGAGCCGGCCGAGGGGCCGCCGGACGAGCGCGTCGGCTGGGGGTCGGACGTGGCGGCGGCGATGCTGCGGCGGCTGGGGATTCCCTTCATCGCGCTGACCCCGGGGGCGAGCTATCGCGGGCTGCATGACAGCCTGGTCAACCATCTCGGCAACGAGCGGCCCGAAATCGTGCTGTGCCTGCACGAGGAACATGCCGTCGCGGTGGCGCACGGCTACGCCAAGGCCACCGGCCGGGCGATGGCGGTGGCGCTGCATTCCAATGTCGGGCTGATGCACGCCACGATGGCGATCTTCAACGCCTTCGCCGACCGGGTGCCGATGCTGATCCTCGGCGCGACCGGGCCGGTGGACGCCACCAGGCGCCGGCCCTGGATCGACTGGCTGCACACCGCGCAGGATCAGGCGTCACTGGTGCGCCCGTTCCTGAAATGGGACGATCAGCCGGGATCGGCGGCAGCGATCCCCGAGGCGATGCTGCGGGGCTGGAAACTGGCGCACACGGCGCCCGCGGCGCCGGTCTATATAAATCTCGACGCCGGCGATCAGGAGGCGGCGCTGCCCGCGCCCGTCGCCCTGCCCGACCCGGCGCGCTTTGCGCCCCCTGCCCCGGCGGCGCCCGATCCGGGCGCGCTGGCGCGGGCGGCCGCGCTCTTGCGGGCGGCGGAACGGCCGGTGATCCTGATGGGCCGGGGCGCGCGGACAACGCAGGCGATGGCGGCGCGGGTCGCACTGGCGGAACGGCTGGGCGCGGCGATGCTGTCGGATCTCAAGGCCGGCGCGATGGTGCCGACCGATCATCCGAACCATGCGGGCGTGCCCTTGAACAAGCTTTCGGGCGTGGCGCGCGAGGTGCTGGGACGGGCCGACGCGATCCTGTCGCTCGGCTGGATCGACCCCGGCGGGCTGTTGCAGCAGGCGTTCGGCCCGGCGCCGCCGGACGTGCCGGTGATCCATGCCGGGCTGGACCATGTCCTGCACCGGGGCTGGGGCCAGGAGCATTTCGCGCTGCCGCCGGTGGATGTCGAGCTGAATTGCGGCGCCGACGCCGCCTGCGAGGCGCTGCTCGCCGCCCTGCCCGGCGACCCGCGCCCGCCCCCGGACCTGCCGCGGGCACCGGCCGCCGCGGACGGTGGCGGCGGCATGTTGACCCTGCGCGACGTGGCGCGGACCCTGCGGGATTGCGTCGGCGACCGGCAGGTGAGCTTTGCGGCGCTGGCGCGCGGCTGGCCGGTCGATCTCTGGCCGCACCGGCATCCGCTGGACTATCTCGGCAAGGACGGCGGCGGCGGCATCGGCAGCGGGCCCGGGCTGACGGTGGGCGCGGCGCTGGCGCTGAAGGACAGCGGGCGGCTGGTGGTCGGCTCGCTCGGCGACGGCGATACGCTGATGGGCATCGGCGCGCTCTGGACCGCGGCGAAGTACCGGCTGCCGGCGCTGTTCCTGATCGCCAACAACCGCAGCTATTTCAACGACGAACTGCACCAGGAGAGCGTCGCCCTGGCGCGCGGCCGGTCCCCGGCCAATGCCCGGATCGGCCAGCGGCTGGACGACCCGGCGCCGGATCTGGCGGGGCTGGCCCGCGCGCAGGGGCTGGCGGCGTGGGGACCGGTTGGGGATCGCGGCACGCTTGTGCAGGCGCTGGCCGGGGCCGTGGCCGAGTTGCGGGCCGGGCGGCCCTGCCTGGTCGACGTGCTGATCGAGCCGCGCCAGGGCCGCGAGGATGCCGCCGCGCGGGGATAATACGCGGTGCGCCGCACGGAGGCGCGATCACTTGTGGTCCGCTCGTGCCGTCCGGCCTCGCCCCCGGCGCGGAACAAAGGCCGCAAGGCCGCCGCGCCATCGCCGCCCCTGCCCGCCCGGACCCGCCCGCTTCACGCCGTTTCACGGCGAATTTCCCCGGTTTCACGGCGATATCCCTGCCGCGCAGCGCCCTGCCTGACAGGCGGATCACGGCGCGCGCCCAGATTGGCGGCATCGGAACCCATGACATGAAAGGAACGACCGATGGCATTTCTGATCAACAACGCCTGGGGCAGGGACGACATCGAGAAGGCGACCATCGCCTTCGTCGTCGGCAACGCTGCCGCCGGGCGCGGCGAGGCGCGGGTCTTCCTGACCACCGGCGGAGTCGAGCTGGCGCTGAAGGGCAGGATCAATGGCGAGCGCGCCGAGGGCTATCCGCCGATCGCCGAACTGATCGACGGCTACCGCGATAAGGGCGGCGTGATCTGGGTCTGCAAGGCCTGCGCCGATGCCAAGGGCATCACCGAGGCCGACCTGATCGAGGGCGCCGAGATCGCCGGCGCGGGCCACACCATGGGCTTTCTCGAAGCCGGCGGCCAGCAGCTGATGTGAGACACGCACGGCGGGACGCCGCGGCCTTTCGGCAACGGCGCCCCCGCGTACCCGAAAGGATTGACCACATGGCACATCTCGGCATTCTCGCGGCCTGCGCCCACTA
>JBFKQC010000017.1:0-59363 GCA_041627895.1 Rhodobacter sp.
CCCGCCTGTTGCGGGTTGCGCAACCGTTTCCGGCGCGAGGACCCGGCGCCGCCAAGCGGCGCCGGGTCGCCATTCAGTCTGTCGGGTTACTCAATGATTCCGTGCCCTTTGAGGAATTCCTGGTGGCTCTCGACCAGCGCCTTGGCTTCCGGCGTGGTGGCGAACTCGGGCCAGGTTTCCAGCGCCGCCTTGCGGAACAGCGCGCGGTCTTCAGGCGACCAGTTGTACAGAGTGACGCCCTCGGCGCGCAGCTCGGCCGCGGCCTCGTTGTTCAGCTTGTCGGCCTGCATCGCCTGGCGCAGCGCCAGCTTCTCCATCGCGACCAGCATGATGCGCTTGTGATGCTCGGGCATCGCGTCCCAGACCGCCTTGTTGCAGCTCAGGTGGTCGGACGGCATCGAGTGGAAGCCCGGATAGGTCGCGTGCTTGGCAATGTCGTAGATGCCCATGCCCTTGTTGTTGACCAGGATCGAGGCGTCGGCGCCTTCGATGATCCCGGTTTCAAGCGCCGTGAAGACCTCGGTGAAGTCCATCACGATGGGCGAGGCGCCGAGCTTTTCGAAGATCTTGGTTTCCATGCCCGGGGGCGAGCGGAACTTCCAGTTCTTCAGATCGGACGGACCCGCCAGCGGCTTGGTCGAGCTGAGCGCCTCCTGGCCCACGACCCACCAGCCGACAAGCTGCATGCCGTACTGGTTGTGCAGCTCCTGGGCGTCTTCCATGCCACCACCCTCGAGCAGCCAGGTCAGCTGCTGATATGGCGTGTCATAGCCGCCCATGATGTCGCCGACGAACTGGAACGCGGGGTTCTTGCCGGTCTGATACGCGCCGCCGGTCATGTCGCAGTCGAGAATCCCGGTTGCCGCGGCGTCGAAGGTCTCGGCCGAGGCCACGACCGACGAGGAATAGAACATCTCGACCGTGATCTCGCCGTTCGACATGGTCTGGATGTCGTCGATGAACATGGCGGCGTTCTTGCCCGACAACGTCTCGGGGCCGTAATGCGTCTGTATGCGCAGGTTGGTGGATTGGGCAAAGGCCCCGGTCGCGGCAAACGCGACCACGCTGGCGGCCACGGCCGCCGTCTTCAGAAACGTCATGCTTTTCCTCCCAGATTGGACTTTCGACGTCTGTGTTTCCCCCTGCGCCCGGCTTCTCGTGACCGGTTCCGGCAGGTGCGCGGCCAAACTAACGGCGGGTGGCAAGGCAGACAACATAAAATGTAGCGCTAACAATTGACGCCCCGCGCGGCGCGGTCCGGTCCGTGTCAGATATCGCCCAGTTCGTCCTCGACGTGAACCTGCACGATCTCGTCGAAACTCGCCTCGGCTGTGAACCCCAGCGCCAGTGCGCGGGCCGGATCGAAATCGCGCGGCCAGTTGGCCACGATCTGCATGATCGCCGGATCGGGCTTTCGCCGGATCAGCGCAACCGCCTTGTCGCCGGCGACCCGGCGCAGCGCCTCGATCTGCTCGGCGACCGTGCAGCTGAGCCCCGGCATGTTCAGCGCCCGCCGCCCCGCCAGGCGCGCTGTGTCGAGCCCGGCCGCATGGGTCAGGAACCCCACGGCCGAGCGCGGGCTGGCATGCCAGTGGCGCACGCCGTCCTCGACCGGCAGAACGGCCTCGTTTCCCGCCAGCGGCTCGCGGATGATGTTCGAGAAGAACCCGCTGGCGGCCTTGTTCGGCCTGCCCGGCCGCACGCAGATCGTCGGCAGCCGGATCGAGATGCCATCGACGAAGCCCTTGCGGCTGGCATCGGACAGCATCAGCTCGCAAACCGCCTTCTGCGCCCCGTAGGAGGTCTGCGGCGCCGCGAGGTATTCGTCGCCGATCTTCTCCGGAAACGGCCCGCCGAAAACCGCGATCGACGAGGTGAAGACGATCCGCGGGCGATAGGCGCCGCCAGAGGCCTGGTGCGCGCGGCGCAGTTCTTCCAGCATGTGCCAGTGCGGCGCCATGTTGGTCGCCCAGCCCTTCGCATAATCCTGCTCGGCCTCGCCCGAGACCACCGAGGCGAGATGGAAGATCAGATCGGGCCGCTCGGCCAATAACCGCGACACGGTCGCTGCATCGGTGATGTCGCCCGAGACCTGCGCATCCGCTTGCGCCGCGCCGGTCTCGGGAAAGCCGATGTCGAAGAGCGTGACCTCGATGTCCCTGTCGCCGTTCAGCCCTGCCGCGGCCAGGCGATGCGCCAGCTTCTGGCCGACCATGCCGCCGCCGCCGAGTATCAGGATTTTCCGCATCTCATGCCTCCGCCCGGCGCTCGCCCCGCGCCGCCGCGGGCGACCCTAGCTTTTTACCCGGCTTTCGAATAGGCCTGATACGCGGCCGGGTCGGGCGAGTCCCCGCGGCCCGCGCGTAGGAGGAATTTCCATGTCCAAAGAACGCCTTGCCGGCAAGCGCGCGCTGGTCACGGCGGCCGGTCAGGGGATCGGGCGCGCCTCGGCGCTGGCGATGGCCGATGCCGGCGCCAGGGTCTTTGCGACCGACGTGAACGAGGCGGCGCTGGCCGGGATCGACCACCCCAACGTCGAGACCTTCGTGCTGGACGTGCGCGACGATGCCAGCGTGCGCGAGGGCGTGGGACGCGCGGCGCCGGACGTTCTGTTCAACTGCGCCGGGTTCGTGCATCACGGCGCCGCACTGGATGCGACCGACGAAGAGTGGGATTTCGCGTTCGACCTGAACGTCAAGTCGATGCACCGCACGATCCGCGCCGCGCTGCCGGGGATGATCGAGCGGGGCGGCGGCTCGATCGTCAACATGTCCTCGGCCTGTTCCAGCGTGATCGCCGCGCCGAACCGCTTCATCTACGCGGCCACCAAGGCCGCCGTGATCGGCCTGACCAAGTCGGTCGCGGTCGACTACGTCGCCCGCGGCATCCGCTGCAACTGCATCTGCCCCGGCACCGTGGAATCCCCCAGCTGGCACGACCGCGTGAAGAAGCTCGGCGAGGACCTCGGCAGCTACGACGAGGCGCTGAGGCAGTTCGTGGCGCGCCAGCCGATGGGCCGCGTCGCCACCGCCGAGGAAATCGCCGCGCTGGTGGTCTACCTCGCCTCGGACGAAAGCGCCTTCACCACCGGCCATCCGCATATCATTGACGGCGGCTGGTCCGGGCAATGACCCGTCCGGGCCGACGCGCAAGGGCCTGCGAAGGCCCCGGGGAAAGCCGCCCCGAAGCGGCCCCCGAATGCCGTATCGAAACCGCGCGGCACGACGTTCCGAAACGCCGCGCCTGCCGCCGCCACTTGGATTGCATCAGATGACCGACAAACCGAAACTCCGCAGCCAGCTCTGGTTCAACAACCCGCAAGACCGCGAGATGACCGCGCTCTATACCGAGCGCTACCTCAATTACGGGCTCACCCGGGAAGAGCTGCAATCGGGCAAGCCGATCATCGGCATCGCCCAGACCGGCAGCGACCTCAGCCCCTGCAACCGGCACCACATCGAACTGGCCAAGCGCGTGCGCGACGGGGTGATCGCCGCCGGCGGCACGGTGATCGAAATCCCCGTGCACCCGATCCAGGAGACCGGCAAGCGCCCCACCGCGATGCTGGACCGCAACCTCGCCTATCTGTCGCTGGTGGAGACGCTCTTCGGCTACCCGATCGACGGCGTCGTGCTGATGATCGGCTGCGACAAGACCACGCCGGCGCTGTTGATGGCGGCGGCCACCGTGAACATCCCCGCCATCGCGCTTTCGGTCGGGCCGATGCTGAACGGCTGGTTCCGGGGCGAGCGCACGGGGTCGGGCACCATCGTCTGGAAGGCGCGCGAGATGCATGCCGCGGGCGAGATCGACGACGACGGTTTCATGGAGCTTGTGGCCTCGTCGACCCCCTCGGTCGGCTACTGCAACACGATGGGCACCGCGACCACGATGAACTCGCTGGCCGAGGCGTTGGGCATGCAGCTTCCGGGCTCGGCCGCGATCCCGGCGCCCTACCGCGAGAGGGGCCAGATCGCCTATCGCACCGGCCAGCGCATCGTCGGACAGGTCCGGGAAGACCAGTGTCCGAGCCGGATCATGACGCGCGAAGCCTTCGAGAACGCCATCGTGGTCAATTCGGCCATCGGCGGGTCCACCAACGCGCCCATACACCTCAACGCCATCGCGCGGCACCTCGGCGTGCCGCTCGACAACGACGACTGGCAGCGGCTGGGCTACGAGATCCCGCTGCTGGTGAACCTGCAGCCCGCAGGCGAGTATCTCGGCGAGGATTATCACCGCGCCGGCGGCGTCCCGGCAGTGATTGGCGAATTGCTGCATGCCGGGCTGCTGCCGCATCCGGGGGCAGTCACCGCGAACGGCCGGACCATGGCGGAAAACTGCGGGCATCTGCGCAGCGAAAACCCGGACGTGATCAAGCCCGTCGCGCAGCCGATGCTGAAGAACGCGGGTTTCCTGAACCTCAAGGGCAACCTCTTCGACAGCGCGATCATGAAGACCAGCGTGATCGGCGAGGAATTCCGCGCGCGCTACCTGGAAAATCCCGGCGACCCGATGGCCTTCGAGGGCCGCGCCGTGGTGTTCGACGGGCCGGAGGACTTTCACAGGCGGATCGACGACGAAAGCCTCGCGATCGACGAGCATTGCATTCTCATCATGCGCGGGGCCGGTCCCATCGGCTATCCGGGCGGTGCGGAAGTGGTGAACATGCGCGCGCCGTCCTACCTGCTGAAGAAGGGCCTCCATGCGCTCCCGTGCATCGGCGACGGGCGGCAGTCGGGCACCTCCGGCTCGCCCTCGATTCTGAACGCCTCGCCCGAGGCTGCCGACGGCGGCGGGCTGGCGCTGGTGCAGACCGGCGACCGGCTGCGGATCGACCTGAAGAAGTGCACCGCCGACATGCTGCTGAGCGACAAGGAACTTGCCGAAAGGCGTGCCAGGCTGAACGGCGGCTACCCGCGCCCCGACAGCCAGTCGCCCTGGCAGGAACTGTTCCGCGAGAAGGTGCGCCCGTTCAGCGAGGGCATGACGCTGCAGGGCGCCGACAAATTCCGCGACATCGCGCACAAGTCGACGCCGCGCGACAACCACTGAGGGAGATTGATGAAACTCTTGCGATACGGAGAACCGGGCGCCGAAAAGCCCGGAATGCTGGACGGAGACGGCCATATCCGCGATCTCTCGGCCCATGTCGACGACATCGCGGGCGAGGCGCTGTCCGACGACGGGCTGGACCGGCTGCGCGCCATCGACATCGACAGCCTGCCGGTGGTCAAGACCAGCCCGCGGCTCGGCCCCTGCGTCGGCGGCATCGGCAAGTACATGTGCATCGGGCTGAATTACACCGACCACGCCGCGGAAACCGGAAACCCGATCCCGGATCATCCGGTGCTGTTCATGAAGGCCAATTCGGCGATCTCGGGGCCGAACGACGACATCGTGATGCCGCGCGGCTCGAAGCATACCGACTGGGAGGTCGAACTGGGCGTGGTGATCGGCACGCGAACCAAGTACGTCTCCGAGGCCGAGGCGCTGAACCACGTCGCGGGCTATTGCGTCTGCAACGATGTCAGCGAGCGGCATTTCCAGAACCGCCTGTCCGGCAACTGGACCAAGGGCAAGTCCTGCGACACGTTCGGTCCGACCGGCCCCTGGCTGGTGACGCGCGACGAGGTGCCAGACCCGCAGGCGCTCGACATGTGGCTGGACGTGAACGGCAAGCGCAGGCAGGCGGGCAACACGCGCACGATGCATTTCACCGTGGCGAAGATCGTCAGCCATCTCAGCCAGCTATTCACCCTGCACCCGGGCGACGTGATTTCCACCGGCACGCCGCCGGGCGTCGGGCTGGCGCACGGCATGGACTACAACGGCTTCCTCAAGGCCGGCGACCGGGTCGACGTCTGGATCGAGGGACTCGGCCAGCAGACCCAGACCGTGAGGGAAGACCCGTGAGCAAATCCGAGATGCTGCTGATCGGCAAGGGCACCGAGCGGATGCGCGGCCAGCTTGCCGGGGTGTTCCAGGTGCACCATGTCGACCATGTGACCGACGCCTTTCTCGAGGATCACGGCGGGCGCATCGAATACCTTCTGTCGATGTATCACGGCGGCGTCGACGGCGCGCTGATGGACAGGCTGCCGAAGCTCCGCGCGATCTCGAATTACGGCGTCGGCTATGACAGCATCGACACCGCCGCCGCGATCGAACGCGGCATCGTCGTGACCCATACGCCGGATGTGCTGAACGACGAGGTCGCCAATACCGCGGTGCTGCTGATGCTGGCCGTGGCGCGCAACTTCGCCGCCGACGAACGTTATCTGCGCGCCGGAAGGTGGGAGCGCGAGGGCAACGCCCCGCTTTCCCGTTCGGTGCGCGGCATGAGGGTGGGCATCGTGGGTCTCGGCCGGATCGGGCTGGAAATTGCGGAAAAGCTCGAAGTCTTCGGGGTCGAGGTCGTCTATCACACCCGGACCGAGCGCGATGTGGCCTATCGCTATTACCCCAATCTGGTCGGCATGGCCCAGGAGGCCGACATCCTGATCGTGATCACCCCCGGCGGCGCCGGTACGCGGCACCTGGTGAACCGTCAGGTGATGGACGCGCTCGGCCCCGAGGGCATTCTGATCAACGTCTCCCGCGGTTCGGTGGTCGACGAGAAGGCGCTGATCGCGGCCCTTGCCGAGGGGCGGCTCGGCCAGGCCGGGCTCGACGTCTTCGAGAACGAGCCGCACGTGCCGGCCGAACTGATCGCGATGGATCAGGTCACGCTTCTACCGCATGTCGGCTCGGCCACGGTCGAGACGCGCCAGGCGATGGGCGATCTGGCGGTCGAGAATCTGACCGCGTTCCACGAAACCGGCAAGGCGGTGACGCCGGTGCCGGAATGCCGCGACATGTGATCCGCGCGCGCCGGAACCGGGGACCGCGCCCATGCCCGCCATCCGAGAGGTCGACGCCAGGCTGTACAACATCCCGCTCGACGAGGTGCTGGTCGATGCCAGGCACGGAAGCCACAGCCATTTCCACCTAATCACCGCGACGGTGACGCTGGAGGACGGCAGCCAGGGCACGGGCTACAGCTATACCGGCGGGCGCGGCGGGCACGCGATCCGCGCCGCGATCGCGCACGACCTGGCGCCGTTCCTGGCGGGCCGCGATGCCGCCGGCGTCGAGGCGCTGACCGAGGCGATGGGCTGGCACATGCACTATGTCGGCCGCAGCGGCGTGATCGGCATGGCGATCTCGGCCGTCGACATCGCGCTGTGGGATCTGCGCGGCAAGACCCTGGGGCAACCGCTTTACCAGCTGGCGGGCGGCGCATCCGACCGCTGCCGGGCCTATTGCGGCGGCATCGACCTCGGCTATCCGCTGCCCAAACTTCTGGACAGCGTGCGCGGCTATCTCGCGGCAGGCTATGACGGCGTGAAGATCAAGATCGGCCAGCCGACGCTTGCCGAGGATCTCGAACGCATCGCCGCGGTGCGCGAACTGATCGGGCCGGACATCGCCTTCATGGTGGATGCGAACTATTCGATGACCGAGGCGCAGGCGATCGAGGCCGCCCGCGCCTTCGCGCCCTATGACATCCTCTGGTTCGAGGAACCGACGATCCCCGAGGATTTCGAGGCCTATGCCAGGATCGCGGCGGCGACGGACATGCCGCTGGCACAGGGCGAAAACCTCTACACCGCCGAGGAATTCCGCGCCGCCATCGACCGCGCCGGGCTGTCCTTCATCCAGCCCGACGCCTCGAAATCCTTCGGCATAACCGGCTGGCTGCAGGTGGCGGCGATGGCTGCAGAGGCCGGAATCCCGGTCTGTTCGCACGGCATGCAGGAGCTTCACGTCTCGCTGGTCTCGGCGCAGCCCCATGGCGGCTGGCTCGAGGTGCATTCGTTTCCGATCGACCGCTACACGACGCGCCCGCTGCAGGTCGAAAACCACCTGGCGCTGGCGCCGGCGGCGCCGGGGACCGGCGTCGAATTCGACTGGCAAAGGCTCGCCGGGTTCGAGGTGCGAAGCTGGTAGAGGCCGGATCGGACCGGGTGCGCCCGCCGGCTCAGCCGCAGCATCTGCCGTCCTTCTGGACCGGCGGGCAGGGCGTCGTGCCGTATGAGCAGAAGACGCAGCAATCGCCCGGTTCCGGGCGCAGCACCGTGCCGCAGCCGCTGCATTCGTAAAAGAACTGGCAGGACTCGGTCGGCATCACCTCGTCCTTCGCCGTCCCGCAATGCGGGCAGGTGATGGTCGAGGCCAGCGAGACCCCGGCGGCGGCCTTGGGCGGCGCGGCGACCGCGCCCATCTCAGGACTTCTCCGTCGCGTCTTCGAGGACTTGCGCGGTATAGCCGAAGGCCGTTGGCTGCGCGGCGATCTCCTCGGGGTTCGTCAGCGCGTCGTCGTATTTCACCGTGTAGACCGCCGACTGCCCCGCCTCGTCGCGCACGAATTCGATGACGTCGACGCTGTCGAGCCGGGTCAGCGATTCGCCCGCGATGAAGAAGCAGGACCCGCACCATAGCCCGCCGACCTCGATCCGGGCGGTGCGTTCGGCTGCGTTCGCGGCCGGTGTGGTAAGTGCCGTGAGTGTGGCGAGTGCCGTGAGTGTGATGGCAAGAGCGAGATTTCGCATGGGTAATCCGATCTCAATAGCCCAGAAAATAGGGCGTCAGGTAGGGAAAGACGGTGGCGACACCGGTGACGGCCGACGCGGACCAAAGCGCGCCCTTCATCACCCTGCGGTTCAAGGGGCGGGCACAGTCGTTGTCGCAGGCCCGCGCCGGGGGGCCATAGACCTTCCAGAAGCCATAGCCCAGCGACAGGGCGGCGAAGGCGAGGAAATACCACCGGTACTGGTACATCGCCCCCATCCGGCCTATCCAGGCGCCGGTCGCGCCGAGGCTGAAGAACGCCAGCGGCAGGATGCAGCACGACGTCATCGCCAGCGCGCCAAGAATGCCGCCCGCGGCGGCGAGCCTGGTGCCGCTCTCGTCGCGCGTCCCGGCGCTTATGTCTCGGTCGATTTGCATACCCGTCCGGCTGGATTGATCTTTGCCGGTCATAGACATACGATCTGTAGTCGCTACAGATGCAAGGAAAAATTCCCATGCCCGAGATCACGAGACCGGGAGGCTGCCTGATCGGCGAGGCGTCGCGCCGGAGCGGTGTCAACATCGAGACGATCCGCTATTACGAACGCATCGGGTTGATGCCGCGCCCCGAGCGCACGTCAGGCGGCAACCGGCACTATTCGGCGCAGATGCTGCGGCGGCTGGCCTTCATCCGCCACGGGCGCGAATTGGGCTTCGGCCTCGACGAGATTCGCGCGCTTCTGGGCATGGTCGACGCCGAGCGCGTGAGCTGCAACGAGGTGCGCGACATGACCGAACGGCACCTGGCCGCGGTGCGCGGACGCATCGACCGGCTGCGGCGGATGGAACGGGTGCTGGCCGGGATGGCCGCCGAATGCGCGAAGGGCGACGTGCCAGACTGCCCGATCATCGACGCGCTGTTCGAGGAGGCATGAAAAAGGGGCGGCGCGCGCGGCGCCGCCCCCGGCCGTTTCGGCGAAGGCCTCAGTTCAGTGTGAAATACTTGAACTTGGCCGCGTCGTCGGGCGCGACGATGGTGTTGACCCTGTCGGCCATGCCCCAGTTCAGCACCTGGTGGTGGATCGGGATGTAAAGCTGCTGCTCCTGCACCGCCGCCCAGATATCGGCGATCATCGCGTCGCGCTTCGGCAGGTCGGTTTCCGAGGCCAGCGAGACGATCTTGGCGTTCAACTCGTCGTTGTTGAAGCGCGTTGCATTCCAGGAGCCGTATTTGTCGGTGCGGCCATGGACCAGGAAATTGAAGATGTATTCCGAGTCATATGTCGGCACGCCCCAGCCCAGCATGTAGAAGTCGGTTTCCAGGTTCGACAACAGCGGGAAGTGCTGGGCCTTGGGCTTGGCGTCGAGATTCACCTGAACGCCGATTTGGGCCAGCATGCCGACCGCGGCCTGGCAGATCGCCTCGTCGTTGATGTAGCGGTCGTTGGGGCAGTTCAGCGTGATGGTGAAGCCGTCGCCATAGCCCGCCTCGGCCATCAGCGCCTTCGCCGCATCCACGTCGGTCATCGACGAGGCGTCCATCTCGGCGGTCCATCCGTTGACGAAGGGCGGCGCGATCATGCCGGCGGGCTGGGACTGGCCGCGCATCACCACCTGCCTGATGGCATCGCGGTTGATCGCCATGGACATCGCCCGGCGCACGCGCACGTCTGCCAGCGGGTTCTTGCCGTCGACGTTGTCGTTTGCCAGGTCCGCGTCGCCCATGTTCATGCCGAAAAAGATCACCCGGTTCTGCGGCGCGGTGATCACCTTCAGCCCGTCGGCGCTGCCGACACGGCCCAGGTCCTGCACCGGAACGTCCTGGATGAAATCGACTTCGCCCGACAACAGCGCGGCGACCCGCGTCGCGGCGTTCTGAATGGGCGTATAGACGATCTCTGTCACCTGCATGGGGAATTCGTCCTTGCCCCAGTAGTCCTCGTTGATCGTCATCACCGTCTTCACGTCCGGTTCGCGGCTGACCAGCTTGTAGGGCCCGGTGCCGTTGGCGTTCTTGGCGGCAAACGTGTCCTCGCCGCCTTCGTAGTCCTGCACCTTCACGGCGTTGTTCGCCTCGGCCCAGCCCTTGTCGAGGATGAACATGTTGGTCAGGTTGTTCGGCATGATCGGGTTCGGGCCGTCGGTGACGATCTCGATCGTATGCGTGTCGGGCGCGCGCACCTCGACGACGCTGGCCAGAAGCTCCTTGTAGTCGGAATCGGGCGTCATCGCGCGGTCGAGCGAGAACTTCACGTCCTCGCTGTCGAACGCGGCGCCGTCGTGAAAGGTGACGCCCTCGCGCAGCTTGAACACCCAGACGTTCGGGTCGGCCTCGGAGGGTCCCCATTCGGTGGCCAGCACCGGCACGATGGCGCCCGTCATGTCGCGCATGATCAGCGGTTCCATGATCTGGTGCGCCAGCGCCGAGGTCGGCCCCTCGTTCTGCGCATGCGGGTCGAGTGTCAGCGAGTCGCCCGCCCGCGCCCAGCGCAGGGTCTCTGCATGCGCGCCAATCGTGGTCGTTGCCAGCAGCGCCGCGGCGAGTGTCAGTTGGATTCTATTCATTTGCCGGTCTCCCTGATTGATTGCGCAAAGTATGTCCGCTTCGCGACATTTGGCAATGCTCGGACCGCGGGCCTTCCGTAGGGACAGACCGCGCGGCGCAGGCCGGGCGGCCGGCGGGTTGCTTTCCTTGGAAATATTTCATATATTCCTTTCAACAGAGGAAATCCACCATGCCGGCCCTTGCCAAACTCAGCCACGATGTCAGCCGCGACCCCGGCCGGGTCATGGCCAAGGCGGCGTTCAACGCGGCCCTCGAACTCGGCCTGACGCAGCGCGAGCTTGCCGCCGCGATCGGGGTCAGCGAGGCGACGGTGTCGCGGATGCGCGGCGGCGGCCATGCACTGGGCGGCAAGCCGATGGAACTGGCGGCCTGCCTGGTGCGGGTGTTCCGCTCGCTCGATGCCATCGCCGGCGGCGACCCGGACACGATCCGCGGATGGATGGCGGGCGAGAACGCCGATCTGCGCGGCGTCCCGCGCGATCTGGTGGCCACCGCCACCGGGCTGGTCGGCGTCATGACCTATCTCGACGCCGCCCGTGCGCCGCTCTGATCTGTCCCCGGCACCATACCGGGGCAAGGCCTGGCGGCTGATCGAGGGGCAGTACCGGTCCTCGACCGTGCGCATCGTCGACACCGATGCCGAGCACGAGGTGCTCGAGGTGCTTCTCGAGGCCAGCAAGCCGCCGGTTCCCGCGCCCTGCCGGCATCTCGACTACCAGTTCTGGTCGCCGTTCCGCTATGGCCGCTATCCGCGCGCGTCGCGCTTTCGCCGGGCCGGGCCGACGCCCGGGGTCTGGTACGGCGCCGAGCATGTGCTGACCGCCGTGGCCGAGGCGATCTGGGGCACGCTGCGGTTCTTCGCCGCGTCGCCCGCGGCGCCGATGCCGCGCCGCCCGGTCGAGCACACGGCGGTGCAGGCCGACATCAGGACGCCGCTGGCGGTGGACCTGACGGCGCCCGGGATGGCCGGCCTGGGGCGATGGGACGACCCGGACGATTACGCCGATTGCCTGGCGCTTGCCGATCTGGCGCGCGGCGCGGGCGTCGAGGCGATCCGCTACCGCTCGGTCCGCGACCCGCGCGGGCGGGCCAACCTAGCGGTGCTGGCCTGCGCCACCTTCGCCCGGCCCGCGCCGATCGCGCGGCAGACCTGGCACATCATGCTGACGCCCGAATTGGTGCGCGCCCATTGCGAAGCCCCGCGCCAGAAGCACATGTTCGCAGTGGGCGAAACCGCGCTGGAAGAGGTGGGATAGGGCAAGACGCCCCTCGGACAGGTCAGGCGATCCTGCCGCAATGTGCCGGTCTCGGGCGGAACGGCACGGCGGGCGCGATGCCTGCCCGCTGGCCCTGCCCGCGCCATACCGTGACGCCCTCCAGCAGTTCCGCCTTCGTCACCGACGCCCGGTCGCCGGCCAGCGATACCTGGCCGCGGCGCAGCGCGACGAAGCGGTCGGCCAGGTCATGGGCGAACTCGAAGAACTGCTCGACCAGCACGATCGCCATCTCGCGCCGGTCGCGCAGATGCCGGATCACCTCGCCGATCTGCTTGATCACGTTCGGCTGGATGCCCTCGGTCGGCTCGTCGAGCAACAAGAGCTTCGGCCGCATGACCAGCGCCCGGGCGATGGCAAGCTGCTGCTGCTGGCCGTGGCTCAACTCGCCCGATTTCCTGTCCAGCTGGGTCCTCAGCCCGATCTCTTCTGCCAGTTCCTCGACCCGGGCCATATCGGCGGCCGTCGGGCGGTAGAACAGCACGGCGAAGGGTCCCCGGTCCTTCTTCAGGACCATCAGAAGGTTGTCGCGCACCGACTGGTCCTCGAACACAGTTGGCTTCTGGAACTTGCGCCCGATCCCCTCCCGCGCGATCCGGGCCTCGGACATCGCCAGAAGCGACCGGCTCTTGTCGCCCCAGACGATGCGGCCCTCGTCGGGCCTGGTCTTGCCGGTGACGATGTCAATGAACGTGGTCTTGCCCGCCCCGTTCGGGCCGATGATCGCGCGCAGTTCCGCCTCGCCGATCTGGAAGCTCAGGTTGTTGATCGCCTTGTAGCCGTCAAGGCTGACCGACACGCCGGAGACCTCGAGAAGCGTCGTCATTCCGCCGCCTCCCGCTCGCGCAGCGCGCCCGGATCGGGGCCGAGATCGGCGCCGTGGCGCTCGGGCGGACGCCGTTCGGCCCAGAGATCGACCAGCCCGCCGATGCCCTTGAGCGCAAAGAGCGTGACCAGCACGAACGAGAGCCCCAGCACCACCAGCCACCAGTCGACCCACTTGACGGTGAAAACGCCGAGGGGCAGGTCGGGCGCCTGCCCGCCGGTGAACCAGCTCGATGCCGGGCTGACGAAAGCCGCGCCGATCACCGCGCCGCAAAGCCGCCCGCGCCCGCCGATCGCGACCCAGACCGCCAGGTAGATCGAGGCGATCGGCGCGATCTCGGCCTCGGTCGGCGCGATCGGCGCCTCGGCCAAGGCCGCGGTGACGATGTCGCGGGTGCGCTCGTACATCAGCCACATGCCGATCATGTAGCCACCGAGCCCGAAGAACGCGAAGTGCCCCAGCGACAGGATGCCGGAGTAACCCCAGACCAGATCCATCGCGATCGCAACCAGGCAGAGGCATGGATTTCGCCGGCTGACGCCGCCGATACGTTGGGGGCTCTGCCCCCAAACCCCCGGAGTATTTCCGGCCAGATGAAGGAGCCAGGACGGTTTCGGTCATGCGTCTCACGCCTCCGCCGCGCGGCCGGGCCTGGATGAAGAGGATGATGAAGTCGATCGTGTCGGTCTGGGCGGCGAGCCTGTTCGACGGGTTCAGCCATTCGATGCCCTTCTGCAGGAAGCCGATCATCGTGGCCCCCGCGGGCGTGCCCCAGATATTTCCGACGCCGCCGACCACGACCGTCATGAAGCTTTGCACGATGTAGTCCGAGCCAAGCTCGGACGTCACCTTGGCGAAAAGGCCGATGGCGACGCCGGCGATCCCGGCGATGCCCGAGCCCAGGCCGAAGGTCAGCATGTTGACCCGGTTCGAGTTGATCCCCGCCGACGCCGCCATGCGCCGGTTCCGGGTGACGGCGCGGGTCTCCAGCTCCAGCCGGGTGCGCTTCATGATGTAGAGCAAGAGCGCCAGGAAGATCAGCGCGAGAAAGAAGATCGCGATCCGGATATAGCTGATCGAGATCACGTCGTTGACCGTCCAGGCGCCGTCGAGCCAGGCCGGCGCGGTCAGCGGCCGCGCCTGTGTGCCGAAGACGTTCTTGGCCAGCTGCTGCAGCGCGATCGAGATGCCGAACGTCGCCAGGAGCGTCTCGGGCGGACGGTTGTAGCGCCAGCGGATCACCAGCCGCTCCAGCGCGACCCAGGCTGCGAAGGTCACCGCAAAGGCCAGCGGGATCGCCACCAATATCGAGGCGGTGTGGTTCGGGATCACCTGCTGCACGACAAAGCCGGTATAGGCGCCCATCATGATGAATTCGCCATGCGCCATGTTGATCACGCCCATCACGCCGAAGGTGATCGCCAGGCGGATCGCGGCGAGATAGTAGATCGAGGCCAGCGACAACGCGTCCAGCGCCAGATCGACGCTCCGGTTCACGCCGACACGGGTGGCGATCCGGTCGAGCGCGGCGCGGGCGGCGCCGGTGACGGCGGCCGAGGGTTCCGCGTGAATCTCGGCGAAGACGTGCGCGGCGACGGTCTCGTCGACCGCGGCAGCGGTGACAGGGGGCGGCACCTTGCCCGCATCGGCAAGTGCGGCATAGGCCTCGGCACGGCCGGCATCCGTGCTCAGGCGGGCCAGCGGCACCCCGCCGACGCGGCCCTCGACGATGTTCGCCGCCAGCGCGGCGCGCACCTCGTCCGGCCTGGCCCGGGCCGGTGCAAGCGATCCGGCGACCAGAAGATCGTAGGCATCGGCAAGCGGCAACTCGGTCGAGCCCGGTTCGAGCACGCGGGCGACGTTCAGTCCCACAGGCACGGCGCCCGCGAAGACCCGCAACTCGGTCGCCACCAGCGGGTTCAGCGTGGCGCGCGCATCACGGCCCAGATCGCCCGACATTTCGCCGATCGCCGCGACCCGCGCGGCCTGGTCGCCGTCGAAGGCGATCGTCAGCAGCCGCTCCAGCCGGCGCTTGCGGGTCTTCAGCGCGGGGTCGGGCTCAGCCCCGATCGAGGCGCGCAGCGGTGCCAGCGCATCGGCGTTCGGATCGCGCTCGATCGAGGTCAGCGCCTCGAACCGCCTGGCCGGGTCGGGATCGGAAAGCTGGAACCGGACCAGCGCCGTGGCGATCAGCGCCCGGACGCCACTGTTCGGCTTGATCTGGGCCAGCGCGGATTTCTCGGCCGCGCCCGCCGCCTCGCCGGTGTCGAAGTCGTAAAGCCGGTAGGTCGTGGCGCCGATCTTCTCGGCGCGAAAGAACAGCCCGTCGGCTTCGCGCTGCCACATGTCCTTGGCCTGCCAGGCCTGCAACACGTCCTGCGCGCGCTCCAGCCCGCTGCCGGCCACCGCGTCGACATCAGTGCTGCCGGCGGCGGTCGCGGCATTCACCCACATGTTGAAGCCGATGTAATGCGCCTCCATCGGGTCGTTGGTGACGCGCGCTTCGCCAATCAGCTCTTTCCACCTGGCGACGAAGGCCTCGTTGGCCTCGCTCTCGGCGGACTGGAAGAAGTTCCACGCCGCGAGGTGGTCGCCAATACCGGCGACCGCCCGGTGCAGGTGGGCAGCCACTACCACTTTGCCCAGACCAATTCGGCGCTCGAATTCGACCGCGCCGGCGCGCGTGGGCGCCGGCTGGATATCGCCGCGGGCACCGCCGTGCGCTTCGAGCCCGGCCAGCGCCGCGAGGTGCGGCTGATCCCGATTTCCGGCGCGCGGCGGGTCTTCGGGTTCGATCAGACGGTGATGGGAAAGCTGTGAAATTCACCGACGCAATACCGACGTAATACATACGTAATACCGACGTCCGAAATTCGCCCTTCCAGAGGCCGCAGATGCCCGCAGAAATCAGACGCGTCGACTATGCCGCGATGTACGGCCCAACCACCGGCGACCGCGTCCGGCTGGCCGATACGGACCTGATCATCGAGGTCGAAAGGGACCTCACGACCTATGGCGAAGAGGTGAAGTTCGGCGGCGGAAAGGTGATCCGCGACGGCATGGGGCAGTCCCAGGTCATGCGCGCCGGGGGCGCCGTCGACACGGTGATCACCAACGCGCTGATCGTGGACCATTCGGGCATCTACAAGGCAGATGTAGGGTTGCGCGACGGCCGCATCCACAAGGCCGGCAAGGCCGGCAATCCCGACCCCCAGCCCGGCGTCGACATCGTCATCGGCCCCGGCACCGAGGCCATCGCTGGCGAGGGCCGCATCCTCACCGCCGGGGGGGGTCCGACAGCCACATCCACTTCATCTGCCCGCAGCAGATCGAGGACGCCCTGCACTCGGGCCTGACCACGATGCTCGGCGGCGGCACCGGCCCGACGCGGCCGTTCACCGTGAACACGCTCGATCATCCGCACCAGCCGCTCTCGCCCGAGCGGTGTCAATCTGGCATTGCCATGAATGTACATTCGATCCCTCCGAGCAGCCGTGAAGCTTGGTAACTCCAACCAACTCGTTTCGGATCGAATGGACAACCTGTGGAAAGCTCACACCTAGGGCGGGGCCTGTGGCCACGGGCGCACGCACGGGCATGCACATTAAGCGATGACCGGCGATGCCGATATCCTGACGCTCGCGCAATGGTTCTCGCCGGGATTTCCGGTCGGCGCGTACAGCTATTCGCACGGGCTGGAATGGGCGATCGACGCCGGCGCTGTCGCCTGTGGCGACACCCTGCACCGATGGGTCGGCGACGTCCTGCGCCACGGCTCGGGCCGCAGCGATGCGCTGTTCCTGGCGGCTGCCTGCGGCGCCCCGGACATCGAGGCCGTGGCCCGGATCGACTGTGCGTGCCGCGCCTTCGCGCCGTCGCGCGAGCGGCTGATCGAGACCGGGCAGCAGGGCGAAGCCGTCTGCCGGACCGCGGCGGCGGTCTGGGAACTCGACCTGGCGGGCCTTGCCTATCCGGTCGGCGCGGCTGCGCGGGCTGCCGCCGGTGCCGACCGCGGCGATGTACCTGCACGCCGTTGCCGGCGCGCTGGTTTCGGTCGGCATGCCGCTGATCCCGCTCGGACAGACCGAGGGGCAGGCGCTGATCGCGGGCTTCGCCCCGCTCGGCCGCGAGATCGCCGGGGACACGGCGCATGGCGACCTCGGCGCCCTGTCCGGCACCGCGTTCCTTGCAGGGATCGCGGCGATGCGACACGAAACGCAATATTCGAGGATATTCCGCACATGACCCGCTTCAACGGCCCGCTTCGGATCGGCATCGGCGGCCCGGTGGGCGCCGGCAAGACGACGCTGACCGCGGCACTTTGCGAGGCGCTGCGCGAGCGCCACTCGATCGGGGTGATCACCAACGACATTTACACGCAGGAGGATGCCGAGGCGCTGATACGGATGCAGGTGCTGCCGTCCGACCGGATCATCGGGGTCGAGACCGGCGGCTGCGCGCATACCGCGATCCGCGAGGATGCCTCGATCAATATCGGCGCGGTGGCCGAGATGGTGCGCCGCCATCCCGAGGTGGGAATCGTGCTGATCGAGAGCGGCGGCGACAACCTGTCGGCGACCTTCAGCCCCGAACTTGCCGACCTGACGATCTATGTCATCGACGTCGCCGCGGGCGAGGAGATCCCGCGCAAGGGCGGCCCGGCGATCACCCGGTCCGACATTCTGGTGATCAACAAGACCGACCTCGCGCCCCATGTCGGCGCCAGCCTGGACGTGATGGACCGCGACGCGGCGCGAATGCGGGGCGAGCGTCTATATGTCTTTGCGAATCTTCGCGCCCGCGAGGGCGTCGCGGCGATCTGTCGGCTGATCGCAGAGATCGGCGCGTTCGGCATGCCGGCCTGAGGCTTCGTGCCCGGCTTTCAGCCGGGCGCGGCAATCCGGCGGCCGTCGCTGTCGAAGTGCATTTCTTGCGTGGCATTCCACGTGACGCCCACGACGTCGCCCTCGGCCGGGATCGCCGCCGTGCCGTCCTGTCGCACCGTCAGCAAGTCGCCGGGTCCCAGCCGCAGGTGCACCAGTGTTTCGGCGCCGAGCGGCTCGGAATAGTGCACGTGGCCATCCATCTGCCCGGCGCCCTTGCCGACGAGGCGGACATGCTCGGGGCGGATGCCGAGCCGCACCCCGCCAGCGGCCGGGTCGAGGAAATTGGTGGGCGGCGAGCCGATGAAACCCGCGACGAACTCGGTCTGCGGATCGGCAT
Organism: Rhodobacter sp.; assembly: GCA_041627895.1. Lineage (GTDB taxonomy): Bacteria > Pseudomonadota > Alphaproteobacteria > Rhodobacterales > Rhodobacteraceae > JBFKQC01. The sequence continues at coordinate 18,443 of JBFKQC010000017.1, forward strand.
AGACCTCCAGCGGCGCGCCGATCTGGTCGGCGCGGCCTTCGTTCATCACGATCATCCTGTCGGCCAGCGTCATCGCCTCGACCTGGTCATGCGTGACATAAAGCGCCGTGACGCCCAGTTCGCGCTGCAACTGCTTGATTTCCAGCCGCATCTGCACGCGCAGCTTGGCGTCGAGGTTCGAAAGCGGCTCGTCGAACAGGAACACCGCCGGTTTGCGCACGATGGCGCGGCCCATGGCGACACGCTGGCGTTGCCCGCCGCTAAGCTCACGCGGCTTGCGCTTGAGGTAGGGTTCGAGCTGCAGAAGCTTTGCCGCCGCGGCGACGCGCTCTTCGATCTCGTCGCGCGGGCGACGCGCGATCTTCAGCCCGTAGGCCATGTTGTCGAAGACCGACATATGCGGGTAAAGTGCGTAGTTCTGGAACACCATGGCGATGTCGCGGTCCATCGGTTCCTTCTCGTTCACCCGCTCGCCGTCGATCCGGACCTCGCCCGACGTGACGGTTTCCAGACCGGCGACCATCCGCAGCAGCGTGGACTTGCCGCAGCCCGAGGGACCGACGATCACGATGAACTCGCCATCGTCGATGTCGATGGAAACGCCGTGGATCACCTTGGTCTTGCCAAAGGATTTCTTCAGGTTTTCGAGGCTCAGCGTCGCCATTCACTTCTCGCTTTCGACCAGACCGCGGATAAACAGGCGCTGCATCCCGATCACCACGATCACCGGCGGCAGCATCGCCAGGATCGACGTCGCCATGATCACCGGCCAGTCCGCGATGTCGTCGCCGGACGGGAACATCTGCTTGATGCCCATGACGATGGTGTTCATGTTCGGATCGGTGGTGATCAAGAGGGGCCAGAGATACTGGTTCCACCCGTAGATGAAGAGGATCACGAAAAGCGCCGCCATGTTGGTGCGGCTCATCGGCACGAGGATATCCCAGAAGAACCGCATCGGCCGCGCGCCGTCGACCCGCGCGGCCTCTGCCAGTTCATCCGGCACGGTCATGAAGAACTGGCGAAAGAGGAACGTGGCGGTGGCCGAGGCGATCAGCGGGAAGATCAGCCCGGAATAGCTGTTCAGCAAGTTGAGATTCGCGGCGACCTCGTAGGTCGGCACGATGCGCACCTCGACCGGCAGCATCAGGGTCAGGAAGATCAGCCAGAAGAACACCCGCCGCCCGGGGAAGCGGAAATACACGATCGCGAAGGCAGAGAGCAGCGAGATCACGATCTTGCCCACCGCGATGCCGATCGCCATCACCGCCGAGTTGAACAGCATCCGCGCAACCGGCGCGTTGACGCCCGAGACCAGCGCCTTGCTGTAGTTCTCGAAGAACTGGTCGCCGGGCCAGAGCGGCATCGGCGGGCGCACGATTTCGGGCTGGGTGACGGTCGAGGCGACGAAGGCCAGCCAGATCGGGAAGGCGATGAAGGCCACGCCCAGGATCAGGCCCAGATGGGTCAGCCAGTACCCGCTGCCGCGCTTCTCCACCATGCCGCCGCGGTCAGCCATCAGTAATGCACCCTGCGCTCGATATACTTGAACTGGACGATCGTCAGGACCGAGACGACGAGCAGCAGGATAACCGACTGCGCCGCGGACGAGCCGAGGTCCTGGCCGACGAAGCCGTCGGCATAGACCTTGTAGACCAGGATCGTCGTGGATTGCTGCGGGCCGCCGCTGGTGATCGTGTGGATCACGCCGAAGGTCTCGAAGAACGCATAGACGACGTTGACGACCAGAAGGAAGAAGGTGGTCGGCGACAACAGCGGAAAGACGATGGTGCGGAACCGGGTCCAGAAATGCGCGCCGTCGATGGCGGCGGCCTCGATCACGCTTCGCGGGATCGCCTGAAGCCCGGCGAGGAAGAACAGGAAGTTATAGCTGATCCGTCCCCAGGCAGAGGCGACAACCACCAGCCCCATCGCCTCGCCGCCGTTCAGGACGTGGTTCCAGTCGTAGCCAAGAACGCCGAGATACCAGGTGACGACGCCGACGCGGGTGTTGAACATGAACAGCCACAGCACGCCGGCCACGGCAGGGGCAACGGCGTAGGGCCAGATCAACAGCGTGCGGTAGGTGCCCGAGCCCTTGATCAGCCGGTCGGCAAGGACGGCGAGAAACAGCGCCACGCCCATCGACACAAGCGTGACCAGCGTCGAGAAGATGGCGGTGGTGATGAACGACGCGCGGTAGAACGGGTCCGACAGCAGGAACTCGAAATTGCCAAGCCCGACGTATTGCATCGACAGCCCGAACGGGTCGGGGATGAACAGCGACTGCCAGATCGCCTGCCCCGCCGGGTAGAAGAAGAACACGGCCGTCACCACGATCTGCGGCAGGACCAGCAGCAGCGGCAGCCAGATGCCCTTGAAGGTGACGCGCTTTTCCAATTTACGCTCCCGTCATCCGGCGCCGGCGCGCGCGCATCCGTTCGTCCGCCGCGGCCGTGCCGTCGTGGAACGATCCGAACACCTTGTCCCATGGCACCTCGAGCGAGCCGTAGTTGCACTCGAAATAGCGGTGATGCATCTGGTGATGGAAGGTGCCCAGCGCCAGCCGGTTGCGGTCGCGCACGAGCAGCCCCTCGAACCCCGAATGCGTCGTGGCGGCGGTCAGGGTCAGATACTGCATGTGATAGAGGATGTGCAGCGGGTGCGCCGGCACGACGAAGTGGATCAGGACCGAGCCGAGGAAGATGACGTGCTCGACCGGGTGCATCGACAGCCCCGACCACGGGCCCACGTTGACGTTGCGGTGATGTACCGCGTGCACGCGGCGATAGAGCGGCGGCCAGTGCAGAAAGCGATGGATCCAGTAGAAATAAAAGCTCTCCCATATCGGGATCAGCAGGAACAGCGCGATGAACCACACCGGGCTGGCCGCCCATGTCAGGACCGGGGCGTGGCCATTCGCCATCGCCCAGAACAACAGTGTCTCATAGCCGGTCCAAACCGTGACGCCGGAGGCAAGTGACCAGAACATGTTGTCGCGCACCTGCCCGCCCAGGGTGAACTGCCGGCCGCTTCTGGCCAATGGTCGGGCGTCGAACTTCAGGCGGTTGCCCTGCATCCGGCCCGCGTGCAGGTAAAGATGCAGCCCTCCCGCAACGAGGCTGAACAGCACGAAGTTGCGCGCGTAGAGTGCCAGGATCCAGCCCGGCGCGAGGTCGGCCGTGACCGCCAGCGGCGGCTGAAACCAGGCCAGGCTTGCCCCCGCAGTCGCGACCAGAATCAGTCGTTCCGAAATCAGAAACCAGCGCCCCCAGACCCAGCGCACCACGTCCAGCGGACGCAGCGGCCAGCGGAAAAGCGGCGAGACCTGCAGCGGAACGCCAGGCGTGTGGTTCCACCCTTTGAGGCTTGCGGGCTGTTGCGGCATTTCGGTGGCCCCGGGCCGCCCGAACAGGCGGCCCGGGTTGCTGTCGCTACTTGTTGGCCTGCTCGAAGCGGCGCAGCAGCGCATTGCCGCGCTCGACCGCGCTGCTCAGCGCCGCCTCGGCGGTCTTGTCGCCGGCCCAGACCGCTTCCAGCTCTTCGTCGATGATCCCGCGGATCTGGTCGAAGGAGCCGAGCCGCAGACCTTTGGAATTGGCCGTCGGCGCCTTGGCGGTCATCTGCATCACCGCGACGTCGGTGCCCGGGTTCTCGTCATAGAAGCCCATCATCTTGGTCTTCTCGCCCGCGGCCGAGGTGATCGGCAGGTATCCGGTGTCCTGGTGCCACTTGGCCTGGATGTCGGCCGAGCTGAGGAAGTTCAGGAAGGCGGCGACGCCCTTGTATTCCTCGGCCTCGTGACCGGCCATCACCCATAGCGACGCGCCGCCGATGATCGTGTTCTGCGGCGCGCCCGCGACGCCGTCCCAGTAGGGCAGCGGACGGACATCGAAGTCGAACTGCGCCTCGGCCTTGATCCCCGCGTAACCGGCCGAGGATTCGGTGAACAAGGCGCATTCCCCGGCGCGGAAGTTCGCGCCGCCCTCATTGCGGCGCCCGGCATAGATGAACTTGCCGTCGCGCGCCCAGTCACCCATCGTCTGGATGTGCTGCACCTGCACGGGGCCGTTGAACGCCAGCTCGGTGTCGAGCCCGGCAAAGCCGTTGTCCTTCGTGGCGAACGGCGTGTTGTGATAGGCCGAGAAGTTTTCCAGATGCACCCAGCTCTGCCAGGCTGTGGTCAACGGGCATTCATGCCCCGCCGCCTTCAGCGCGTCCAGCGCCTCGCCGACATTCTGCCAGGTCGAAAGGTCCATGTCCGGATCGAGCCCGGCGTCGGAAAACGCGTTGCGGTTGACCCAGAGAACCGGCGTCGACGAGTTGAACGGCATCGACAGCATGTCGCCGTCGGTGGTGGTGTAGTAGCCCTTGACGGAACCGATATAGGCATCCGGGTCCCAGTCGGCGCCGGCCTCTTCCATCAGCTGGTAGACCGGCTTGATCGCGCCCGCCGCGGACATCATCGTCGCGGTGCCGACCTCGAAGACCATCAGGATATGCGGATGCTCGCCCGCGCGGAACGCGGCGATGCCCGCATTCAGGGTCTCGGAATAGTTGCCCTTGTGGCTGGCGCTGACCGCATAGTCCGACTGGCTTGCGTTGAAGGTCTGGACCTGCTCGGCAACCAATTCGCCAAGCCGCCCGGTGAAAGCGTGCCAGAACTGGATCTCGGTCTGTGCCGCGGCGGCATCGGCCACCAGCAGCGACGACGCCAGGGTGAAAGCGGAAATCTGAAACTTCATTCTGTACCTCCCTTGGTAGCCCCCGACAGGGGCGAAACAGGACACGGGGGCCCGAGAATTCCGCCCCCGCCTTATCGTTCCTTGCGGCCCGAGGACCGCATTTGAACTCGAAACACGCGCAGGATCAGGTCAATACCCGCGCGATGCAACAGATTATTTGCAGGGCGCGCTGGGGCGGATGTTCCGGGCCGGCCGCGCGCGGCGCTTCGTCCGGGCGGCTCGCGATTGCCATTGGCAGCGCGGCGGGGAATGCTATCGTGCCCGAGGCACCCGTTTCGCCCGCCGCGGCGGCGCAAGCATCAGGCAATCGAGCAGTCCGATGACCCGTATCCTCATTCCCGCCGGCGCGCTCGGCCTCGACTACGACAGGGACGCGCTGTGGCGCGGCGTGGATGAGCGCCCCGATCTGATCGCGATCGACGGCGGATCGACCGACAGCGGGCCGTCCTATCTTGGCCGCGGGGTGTCGAAATACGCACGCGCCTCGACCAAGGCGGAATGGAAAGGTCTGATCGAGGCCGCCGGCGCCGCGGGCTGCCCGCTGGTGATCGGCACGGCCGGAACCTGCGGCACCGACGGCATGGTCGACTGGCTGCTTGCGATCACCCGGGAATGCCTGGCCGAGCTGGGTACGGGCGCCAGGATCGCGACGCTGAAGTCGCAACAGGACCCCGAGCGGGTCGCGGGCGCCCTGGCGGAAGGAAAGCTCGGCGCGCTGCCGGCCGCGCCGGATATCGACCGCGCCACGATCGAGGGATGCAGCAACATCGTCGCCCTCGCCGGCGCGGAACAGATCAACGCCGCGCTTCGGACCGGCGCCGATATCGTGATCGCCGGGCGCACAACCGATACCGCGATCATCGCCGCCCTGCCGCTGTCCCGCGGCGACCACGCCGGCGCCGCCTGGCACGGCGCGAAGATCGGCGAATGCGGCGCGCTTTGTACCACCGACCCGCAATCGGGCGTCGTTCAGATCGACTTCGACGATACCGGGTTCCTGGTCACGCCGATGGCCGGGGGCGCCCGCGCCACGCCGCACACCGTTTCGGCGCACATGCTTTACGAGAACGCCGATCCGTTCATCCTGCACGAACCGGGCGGCTTCCTCGACGTCACGGCGGCGCGCTACAGCGCTGCGGACGACCGCCGCGTGCGGGTCGAGGGCGCGGTCTGGCACCGGGCCGAAAGCTATAGGGTAAAGCTCGAAGGCGCGCGCGTCGCAGGATTTCAGACCCTGCTGATCGCCACGCTCAGGGATCGCCGCTATGTCGAGCGCGCCCGCGACTGGGCCGCCGGCATCCTGCGCGAGCACACCGCCAAGGTGCACCGCCGCCTGGGCCTGTCGCCGCCCGGCTATACGTGCGACATCCGCCTGACCGGCCTGGACAGTACGCTCGGCGAGATGGAGACGCGCCGGGGCGACCCGGCCGAGGTTGGCGTTTTGTGCGTGATCACCGCCGACACGCAGGCCCTCGCCAACGAGATCGGCAAGCTGATGAACCCCTACCTGCTGCATTACCCGCTCACCCGCGACGAAGAGCTGCCGACCTTTTCGTTCCCGTTTTCGCCGGCCGAGATCGACCGCGGCCCGATCCACGAATTCTGCCTGAACCACGTGATGGAACTCGCCGACCCGATGGAGGCGTTCCGGCTGGCGGTGCTGGATGCCTGAGGTCGGGCAACTCGCCGCGCGGGTCCGGTCCAAGAACGCGGGGCCGTTCTGGCTGACCGTTGATGTCTTTTGCGGCACCGCGCCGGTCTTTGAAAGGCTGTCGCGCGATCTGACGACCGAGCGGGTCGCGCGGGCGTTCGCGGTTGAGCCGTCCGCAATCCGGCGGTTCGACATCGAGGCGCTACACGTGATCAAGTTCAGCCTGCCACGCCCTGCGGTGCAGGGATCGCGCGGCGACCGCGACATGCACGGCGCAAGCTGGGCCGCGCTGATCGCCGAGCTGGAACTCTGACCGCCGCCGGCTGACTGGGGACGCCATGAGAATTCGCGCCACGCACCATTACCCGTCGCGACGCTCGGCCGTGCTTGCCGACAACGTCGTCGCCACGTCGCAGCCGCTGGCGGCCCAGGCGGGGCTGTCGATGCTGGCGAAGGGCGGCAACGCCGCGGATGCCGCCGTGGCGGCGGCGATCGCGCTGACGGTGGTCGAGCCGACCGGAAACGGCATCGGCTCTGACGCCTTCGCGATCCTCTGGGACGGGACAGACCTGCACGGGCTGAATGCCTCGGGCCGCGCGCCCGCGGGCTGGACGCCCGAGCGGTTCGCCGGCCGCGGGGCGATGCCGGAACGCGGCTGGGACAGCGTGACGGTGCCGGGCGCGGTCTCGGCCTGGGTCGCGGTGTCGGACCGGTTCGGCAGGCTGCCCTTCGCCGATCTCTTCGGCCCCGCGATCCGCTATGCCGAGGGCGGATTTCCGGTCTCGCCCACCATCGCCGCGCTCTGGCGGCGCGGCGGCGAATTGCTGGGCAGCCAGCCGGGATTTGCCGAAACCTTCCTGCCGGGGGGGCGGGCGCCGTCTGCGGGCGAGCGCTTTGCCGACCCGGGCCAGGCCAACAGCCTGCGGCTGATCGCCGAAACCAGGGGCCGCGCCTTTTATGAAGGCGAACTGGCCGAGGCCATCGCCGGCTTCGCCCGCCGCCACGATGCCGCGCTGACGGTCGCGGACCTGGCCGCGCACCGCGCCGACTGGTGTGGCACCCTGTCGAAAGGCTTCGACGGGGCGGTGCTGCACGAAATCCCGCCCAACGGTCAGGGCATCGCCGCGCTGATGGCGCTGGGCATCCTGTCGCATACCGGCATCCGCGAACACGACGCCGACGCGCCGCAGGCGATGCATCTGCAGATCGAGGCGCTGAAACTCGCGCTCTGCGACGCGCGCGCCCATGTGGGCGACATCGCGCATATGACCGCCGTGACGCCCGCCGCGCTGCTCGACGACGGCTATCTTGCCGAGCGCGCCGCACTGATCGACCCGGACCGGGCGCAGGATTTCGGCGCGGGCGCTCCGAAACAGGGCGGAACCGTCTATCTGAGCGCGGCCGACGCGGGCGGCATGATGGTGTCGTTCATCCAGTCGAACTATTCCGGCTTCGGCTCGGGCGTGGCGGTGCCGGGCACCGGCATCCACCTGCAGAACCGCGGCAAGGGCTTTTCGCTCGACCGGGGCAGCCCGAACCTGGTGGGTCCCGGCAAGCGCCCGTTCCACACGATCATCCCCGGTTTCCTGATGGGTCCCGAAGGCCCGATGATGAGTTTCGGCGTGATGGGCGGGCCGATGCAGGCGCAGGGTCACGTGCAGATGGTGCTGCGCACCCGGCTATGGGGCCAGGACCCGCAGATGGCGGCGGACGCGCCGCGCTGGCGCGTGACCGACGGGCTGGGGCTGGCCTGCGAGACGACGATCCCGGCAGCAGTGCGCGACCGGCTGGCGGCGCTTGGCCACAAGATATCGCTGGAAGCGCCGGACAACGCCTTCGGCTTCGGTGGCGCGCAACTGGTCCATCGCCTGCCCGGCGGCGGCTATGCCGCCGGGTCCGACCCGCGCAAGGACGGCCAGGCGGTCGGGTTCTGACGCCGCTCGGCGGGGCGGCGCGCCTCGCGCGCTACGCGACTCCGCGCAGCGCGCAGGTCGGATCGCCGAGCAGCACCAGCGACCGCCAGTCCTTCGCCATGAGCTCTATCGCCAGCACGCCGCCGGCCCCTTCGCGCGTCGCCTTCAGGTCGTCGACGGCAAGCTGATAGGTCCCCAGAAGCGAACTGGCGGCGATGCGGCAGGCCTCGAGCGCCATTCCCACCGGCAGCCCGGTATAGAGCCCCTCGTAGAACGCCCGGATCAGCGGTTCGGACAGGAACTGCCTGGTGTCCGGGTGCCTGAGCGTCCAGTCGAACGTGGGCTCGACATGACCCACGAAAGCGCGGAGCGGTCTTTCCGCGCCGAGCAGCGCCCGCGGCAGCGGCGCGGTCATCGCCCCGCAGGCCGCCACGCCCTTGAGGATCCTGTCGACCGTAGAGCCCGCCTTGACCAGCCCGTCATAGGCGGTTTCGGCGCTGCTGCCCGCCGAACAGCAGGCCTGCGCGAACCAGACCGCGCCGGCGGGCTGCCATTGTGCCAGCAGCGTGCCCGGGTCGAGTGCCCGGTGCTGGTGATCCACCGGCAGCCCCAGCCGCGACCGCATCAGCGGCACGTCGTCCAGCGGGCCCGTGGCGCCGTGGCTGGTGGTCGCGACCAGCGACGGCTGTCGCGCCGCGAGGTCGGCGATCAGCTTGTCATGGGTCGCCGCTGCGGCGGTCAGGTATGTCGCGCCATCGCGATAGGCCGGATCGTTGTCGTCGGCGAACTTCTTGTGCAGCGGCGCCGCCACGGCGTTGCGCATCAGCCGGGTGATGTCGGCGGGCCCGTGATCGGCGGCCCAGACGGTGGTGTTCTTCGCCTGAAGCGGGCCGTCGTTCCAGTCGTCGATCAGCGCCCGCACGTAGCGTTTCAGTGCCTCGCCCGTCAGGTCGATCCGCCCCACGTACCGCGCGGTCTGCAATTGGTACTGCATCGACCAGGGGATTACCTCGGGCGTGCCCCAGATCAGCAGATAGCGGGGGATGCGCGCCCTGGCGGTACCGAAGCCCAGCGCCGACAGCATGATGTCCTGATGCGCGCCGTCCCGGTAATAGCGCCGCAGCTGTCCCTTCGGCTCGAGTTCCTTGCGATAGCGCAGGACCGGCGCATCGCCCCGCGCAGCCAGAAGCTGGCGCAGCGGCTCGGGCGCGTCCTTGCCCGCGGCCTTGTCGGCCGCGGATTCCTTGTCGTCATCGGCCATCACCAGGCCCCAGCCGACCTCGGGATGCGCCCAGTCTTGCGGCTTTGCCGGCTGCGGCCCGAGATCCAGCGCCTCGCCCACGATGCCGCGCGCCAGAAGCCGCGACTTGGTCTCGTCCGTCACGTCCGACGAATTCGCGGCTTCCGCCCCGGCCCAGGCATTGATCTGGAAGCTCTCCGGCCAGTCCATCGCCCGCGCGCCCTCAGCCGACCGCGAGGTTCACGATGTCCTGCTCGACCGCGGCGATCCGGCCGTCGATCTGCTGTTTCTGGTCGTCGGTCAGCATCGCGTCCATCATCTCGCGCATCCGGCGCAGTGTCTTCAGCTCGCTCGCGAGATCTGCAATCGTCATGCGGTCCGGCGCGTCGCCGCCCTGCTTGGCCAGCGGCGAGACCTCGAACCCGTCGAGCCGCACGCTCATCACCGGCAGCGACCATTCCTTGACCCGCTTCGCGATCTCGGGGGGCGGGGCGGGCTGTGCCTCGCCGTAGGCCTCGCAAATCCGGTTGCGCGCGGTCGTCAGGCTCTTGCTCAGATCGAGCGGCGCGGCCGCGTTGGCGTTCAACAGCTGCCCGATCGTGGCCAGCGCATCGCCGAGGAACGCCGCGGTGAACCGGGCGACGATGTTCGACGGCACCTCTTCGCGCATGCCCACGACCACCGGCACGCCTTCGCGGACCAGCTTGAACGCCAGCGGCGAGGTGCCCGCCTCGGCATCCGCCTCGGCCCCGGAACAGGCATTCAGCAGGACCAGCCAGGCGGAACTGGGCAGCGCATCCTCCAGATCGACGGGCATCAGCGTGATCGGCCCGCCGCCGAAGTCCATCCCGGCATTGGCGATCTCCAGATAGCCGCCGCCGGTCGCACGGCCGTGGCAGAAGAAATGGCTGATGTGTGGCGCGAATTTCCCGAGCCTTCCAACCAGCGCCGCGCCGTTGTCCGGGACCGCCTCGACCGTGATCCAGTCGTCGCCACGGCCCCCGGCATAGGCGGCGATCTCGTCCTTCAGCGCCGCGTCGCTGGTCAGCACCAACAGCCGGAACGGATGCCCGAACGCCTCGACGGCCTTGCGGATCGCCCGCCATTCGCCGCGGCCGTCGACGTTGTGCGCCGCGATCACGCTGAAGATCCGCAGCCCGTCGGCACCCAGCACGCCGTTCGGCCCGCGCGCGTTGTTCTTCGGCGCCACGGCGCGGACCACGGGCACCCGGCAATCGACCTCGAGAAAGCCCGCCGCCTGGTCGTGCAACAGCTCCCACGGCAAGTTCTGGGTGTCCGAGGCGAGCGCCGGTATCTCCAGCTTGATCTGCCGGCCCGCCGCGTCCTTCGGCGCATTGAGCGTGCGGTTTAGCGCGGCCTGCGCGTTGGCGTGGGTCAGGATCCCGCCGTAGAGGCAATCGCCGGCCTTCTCGACGACGTCGCTCGGCACGGCCGGGTCGCTCTTCATCTGCGCCAGCGCCGTCAGCGGGCCGTCGTTCAGCGCCAGCGGTTCGTCGTTGGCATCGGGCAGGTCCTCGCCCTCGGCCTCGACCCAGAAGCTGACCCTCTGGTCGCCATTGGCCTGCTGCGCCCGAAATCTGATCAACGTCGTGAACATGGTTCTCTGAAATTCCGGCCTTCCGCGCCCCTTGGGTTCAATCCGATTGCGTGATCCGCGCGATGAAATCCAAGGCCCTCAGGGCGCCCTTGTCCTGCACTTCCTCGATCTGCGACTTGGTCCTGACGCTCGAAAGGCTCGCCAGTTCGCTGCGCAAAATCTGCTGCTTGTAGTCCTTGCGGGGATGCCGCGCGCCGCGATCGTAACGCGGCCCGCGCGAATAAAGCTCGGGCGCTTCCGGCGCCGCCGAGGCGATCTTGGCGAACCCGTCGTCGCGGCCGCGCTCGATCGCCAGCACGCCGCGCGTGAAGTCGCTTTCCTCGGGAACGATGTCAACGTGATGATCCTCGACCGGGTGGAACAGCGCGTTGGGATGCGCGCAAAGCTGCATGTCGCCGGCAAGGTCTGCGTCGTATTCGCGGCAGTCGAACAGCGCGCCGTAGGTATTGACCAGCAGATCGAATTCGCCGGTCGGCGGTGCGACGAGGATCGGGCCGGGGCGGATCCAGGACAACTCGTAGGCCAGCATCCGCGTGCCGATATGCCAGATGTCCGCGCCCGTCGTGGTGAATCCCATGCCGCTGCACCCCAGAAGATCGAAGAACAGCGCAAGCTCCTGTGCGCCCACGAAGCGCGACCAGCGCCGGTCGGTGTTGCGGGTCGGCGTCTCGGCCAGCGCCAGCGCACCGTTGTCGTCGTAGAAGTAGCCGGGGCAAATGAAATGCACGAGGTCGGCGCCGGTTTCGGCGTAATGGTCGGCGATCCATTGCAGCCATGGATTGGCCAGCCGGTCGGTCTGCCGGATCGGCCCGCGCACGCGCTCGGTGCGGCCGTACCGATCGGCTTCTTCCGGGTTCGGCATCGCGATCTCAAGCCTGTCGAAATGCTCGCGCAACTGCCCAATCCTGCCCTCCATGTCCCAGAACGCGTCGAGATCGGTGAAGATCGCCACGTCCGGTTTCGGCTTCTCGTCCGCGTGAGGCTCGTTGCGGAAGATGGCGTCGAAAACCGCCAGAAGGATCTCGATATGCTCGAACACCTGCTCGGCGCCCTTGGCCAGCGGGCCAGAGGCGCAGATCGCGATGCGGCGGCTGTCGCCGGTCTGGAACGGGTTGACCAGGAAATTCGGGATCCGCAGCATCGCGCGGCCGATCGGCTTCGAGGCCAGCGCCTCCCACGGCAGCGCTGCAAGCTGGTGCGCGCCGCGCCCGATCTGCAGCCAGACTGGCTCGCCATGGCCGGTCAGGTCGACCGCATGCAGAAGCTGTTCCTTGATCGGCGTGCCGTCGATCCCAAGCTGGTAGGGATCGACCTCGCGCGGGCGCATCACGTCGGGCAGGCCGAGCGCCTGCAGCGGCGTGAAGGCCGGCACGCCCATGGTTTCGGGGCCGCGATAGAGCTGCGAGACGACCACGGGTTGCCGGTCGCGAATCTCGATCCGACAGCGCAGGGCCGTCAGGTTGTTTTCGCGGCGGATCATGTCGGACAAGGGCTAACCCCGCTTCAGTAGATTGAGCATCGCCCAGAACGTGTATCCGTTTGTAACATCCGAATGCCCTTCGATGCCAGTCGCGCCGTTCAACGCCAGCAGCCTGACCTCCTTGTCCAATGCGCCATAGCCCTGGCCCGGCGCCGGCAGCGACCACGTGGCGCCCTCGCCCGGCCGCAGCCCCGACGGCCCGTATCCGCCGAGCGCCGCATACCGGCTGGGCGCGCCCAGAATCTGGACCTCACCGATATCCGCCCGGCGCCGCGCGGCAAGGTGGAACACCTGGTAAAGCGGAAAGTCGTTCGACGAAAAGGTCGAGTGGATCGGCCGGACGACCCGCGCCAGCGCCTCGCGGAACCCGCCGGGACGGCCGTCGCCGAGATCGCCGGCGAAGCAAAGGTGCGAGATCGCGGGCTGCAACAGCAGCGCGGTCTCGGCAGGTCGCGCGGCATCGGCGGCGACCAGCGCGGACAGGATCACCTTGGTGCCGTAGGAGTGGCCCACCAGATGCAGCCGCGCCGGCGTGTCGTCGAGCACCCGGCGCAGCATCGCCGCGACGTCGCCCCGGCCCACGACCCCTGCCCGGTCCTTCATCGTCAGGACGGTGGTCAGACGCAGCAGCTTGCGGACCGGAAACAGGTTCAGCCCCGCCACCTCGGGCCCGGCATCTGCTCCGCCGCCATCCCCGAAATCGTCGAATCCGCCCGCATCCATGTCGCCCGCCCCGCCGCCGTCGGCGGCAATCACCGGCGCGTTGCGCCAGACTTCCAAGAGGTCGTCGGCCGTGAACCGGCCGGGAACGTCGCCCGCATCGTCAAGCTGAAGCAGCTTCGGCGCGATCAGTCTTGCCAGTTCTTCCGCGCCGTCGCTGCCGATCTCGTCCCTGCCGGCAACGAGCGCATCGAACGCCGCGCGTTCGGGCGGGTCCAGCAGGTCGCGCAGCTCGGCGGCATCGTCTTCGCCATCATTTTCCGGCGCCTCGTCATCGTCTTCCGGCGCCTCGGCGGCGAAGTCGGGCGCCTGCTCCCACGGCCAGGTCAGCGCGGCGCTCGGCCAGTAGATACCGACGAAGATCGGCTTGAAGTCCGCGGGCAGCAGCCCGGGATGCGCCTCGGCCGCGTCGCTTACCCCGCGCAGGAAGTCGCGGTAGCGGTCCAGCGCCGTGGCGTAGTCGTTGTTCCAGCCGTGGCTGAACACGATCAGGTCGCTCGCCCCGCCGGGCGCAAGCGCGGCGATCAGGTGATCCAGCGACTGCGGCGAGGTGCAGGTGCCCCGCTTGTCGAAGGTAAGCGCATAGAACGGGACGGTCTGGCCGAAGCAATCGGGCTCGTGCGAAATCGGGCCGGGTGCGGGCGGTGGCATAATGGCACTCCTTGAACTGCGAACGTCAAAACAGACCTGCTGTAAATGCAACTCCTGAATACGCCCCATAGGCTGTTTCTTCCTACCAGAAACAAGCCATGGTTGGTAGCCCGGCCCGGCACCTGAGCCGGGGGCGCGCGGCGCGCTATCGCGGCCAGCCCGGCGGCACGCGGGCCGAGCCGCGCACGACCAGCGGCCCGTCGATCGCCAGGCGGCGCGGATCGTCGCGGTCATTCTCGATCTGGTCGACGAGTATCGCCACCGTCTCGGCCACCATGCGGTTCGCGGGCTGGCGCACCGTGGTCAGGTCATAGCCACCCCATGCGGCGCTGGGCACGTCGTCGTAGCCGACGACCGACACGTCGCCGGGCACCTCGAGGCCAAGCTCGAACCGAATCACGTCCATCACCGCGAAGGCCATGTGATCGCTGGCCACGAACACCGCATCCGGCCGTTCGGCCCTGCCGAACATCCGCCGCGCCGCCTCGCGCGCGGTCTCGGGCCGGAAATCGCCGATCTCGCGGGCGAACAGCTCGACCCCCGCCATCGACAACCCGGCGCGAAACCCGAATTCCCGGTCGCGCTGGGTCGAGGCGCCCTGCCACCCGGCGATGTACCCGATCCGCTGATGCCCGCCGGCCAGCAGGAACTCGGCGACCTTGCGCCCGCCTGCCACGTTGTCCGAGGTGACGGCCGAAAGCGTCTCGTCGTCCTGGCTGCGGTTGAACAGCACCACCGGCACGCCCGCCTCGCGGCACCGGCGGTTCAACTCGGACCCCAGCGCCACCGAGGCGGCGATGATGCCGTCGACCTGATAGTCCAGGATCTCGTCGATCACCGCATCGACGTTGCCGCCGGTCTTCGGTGCCATGAAGACCAGCACGTGATAGCCCTTGTCCTGCAGCGCGTTGGACAGCATCTCCAGCGCCAGCGGATAGAACTGGTTGTCGAGATAGGCGACGACCAGGCCGATGATCCGGCTTCGGCCAGACACCATGGCCCGCGCCAGCACGTTGGGGCGATAGCCAAGCTCGGCCGCTGCCTTGCGCACCTTCTCGACCGTCTTGGCAGAGGCCGAGGCGCCCGGTGTGAACACCCGGCTGACGGCCGAGCGGCTGACGCCCGCGCGCTTGGCGACCTCGAGCGAGGTGACGCGCCGCCCGGTCACGCGGAAACGCCGCCGGGCATCGCCCCGCGCCCGGGGGCCGCCGCCATGGTCATCCCGATGGCACGAGCCGACGCAGCACCGGCCACGATCAGGTCTCTATGGCCGTGCCCGTCCGCGCATCGAAGAAATGGCAGATGTTACCCGGCACGGCGATCGAGATGTCGTCGTCGATTTCGGCGCGGAACGCCTTGTCGGCCTTCACCGCGACCAGCAAGCCGCCGATCCGCACCGTGATCATCGTCGCCTCGCCGAGCAGCTCCAGCGAATAGATCGGCGCATTGATCTGGCCGGTTCCGCCCGGCGCCAGCGCGGCGTCTTCGGCCCTGAAGCCCAGCGTCACCGCGCCGTCCGGCAGGCCGGTGCCGTCGATCCTGGTGTTCTCGGCGACGAAACTGCCACCCTCGATCCGGCCGTCGACGAGGTTCATTGCAGGCGAACCGATGAAGCCCGCGACGAAGGTGTTTGCGGGGCGGTTGTAGATTTCCGTCGGGCTGCCGACCTGCTGCACCACGCCCTTGTTCATCACCACCACGCGGTCGGCCAGCGTCATCGCCTCGATCTGGTCGTGGGTGACGTAGATCGTCGTGACCTGCAATTCGTGGCTGAGGTTCTTGATCTGCGCGCGGGTCGAGACCCGCAGCTTGGCGTCGAGGTTGGACAGGGGCTCGTCCATCAGGAACACGTTCGGCTCGCGCACGATGGCACGGGCCAGGGCCACGCGCTGGCGCTGGCCGCCCGACAATTCGGCCGGCTTGCGATGCAGGAACTCGTCCAGCTCGACCATGCCGGCCGCACGCCGCACCTTGGCGTCGTGGCTGGCCGGGTCGATCTTGCGCACCTTCAGCGGGAAGCGGATGTTCTCGTAGACGTTCATGTTGGGGTACAGCGCATAGCTTTGGAACACCATCGCCACGTCGCGGTCCTTGGGGTCGAGGTCGTTGACGACCTTTCCGTCGACGACGATCTGGCCCTCGGTGATCTCCTCGAGACCGGCGATCATCCGCATGGTCGTTGTCTTGCCGCAGCCCGACGGGCCCAGAAGGACCAGGAATTCCCTGTCGGCGATGGTCAGGTCGAAGTTGTCCACACCGACGAACGAACCCCACCGCTTTGACACATTTTGCAGCTGAATCTCCGCCACGCCGTCCTCCCGGCCAATTTCTTGCACGCGTTTTCGACAGAGTGCCAATCCGCGAGCGCCTTGGCAAGCGGTAGTTTTCCGAAGGAATCCACAAATTTTGCGTGCGCCCCCTGAAGTCTGCACTTGCAAAGCGCCGCAAAATGGCCGTAGGATTTGCACGCGAATGCAAATTTCAGGAGGGGTGCCGTTCGCTTGACTCAGGGGCGACCGGGTGCAGTGCTGAACATCGCGGAACCGGTCCGGCAGAGGCCGGCCCGACAAAACGACAATCCAGGGAGAAGACGCAACATGGGTATCCTCAACAAACTGGCGGCAAGCACGGCCGCGCTGGTTCTGACCGGCGGCGCGGCGCTGGCGGGCTGCGGTCTCGACGGCGGCCGGGTCAGCATCGTGGGCAACGAATTCCCCGCGATCCAGACCGTCGGCGCCAACGCGATCGCCTGCGGCGGCGAAGGCGTCGAGGCGAAGTCGAACCTCACCGCCGACCACCAGAAGATCAACGTCGCGGGCATGAGCTCGAACCCGGCCGAGTACACCACCGCGATCATCGCGAACTCGTCGATCGTGGCGCTGATGAACGAGGGCCTGATTCGCCCGCTGAACAGCCTGGTCGAAAAGCACGGGGCAGCACTGAAGCCGAATCAGCTGATCAAGGTCGGCGACGACGTGATGGCGGTGGCCTTCATGGCCAACGCACAGCACCTGACCTACCGCAAGGACATCCTCGACCAGATCGGCGTCGAGCCGCCGAAGACCTACGAGGAGATGCTCGAAGCCGCGAAGATGATCCGCGACAAGGGCATCCTGGAGAACCCGCTGGGCGGCGCATATGCGGCCGGCTGGAACCTGGCGCAGGAATTCAACAACATGTTCCTCGGCTACGGCGGCACGCATTTCAAGGAAGGCAGCGCCGAGCCCAACGTGAATTCCGAGGCCGGGGTCAAGGCGCTTGAGATGATGAAGGCGCTCAGCGCGTACATGAACCCCGACTTCCTGACCCACGACTCGAACGCGACCTCGGCCGAGTGGAAGGCCGGCAACGTCGCGATCATGAACATGTGGGGCAGCCGCGTCGGCCGCCTGAAGGACACCTCGGAAGGCGCGTCCGAAGAGGTTGCCGACAACACGATGATTGCCGGGCCGCTGACCGTGGGCGGCGGAAGCATTCCGGCCTCGACGCTGTGGTGGGATGGCTGGACCGTGGCCAAGAACATCTCGGACCAGGACGCCGAAGCGACCTTCGTCGCGATGATGAAGGGCGTCTCGCCGGACATCCTCGGCCAGGACGGCGTGCCGGAACAGGCCGTCTGGCTGATCGACGGCTACCAGCCGACCGAAGCCGCCGTGGGCGTCTTCGCCGCGGCCGAAATGGGCACCATCCCCTACCCGATGCTGCCCTACATGGGCCTGATGCACACCGCGCTCGGCAACGAGCTTGCGGACTTCATGCAGGGCAAGGAATCGGCGGAACAGGCGCTGGCCGACGTCGAGGCGGCCTATATCGCCGCAGCCAAGGAAAAAGGCTTCCTGCAATAGGCACGGCCGGGGCGGCGGGGTTCACCCTGCCGCCCCTTCTGCAACACCCGCCGCGCCCTAACGCTTCGCTCCACCGCTTTCGACGGACCCGCAGCAGATGCGCCACTCGACCTTCTTCTGGTTCTTCCTGCCAACCGCCCTCGCGATGCTGCTGTTCATCGCGCTGCCCATCGTCTCGGTGGTGTTCCAGTCGGTCTATGCGCCGCACGAGGCGGTGCTGAAGACCGTGGAAACCTGCGGCCCGTTCGGATGCAACGAGACCACCAGCGTCGACCAGGCGGCGACCGAGGCGCTGCGCGAGGCCGAGCCGCTCGGCCGCTTCGTGGGGCTCGACGTCTACCTGGACCGCGGCCACCTCGCGATTCAGGAAATCGGCCAGATCTGGCGGGCAACCGACGGCCTTGGCGAGTTCCTGGCCCGCATCCAGAACCTGCCGCTTTACCGCGCGCTGTCGTTCACCATCGTCTTCGTCGGGGTGGTGACGCCGCTGACGATCATTCTCGGCCTGGCCATCGCGCTGGCGGTCAACACGGTGAACGAACGGCTGAAGGGGCTGACGATCTTCTTTTCGCTTCTGCCCTTCGTGATCACGCCGCTGATCGGCTCGCTGGTGCTGTTCTGGATGATCGACAGCCGCGGCATCATTGGCAATTTCATCCAGTACGTCGCCAACGATCCGCAGCTTTCGCTGAAGGCGTCCACCGGGCTGACCTGGATCACGCTGATCGTCTACGGCGTCTGGCACGCGGCGCCGTTTGCCTTCGTGGTGTTCTACGCCGGGCTGCAGACGGTGCCGCAAGACACGCTGGAAAGCGCGATGATCGACGGCGCGACGCGCTGGCAGCAGACGCGCTATATCGTGATCCCGCACCTGATGCCGCTGATCACCTTCGTGGCGCTGATCCAGCTGATGGACAATTTCCGGGTCTTCGAACCGATCGTCGGCTTCGCCGCCTCGGCGCATGCAACGTCGCTTTCCTGGATCATCTTCAACGACCTCGGCGGCGAGACCCGGCAATTGTCCTCGGCCGCGGCGAACTCGGTCCTGACCATCATCGGCGTGGCGATCCTGTTGTCGCCCGTCCTCGTGCGCACCTGGCGCGACTTCAACGCGAAGAGCTGAGCCATGGCAACCCGCGCCCGTCAACGACCCCTCGGCCTGCGCGTCGCGATCAGCAGCTTCCTGGCGCTCTGGATCTTCCTCGCCGCGTTCCCGTTCCTCTGGACGCTCTGGGGCTCTTTCAAGGTCGAGCTGGATTTCTTCTCGATCGCCGACTGGAGCTACGCGATCACCGGCGAGCGCACGAAGGCGGTCTACGACCGGCCGTTCACCGGCGCGGGCTATGACGGCGCCTGGGTCCGGGAAGAGTTCTGGCGCAACACGATGAACACCGCGATCGTGTGCTTCTTCGTGGTCTGCACCTCGCTGACCATCGGCACGCTCGGCGGCTACGCGCTCAGCCGGTCGAGCTATCGCTACACGTTCTGGCTGTTGATCGCGGCGCTGATCTTCCGTGCGATGCCGCCGATCACGCTGGTTTCGGGTTATCTGCTGCCGTTCTTCGAGTGGAACCTCTGGGGGCACCTGGCGACGACGATCATCGTGCTGGTGGCGATCAACCAGCCCTTCACGCTGTGGATGCTGCATTCCTTCTTCGCCAAAATCCCGAAAGAGCTGGACGAGAGCGCCAAGGTCGACGGCTGCACCCAGTTCCAGGCGTTCCGGCACGTGATCATCCCGGTCATGTGGCCCGGCGTGATCACCACCGGACTGTTCAGCTTTCTGCTGGCCTATAACGACTTCGCCGTCACTTCGATGCTGCTGTCAGAATCGAACCGCACCATGGTGCCCGCCATCGCCGCCTTTCTCGGCACCACCCAGACCGAGGGCAACGTGATGTTCGCCGTGGCCGCGGTGGTTTCGGCGACGGTGCCGCTCTTCATTCTGGTGATGTTCTTCCAGCGCCAGATCGTCAGCGGCCTCACGGCAGGCGCCGTCAAGGGATGAGCCCCGAAAAGGCGGCCTTCCGGAACTATCTGGAGGCGTTCCGCCACCCCGACGCGGCCGCGCAGGACGCCGCGGTGCGCGGCTTCATCGCGCCGGATGCGGCCGTCAACATCGTGCATCCGTTCAACGCCGTACCGGGCACCGAGGGCTACCTGGACCTCCTCGCCACGCTCCGCGCCTCCTTCGAGGGGCTGTACCGGCGTGACTACATCGCCATGGGCGGCACGTTCGAAGGGGCAGAGTGGGTCACGTCGACCGGCTATTGGGTCGGCCACTTCGCGCGGCCCTGGCTGGGCATCCGTCCCAGCGGAGCGCTGGCCTGGCTGCGGGTGGGCGAATTCCACCGGGTCGCCGGCGGCCGCGCCGTCGAAAGCTACGTCTTCCTCGACATCCCGGAACTGATGATTGCCTGCGGGCAATGGCCGATCGCCGAAAGTCCCGGGCGCGACCGCGGCTATACCGGGCTCCTGCCCGGCCCGGCGACGCAGGACGGCCTGCAATGGCGCCGCAACGACCCGGCGCAGGGCGACAGGCGGCTCGGCGGCGTCGTCGACATGCTGCGCAGCCTCGCCACCGATGACGAGGCCTGGCGCCCCTACTGGCACGAGAACATGATGTGGTACGGGCCCGCGGCCTTCGGCAGCTTCGTCGGGATCGAGAATTTCGCCGGCTTCCAGCGCCCGTTCGAACTGGCCTTTGACGGCTGGTCGGGCGGTGCCGCGCAAAATGGCATGACGCGGCATTTCACCCGCTTCGGAGACGGCGATTACGTCTGTTCCGGCGGCTGGCCGTCGCTGACGGGCGTGCAGTCCGGGCGGTTCCTGGGGCAGGACCCGACAGGCAGGCGGCTATTCATGCGGGTCTGCGACTGGTGGCGCTGGGAGGCTGACAGGCTGGTCGAGAACTGGGTATTCGTCGACATCCTCGACGTGCTGAAACAGATCGGCCGCGACGTGCTGCGAGAGCTGTCTTGAACGGCGGTGCGACCCCGGGTTTTCAGGCCGAAAAGGCCCGGGTCCGCGCGTTCTATGCCGCGCTCGATGCCGCGTCTCCCGATGCCTGCGCCGAAGCCCTGGCCACCCATTGCGCCCCCGACCTGCGCTGGCGCGGCTTCCACCCCTTCAACGAGATCACGGGCGCCGAGGCCGTCGCCGACGCCTTCTGGCGCCCGATGAAGACCGCGCTTGCGCCAATGCAGCGCCGGCTCGACCTGTTCTTCGCGGGCCGCAACGCCGTCGCCGGCGGCGCCAGCGTCTGGGTCGGCACCATGGGGCACCTGATGGGGTTGTTCGACGCGCCCTGGCTGGGCATCCGCCCCACCCGCCGGATCGCGATGCTGCGTTATGCCGCCTTCCACCGGGTTGCGGACGACCGGATCGCCGAGACCGCGATGTATTTCGACATCCCGCAACTGATGGTGCAGGCCGGTCAGAACCCGTTTCCGCCCGAGACCGGCGCGCATCTGGTGCAGCCGGGTCCCGTGACCCACGACGGGCTGCTCTTCGACCCGCAGGACCCGGTCGAGGGCGAAAAGACGCTCGCCGCGATTAACTACATGATCGGCGATATCCGCACCTGGTCGGGCGGCCGCACCGAGCCCCTGGTCGACGAATTGCGCCGGTCCTGGACCGAGGACATGATCTGGTGGGGCCCGGCCGGGATCGGTGCGACCTACACGATCGAGCGCTACGCCGAGCAGCACGCCGGACCGTTCCGCGCCGCCTTCGGCGAGCGCAAGTTCAACGGCCACGTCGCCAAGATCGCCGAGGGCCGATTCGGCGGCTTCTTCGGCTGGCCCAACCTGACGCTGACCCATACCGGCGGCTTCATGGGGATGCCCGCGACCGGGCAGGCGGCCGACATGCGGGTGATCGACATGTACCGGCGCGAGGGCGACAAGCTGGCCGAGAACTGGGTGTTCATCGACCTGCTGCATTTCTGGCGCATGCAGGGGCTGGACGTGCTGGGCCGGATGGCGGCGATCTGATCGCCCGCGGCGCTGCCCGGCGGCCTTTCCCGCGTGCGGGATTGCCGTCACACTGCGATGCATCGCAATCCATCGGGACGGGCCCGGATGCCCCGGATCATGATCATCTCCAGCCTCGTCGCGCACGGCCATGTCGGGCTGTCGGCGGCGCTGCCCGTCTGCCAGGCGCTGGGTGTCGAGATCACGGCGCTGCCGACGACGGTCCTGTCGAACCATCCCGGCTGGCCGCATGTCGCCGGCGCGCAGGTGCCGCCCGGCCAACTGACCGCCATGGCCGACGCCATTGCCGCCAACGGCTGGCTCGCCGGCCACGATGCGCTGTTGACCGGCTACCTGCCCGGCGCCGCCCACGTCGAGGCGGCGGCCGAAATCGCAACCCGGCTGCGCGCGGCCCGGCGCGGTACCCGCATCGTCGTCGATCCGGTGCTCGGTGACACGCTGAAAGGGCTTTACATCGCCGAGGACGCCGCTGCGGCCATCCGCGACCGCCTGGTGCCGCTCGCCGATATCCTGACGCCGAACGCTTTCGAGCTTGCCTGGCTCACCGGCAGGCCCGTTGCCGCGCTCGCCGGGGCGGTCGCGGCGGCGCGGGCGCTGGCCGGCCACGGCGCCGCCGTGCACCTGACCTCGCCGCCGCTTGGCGGAACCGACACCGGCGTGCTGACGGTCGAACGCGGTACGGCCCGCCTCACCCGCCACGCGCTTTGCCGCGATGTTCCCCACGGCGCCGGCGACGTCTTCGCCGCACTGATCGCCGCCGGCCTGCCGGTCGGCGCGGCGCTCGGGCATCTCTCGGCCCTTGCCGAAGCCTCGCAGGGCGCCGATCATCTGGACATAACGGGCAGCAGGGATCGCTGGCTTGCCGCCCCCGCCCTGCCCGCCGAACCGATCAGCGACGAGACGTGAACCCATGGCCTTCGATTTCATCCTGATGCTCACCTCGGGCGACCGCACCATCCCGGACGCCCGCGCCCGGCTGGAGGAGGCGCTGGAAGGCGGGGTGCGGCATATCGGTTTCAAGGATGTCGGCCTGCCGCTCGCCGACCTGCGCGAACTAGCCGCCGCGATCCGGACGGCAGGCGGGCGGTCGTATCTGGAAGTCGTCAGCCTCGACGAGGACAGCGAACTCGCCTCGGCCCGCGCCGCGGTCGAACTCGATGTCGACTGCCTGCTCGGCGGCACCCGCGCCGATGCGGTCACGCAGGTGATCCGCGCCCACCCGACCCGCTATTACCCCTTCCCCGGGCGGATCACCGGCCACCCGAGCGTGCTGGAGGGTCCGGCCGAGGACATCGTCGCCTCGGCCCGGCGCCTGGCAGATCTGGAACATGTGCATGGTCTCGACCTCTTGGCATACCGCCATTCCGGCGATGTCGAGGCGCTGATGCGCCAGGTCTGCGCCGCCGTCGCCTGCCCGGTGATCATGGCCGGCAGCATCGACAGCGAGGCGCGCGTGCGCGCGACCGCCGCTGCCGGCGCGGCCGGTTTCACCGTCGGGACGGCCGCCTTCGAGGGCGCGTTTCCGGCGGCGACCGGCGGCTTCATCGAACAGGTGCGCGCGATCCTCGCGATCACCGCCCGCGCGCAGGCGCTGTCCACCGCGCCGCGCCGGTTGGCCGTGGTCGCCCATGAGGGCCGCAAGGCGCATCTTCGCGCCTGGGTGCTGCGCCATGCCGACGTCCTCGCCGGGCACAGGCTGATCTGCACAGGCGGCACCGGACGGATGATCGCCGAGGCCGCCCCCGAGCTTTCGGTGCAGCGCCTGCAGCGCGGCGCGCGGGGCGGCGACCAGCAGCTTGGCGCGATGGTGGCAACGGGCGAACTGGACGCGGTGATCTTCTTCGCCGATCCGGCCTCGCCGCATGGCGCCGACGTCGACCTGCAGGCGCTGACCCGGCTGGCGATCATGCACGACATCCCGATCGCGCTGAGCGGCGCGGCGGCCGACATGGTGGTGGCGGGCCTCCTCGCGCGCGGTTAGATGTGGTGCCGCATCAGGTTGTTCCGAACCCGCCCCGGTCAATCGCCTGGCGCGCTACCCCAGAACCGAGAAGCTCGAATCCCGGTTGATCGGGCGTTTGCGCGAATAGAACCCGGCGTCGATCACCCGGTCGATATAGGGCAGCCGGAACTGCAGCGGTTCGGCATCGTGGTCGCCGCCCGTTTCGCAATAGCCGATCAGCGCCGCCATCAGCTTGCCCGCGATCGGCGCGTTCTTGAACTGGTTCCCGCTGGTGCCGCAGGCCATGTAGAAACCCGCCAGCGCCGAGCGGTCATAGATCGGAATCCAGTCGGTCGAGGCGTCGTAAAGGTCCACCACCCCGCGCATCCGCGAAGGTATCCCCAGCGACGGCACCCGCTGGCCATAGCGCATCGCCTGTGTGGTCCACTGATCCGTGAAGTCGTGGTCATAGACGGTGTCGCTTTCGACCCAGACATGCGGGTCGCATTCCGGGTCCTCGGACCCAACCAGGATGTGATTGCCGTGCTCCGGCCGGCAGTAGTAGGCGATGTCGCCGTCCGAAACGATGGTACCCCGCCCCTCGAAGTCGAAGCCCCCGGGCGCGGGCACGTGCACGACCTCCTGGCGCAATGGCCTTGTCTCGATCGTCATGTCGTCCAGAACGCCCGCCATCGCGTTCACCCGGGCCGACCCCGGGCCGGCGACGTTGACCACGACCGGCGCGTGCAATTCTTCGCCGCCGGCCAGCCGCACGCCGATGACGCGCCCGCCTGCCGACAGGATGTCCACGACCTCGGCGCCGGTGCGCACCGCCGCGCCGTGCAGGGCCGCGGCCTGCATCAGGTTCTGCGCCGACAACGCCGGGTCGGTGACATAGCCCGCCAGAGGCCAGAACACGCCGCCCACGATCCTTTTCCCGTTCGGCTCTGCGAAATGCGGATCGTCCATGCGCCGCGGCGGGGCGAAACTGTCGAGCGAATAGATCGGCAGGCGCTCGAGTATCCGTTCCGCCGTCCATTCCTCGACCGGGATGCCCAGCGCGCGGCTCATCTCCAGGTGCCGCGCCATGAAGCCGTTGGCCTCGGTCTTCATCACCAGGCAGCCGCATTCGCGGAACTGCGCCAGCTCCGCCCCCGCCGGCAGGCCGAGATATTCCGCCCAGTCGCGCCAATAGTGATAGCCCTCCCAGGCAAAGGCGGTGCCGTCGAGGGTGGAATAGTGCATCCGGATGATCGCGCAGGACCCCGCTGTCGAACCGTGGCCGACCTGCGCGTTGCGGTCGAGCGACAGGGTTTTCCAGCCCGCCTTGGCCATCTCGAACGCGGTCGCCGCACCGATGACCCCGGTTCCGATGATGATCGCGTCGGCGGTTTCGGCCATGCGCCGTTCCCTTTCGTTTCCCGGCACCTCTCGCCGCGGCTTTCCCTCTTTGCCTCAATATGCACCGCTTTCACAGGGCGGACCGGCGAAATCCGAAGCGGCTCAGGTGTTGATCGACCCGCCGTCGACGGCCAGCGTCTGCCCGGTCACGAAGTCGCTTTCGGACGAGGCCAGGAAGACCAGTGCGCCCAACAGGTCCTGCGGATGCGCGTCGCGCGGGATCGCGCGCGAGGCCACCACCTTGTCGCGGGTCTTCTCGATATGGTCCGGGTTTTCGAGGATGCTCGACGACAGCGTCAGCCCGGGTGCCAGCGAATTCACCGTGATCCCCTTTGGGCCAAGCTCGCGCGACAGCGCGCGCGTCATCGCGGTCAGCGCGCCTTTGGACGCGATGTAGTGCAGCATCATCGGCAGACCCTTGTAGACGGTGCCCGAGGTGATGTTGACGATCTTGCCATATCCCGCGGCCTCCATCATCGGCCCCACCGCCTGTGCCATGTTGAATGCGCCGCGCACGTTGACCGCCATCACACGGTCCCAGAGGTCGGGGGCGATCTCGTCATAGCGCTGCATCGGCAGCGTGGCGAAGACCGCGGCGTTGTTGACCAGCACGGCGGGCGTCCCCAGCCGCTCGGCCACGCTCGCGACCGCAGTGCGCGCCGCGGCCGGATCGGCGACATCGCAGCGCAGATACAGCCCGCCGACCTCGTCGGTGACCGCCTGCCCGTCGGCCACGTCCAGCACCGCGACGCGGCCGCCCTCGCCCGCCAGCGCACGGGCGAACTCGCGCCCCAGGCCCTTGGCCCCGCCGGTCACGATGCAAATTCTGCCGTCCAATCGTCCCATTGCGTTCCTCCCCCCGCGCTTCACCCGGCCAAGGCGACATAGACCAACCGCACCGCCAGCACGCTCAACAACGCCAGCACCAGCCGGTCGAATGCCCGGGCCGACATCCGCCGCGCGATCCAGGCGCCGACCGGCATTCCCGCGAATATCGGTACCAGTGCCACGGCGCTCAAGCCCAGCAGCGCCGGCGTCATCAGGCCATATGCGAACTGCGCCGGGGCCTGCACGACCGACATCGTGGCGAAGAAGGCCGAGATGGTGAAGATGAACACCGGCCGCTCCAGCCGCATCGCGTTCAGGAAGCTGACCGAGATCGGCGCCGAAATCCCCGCCGCGCCCTGCAGCACGCCCGCCGCGACCCCCAACGGCCAGACCAGCCTTTGCCCCGCCGCCAGCCCGACCCGGAAATCCGGCCGCACCAGGCGCAACAGGACATAAAGCGTGACGGCGCCGGCCACGAGCCCGGTCAGCAACTCGACCGGCAGCCGGGCCAGCATCACGGTGCCGATCAGCGCCCCCAACCCGCCGGCCAGCGCAAAGCCGAGCGCGAAACCGCCGGGCAGCCGGTGCTGCCAGTACTGGCGCAGCTGCCAGAGGTTGGTCGCCAGGTTCGGCGCCACCATGATCACCACGGCCAACCGCACATCGAAGAACGCCGCCATCACCGGCACCGCGACAACCGGCGTCCCGGCCCCGGTGGCGCCCTTCATGAAGCCGCCGAGGAACAGCGCCAGGGCGATGATCGCCAGCGAAAGCGGATCGGAAACCGGCATCTGCGTCAGTCGACCCGGCTCGCGTCCTTGTACATCACCCGGTGGCGTCGGGTCCTGATCCAGTCCGTCAACTCGTCGTCCGACATGAAATGATCGGGGTTGTAACGGTCGTAATGCGCGATTTCCTCCATCGGTCGGCGGTAGCGCTTGTAGGGCTTCGCCGCAGGCGGGCCGAACAGGAAGATGTCAAGCACGCTGATCTCGTCGGGAATGCCCAGCAGCGGGCGCATCGCCTTCTGCGCCGCCTCCTGCCCGATCGCCGTGACCCACCAGACGTTATAGCCCAGCGCCGCGGCCGCCAGATGCGCCGACATGGTCGAGGCGGCGACGGATTGCAGCAGGATGCGCTCGGCGTTCTCCTTGTACATCCGGTCGAGGTCGGAGCCGTCGTTGAACACCGGAAACGCGTTGACCCAGCGCATGTCGGAACAGACCACGATGAACCCGGGCGCGGTGGCAAGCCCGCGATAGTCGGGCGTGGGGAACTTCATCTTCGCCTTGGCGCGGAACCGCTGCTCGGCCACGAAATACTCGGTGATGGCGTCCTTGACCGCCTGGTCGCGCACGATGACGTATTGCCAGGGCTGGGCGTTGGCGCCGGACGGTGCGTGCCGCGCCGCCTCGAGGATCAACTCGAAATGCCGGTCCGGCACCACGTAGGAGGCGTCGAACTTGCGCACCGCCACCCGGTTCCGCACCGTCTGCATCAGCGCGTCATAGCGGGTCTCGTCGCCGATCTCGGGCAGGTCGACCTGCAATTCGGCCTCGGCCAGATCGACGGCGGGGGCGGTGTCTTCGGTCATCGGCGCGTGCTCCCTCTGATTCCCCAATGTCATCCGGGTAAACCCGCCAAACGCAACCCATCGACCAGATGGTCGCGATCGCCGTCGTGCCGATAGGGCGCGCGGCGGCCCTCGTCCTCTGCGGTGATCTCGGGCGAGATCGTCAGGATTTCCAGGCCGAGCCAGTCCGCCTCGTCCCTCAGGCCGAGATGCCCGTATGTCGCGGCGAGCGCGATGTAACCCGACAGAAAGGCCGGGTTGCGGGCGGTCACGTCTTCAAGCAGCGCGCGCGCCTCGTCGTAGCGGCGCATCCGGAAGAGGATATGCGCCTCGACCCAGAGATAGGCGAAGGTGTAGCGCGGGCTCAGCACCTTGGCCATGCGGATCGCCGACAGCGCCTCGTCGGGGTCGCCGCCGTAGCCCAGCGTCTGGCCGAGCACCGCGTAGCCGTCGGCATAGCTCGGGTCCAGCCGGATCGCTTCGCGCGCGGCGTCGATGGCGGTGTCGTGATTGCGTAGCGAAAGGTGCAGCACCGCAAGGGCGAACTGCGCTTGCGGGATCGTCGGGTCCAGATCGACGGCGGTCTCGGCCAGCCCCAGCGCTGTGTCCAGCGTCGAGGGATCGTCGCCCAGCCGGAACACCACGGATTGCCCGTAGGTCAGTGCCAGGTTCGCGTAGGCGCGGGCATAGGTCGGGTCGATCGCGATCGCGCGGCGGAAATGTTCGCGGGCCTGGACGATGCCCTCGCTGGTGAACTGGCGCAGCGGCGCCAGCCCCCGCAGCAGCAGGTCGTAGGCGTCCGGATCGACACGCTCCTGGCGCAGAAAGCGCCGTTCCTCGTCGTCGGTCAGTTCCACCGCGAGGGCCGAGGCGATCGCAAGGGCCACGTCATCCTGCAGATCGAAGATGCCGCCGATATCGCGGTCGTAGCGGTCGGCCCAGATGCTGGCCCCCGTCACGGCCTCTGCGAGCGCGACGTTGATCCGCAGCCGGCGCCCTTCGCGGCGCACGCTGCCGGTGACGTAGTGGGTAACACCCAGTTCGCCGGCAATCATGCCCGGCGACAGGCCGGAGTCGCGATAGGTGAAGCTGGTGGCGCTGGAAATCATCCTGAGACCGGACAGGCGCGAAAGGTCCGTGGTCAGGTCTTCGGTCAGCCCGTCGCTGAAGTAGCGCTGTCCGGGATCGGGATCCATGTTGGAAAACGGCAGCACAGCGACCGTCGCGCGGGCCGGCGGAAGCCCGGCAAACGCAGTCTCGTCCGGGCTGCCGCGCGTCAGGGTGAAAACGACCGCAACAAGCACCAGCGCGGCGGCGGCCAATGCGGCGAGCGGCCATTGCCGGCGTCCCCGCGTCTCGGCCGGCGCACGGGTCGGGACAAGGCGGTAGCCCCGGCGCGGCATGGTCTGGATGCAGTCGCGCGCGCCGGGACCGAGCGCGCGGCGGATGTCGCCGATGCACTGGATCAGGCTGTCGTCCGTGACCGCGACGTTGCCCCAGATCGCGTCGATCAGGTCCTCCTTGCGGATCGTGCGTTCGGGCTGCCGGGCGAGTTCGGCCAGCACGTCCGCGGACTGCCGGCGCAGTTCAACGACATCGCCGTCGGCATCGCGCAATTCCAGAGTTCCCGGGTCGAAACGGAACGCGCCGAGCCAAAGAGGACCCGTCGATTTCGTCCAAATTTCGGCCTGATTTCGGGACATCTGCATGCGCATAATAGACCTTCGCCCTGCCCGTCGCTTTTCGACGGGTCCCGGAATTCGGCGCCGGCAGCGCCTTGACCGCGCCCCGTGCCGCGGTCGGCCCGGGGTCGGTGGTGGTGCACATGCTCGGTGCGAGTATCGCCGATTTCGGGCCGTTCTCCAAGCCGGAGCGGCGCCGAGGACCGGGTCACAATCGCATGAACAGGAGAAATATCATGAAGATCATGAGATTCTGCACACTGAACGGGCCGAAGGCCGCGATTGCCGCCGCCGCGCTCGGCGCCATTGCCGCCACGCCGCTGGCGGCGCAAAGCCTGGGCAAGTTCGTCGTCACCAAGATGTCCGAGATGCCGGTCGACGCACTGCCCGAGGGCGACCTCTACTGGCATGTCGAGACCTTCGCCACACTGGACCAAGCGAAGGGCGCGGTGGGCGAATACTCGCTGACGGCGGAATTCGACGACAAGGCGTGGCTCTTCACGCTCGGCGACCGCAAGGCCGAGGCAATGGGCGGCACGCCTGTCGCCTCGATCGGGCCGATTCCGCGCTTCGACGCGCCGGAATACCTGCTACGGATCAACTCGGCCACGGCGCCGTCCGGCGCCAAGACCTCGATCCATTCGCATCCGGGCTCCGAGGCGTTCCTGATCCTGTCCGGCCAGCTGACCCAGCGTACGCCCTACGGGCAGCACGTGCTGAACGCCGGCGCGACGATGCCCGGGGTGCCGGACCAGACGATGCAGGTGCACAGCACCGGAGACGAGGAACTGCGCGAGCTGATCATGTTCGTGGTCGACGCGACGCGGCCGTTCTCGGAGAAGAAGGAAAGCCTGCACTGAAGCCGCCGGTCCGGGCGGGCCGGCACGGGCCGCGGGCCTGCCGGCCCGCCCGGATCATCCGCGCATCGCCCGGCCTTGCGGGTCATAGGGCGACGCCGGGATCACCCGCGCGCCGCGCTCCTGGCCGACGACGTGCACGGACAACTCGGTGCCGGTCCCGGCCTGCTCGCGGTCGACCAGCGCCATCGCCAGCGATTTCCGCACCGTGTGGCCGTAGCCGCCCGAGGTGACGAAGCCGACGCGCCTGCCCCCCGCCCAGACCGGCTCGTAGCCGCTGGCGTCGGCGTCCGCCGCGTCGACCTCCAGCGTCACCAGCACCTGCGAAGGCCCGTTGCCGTCGCGCTCGGCCAGCGCCGCGTCGCGGCCCACGAAATCGCCCTTGTCCCAGGCAATCCAGCGGTCGAGCCCGGTCATGCCGGGAGTGTAGCGCTGGGTGAATTCGGCCAACCAGATGCCGAAGGACTTTTCCAGCCGCAGCGACAGCATCGCGTTGAAACCGTATTCGCGGATGCCGAATTCGGCCCCGGCCGCCAGCAGCGCCCGGCGCAGCGCGATGTGATCGCCGAAGCGGCAGTTGATCTCGTATCCCAGTTCGCCCGCCACCGACATCCGCGCGATCCGGGTGCGGATCAGCCCCACATCGAACCCGCCGCAGCCCATGAAGGGCAGCGCGCCGATATCCTGGTGGCAGAGCTTTTCCAGCACCTTGCGCGCATTCGGCCCGGTCAGCGCGAAGCCGCCGATCCCCTCGTTCATGTCCTGCACCGAGACCCGCGGCATCAGGTGATCGGCGAACCAGCGCATGTGCCAGGCGCGCAGGTAATAGGACCCCATGATCCACCACGCCCCGTCGCCCCAGTTCAGCACGGTCAGATCGCCCTTCAGCCGCCCGTTCGGCGCCAGCATCGGCGCCAGCCGCGCGCGCCCGGGTCCGGGCAGTTTCGAGGCCATCACCTTGTCGAGCCAGGCCGCGGCATTCGGCCCGGTCACCTCGTAGCGGCTGAACCCCGAGATATCGACCAGCCCGACATTCTCGCGCGCGTTGCGGCATTCGGCGCCGACAAGGTCGAAGGCGTTCGAGCGCTTCAGCGTCAGATTCTCGACGAAGTCCTTCGACGGCGCGAAGTAGAGCGGCACCTCGAGGTCCCAGCTGACCCCCCAGCGGCAGCCTGCCGCGGTCATCGCGTCGTGCGCCGGCGCCATCTTCAGCGGCCGGCCGGCGGGAAGCTGCTCGTTTGGGTAGGACATCACGAAGCGGCGCGAATAGAACTGGCCGGTGGTCTGGCGGATGTATTCGCGGTTCTCGGCATAGCGGCCGTAGCGCGCCACGTCCATCGGCCAGGCGTCGGCCTCGGGCTCGCCTTCGATCATCCATTCGGCCAGCGTCTTGCCCACCCCGCCGCCCTGCAGGAACCCCGCCATCACCGCGCAGGCGCACCAGTAGCCGCGCCTGCCCGGATAGGGGCCGACCAGCGGGTTGCCGTCGGGCGAGAAGGTGAAGGCGCCGTTCACCCAGGTCTTGACGCCGACTTCCTGCAGGCAGGGATAGCGCTCGAACCCCATGACCAGCTCTTTCTCGATCCGGTCGGTCTGTTCCTGGAACAGCTCCATCCCGTAATCCCAGGGCGCGCCGTCCATCGCCCAGTGCTCGTGGTCGATCTCGTAGATGCCCAGCAGAATGCCCTTCTGGTCCTGCCGCATGTAGGTGAAGCCTTCGAGATCGACCGTCATCGGCACCTCGAAATCCAGTGCCGCGACCTCGGGGATCGTGTCGGAGACCAGATAGTGGTGCTTCAGCGGCGAAACCGGCAGTTCGATCCCGGCCATGCGGCCCACCTGCTTGGCCCAGAGCCCGGCGGCGTTGACGACGTGCTCGCAAGTGATCGTGCCCTTGTCGGTCACCACCTGCCAGCCATCGGTGGTCTGGACCAGCCGTTCGACCTTGGTGTGCTCGTAGTATTCCGCGCCGCGCTTGCGGGCGGCGATGGCATAGGCATGCACCGTGCCGGTGGTGTCGATATAGCCCTCGCGGTCGGCCCACATCGCGCCCAGCACGCCCTCGGTCGACATGATCGGACAGCGCGCCCGCGCCTCTTCCGGCGTCATCAGCGCGCAGTCCTCGATCCCGATCGACTGGAAGATGCGATAGGCCGATTGCAGCCATTCCCAGCGCTCGGGCGTGCCGGCAAGCGTCAGCCCGCCGGTCATGTGCAGCCCGATGTTCT
Organism: Rhodobacter sp.; assembly: GCA_041627895.1. GTDB lineage: Bacteria > Pseudomonadota > Alphaproteobacteria > Rhodobacterales > Rhodobacteraceae > JBFKQC01. Next base: position 50,812 of record JBFKQC010000017.1, read on the forward strand.
GCCCCGATTCCTTCTCGACTTCGCTCAAAAGGTCGATGGTATAGGCCTGCAGGGCGGCCATGTTCGGATCGGCATTCAGCGCGTGAATGCCGCCCGCGGCGTGCCAGCTCGACCCGGCGGTCAGGACCGAGCGTTCCAGCATTACCACGTCGGTCCAGCCGAGCTTGGCGAGGTGGTAGAGCACCGAACTGCCGACGACCCCGCCGCCGATCACGACCACCCTGTAATGCGATTTCATGCCGAACCTCCCGTTACCGCCCGATGTTCCGTACCGCACGCCCTGCCGCATGGTCGCCGGCCTTTATCCGATTTGTAAGGGGCTGCCAGGGCGGGTTTCCGCTGAACCGCGACATCACAGACCCGGCCAGCGACGCGGCGGGCCGCAAAGCCGCCCTGCAAGCGGCCCGTGCAACCGGGCGGATTGCGGCCGGGACGCGGTCGACCCGCGAGGCGCTGCTGATCCGCCGGGCCTCGGCCCTGTTCCGCGCGGTTTAGTGAAGGTGGCCGAGATGATGGGGCAGTCGTAAACGACTCATTAATGTTCATTGACTGGTCATGAACGCACGTCAGCGGGAGAAACCCGATGCACGCTCCGTCCAGCCGGACCGCGTTCGCGATCCGGCTTTCGCAGCTTGAGGCCGGGGGCGAATATCAGGTTGTCTATGCCGAAGTCGTCGACATCGGCCTTGCCCATCGCGTGAGTTTCAAACTCGCCCACACTTTGGAATCGGTGTTCGCGCCGAAACTCGCGGACTTCATCCATGGGCTGCTGGACGGTATCGGCCCGGAACGCGCGGTCGACGGGCATGTCGACGCCGCGCTCGACCTCGGGGAGCTGCTGCTGCGCAAAGTTCACCTGCTGATCGGGCGGTCCGCCGGGGGCGCGCGCTGGATTTCGCTGCGCTTTGCGCAGTTCGCCGGACAGATATCGCAGGGCTTCCGCGTTCCGCACCATTTCGAGGAACCGCTCCAGCCGCGCCTTTCCCAGACCAGCGCGCAGCTATGCGCGCAGGTCGTGGGCCCGCTCGCCGACCTTGCGCAGTTCGCCGATCACATCGGCGGCCCCGCTGCGCCTGGCGAACGGGTCGCGGACCGGCTGGCCGAGGTCGAAGCGGCACTGCGCGAACAGCTCTTCAGGTTGAGATTGCTGGCGCTGTTCGCAAAGAGCCCGCCGGCCGGGGCGCGACGGTCCTTTCCGAAAAACAGGGGAGAGAGATAATCATCTGAAGAAAAAGGAAAATAATCCGGAAATTCATTGGAAAGAAAGATTTCCGCAATCTGAAGAAACGGGCCGTCTTGGTAACAGATCGTTAAGACAGTTCCCGGATATTCCGCGCAAAGCAGCACCTCCGAGGCAAGGCAGGACATGAGCAAGGTTTCTCAAGCCCAGGACGCATTCTCGATTCACTTGTTCCGTTCGGCGGGCGCGGACGAGTATCGTGTCAACACGGTCGAGGTACTTCATCCCGAGTTCAAGCACCGACTGGCATTCAACAGGAACAACAGGGTCTGCGAAATCCTCGAGGGGCGCCTGGCGCACTACGTCACGGCCCTGCTCGCCGAGATCACCGCCGACAAGATGGTCGTCGCAAAGCCGGAAGAGATCGTCGATCTGCCCAACCTCGTGCTCGGGCGGTTGCGCATGCTGGTGACGACCACCGAAAAGGGCGCGAAATCGGTTCTGGTGCGCTTTGCCTATTTCATCGGCGGGGTCCAGGCAGCGTTCCGCGCCAAAACCTTCTTTCCCGAAACCATCTTTTCGCACCGCGAGCGCGTCGCGGTGAAGGCGCTGGAATCGATCTGCCTGCCGCTCTTTGACATCCTCGGCGCCACGGGCGGACCGGATCTTGCCGCGGAAGCGGCGGAGCCGCTGGCCGCACGGCTGCGGCGCATCGTTCACAGCGGCGACGAATTGCGGTTCTACAACGATCTTCTGGTGCGCTACGTGTCTTTCTGCGGTGCCGGCAACGTGCGGCTGGACGGCAATCGCGCGCAGGCCGTGGTCGCCGACGAGCCGCCGATGGCGGTGGAAAGGCTCGCGGCCGGCTGAGCGTCGCCGCGGTTCACATCGAGTTCGGCAGGAACAGGACAAGCCACGGCAGCAACACCAGAAGCGCCAGCCGCACGATGTCGACGACCCAGAACGGTGTGACCCCGCGGAATATCGTCGCAGTCGAGACGTCGCCGACCACGCCTTTCAGGACGAAGACGTTCAGCCCGACGGGCGGCGTGATCAGGCTGATCTCGGTCACCACCACGACGATGATCCCGAACCAGACCGGATCGAAGCCGAGCGACGTGACCAGCGGAAAGAAGATCGGCACCGTCAACAAAAGCATCGACAGGCTTTCGAAGACGCAGCCGAGGATCACGTAGATCAGAAGGATCATCACCATCACCGCCATCGGCGCCACGCCCAGCGACTGCACGAAGGCCTGCAGCGCCTCGGGCAGCCCGGCGAGGTTGACGAAGTTCGAGAAGATCCAGGCGCCGATCAGCACCGCGAACAGCGCCGCGGTCGTGGTCGCGGTCTCGGTCAGAACGTGCACGATGGTGCGAAAGGTCAGCGACCCGCGCGACAGTGCGATCAGGAAGGCACCGGTGGCGCCCATCCCCGCCGCTTCGGTGGGCGAAAACGTCAGATAGACCGGCCACACGTCCAGCAGGCCGTAAAGCCCGCCGATCACCAGGAAGAACAGAAGAAGGATCGCCCAGACCCCGCGGATCGCCGTCCAGCGGGCGGGCCAGTCCGACCGGTCGCCTGCCGGCCCGGACTCGGGGTCGCGGGTGATCGTCCACTTCACCGCGACCAGATAAAGAACCACTCCCAGAAGCCCCGGCACCACGCCGGCGATGAACAGCTTGCCGATCGAGGTCTCTGTCAACAGCCCGTAGATCACCAGGATCACCGAGGGCGGGATCAGGATGCCGAGCGTGCCGCCGGCGGCGATCGAGGCGGTCGACAAGCGATCCTTGTAGCCGAACTTGCGCATCTGCGGCATCGCCACCTTGGACATGGTCGCTGCCGTGGCCAGGGACGACCCGCAGATCGCCGAGAACCCGGCGCAGGCGCAGATCGTGGCCATCGCCAGCCCGCCGCGCAGATGCCCGAGGAACACGTACGAGACCTGGTAGAGCTCGCGCGCCAGCCCGCCGCGCGAGACGAACAGGCCCATCAGAATGAACAGCGGCACCACTGACAGGCCATAGTCCTGGCTAGCGTCGATGATGATCCGCCCCACCATCGAGATCGAGCCGCGAAATCCGCGTTCAACCATGAAGCCGACGAAGCCGACCAGCCCCATCGCGATCGCGATCGGCATCCTGAGGAACACCAGCAACAGCACGGCGCCGAGGCCGATGACCGAGGCCAGCATCAGCCGGGCACCCTGCCGGGGGCAAAGATGCGCAACAGCCCGCGGGCGATGAAGGTCACCGCGGCGATGGCCGTGAAGGCGGCGATGAACCACTCGATCAGGTGCTGCGGGAAGCCCATGTATTCGGTGACGTCGCCGAAGTCGCGCGAGCGTTCCGCAAGGTCCCAGACCCGTTTCGCGGGCCAGAGCAGCGCCGCGCCGCAGATCAGGTCGATCAGGATGTCGCGGACCCGCGCCGCGCGCATAGAGAACAGCGGGTCCATCAGGTCGACGATGATGTGCTGGCCCTTCCACGACACCATCGGCAGCGAGGCGAAAACGATGATCGCCATGAAGATGCGGGTCAGCTCGGTGGCGTATTCCAGCGGATTGTCGAAGGCCGAGCGCAGGATCACGTCGAGAAAGGTCATGCCCATCATCACGAACAGCACGAAGGCCGCGACCCAGGTCGGGGCCACGGCGACATAGTGCCAGAAGCCCGGCTGCCGCAATCGCGGCGCGGCGTGTTCGAACTCGTGGTCCCGTTCCGGCATGTCTCTCACTGCCATCCGGCTTGCTTGCGGAAAAACGGACCGGAGTCTTACAAGGACTCCGGTCCGGAATTTTGCGAAAATTCCGGGGCGGCGCCGGCGTGGCGCCGGCGCCGCCCGCGCCGGTTCACTGGCTCGCCATCTGCTCGGCGATGTAGGCGCGCGCCGCCGCGGCATCGATGCCCAGGCCCGAGACCTCCGCGAGCACGGCGTCGATGATCGGCTTGGTCATCTCCTGCCATTTCGCGGCGTCCTCGGCACTCGCCTCGCGCAGGGTGTTGCCCTCTGTCTCGTCCAGCGCCTTGCGGCCCACGGTGTCGATCTCGTCCCACATCGCGCCGGCGATACGGCTGAGTTTCTCGCCGAACACCTCTTCCAGCGCGGCCCGGTCGTCGGCCGAGATGCGATCCCAGGCGTCGTTGCTCATGATGATCCCGAACGAGCCGCGATAGAGCCCGCCCGGCACGGTGTAGGTGTTCCTGGCCACCTCGTAGAGCTTGAAGCTGGCCTTGCCCTCCATCGGCATGAACACCCCGTCCGCGGCGTTCGAGGCCAGCGTCTCATAGACCTTGGGCGCGGGCACGTTGATGCCCGAGGCGCCCAGCGCCTCGCCGACCATGTTGGCCACGCCGCCGCCGATGCGGATCTTCATGCCGGAAATGTCGGCCAGCGAATTGACGTCGGCATTGGTGTGCAGCGTGCCGACGCCGTGGGTCATCAGCCCGATCAGCTTGACGCCCTTGTGCTCGTCGAGCCCGCCGAAATACTGCTCGTGCGCGCGCCAGTAGGCGACCGATGCCGCCTCGGCGCTGCCCTCGTAGCCGGGCAGTTCGATCAGCTTGGTGGCGACGAACCGGCCCGGCGTGTAGCCGTGGAATATCCAGGCGATGTCGGCGGCGCCGTCGAGGATCAGGTCGTACTGCGCCGGCGGCGGCGCCAGGCCGTACTTGATCTCGGCGGTGACCCGGCCCTCGGTGGCCTCTTCGATCATCTCGATGACCTTGGGCCAGGCAATCGCGTTCATGCCATGCGTGGGCGGCGCCCAGGACGATATGGTCAGGGTGACGTCGGCGGCCTGCGCGCCGAGCGCCGAGACCGCAAACGCCGTGGCGGCGATGCAGGATCTAAAGACGTGTTTCATGGTACCTCCCTTGGTTCGACGGGCCGCCGGGCGGCTCTGTCTGGTCTCAATCAGTGCCCTCTGGCCCGCGCAAAATCAAGGCGATCCGCCCGAGATCAGCGCACGGACCTCCGCGGCCACGACCTTGCCCATCGCGTTGCGCGGCAATTCGCGGACAAAGACCACGTCCTTGGGATGCTTGTAGCGCGCGATCCGTCCCCCGAGCATCCCAAGCACCTCGTCCCGCGTCAGCGGCCCGCGCGCCGCGACAACCGCGACCGGCACCTCTCCCCATTTCGGGTCGCGCCGCCCGACCACGGCGACCTCGGCGACGCGCGGGTCGCCGCGCAGGACGCGCTCGATCTCGGCGGGATAGATGTTCTCGCCGCCCGATATGATCACATGCTTGATCCGGTCGGTGAACCAGTAAAGCCCTTCGGCGTCGCGCACCGCCACGTCGCCGGTGCGGAACCAGCCGTCCCGCAGCGCCTCGGCGGTCAGGTCCGGGTCGCGCCAGTATTCCCGCAGGACGTTATCGCCCTTCACCCAGATTTCGCCCGGCTCCCCAAGGCCGGCCTCGATCCCGTCCTGCATCAGCCTGATCCGGCAGCGCGAGCCCGCCCGGCCGATCGAGCCCACGCTGGCCATCGCCTCGCCGTGGCTCTGGTAGATCGCCAGGGGGCAGGTCTCGGTCGCGCCGTAGATCTGCATGACCGGCACGCCGCGGGCATGGACCGCCTCGATCAGCGCCAATGGCACGTCGGTCGACCCGATCGAGATCGCGCGCAGACGCGCCAGATCGGCATCGGACCAGCCCGGCGATCCGATCACCGCCTGCAGCACGGTCGGCACGGTGATCGCGTGGCTCACCTCTTGCAGCGCCGCAAGCGTCGCGACGGGATCGAAGCGCTCGTGCAGCACCACCGTCGCGCCCACGGAAAACGCGGGCGTCGGCAGGATGTTCAGCCCGCCGACGTGAAACAGCGGCAACACGTTCAGAACGCGGTCGTCCGCGGTCAGCCCGTGCGCCTCGACCGACATCGCGGCATTGGCGACCAGGGCCCGCTGGGTCAGCACCGCGCCCTTGGGCCGGCCGGTGGACCCGGAGGTGTAGACCAGCAGAACGGGATCGTCCCCGGTGCCGGTCTCGGGCGAGGCAGTGCCCGGCGGCAGCCCGCCCCGCGGATGCACGGCGACCCCCGCAAGCCGCGCCGCGGCCTCGGCGAAATGCGCGTCGTGGATCACCAGCCGGGGTTCGGCATTGGCCACGATCGCGGCGATCTCGGCCTCGGCGAGCCGCCAGTTCAGCGGCGCGAGGATCGCGCCGATCCGGGCACAGGCGAACAGCAGCACGAAGACCTCCGGGTGATTCAGCCCGAACCACGCCACCCGGTCGCCCCGGCGCACACCCGCCGCCGCCAGTTCGCCCGCCCGCGCCGCGACCGTTTGCGCGAGATCGGCATAGCGGATCGTCTCGGCCCCGAAGACCAGCGCCGCCCTGTCCGGGTCGCGGGCCGCGGCACGCGTGACCCAGCGGTCAATCGTCATCCGTCTCGCCGGGCTCGTACAGCGCGCCCCTGCCCAGCATGTCCAGGCACAGCTCTGCCGTCCACGGCAGCATCAGCGACCCGCAGCGGCTGTCGCGGTAGAAGCGTTCCAGCGGCAGCGCGCGCAGCATCGCCTGCCCGCCGCAGGTGCGGATCGCCAGTTGCGCCAGTTCGTTGGCGTTCTCCATCACGCTGTGCTGCGCCGCCCAGGCGCGCATCAGGCTGTCCTTCGACGGATCGGGCCGCGCCTCGGAAATCGCCTGGAACCACAACGCCTTGGTCTGCTCCAGCCGCACCCGCATCTCGGCCACCGCGATCTGCTTGGTCGGATACATCCGCCGCTTCACCGGCGGCGTGCCCGGCACCTCGCCGCGCAGGTAGGCGATCGTGAAGTCAAAGGCCGCCTGCGCCAGCCCCATGTAGGTCGGGGTCAGCGTCATGAACATGTGCGGCCAGCGCCGCGCGGCGTCGGGATAGACCCCGTGCGGCATCAGCTGCGCCTCGTCCGGCACGAAGACGTTCTCGAACAGAAGCGTGCGGCTGACGGTGCCGCGCATCCCCAGCGGGTCCCAGTCGCCCACCACATTGACGCCCGGCGCATCCGCCGGCACCGCGATGTACATCGTGTTGCGCCGCGACGGTTCCTCGTCGGGATGCATCAGCGCGGTGCAAAGCGCGCCGTAATAGTCGGCATGCCCGGCGAGCGAGGCGAAAATTTTCTTGCCGGTGATCTGCCAGCCGCCCGCGACCTTCAGCGCGGTGGTGCCGAAGGCCTTGAACCCCGCCGCCGCGGCGCCGCCCTCGGAAAACGGCTGCGCATAGACCTTGCCCTCGTCCAGGATGCGCCGATAGTGCAGCCGCCGCATCGCGTGGTGTTCCCGGCGCAGCGCGTCGTCCATCTCGAGCCGGTCCAGCAGGTCGCCGGTCCACAGGCAGGACGAGACATGCATGTTGAAGGTCAGCGCGGTCGAGCCGCAGAACCGGCCGATCTCGGCCGCGGTCAGCATGTAGGTCTTCAGGTCCGCCCCCAGCCCGCCCTCGGCCTCGGGGATGCAGATGCCAAGCAGACCCGCCTTTGCGAGGTCGCGGTAGTTCTCGGTGGGAAAGCTGGCGTCGCGGTCGTACCGCGCCGCGCGGGGGGCGAAGTTCTCGGCCGCCAGCGCCCGCGCGCGCGCAATCAGCGCGGCCTGTTCCGGCGACAGGCCCCATTCGTCCGGGCCAAAGATCGGCGCCTGGGTCACAGCGGGTGCGCCCTCAGAAACCGGCGAAGCATGGCGTTGGTCTCGCATGGCGCCTCCTGGTTGATCATGTGGCCGGCGGTCTCGATCAGGTGATACTCGGCCTGCGGCAGCCTCGCCGCCATCTTCTGCATCGTCCGTGCCGGGGCGTTCCGGTCCTGCCCGCCGGCGATCAGGCAGCAGGGCTGCGTGACGCGCGCCAGATCGTCGCGCCGGTCGAAGCCGACCAGGCAGTCGAGGATGCCGCGCCAGGTCGCCTCGGCCACCCGCGCCATCGGCGCCTCCACCGCGGCGATCGTTTCCGCCGCCGCGCCCGACCCGGCGAGACGCGGCGCCGCCTCGGCCGCCATTTCGGCCATCGTGAGCCCGGCGTCGAGCGGGCCGAGCCGGGCGGCCAGGAACGCCTCGCGAAAGCTCGGGTCGCGCCCGCCGAAGGCCGGCGTGGTGCCGATGAGCGCAAGCGTCGCCACCTGGTCGGGGCGCCTGAGCGCATGGTCCAGCGCGACCATACCGCCGATCGAGTGCCCGACCAGATGCGCCCGCACCAGCCCCAGCGCGTCAAAAAGCCGTCCCAGCCGCTCCGACAGCCCGGCGAAGGTCGGTGGCCACTCGCCGGGCTCGCTGGCGCCGTATCCCGGCATGTTCCAGGCGATCACCCGGAAGCCCGTCAACCCGCCGGGCTGCTTCATCTGGCGGGAAATACTCCGGGGGTCCGGGGGCAGAGCCCCCGGCCGGGCGGC
>JBFKQC010000018.1:0-55981 GCA_041627895.1 Rhodobacter sp.
GCCCCTGACCAGCTTGTCAGCGGCATCCTTCGATGTTCCGGATTTCTTGTTCATCTTCGCTCCATAGTGGCTGCGATGAACCAGAAATCCTCCGTCGCTCAAACCCCGGAATCTGTCCGGTGGGCGCTGACGTCAGACACGTTCGCTATGTCAAGAAATTTAGTGTTAACAATGGGTTAACGGCGACAACGTTAACGAGTCGTTAACCCGGGCGCGGCCTACTGGTTCGACCGCTCCGCCTCGATCGCGCGCCACTTGGCGACGTTCTCGTTGTGCTCGGCAAGGGTCTCGGCAAACGCATGCCCGCCGCTGCCGTCGGCCACGAAGAACAGGTACTTCGAATCCTCCGGGTTCAGCGCCGCCTCGATGCTCGCCCGCCCCGGGTTCGCGATCGGCGTCGGCGGCAGTCCGTCGATGACATAGGTGTTGTAGGGCGTCTCGCGGCGCAATTCGCTCTGGCGCAGCCCGCGACCCAGCACGCCCTGGCCGTTCGTGATCCCGTAGATCACCGTCGGGTCGGTCTGCAGCCGCATCCCCTGCTTCAGCCGGTTGACGAAGACGGCGGCGACCGTGCCGCGCTCCTCCGGCAAGCCGGTCTCCTTTTCGATGATCGAGGCCAGGATCAGCGCCTCTTCCGGCGTCTCCAGCGGCAGCCCCTCGGCGCGGTTGCGCCAGGCCTCGTCCAGCCGCTGCGTCTGCCGCGCCTCCATTTCGGCCAGCAGATCGCCGCGGTCGTCGCCCACCGCGACCTCATAGCTGTCCGGCGCCAGCCGGCCCTCCGGCGGGATCGCCGGCACATCGCCGGTCATCAGGTCGACGCCCTTCAGCCCCTCGACGATCTGCCAGCTCGTGACCCCCTCGGCCAGCGCGACCCGGTAACGGGTATCGGCGCGCCCCCGCATCTCGGTGTATTCCGCGGGCGCCTCACCCTCGGTCGGGTCGAACTCTACCAGCTCCACAAAGCGGTTCGTCGCCGGGTCCAACTCGCGCACCTGCACGCCGAACCGGTTCACGCCGATGCGATAGACGATCTCGGTGCCGCAGGTCGACTGCCCGCCGCGCGTGACGATATCGACGATCTCGCGCATCGACGCGCCCGCCGGCACCAGGAAGCTGCCGGCCTTCAGGTCGTCCGACTTGTCGGTGTAATCCGCCCCGATCCGCATGATCCGCGGATTTCTCACCGCCCCCTGCATCCGCAGATCGGCCGAGACCGACGCCATCGTGGCGCCGCGTTCCACCCGCACGCAGATCGGATCGGCCAGCGGCCCTTCGGCGGTATACTGCGCCTGTCCCCAGCCGATCAGCCCCCCGGCGGCGATCAGCAGAACGATGAACAGCGTCAGCGCATTCGACGCTATGGATCGCCACATCAGCCGTTCACCCGCCCCAGGACAAGCGACGCGTTGGTCCCGCCGAAGCCGAACGAGTTCGACAATGCGACGTCGATCTTGCGCTCGTGCTTGGCCTTCGGCGCCAGGTTCAGCGTCGTTTCGACCGCAGGATTGTCCAGGTTAATCGTCGGCGGCGCCACCTGGTCGCGAATCGCGAGGATCGAGAATATCGCCTCGATCGCCCCCGCCGCGCCCAGAAGATGCCCCGTGGCGGACTTGGTCGACGACATCGTCGCCTCGGCCGCCTTGTCGCCCAACAGCCGCTGCACCGCGCCCAACTCGATCGAATCGGCCATCGTCGAGGTGCCGTGCGCGTTGATGTAATCCACCACCTCGGGCTTCAGCCCGGCGCGGTCAAGGGCCGCCTTCATCGACCGCCGCGCGCCGTCGCCGTCCTCGGAGGGCGCGGTGATGTGATAGGCATCGCCCGACAGCCCGTAGCCCAGAACCTCGGCATAGATCTTCGCGCCGCGCTTCACGGCGTGCTCGTAATCCTCCAGCACCACGACGCCCGCGCCCTCGCCCATGACGAACCCGTCACGGTCGGCATCGTAGGGCCGCGAGGCCTTCTCGGGCGCGTTGCCCCACTTGGTCGACAGCGCCTTGCAGGCATTGAACCCGGCGATCCCGATCTCGCAGATCGGGCTTTCGGTGCCGCCCGCAACCATCACGTCGGCATCGCCCCACTGGATCAGCCGTGCCGCGTCGCCGATCGCATGCGCGCCCGTCGAACAGGCGGTCACGACCGCGTGGTTCGGCCCCTTGAAGCCGTACTTGATCGAGACCTGGCCAGAGACCAGGTTGATCAGCGCGCCGGGGATGAAGAACGGCGATACCCGGCGCGGCCCGCGCTCCTTCAGCAGGATCGACGTGTCCTGGATCGAGGTCAGCCCGCCGATCCCCGACCCGATCATCACGCCGGTGCGCTCCTGGTCGGCCGGGTCCTCGGGCAACCAGCCCGAATCCTCGACAGCCTGCTGCGCCGCGGCCACGCCATACAGGATGAACGCGTCGACCTTGCGCTGGTCCTTCGGCTCCATCCACTGGTCGGGGTTGAAAGAGCCGTCGCTGCCGTCGCCCACCGGAATTTCGCAGGCATAGGTCGTGGCCATCGCGCTGGCGTCGAACTTGGTGATCGGCCCCGCGCCGGACTGCCCGGCCAGAAGCCGCCCCCAGGTCTCTTCCACCCCGCAAGCCAGCGGCGTGACCATCCCCAGCCCCGTGACAACCACTCGACGCATCGGCCGGCCCCCTTGATATCCCCGGTTCAAAGTGGCGCCGTGATACCAAGGCTTTGCAGCCGTGGGCAAGGCCCCCGCGCATCGGCCTCCGATTTCCGCTCAGTCCGCGTTCAGATGAACTCGGCGACGGGCTCCGGCTTGGCGGCGGCCACGTCCAGCGCCTCTTGCAGCGTGAACGCCTTGCGGAACAGCGCCCGCCCGACGATCGCCCCGGCAACGTTGCGCACGTATTTCAGCCGCGCGATGTCGTCGAGCGAGCGCACCAGCCCGTTCGCGATCACCGGCGTGCGCGAGGCTCCGGCCAGCCCGGTGATCAGCCCCAGCGTGGCATCGGAATCGGCAACGTCGCTGTCGATGTCGGTCACGATCAGCCCCGCCAGCGCCGTGTCGTCGAAGGCGGCGATGAAATCCTCGGGCGTGAAGGCGCTCTTGGTGCGCCAGCCCTCGGTCATCACCCGGCCCTCCCAGACATCGACCGACAGCACGATCTGGTCGGGGTGATACCGGGCGAGGTCCTTCACCAGCCTCGGGTCGCGCGCCGCAAGCGTGCCCACGACGATGCCCGCCGCTCCGCGGTCGATCCAATGCTCGATCCGCTCGCGCGAGCGCATGCCGCCGCCCAGCCGCACCGGCACATGCACGCGCCGGATGATCTCGGCGATCAGGTCTTCGTTCCCGGCCGAGCCGTCGAGCGCGTCGAAATCCGTCACCTGCACGCATTCCGCGCCCGCATGGGCGAATTCCAGCGCCTTCTCGACCGGGTCGACATGCCAGACCTGCGGCTCGTCGAGCCGTCCGCGGTTGAGGCTCACGCAGCGGCCGTCTTGCAGTTCGATGGTCGGATAAAGGATCATGGCAGCGCCCCCGTATCGCCGGCCCCTTGGACCGGCTGACCGATGTCAGATAGCTGGCCACCGCGCCGATGCTTCGGCGCCGGGGCACGACACAGCCCTACTCTTCCTCGGGCGCAAGGCTGTCCGATAATCGACAGGATAGCACAGAGCCGCGACATGCGCCCCCGAAAAGCAAAACGGCGCCCGATCGGGGCGCCGCCGCTTGGTCGGACATTTCCGTCCGGGCGTCAGCCGGCTTCCGAGATGAACTTGACCGCATCGCCGAAGGTCTGGATCGTCTCGGCGGCATCGTCCGGGATCTCGATGCCGAATTCCTCTTCGAACGCCATCACCAGCTCGACAGTGTCCAGGCTGTCCGCGCCCAGGTCGTCGATGAACGAAGCCGACTCGACGACCTTGTCCTCGTCCACGCCCAGGTGCTCAACAACGATCTTCTTCACGCGATCTGCGACGTCGCTCATGTTTTGTCCTCGCATTCCATGGGGTCTTTGCCCGCTGTTGGTCCTGCCCGTCAGGGCCGAATTTTAAGCCCGCTGTAACGGGTCGGATGCCAAGCGCCTTGCTGCTCCCGGCAAAAACTGCGCCGCCTATAGCACATCGCATGTGCGACGCAAACGCTTTGTGACCGCCGCCGGGGGGCGGTCAGAACATGGCCATCCCGCCGTTTACGTGCAATGTCGCGCCGGTGACATAGGCTGCCTCGGGGCTGGCGAGATAGAGCACCGCCGCACCGATCTCGTCGGCCTCGCCCATGCGGCCCGCGGGCACCTGCCGCAGGATCGCGGCCTTCTGGTCGTCGGTCAGCTTTTCGGTCATCGCGGTCGCGATGAAGCCCGGCGCCACCACGTTCACGGTGATGCCGCGGCTTGCCGTCTCGTAGGCCAGCGACTTCGACAGCCCCACCAGCCCGGCCTTGGCAGCGGCATAGTTCACCTGGCCCGGATTGCCGGTCGAGCCCACCACCGAGCCGATGTTCACGATCCGCCCCCAGCGCGCCTTCATCATGCCGCGCGTGACGCCCCGGCATAGCCGCATCGTCGCGGTCAGGTTGACCTCGATGACGTCGGCCCAATCGTCGTCCTTCATCCGCATGAAGACCTGGTCGCGGGTGATGCCGGCGTTGTTGACCAGCACGTCGACCGATCCCATCGCGTCCGCCGCCGCCTTCGGCAGCGCCTCGACTGCCCCGGCGTCAGACAGGTTGCAGGGCAGCACATGCGCCCGCTCTCCCAGGTCGCCCGCCAGCGCCTCCAGCGGCTCGACCCGCGTACCGCTCAGCCCCACGGTCGCCCCCGCCCCGTGCAACGCCCGCGCGATCGCCCCGCCGATCCCGCCCGAAGCGCCCGTGACCAGCGCGTTTTTCCCTGTCAGATCGAACATGCCATGCCCTCCGTTTCCCTTGGCCTTAGCAGTGCACTTGCAGAGGTGCCAGCCCGCACAAACTCTTTCCATTCTTCAAATGGTGGTATTAAACTCTCGGTAGAGTGTATTTCGATGTTTGGGCGGTTCGCGTGGATCAAATTCTTGACGAACTTCAAGGAATCTTCCGCAGCTTGATCGGCGACGACGCGCAGGTGCAGGGCCTGGTGCTGGCCGGACTCTTTATTTTCCTGGCTTTCATGGTGTTTCGGTTGATTCTTGCGCCGTCCCGCCAGAGCCGTGGCAAGCACCAAGGAAATTATCTGCGGCTGGTGCGCGACAATTCACGGAATACGGGCCGGGAATTTGGGAGTAACAAATTTGGGGGCCACAGATTTCGGAGTAAGAATCATGGGGCTAATATGTCGGACCCGAAGGTTCAGATGGAGGCAGTCGCTAGGGCGCAATTCGAACTACAACCGATCCTGAACAAAGAAGAGTATCGGCTGTTGCCGCTTCTGGAATCGATTGTGCGCGATCTGAAACAAGGGCACCGGGTCACGATCCAGACGAGTCTCGGCGAGGTGTTGACCGCAAAGGGGCTCAACCGCGACGATCAGCGTCGCGCCCATGCCTCGATAAACTCAAAGCGCATTGACTTCGGAGTGATCGACCGCTTCGGAAGGCTTCAACTCGCGATCGAATACCAGGGTTCAGGTCACTACCACGACACGTCGTTCATGCGCGATGCCGTGAAGCGCGAGGCGCTAAGAAAGGCCGGCGTCGAGATGCTCGAAGTCAAGACCGAGTTCTCGCCCGAGAAGGTGCGCGCCGACGTCCTTGCGCATTTGGCTCCGTTTCCTGGCGGCAATCTAGTTGCAAAGCGCTTCAATTGACGCCGTGACTGCTGTCGTTGACCGCCCCGCTCCTTCCAGAATCTGTTGGCGCTCAACGTCACCTGCAACTCCGGCATGTGCCTCAAGTGAGCACACCAGACCCCCGCGTGGCCGGTACATCTGGCGCCAGTGATTTCGCTGCGGCGCGCCACAAGAGCTGGCCACCATGTTCATAGACGCGGCCATGTTCCACTTGGCGACACACGTGATGACATTGGCACGGCCACGCCGACCAAAGGCAAGCGCTGGCTTAGATCGATTCCGCCGCCGCCTTCACCTCTTCCGGCGTGCCGATGTTGCGTACCGCGATCTCGCGGTCGATCCGCCGCACCATGCCGGAAAGCGCCTTTCCGGCGCCGATTTCCCAGACCTCGGTGACGCCGTGCGCCGCCATCCAGGCGACCGACTCGCGCCAGCGCACCGAATGCGTCACCTGCTCGACCAGCAGCGACCGGATCGTTGCCGGGTCGCTGATGTCGTGGGCCAGCACGTTGGCGACCAGCGGCACCTTGGGGCGGTTGATCTCGACATGGCTCAGCGCCTCGGCCATCTTGCCGGCCGCCGGATCCATCAGGCTGCAGTGGAAGGGCGCGCTCACCGGCAGCAGGACCGCACGCTTGGCGCCCCTTTCCTTGGCGATCTCCACCGCGCGCTCCACCGCCGCCTTGTGGCCCGAGACCACGACCTGCCCCGGGTCGTTGTCGTTGGCCGCGGCGCAGACCTCGCCCTTGGCGGCCTCGATCGCGACCTGCGCGGCGGTCTCGAAGTCGAGCCCCAGTAGCGCCGCCATCGCGCCCTGGCCCACCGGCACGGCCTCTTGCATCGCCAACCCGCGCAGCCTCAGAAGACGCGCCGCATCCGCGACGCTGATCGCGCCCGCGGCCGCCAGCGCCGAGTATTCGCCCAGCGAATGGCCCGCGACATAGGATGCCGCCTCGACGCCCACGCCCTCGGCGCCCAGCGCCGCCATCGCCGCCATCGAGGTCGCCATCAGCGCGGGCTGCGCGTTGTGCGTCAGCGTCAGGTCGTCCTGCTCGCCCTCCCAGATCAGCGTGCTCAGGCTCTCGCCCAGCGCCTCGTCGACCTCGTCATAGACCGCCTTCGCCTCGGGATAGGCCTCGGCCAGCGCCTTGCCCATTCCGATGATCTGGGCGCCCTGCCCGGGAAATACGAATGCACGCGCCATGGTCGCCCCCTTGTCCTGCCGTTCTTGCGGAATACCGCGCCGAGCGCGCGCGCGCAATCGGCGCGGCGTCGCGGTCAGGCGGCGATCTCTTCCGGGCCAAGCTGCGGAAACACGCGGCCGCGCCCCGCCGCCGCGGTCCGCGCGCCGAATGCCAGCCCCGCCAGCCGCTTCTCGAGCGGCATCAGGTCGCGCATCAGGCGGTCGTGGACCGCAAGCAGCGTAGTCTCGTCGCCCGATGCGACCGGAAACGGCTCTGCCTCGCCCCTGATCCTCAGCGACAGGCAGCATTTCCGCGGGTCCGGGCGCCCGCGCCGCAGGACCGGCTCCTGGACCTCGTCGAACCGCGCGCTGTTCTGCACCCAGATTTCGCCCTTCGCGGTCAGCACCGCCGAGCGCAGCTCGCGCCGATTGGTGTCGACGTGCAGTTCGTACCCCTCGCGCCGCCGCGCAATCGCAAGCCCCAGATGGACCGCACCCACCAGCAACACCGCCAACACGGCGCGCAGCGCCAGGGGGCCCGCTGGCAGCACGACGAGACCCAGCGCCACGGGCCAGACGCCGACACGAAGAAACCGCGCCAGCCGGGCAAAGTCCGCGCTTTCCGGCGCCGGGCGCGACGACCGCACGACGAATCCCCAATAGGTCTCGCGCACCGTGATGTTGGCAGACGGTCCGCGCACCGCGGCGATCCCGCGGGCAATAAGGTCGACGATCGGCATGTGGCAGCTCGCTCGGCAGACGACCCCCGCCACCCTTGTCGCCGCCAAAGGTGGCCGGAATTCGGCGCCCGCCGCTCATTTTGTTGAAAGTCTTGCGCCGCGGCGCAGCCCGTGTATAAGGCGGCTTCCCTTCGCGAAACGCGATGAACAGCGCAGTCTCTCGCGGCCCGGCCAGCGAAGGGGTCTCACCGGCCGGTCCTATGAAATGCGCTTGAGAGAAGTGGAGAGAACATGCCGCTTTACGAGCATGTCTTTATCGCGCGTCAGGACTTGTCCAACGCGCAGGCCGAGGGCCTCATCGAACATTTCGGCGCCATCCTGGCTGACAACGGCGGCAAGATCGTCGACAGCGAGTACTGGGGCGTCAAGACGATGGCCTACAAGATCAACAAGAACCGCAAGGGGCACTACAGCTTCCTCAAGACCGACGCGCCCGCGCCGGCCGTGCAGGAGATGGAGCGCCTGATGCGCCTGCACGACGACGTCATGCGGGTGATGACGATCAAGGTGGACGGCCACGAGGACGGCCCTTCGATCCAGATGCAGAAACGCGACGACCGCGATCGTCGCGACCGGCGCTGAGGAGACCGGACGATGGCTACCAAACCGTTTTTCCGCCGCCGCAAGGTCTGCCCGTTCTCGGGCGAGAACGCGCCCAGGATCGACTACAAGGACACCCGGCTGCTGCAGCGCTACATTTCCGAACGCGGCAAGATCGTGCCCAGCCGGATCACCGCGGTCTCGGCCAAGAAGCAGCGTGAACTGGCCCGTGCGATCAAGCGCGCGCGGTTCCTCGCGCTTCTGCCCTACGCCGTGAAGTAAGGAGAAGACCCATGGATGTCATTCTTCTCGAACGCGTGGCCAAGCTCGGCCAGATGGGCGAGGTGGTCTCGGTCAAGGAAGGCTACGCGCGCAACTACCTTCTGCCGCAGAAAAAGGCGCTGCGCGCGTCGAAAGCCAATATCGACGCCTTCGAATCGCAGAAAGCCCAGCTCGAGGCGCGCAACCTCGAGACCAAGAAAGAGGCCGAGGCGCTGGCCGCGCGGCTCGATGGCCAGAAATTCGTGGTGATTCGCTCGGCCTCCGACTCGGGCGCGCTCTACGGCTCGGTGAACACCCGCGACGCCGCCCAGGTGGCGACCGATGCCGGCTTTACCGTCGATCGCAAGCAGATCGTCCTGTCCGCCCCGATCAAGGAGCTTGGGCTGCACGTCGTCACCGTGACGCTGCACCCCGAGGTCGAGGTCGCGGTCACGCTGAACGTCGCGCGGTCCGAGGAAGAGGCCGAACTGCAGGCCTCGGGCAAGTCGATCCAGGACCTTGCCGCCGAGGAAGAGGCCGCCGCCGAGTTCGAGATATCCGAGCTTTTCGACGATATCGGCGCGGCCACCGCCGAGGACGAGGACCTGACCGTCGCGACGCCCGAGGGCGACAGCGGCGAGGAACAGCCCGACACCGAAGACAAGGTCTGACCGCCCTTCGCGGCGGGTGCCATGGGGCCGTCCGTTCGGGCGGCCCTTTTCCGTTGCGGGCTCAGCCCTTGCCGGGCGGAATGTGCCCGCCGGCGATCAGCGCCGCGGCCATGTCCTGATAGGCGGTCCGCCAAGCCGCCTCGATCTCGGGCGTATAGCCTTCGCCCAGCACCTCCCTGATCGTCGCCAGCAGCGCCTCGCCCATCGGCACGAACATCGCCGCACGGACACCAAGCCGTGCGTGCAGCGCGCCCAGATCGGTGTAGCGTCCGGCCAATTCCTCGGGCTGGTGCAGGTTGTCGACGATCACCGCGAGCGTCGTCATGAACTTCATCCCCTGCCCCGCCAGGTCGTCGCGGAACAGCGACCTCAGTTTCGGGGCGCGGCGGAAAAGCTCTTCGTAGAAGAACGTCGACGACGGCTCGAGATTCTCCCGGACCAGGTCGAAACTCTGGCGGATCAGCCGGAGCTGTTCGTCTGACAAGGGCATGTACCGGTCCTTCCCTGCTGCGCGCTCGGTCAGGTTCAGTCTGGCCCCAGCCGCGGCGCGCCACCTTGATCCATCTCAACGCGCGGCCATCCCGGCAAGAGACAGCCGCCGCCCGCGATCCCGGTCGCGCGACGAAAAAAGGGCCGCCCCGGCGGGCGGCCCTGCCTCCTCCCCAGAAGGACTTGCCTATTCGTCGTCCAGCGCCTCGACGGCCTTTTGCAGATCGTCCTTCGAGACCTCCTTTTCCGAGACCTCGGCCAGCTCGAAGATGAAATCGACGACCTTGTCCTCGAAGATCGGCGCCTGGATCTGCTGGCGCATCTGCGCGTTCTGCTGGACGAATTCGAAGAACTGGCGTTCCTGGCCCGGGTATTGCCGGGCCTGGTTCATCACCGCCTGGGTCATCTCGGCATCGCTCACATCGATCTCGTTCTTGCGTCCGATCTCGGCCAGCAGCAGCCCCAGCCGCACGCGCCGCTCGGCGAGCTTCTTGTGCTCGTCCGTCGGCTCGATCTCGGGGTGGTCGTGGCCCTCGACGTCCGGGTTCTCCTCGTGCCAGAGCTGGTGCGCGATCTGGCCCGCCTCGGCGTCGACGAGGCTCGGCGGCAGATCGAACGTGACCTTGCCGTCCAGCAGGTCCAGAAGCTTGCGCTTCTGCACGGCGCGGGCCGCGCCGGCATATTCCGCCGCCAGCCGGTCCCTGATCTGGCCCTTCAGCGCGTCGAGATCGTCAGAGCCGAACTTCTTCGCAAGCTCGTCGTCGATCTCGGCCGGTGCCGGGGCCTGCACGGCCTTGACGGTGCAGGCGAAAACCGCGTCCTTGCCGGCCAGGTTCTCGGCGCCGTAATTCTCGGGAAAGCTTACCTTAACCTCGACATCCTCGCCGGCCTTGGCGCCGACGAGCTGTTCCTCGAAGCCCGGGATGAACGAGTTCGAGCCCAGGACAAGCGGATAGTCCTCGGCTGCGCCGCCATCGAACTCGACCCCGTCGACCGAGCCCTTGAAGTCGATCACGACCTGGTCGCCGTCCTTGGCCTTGGACCCCTTCTTGCGGTCGGTGAAGTTGGGCGTGCTCTCGGCGAGGTTCTTCAGCGCGTCGTCGACCGCGGCGTCATCGGGCGCCACCACCAGCTTTTCGAGGCTCAGCGACTTCATGTCCAAATCCGGGATCTGGGGCAGCGCCTCATAGGACATCTCGACCTCGACGTCGTCGCCCTCCTTCCAGTCCTGGTTGGTCATCTCGACCCTGGGCTGCATCGCCGGACGGTCGCCGGTTTCCTCGAAATGCGAGCTCATCGCGCCGTCGATGGCCTCCTGCATCGCCTCGCCCAGCACCCGCGGACCGAACTGCTTTTTCAGCAGCGCCATCGGCACCTTACCCTTGCGGAAACCCTTCATCTCGACCTCGGGCCGCGCCTCGGCCAGCTTCTCGTTGACCTTCGCGTCCAGTTCGGCCGCGGTCAGCGTGATCTGGTAGCCGCGTTTCAACCCGTCGTTCAGGGTCTCGGTGACCTGCATGTGCTCCATCCTCCGTTGGCCGCGCGCGCCGGCTTGGCGGGGCCCGAAAATCAGTGGCCCTTCTAGGGCGCGGCCAGACCCCTTGCAAGTCGAAAGGGCCGCGTTCGGCGAGCGATTTCGGGGCACTCAATCGGCGGTGACGTCATGGCCGTAAAGCCAGTCGAAACGCCGAAGCGGCGCGGCCGGGGCCAGCAATCCGGCGAGCCGCAGCGTGGTGTGCGCCCCCCACCGCACGAGCGGGCTGCGCAGGTGATAGTTCCGCGCGTTGGCATTGGCCGCCCCGATCGCGCGGACCACCCGCGCCCGCCGCCGCGCCTGGTAGAGCGCCAGCGCCTCCGGCACCGGCCGCGCGGCAAGACAATCGGCCAGGACCCAGGCATCCTCGAGCGCCAGGTTGGCGCCCTGCGCCAGAAACGGCAGCGTCGGGTGCGCCGCGTCGCCCAGCATCGCGCGGGCATCGTCATGCCAATTCCCGGCGACCAGGTGCCGGAACAGGCCCCATATGTTCACCGCCTCGACCCGGTCCAGCCAGCCCCGCACCTCTGGCGCGAACCCCGCGAAGGCGGCGCGCAGGTTGGCGGGGTCGTCGGTCGCGGTCCAGCTTTCCTCGGCCCAGGCGGCGCGCTCTTCGACCGCCACGATGTTGCGCAAGCCCCCGGCCAGCGGATAGGTCACCAGATGCCGCCCCGGCCCCATCCAGACATGCGCCTCGGGCGCGGCCGCGTCCGCGATCACCGCCCGCCAGGCCACCTGGCCGGTGAAGAACGGCGCCGTCTTGCCGTTGAGCGCTGCGCGAAGGCCGGACTGCAGACCGTCGGCGCCCAGCAGAACCCCGCCCGCCGGCGGCGCGTAGCTTTCGACGCGCGTACCCGTCACGATCTCGGCCCCGGCACCGCGCGCGGCATCTTCCAGCAGCGCGATCAGCCGGGCCCTGTGGATCAGCACGAAGGGCTGCTTGCCATGGTGATGCCGCTTCAGGTCCAGCCGCAGGACGCGCCGCCCGCTGCTGTAGTCGCGCAGTTCCACCGCCTCGCTGATCAGCCCGGCCGCGCGCAGCGCCTCGCCGAGCCCCAGCGCCGCCAGAACCGCCGCGCCGTTGGGCGAGATTTGCAGCCCCGCGCCGACCTCGGCGATTTCCGCCGCCTGCTCCACGACCCGCACCGCGGCCCCGCGCTGCGCCAGCGCCGCGGCCGCGGCCAGCCCTGCCACGCCGGCGCCGACCACCGTCACCGGCAGCCCGATCAGCACGCGCCGGCCCCGGAAACGCAAACACCGGAGCGTCGCCGCCCCGGTGCCCTCTGGTCCGTCCGGAACCGCACGTCAGTCGTCGCGATGCACCTTCTCGCGGCGCTCGTGGCGCTCCTGTGCTTCCAGCGTCATCGTCGCGATCGGGCGCGCATCGAGCCGCTTCAGCGAAATCGGCTCGCCCGTGACTTCGCAATAGCCGTAATCGCCATTGTCGATCCGGCGCAGCGCCGACTCGATCTTGGCGACCAGCTTGCGCTGGCGGTCGCGGGTCCGAAGCTCCAGCGCGCGGTCGGTTTCCTCGCTGGCGCGGTCGGCGATGTCGGGCACCGAGCGGGCGCTGTCCTGCAGGCCCTCGATCGTGTGCTTCGATTCGTCCAGCAACTCGTTCTTCCAGGAGGTCAGCTTGCGGCGGAAATATTCCAGCTGGCGCTGGTTCATGAACGGCTCGTCCTCGGCTGGTCGGTAATCGTCGGACAAAAACGTCTCGGCCTTCATGCTGGTACCCTTATGCTTGCCAGAGAGGTCGATCTTCTTATTCACCGTCATCCGGCACCCTCCACTCGGCGCCCATCTATCGCAAGCGGCGGGGGTTGTCACGCCCTGAAAATGCACGGTTGCGACAATATGAACAGATCGGTATGGAGACGTGAACAATCCCGTCTAAGCTATATGATAATCCCATGAAATTCACAGGCACCGACGCCTATGTGGCGACCGAGGATCTGACCGTCGCCGTCAATGCCGCCGTCACGCTGGAACGCCCGCTGCTGGTCAAGGGAGAACCCGGGACCGGCAAGACCGAACTCGCACGACAGGTCGCCGCCGCGCTCGACCTGCCTATGATCGAATGGCACATCAAGTCCACCACCAAGGCGCAGCAGGGGCTGTACGAATACGACGCGGTTTCGCGGCTGCGCGACAGCCAGCTCGGCGACGAACGCGTGCACGACGTCGCCAACTACATCAAGCGCGGCAAGCTGTGGGAGGCGTTCACCGCGCCGACCAAGGTGGTGCTGCTGATCGACGAGATCGACAAGGCGGACATCGAGTTTCCGAACGACCTGCTGCAGGAACTCGACCGGATGGAGTTCCATGTCTACGAAACGACCGAGACGGTGCCCGCGGTGCACCGCCCGATCGTGATCATCACCTCGAACAACGAGAAAGAGCTGCCGGACGCCTTCCTGCGCCGCTGCTTCTTCCACTACATCCGCTTCCCGGACATGGAGACGATGAAGCGAATCGTCGAGGTGCATCACCCCGGCATCAAGGAGGCGCTGCTGACCACCGCGCTGACCCAGTTCTTCGAATTGCGCGACACCGCGGGGCTGAAGAAGAAGCCCTCGACCTCGGAAGTGCTCGACTGGCTGAAACTGCTGCTTGCCGAAGACCTCGCACCCGAGGACCTCCGCCGCGACGGCAAGAACGCCCTGCCCAGGCTGCACGGCGCGCTGCTGAAGAACGAACAGGACGTCCACATGTTCGAACGCCTGGCGTTCATGGCGCGCGGCGCGCGCTAGACGGCGCGACCCGCAACTTTCCACGCGCCCGCCACAATCCCGCCCGACACATCCTGTCGAACGGGCGCCGGGCAGCATATTGAAAAGCGCGGCGCATCCCGGCTATGGATCGGGGGTCCGCGACGGGAGGCAGGGACATTGATCACCATCCGGCCGATAGAGCCGCGCGACCGGGCAGAATGGGAAAGGCTGTGGACCGCCTACCTTGATTTCTACGAAACCTCTGTCGCACCAGCGGTTTACGAGGCGTCCTTCACGCGTCTTCTGGGCAACGATCCGCACGATTTCCACGGCCTGATCGCGGAAGTGGATGGCAAGCCCGCCGGACTGGTCCATTATCTGTTTCACCGCCATATGTGGAAGATCGAGAACGTGTGCTACCTGCAGGATCTCTACGCCGACCCGGACATGCGCGGGCAAGGCGTGGGCCGCAAGCTGATCGAGGCGGTCTATGCCGCCGCCGACGACGCCGGCTGCCCCTCGGTCTACTGGCTGACGCAGGATTTCAACGCGACCGCACGCAAACTTTACGACCGGATCGGTCGCCTTACCCCGTTCATCCGGTACAATCGGGTTTGACATGCAGCGTTTCCTTCTTGCCCTGATGGGCCTCGTCCTTGCCGCCTGCTCCGCGCCCGTGCCCGACGATACCGCCACGCGGTCGGCCCCGGCGCCGACCGCGCTGCCGCCGATGAAGACCTTCACCGAGCCGCGGGTCAGCCCGCCCACCCGGTCGAACGCGGCCATCGCGCGCGACTTCCTGGACCTCAGCTTTCAACTGGAAAGCGGCCGCGAACTGCCGGTCCTGACCCGCTTCGAGGGCCCGATCAGCGTGCGCGTCACCGGCCGTGTTCCGCCCAGCCTCGGCCCCGACCTTGCGCGCCTGCTCAGCCGTCTGCGGCGCGAGGCCGGCATCTCGATCACCCGCGTCGGCCCGGACCAGGACTCCTCGATCACCATCGAGGCGCTCAGCCGCGACGAATTGCAGCGCTTCGTCCCGCAGGCCGCCTGCTTCGTCGTGCCGCGGGTCTCAAGCTGGACCGAGTTCAAGAAGAACCGCCGCGGCCCGGCCGTCGACTGGACCACGCTGGAGACCCGCGAAAGGATGTCGATCTTCCTGCCCGGCGATGTCAGCCCGCAGGAGATCCGCGATTGCCTGCACGAGGAAATCGCCCAGGCTCTGGGGCCCTTGAACGACCTCTACCGGCTGGGCGACAGCGTCTTCAACGACGACAATTTCCACACCGTGCTGACCGGCTTCGACATGCTGATCCTGCGCGCCTATTACGATCCGCGGCTCGCCTCGGGCATGACCCGCGAGCAGGTCGCGGCGCGGCTGCCGGCAATCCTCGCCCAGTTGAACCCGCCCGGCCAGCGCACGCCCGTCCATCTTGCCGGCGCGACGCCGCGCGCCTGGATCGAAGCCATCGAAGAGGCACTCGGCCCGCGCACCTCGCCCGCCCGCCGCCAGATGGCCGCGCGCCGCGCCGTGTCGATCGCGAATCAGCAGGGCTGGGTCGACAACCGCATGGCCTTCAGCCTGTTCGCGCTGGGGCGGCTGTCGCTCGACGGCGAGTCCGATATCGCGTTGGCCTCGTTCCTGCAGGCCGGCACGATCTACAATTCCCGCCCCGAGACCCGGCTGCAGGGCGCACATGTGGCGATGCAGCTCGCCGCCTTCGCGCTCAGCGCCGGTCAGACCGACGCGGCGCTGGCACTGGTCGACGACAGCCTGGGCGCCGTCGCCGCCGCCGAGAATGCCGCGCTTCTCTCCACGCTCCTGATGATCAAGGCCGAGGCTCTGGCGCTCCAGGGCCGCACCGCCGAGGCCCGCGCCGTGCGCCTCGACAGCCTGGGCTGGGCGCGCTATGGCTTCGGCTCGGACAAGGCGGTGCGGCTGCGGATGCGCGAGATCGCGGCGCTGTCGGCCCGCGCGAAGGAAGGCAGACCCATATGATCACCCTCGTGTCCGCCCTGGCCGGTGGGCTCTGGGGCGGGTATATGGCGAAGCGAAGCGGCGGCAACCGGCTGGACATCGCGCAATACGCGACCGTGGGCGTGATCGCCGGTGCGCTTGTCGGGCTGACGGTCTCGGTCATCCTCGACCGGACCGTGATCTGATGTTCCTGCCGTTCTTCGGACACCTGCGCGCCGGCGGCGTGCCGGTCAGTCTGCGCGAGTATCTCACCTTCCTCGAAGCCATGGGCGCGGGCCTCGTGACCTACGACATCGAGGGCTTCTACTACCTCGCCCGCTCGGCCATGGTGAAGGACGAGCGCAACCTCGACAAGTTCGACCGCGCCTTCGCCCGGTCCTTCGACGGGCTCGAGGAGATTTCGCTCGACGCGGTGATCGAGGCGGTCGACATCCCGGGCGACTGGCTGCAGAAGCTGGCCGAAAAGCACCTGAGCGACGCCGAGAAGGCCGAGATCGAGGCGCTCGGCGGCTTCGACAAGCTGATGGAAACGCTGAAGCAACGGCTGAAGGAACAGCAGGGCCGCCACCAGGGCGGTTCGAAATGGATCGGCACGGCGGGCACCTCGCCGTTCGGCGCCTATGGCTACAACCCCGAAGGCGTGCCCATCGGTCAGAAGGAATCGCGCCACCAGCGCGCGGTGAAGGTCTGGGACAAGCGCGAATTCCGCGACTTCGACGACACCGTCGAGATCGGAACGCGCAACATCAAGGTGGCGCTGAAGCGGCTCAGGACATGGGCGCGCGACGGCGCCGACGAGGAACTCGATCTCGCGGGCACGATCCGCGCCACGGCCGAGCACGGCTATCTCGACGTCCAGACCCGGCCCGAGCGGCACAATGCCGTCAAGGTGCTGCTGTTTCTGGATGTCGGCGGTTCGATGGACCCGCATGTCAGGGTCGTGCAAGAGTTGTTCAGCGCCGCCCGCGCCGAATTCAAGCACCTCGAATATTACTATTTCCACAACTGCCTCTACGAAGGTGTCTGGCGCGACAACCGCCGCCGCTGGGACGCGCAGACGCCGACGCACGAGGTGCTGCGCACCTACGGCGCCGACTACAAGTGCATCTTCGTCGGCGACGCCTCGATGAGCCCGTACGAGATCGCCTTTCCCGGCGGCGCCAACGAGCACTGGAACGCCGAAGCGGGGCAGATCTGGCTGGAACGCGCCCGCGACCAGTGGCCGGCGAACCTCTGGATCAACCCGCTGCCCGCGCGATACTGGCCCCACACCCAGTCGATCGACATGGTGCAGGCGGTCTTCGGCGCCGATCGCATGGTGCCGATGACGCTGGAGGGGATCGAACGCGGCATGAAACTGCTCGGCCGCTGACGCCGCTCTGTCTGCCTGTCAGGGATCGCCGCAGGCGGCTTGCCCTTGACGGCGAAGAGGACTGGCCAACACCCGGCTTCGACCGCGCCCCGCAACCCGCGCCGCGCCAGACATGCCGCGAGATCACGCGCCGCCTGCCGTGCCCGCCCGGAGCCGGAGGCGAGGACGGGAAGGAAATGCGCCGCGCAAGCGGCACCGCTTGATTACCGCCCGCGAGCCGGGTCAGATCGCGCCATGACCCGCCTTCTCGCCGCCTGGCGCCGCCACAAGCTGCTTGCCACCGCCTTCGCCGCTGCGCTGTTGCTGACGCTGTTCTTCGCGATCCGCACGGCGGTCTTCGCGGTCTACTGGTCCGATCCGGCGCATCGCGACCAGGTGCTCGAGGGCTGGATGACGCCGCGCTATGTCGCACATTCCTGGCGCGTGCCGCCCGAGGTGATGGAGGCCGCCGTCGGAGAGACCCCGGCACGGCGTCGCCCGACGCTCGACGCCATCGCCGAACACCAGGGCGTGCCGCTCGCCGACCTGACCGCCCGACTCGAGGCCGCCATCGCCGCGCACCGGGCCGCCGCGGAATGATCGACACGCTTCTGGCCCTCGTCCCCGCCTGGGGGACCGGCATCGTCGCGTTGGCGACGTTCCTGTCGTGCCTCGCCCTGCCGATCCCATCGTCGCTGATCATGCTTACCGCGGGCGCCTTCGTCGCCGCGGGCGACCTGTCGCTGGCCGCCACCGCCGGCGCCGCCTTCGCCGGGGCGGTCGCGGGCGACCAGGCCGGATATGCCGCCGGGCGCTGGGGCGGCGCGCGGCTCGACCGGCTGATGGTGGCCGGCAGCGCGCCTGCCCGCCGGATCGCCCGCGCCCGGACCCTGGCCGAGCGCTGGGGCGGTCCCGGCGTGTTCCTCAGCCGCTGGCTGTTCAGCCCGCTCGGACCCTACATGAATTTCGTCGCCGGCGCCGCGCGCCTCGACTGGGCCGGCTTTACCGCCTGGGGCACGGCGGGCGAGGCGATCTGGGTCGCGGTCTATGTCGGCACCGGTTTCGCCTTTGCCGGGCAGATCGAGGCTGCCGCCGATATCCTCGGCAACTTCAGCGGCGCGCTCGCCGCGGGCGCCGTCGCCCTGATGCTCGGCCTGTGGCTGCGCGCGGCGCTGCGGGCCGACCGTGCCACGCGGGACTTGTCCCGCGACGCGCCATAGCGCAGGCTCGGCCCATGGCCCGGCCGCCCGAATACCGGATCGATCCGGCGGCGTTCCACGCCGACCCCTACCCCGACCTCGCGGCGATGTGCGCCGGGGCGCCGATCTGCCACGTCCCCGAACTCGGCGCCACGCTCTTCACCCTCCGCAAAGACATCTTCGAGCAGGAAAAGCGGGTCGGGACGTTTTCGTCGTACCAGCCGGACGGGCTGATGAGCGTGCTGATGGGCGAGAACATGATGCGCAAGGACGGGGCTGCGCACGCGGCCGAGCGCCGCGCCACCTTCCCCGCCTTCAGCCCGCGCACCGTGCGCGATCACTGGCTGGCCGAGTTCCGCGCGGCCGCCGCGCGGCTTCTCGACGATCTCGCCCCGCGCGGCGCCTGCGACCTGGTGCGCGACTACGCGATGCCGCTTTCGGGCGAGGCGCTGCGCACGATCACCGGGCTCAGGAACCTGACCGCGGCAGAGATCGACGCCGGCAGCCAGGCGATGATCGACGGCATCGCCAATTATGCCGGCGACACGGCGGTCGAGGCGCGCTGCCGCGACTGGACCGCGCGGCTCGATGCCGCCATCGAAGAACGCCTGCCGGCGCTCGCTGCCGCACCCTATCTGTCGCTGATCTCGGTCCAGCAGCAGGCCGGACTGTCGGACCAGTCGCTGAAGGCCAACGTCAAGCTGGCGATCTCGGGCGGCCAGAACGAGCCGCGCGACGCCATCGCCGGCGCCGCCTGGGCGCTGCTGACACATCCGGGGCAACTGGCGATGATCCGCGCCGGCACCGCCGGCTGGCGCGATGCCTTCGAGGAATATGCCCGCTGGATCTCTCCGATCGGCATGTCGCCCCGCCGCGTCGCGCGGCGCGACAATGTGCAGGGCGTCGATTTCGAGCCCGAGACCCGCGTCTTCTTCATGTTCGGCTCGGGCAACCGCGACGAGACGGTGTTCGCCGACCCGCACGTCTTCGACATCACCCGCGACACCTCGCCCAGCCTCGCCTTCGGCGCGGGCCCGCATTTCTGCGCCGGCGCCGCGGCCAGCCGGGCGCTGATCGCCGAGGTGGCGCTGCCGATGCTGTTCGGGCGGCTCGCGGGGCTGCGGCTCGCCGGCGACGTGCCCTTCGCGGGCTGGGCGTTTCGCGGACCCCTGGCGGTGCCGGTGGCCTGGGATGCCTGACGCCCGAAACGGGCATTGCCGCAAGGCCGCCGCGCCCCCATATTCAGGCCATGCTCAAGTTCACGCCGATCCTTCTGGCCGTTCTCTACGGGATCATCCTTTACCGCTTCTCTGCGTGGCGCACCGAGAAGGAGCTTGACTCGCGCTCGACCGAACTGGCCGATCCGCTGCTGAAGACGCTGACCGACCGGATGGCGCGCGCGCTCGATGTGGCGCGGATCCCGGTGCATATCTACGAGATCGAGCCGGTGAACGGGCTCGCCGCGCCTGACGGGCGGATATTCATCACCCGCGGCTTCTACAACAGGTACCGCGCCGGCGAGGTCTCGTCCGACGAGATGGCCACGGTGATCGCGCACGAGCTGGGGCACGTGGCCCTGGGGCATTCGCGGCGCCGGATGATCGACTTTTCCGGTCAGAACGCGCTGCGCACCGCGCTTGCCATGGTGCTGTCGCGGTTCCTGCCGGGCTTTGGCGTCTATGTCGCGAACGCGCTGACCACGCTGCTGGCGGCAAGGCTCAGCCGCGCCGACGAATACGAGGCCGACGCCTATGCCTCGGCGCTGCTGGTCAAGGCCGGGATCGGCACCGCGCCGCAGAAATCCCTGTTCGGCAAGCTGGAAAACCTGACCCGCACAAACATGGGCGCAATGCCCGCCTGGCTGATGAGCCATCCCAAGACCGCCGACCGCATCGCCGCCATCGAGGCGCTCGAAGCCCGCTGGGCGGCGGCGCTCGACAAATAGGGCCACATCCCGCGCCCGTCCCGCGTGATTTCCTTTGGCGGCCCGCAGCGCAACCGCTAGAGTGCCGCCAAAACGCAGACGAGGTGAGCAGTGGGACGCGAGGAAAAGCGCCAGCAGGTGCTGGAGATGATGCCGAAGGGCGCGGTCTGCGCCGAAATCGGCGTATGGGACGGCGGGTTCAGCGAACGGATTCTCGAGACAACGCAGCCCCACGCGCTGCACCTGATCGACCCCTGGACCTTTCAGCCGGAGTTCCGCAACTCGGCCTTCGGGCGCGAGGCGCACCGCGACAAGATGGACGACAAGTTCGCCGCCGTCAGCGCCAGGTTCGCCGACGACGCGCGGGTGACGATCCACCGCAAGATGTCCGACGAGGCGCTGGAGGAATTCGAGGACGGCGCGCTGGACTGGGTCTATCTCGACGGCAACCACAATTACGACGTGGTCTCGAACGACCTCCGCCTCTGCCTGCGCAAGGTCAAGCCCAACGGCATCATCGCCGGCGATGATCTGCTCTGGAACGTCGAGAACGGCGCCCCGGTGCGCCGCGCCGTGCGCGAGGTGCGCCGCCAGCTCGGCGATGCCGCCACCTTCCACCGCCTCGGCCAGCAATACGTGCTCGAACTGGCGCGGGGCTAAGGGCGCCGCGCTCCCGGGAAATCCCTCTATTCCAGCGCCTTGCCGAGCCGCGGCAGGCGGGCCTTCTTCAGCAGCTTGCGCATCGGCTGCGGCTCGCCCGACAGCGCCTCGGCACGGGCCCGGACGTCCTCCGCGGCCTGCGCGACCGCGTCCGGGTCATCGGACCAGAGCTGCCAGAGAAACCCGTCCGGGTCGCGCCGGGCCAGGCCCTCTTCGGCGAGGATGTGCCGCGGAAAATCCGACGCGTTCACCGTCAGCAGGATGTCCGCCGAGCCTGCGACGGCGGCGGCCAGCACGTGGATATCGTTCGCGTCCGGCAGCCAGAGCCGCGCCTCCAGCCCCGGCGCGGGCGGCACCTCGGCCCCGGGATGGGCCGCGCGCAGCAGCGCGATGTCGCCGCGCGCCAGCGCCTCGCCCGCGGGGCCGAGCCTGCGCGCCGCCAGCGCCCATTCCTCGAGGATGCGCGCCGACCAGAGCGGCCGGAACAGCCCCCTTGCGGCCACGGCCAGCAGCACCTCGCGCATCACCGTCGGGTACAGCACGCAGGCGTCCAGCAGCACCCTCATAGCCGGAAGAACAGCGCCTTCAGATAGCCGGTCTCGGCAAGTTGTGGCAGTTGCGGATGGTCCGGCCCGGCAAAGCCGGTAAAGACGATCGGCCCGCGCCGGCCGGCCTTGCCGATGCCGCGCGCGCTGGCGGCGCGGAACCGGGCCAGATCGGCGGCGTGCGAACACGAGCAAAGCCCGAGATAGCCGCCCGGCGCCACCAGCGGCGCCGACAGCCGCGCCACGCGCTCGTAGGCGCGCAATCCTGCGTCGAGCGCGCTTTTCGACGGCGCAAAGGCCGGCGGGTCGCAGATCACCAGGTCGAATTCCCTGCCCTCGTCGGCAAGCGCCGCCATCGTGTCGAAGGCGTCGCCCTGGCGGGTTTCGAAGCGTCCGGCGACGCCGGTCGCTTCTGCCCCCTGTCCGGCCAGCGCCAGCGCCGGCGCCGAGCTGTCCACCGCCAGCGCCGAGACCGCTCCGGCGGCCAGCGCGGCTAGCGAGAAGCCGCCGACATGGGCGAAGACGTCGAGCACCCGCGCGCCCGCGGCCAGCGAGGCGGCAAAGGCGTGGTTCGGGCGCTGGTCGAAGAACAGCCCGGTCTTCTGGCCGCCGATCAGGTCGGCCAGATAGGTGGCGCCGTTCATCGGCACGCGAACCGGGCCGTCAAGCGCACCGCACAGCACCGCGGTCTCTTCGTTCAGGCCCTCCAGCGTGCGGGTCCGGCCGGTGCCGTTCTTGACCACCGCCGTGACGCCCGTGACCTCGGCCAGCGCCCCGGCCAGATCGTCCAGCATCCGCTCAGCCCAGGCGGCGTTGGGCTGGATCACCGCCGCGTCGCCGAAGCGGTCGATGACGACGCCGGGCAGGCCGTCAGCCTCGGCATGGACCAGCCGGTAGAACGGCGCACCGTAAAGCCGCTCGCGATGCGCAAGCGCGGTCTGCAGCCGCGCGGCCAGCCAGTCGCGGCCGATCTCGGCCTCCGGGTCGCGATCCAGCATCCGCGCGATGATCTTCGAGCCGGGATTGACCGCCACGACGCCCATCGGGCGCCGCTCGGCATCCTCCAGCCGCGCCAGCGTGCCCGGCGCAAGTGCGCGCGTGCGCCGGTCGGTCACAAGCTCGTTGGCAAAGACCCAAGGGAAACCGTGGCGTATCGCCCGCGCCTCGGCCTTGGGCATCAATCGAACCACGGGAAATGAGGACGGCGCCATGGCCGTCCTCTTAGGCTGTTGGACAGGGGCGCGAAAGCCTAAAGCTGGTTGATCGCGCCCATCAGGCCGTTCTGGTGCTCGACATAGCCGCCGGGACGGCCGAGCTCCTGCCGGATCACCCAGGCCAGGTGGTCGGTGATCCGCACCTTCTGGGTGATGCCCTTGGCCTCGGCGCGCACCGCGGCCTGGCCGCCGAGCGCCTCGAAATCGGCCTTGATGAAGCGCGGCGCGACCAGCACCTCGCCGGTTTCGGCATCGGTGACGCGTATCGTGAACTGGATCGCATGGACCCCGCCGATGGTATAGCGCGCCTTTTCGGTCAGCGCGTGAAAGCGCGAGACCGAGACGTCCAGGACGACCGGGCGGGCGCCCTCGAAGCCGCTGACGCCCTTGGCCAGCGCGTTCTGCACGATCGTGCGCACCTGTTCGTGACGGTCGCCGATCGGGTCCTCGCGCCAGACGATGTCGCCGCCGGGGTAATAGCGGTTGGCCTCGGACACGCGCAGCGTCTCGGGTACGTTCACGCTGACCTTGACGACGCGGAAATCGGCCAACTCGACGCCCGGCGCCGCTTCGGGCGCGGACAGCGACGCGGCAAGCGGCGCGTTCCGGGTCGCGGTGTCGGGGTTGGACTGGACGCTGTCGACCGACGCACAGGCCGCAAGGCCGAGTGCCGCGCCAAGCGCCAGGAAGGGACGGATGTATCGTGTGATCTGGGATTTCATGACCCACCTCCGGGCTTCTGCCCTGTTGTTTTCGTGCGGGTCGAGATTCATGGTGAATTCGGGCCGAAATAAGAAAATCCCGGAGCATTTCCGGGATTTCTTAACCGTTTGTTGAGGATTTGGGCGCCGATCAGGTCGGCTGGTGGCGCCCCGCCCCGCGCACGGCGATCAGGCCCCTGACCCACCCGGCGGCGCGGCGTGCGCCACTGGCGATGGTCTCGGCCCGCATCCGCCGGGCTTCGCGCTCGATCCGCGCAATGTCGATTCTCCGGTTACTCGTTGCCATCTTGGTCTCCGTCGATACGGTTGGTATTCGTTGCTTGCCAAGCTATGCACGGACGCAACCGGCGGCGACGGACAATCCCGCAACCCCGCCATGCGCGTGCTGCAACGCGGCATTTGCAGGTTGTTAGCGCTAACGAATGCTGCTATTGCACAGGCGACCACGAAGGACGGAGCAAACCGATGGCCTTGCACCCGACCATCCAGGACGTAACCGGCCGCATCGTCGAGCGCAGCCGCAAGGGCCGCGCCGCCTATCTCGACCGGATGACGGCGGCCGCCGAGGCCGGACCGCGCCGTGCGCATCTGAGCTGCGGCAACCAGGCCCATGCCTATGCCGCGATGGGCGCCGACAAGGATGCGCTTGCCGTTGGCCGGGCGCCCAATCTCGGGATCGTCACCGCCTATAACGACATGCTGTCGGCACATCAGCCGTTCGAACGCTTTCCCGCGCTGATCAAGGAGGCCGCGCGCAAGGCGGGCGCCACGGCCCAGGTCGCGGGCGGCGTCCCGGCGATGTGCGACGGCGTCACCCAGGGCCAGACCGGCATGGAACTCAGCCTGTTCTCGCGCGACGTGATCGCGCTTGCGGCAGGCGTGGCGCTATCGCACAACACCTTCGACGCGGCGGTCTATCTCGGCGTCTGCGACAAAATCGTGCCGGGCCTGGTGATCGCGGCGGCGAGCTTCGGCCATATCCCGGCAGTGTTCCTGCCTGCCGGTCCGATGCCCAGCGGCATGCCGAACGACGAGAAATCGCAGGTACGCCAGCAATTCGCCGCAGGCGTGGTCGGGCGCGACAAGCTGATGGAGGCCGAGATGGCCAGCTATCACGGCCCTGGCACCTGTACCTTCTACGGCACCGCGAACACCAACCAGATGCTGATGGAATTCATGGGCCTGCACCTGCCGGGCACAAGCTTCGTCAACCCGAACACGCCGCTGCGCGACGCGCTGACCGAGGCCGGCGCGAAACGCGCGCTGGAAATCACCGCGCTCGGCAACGATTTCCGGCCCGCGGGCGAAATCCTCGACGAGAAGGCCTTCGTCAACGGCATCGTCGGACTGATGGCCACGGGCGGCTCGACCAACCTGGTGCTGCACATGCCGGCAATGGCGCGCGCGGCGGGCATCCATCTGGAACTCGAGGATTTCGACGCGCTCTCGGGCGCCGTGCCGCTGATGGCCAAGGTCTATCCGAACGGACTGGCCGACGTGAACCATTTCCACGCCGCGGGCGGGCTGGGATTCCTGATCGGCGAGTTGCTCGAGGCCGGGCTGCTGCACCCCGACACCCGCACGATCGCGGGCGACGGGCTGAAACGCTACACCCGCGAGCCGGTGCTGTCGGATGGCGGGCTGGTCTGGCGCGACGGCGCGCGGGAAAGCCTGAACGACCGTATCCTGCGCCCGGCCGCCGACCCGTTCCAGCCCACCGGCGGGCTGAAGGAACTGAAGGGCAATCTCGGCCGCGGCGTGATGAAGGTTTCCGCCGTCGCGCCCGAACGCCACATGATCACGGCGCCCGCACGGGTCTTCGCCAGCCAGCAAGAGGTGATGGCGGCGTTCAAGGCGGGCAAGCTCGACGAGGACATGGTCGTCGTCGTCCGCTTCCAGGGTCCGCGCGCCAACGGGATGCCGGAACTCCACGGCCTGACGCCGGTGCTTGCGGTGATGCAGGCCAAGGGCCTGCGCGTGGCGCTGGTCACGGACGGGCGGATGTCGGGCGCCTCGGGCAAGGTGCCCGCCGCGATCCACGTCTGCCCCGAGGCCGCGGCGGGCGGGCCGCTGGCCAGGCTGCGGGACGGCGATATCCTGCGGGTCGACGCGGTGAACGGCGTGCTCGAGGTGCTCGAGGTCGACCTTTCGGCCCGGGACGCCGAGACGCCGGACCTCGCCGCCAACGAATTCGGGATCGGGCGCGAGCTGTTCGGCATATTCCGCCAGAGCGCCGGCAATGCGGAACACGGCGCCGCGGTGGTGGTGTAACTGCGCCCGGTCGCGGACAGCCCGGTTGAAACGAAGGAGCGGATGCGATGCTGAGCCCAAAGGAGACCAGCGCCAGGGCGCTGGAACTGTGCCGGATGGCGCCGGTGATCCCGGTGCTGGTGATCGACGATGTCGCGGCCGCGCGGCCGCTGGCCGAGGCGCTGGTGGCGGGTGGCTTGCCGGTGCTGGAGGTGACGCTCAGGACACCTGCCGCGCTGGACGCGATCCGCGCGATGGCAGAGGTTCCGGGCGGCATCGTGGGTGCCGGCACCGTGCTGTCGCCCGTCGACGCCGAGGCGGCCAAGGCCGCCGGCGCACGGTTCGCCGTGTCGCCCGGCGCGACCGACAAGCTGTTGGCGGCCTGTGCCGCGCTCGACCTGCCGCTGCTGCCCGGTGCCGTCACCGCCAGCGAGGCGATGCGGCTGCTCGAAGCCGGCTACACCACCGCCAAGTTCTTCCCCGCCGAGGCCGCGGGCGGCGCGGCCGCGCTGAAATCGCTGGCCTCGCCGCTGCCGCAGATCACCTTCTGCCCCACCGGCGGCGTCAGCCTGGCCAACGCGCGCGACTACCTGTCGCTGCCCAATACGGCCTGCGTCGGCGGGTCCTGGGTGGCGCCGCCGGACAAGGTCAAATCGGGCGACTGGGCCGGGATCGAGGCGCTGGCGCGCGAGGCGGCGGCGCTGCCGCGATAGCATTGCGCGCATGGATCGGCCATGGTCCGCCCAGGTCCGATCGGTCGAGGACACCATGACCCAGGCAGTCATTCCCAACCTCTGGTGCAACACCGATGCCGAGGCGGCGGCGGCGTTCTATGTCTCCGTCTTCGGCGGCCAACGCCTGGGCGAGATGCGCTATCCCGAGGGCGCCGGCCCGCCCGGCATCGACGCCGGCGGCGAGATCTGCACCGTCGACATCGAGATCCGCGGCAGCCGGATCACGCTGATCAACGGCTACACCGACCCGGAACACACCGCGTCGTGCTCGCTGCTGGTGCTGTGCGAGGACCAGGCCGATATCGACCGCATCTGGCAGGCGATGCTCGATGCGGGCGGCGCCGAACTGCCCTGCGGCTGGATCACCGACCGCTGGGGCATGCACTGGCAGATCGTGCCGCGCCGGTTCCAGGAGGTCATCGACGCGGGCGACCCGGCGGCCCTGGCGCGCGCCTTCGCGGCGATGATGGACATGCGGAAGCTGGACGAGGCCAGGCTCCTGGCCGCGGCCGGCGGATAGCGCCGCACCGGCCGGCCGATCGACCGGTCATCAAAGGTCCCGCCGCGGGACTTCCTTGTCGAATGCCGCCACGACGGGTTAGCCATGGGACGGGGACGGTCCTGACCCCGTGCGGCAGCACAATTCCAGAGCCGTGTCAGGCCGGACAAGCGGAAACGGAGTGATCGACATGGTTGAAGCGACGGGAAATCCGAACGAAACCGGCGATGCGGATCGGGAAGAACGCACGCGGCTGGACGTCGACCCGCCGATGGACGCGGCGCGCCTGCTGCGGTCGCTGCGGCTCGCATGCGACAAAACCGGCCGGTCCATGGGCTCGATCTTTCGCGAGATTCTGCGGCTTCAATTCGGCGCGAACCGCCTGAAGGATACCGAGTATTTCAAGTACCGCCTCTATGACGACGAGTTGTATCCAACGGAAAAGAAACGCGAATTCGTCGGAAAGCGGGCGATATTCAAACTCAATCGCAGCGTCAACAAGGCGGCGGAATTCGCCTCGCTCCTGGGCCACAAGCTATATTTCGAGGGCCTGCTGCGCGGGCTTGGCCTGCCGGGCACCGAGACGCTCGCGGTCTACGCCGACCCGGCGTCGTTCCGCTCTGTCGGGCGCGTGCTTGCGCTTCACACGCTGGATGAGCTGACCGAATTCCTGTCGACCGCCGATTTCCCGCTGTTCGGCAAGCCCGTCGGATCGAGCCTCAGCCTCGGAACGATCGGGATCAAGGGGATATCCGCCGACAAGAGCCTGCTGGACCTGACCAACGGCGCCACGATGGCCCTGGAGGAACTGCACGCACAGATTCGCGACAATTATTCCGGCATCGGCTTCATGTTTCAGAAGAAGATCGTGAATCACCCCGATCTGGCGAAATTCACCGGCGCCGCGGTCGGCACGCTGAGGGTCGTAACCTGCATGAGTCCCAACGGCCTGCGGCCGCTCTATGCCGCCTGGAAAATCCCCAGCAAGACCAGCATGGCCGACAATTTCTGGCGCAGCGACAACATGATCGC
Organism: Rhodobacter sp.; assembly: GCA_041627895.1. GTDB lineage: Bacteria > Pseudomonadota > Alphaproteobacteria > Rhodobacterales > Rhodobacteraceae > JBFKQC01. The sequence continues at coordinate 27,964 of JBFKQC010000018.1, forward strand.
CCAGGTCGACGTCGAGAGCGGGGAACTGCTGCGTTGCCAGAAATCCATCGGCGTCGATGCCGAAGAGGTCGAGGTGCATCCCACATTGGGCGAACCGCTGGTCGGGATGACGATTCCACGCTGGCGCGAGGTAACCGATCTTGGTGTCGCGGTGGCGTCGCTGTTCCCGCGAACGCGGATGCTGGGCTTCGACATCGCGCTTTCCGAGACCGGGCCGGTCCTGATCGAATGCAACGACAACCCCGATCACGGGCTCTACCAGATTTCGGCCGGCACCGGATTCCTGACGCCGGAGCACGCCGATCTCATCGAATGGAACCGGAAAGCGACCGAAAGCGATCTGGCGCGTATCAAGAAGGCCGGAAAGGAAAGACACCGGCAGCACCGGCGGGATACGATCCAGGGGCGGCTGGCGGATTTCCACGCCGACATCTCCGACAGCGCATGACCGCGTCCCGTACCGCCCCGCAATTCGCCGCGCGCGCCTGGCGCTGCGCCCGGCGAACCTGCAACGCTGAACCCGGCTATCGCGAATTCCGCCCGGCCCGCCCTCCGCGGCGGCGCGGGCGGTCGGGATCGGCCAGCCCTTCGCGCAGGATGGCGCTCATCGGGTGATCCGGGCGTCCGGGTCCGTGGGCCGCCAGCAGCGCCGCGATCGCCTCCTGCGGGTCGAAGCGCGGCGGCAGCTTCAGCGCCCAATCCACGAAGATCGAGCGGCATTCGGCAGCACCGATGCCCTCGATCCGATAGGCCTCGCGGATCAGCCCGGTCCTGTCGATCTCGTCCAACGTCATCGCCCTGCTCCCTGCCGCGCCCTGCATTTATGCCCATTCCGCGCCTCGTGCAGTTGAAAAACGACGCAAGGATCGCCAGTTCGCGACGCGCGCGGCACTCAGCCGGGGCGCCGGGCCAGCGCGGCCTCGACGATGCCGGCGGCCATGGCGGCGCGCCCGGCCATGCACGCCGCCAGGTCCTCGACCGTGGCGGCCCCGGTCTCGCGCAGCATCAGCGCACGCCCGCCCTCGCCGACATCGCCGAAATCGAGTGCCGTGCCGGTCAGCAGCCGCGATGCCGCCTGCACGGTCCAGAAATCGGCATATGCGCCCGCAAGGTCGCGCGCCTCGGCCTCGGAAAACCAGCCGATGCCCACACCGGCCGCCAGTTGCCCGGGCGTCTGCCGTTCGGGCGACCCGGCAAGCAGCGCCGCGGCCTGCGCCACCAGATCGATGTCCTGCATCCGTCCCGGCCCGCGCTTGGCCTCCCAGGCGTTTTCGGCCGGCTTCGCCTCGGCCAGACGCGCGCGCATCTCGGCCACGTCCGCCAGCACCCTGGCCGCGTCGCGCGGCGCGGCGATCAGCGCGGCGCGGAACGCCTCGACCTCGGCGCCCAGCCCGGCATCGCCCGCCACCCAACGCGCGCGGGTCAGCGCCAGGTGTTCCCACGTCCAGGCTTCTTCGCGCTGGTAACTTTCGAAGCTTGCCAGCGAGGTCGCCACCGGCCCCTGCCGCCCCGAGGGGCGCAGCCGCATGTCGACCTCGTATAGCGCGCCCTCGGCGGTCTGTGCGGTCAGCGCGGTGACGAAGGCCTGCGTCAGCCGGGCGTAGTATTGCCGCGCGGCCAGCGGACGCCGGCCTTCGGACGCCTCGACGCCGGCGGCGTCGTAAATCACGATCAGGTCCAGATCGGACGTGGCCGAAAGCTTCGCGGCGCCGAGCGAGCCCATGCCCATCACCGCAGCGCCACGGCCAGGCGGCGCGCCATGCTTGGCGGCGAATTCCGCCACGACATACGGCCAGAGCGCCGACAGCACCACCTCGGCCAGATCGGCATAGCTTCGGCCCACCTCGGCGGCGTCGATCAGGCCGCGCAGGTGGTGCACGCCGATCCGGAAATGCCACTCCTTGGCCCAGCGCCGTGCGGCGTCGAGCCGGCCCTCGTAATCGTCCGCCGCGTCCAGCCGCGCGGCGAGCAGTGCGCGCAGCGCGTCCAGACCGGGCCAGGGCTCAAAGAACGACCCGCCGATCACCGCATCGAAGACCTGCGCATTGCGCCCCAGATACCGCGCCAGCGCCGGCGAAGTGGCAGCAATGTCGACGATCAGGTCAATAAGCTGCGGATTGGCCTGAAAAAGTGAGAAGACCTGCACCCCCGCCGGCAGCCCGGCAAGGAACTTGTCGAACTGCTCGACCGCCTCCTGCGGCTTGGCCGCGCCGGACAGCCGCGACAGGATCTCGGGCTTCAGCCGCTCGAATATCTCGACCGCGCGGGCCGAGCGCAGGGCGGGATAGCTGTACCAGCTTTCGACGACCCGCCTTGTGTCGCCCGAGATCTGCGGCGCCGCGCCCGCGGCCTGCGGCGCGAAGAACCCCTCGGTCAGCTCGTGCACCTCGGCCAGCCGCCCGGCAAGCTCGCGCCGCAGATCGGCCGCATCGCGATCCATGAAAGCGGCGAGCCGGGCAAAGCCCTGATCGTCCTGCGGCAGATCGTGGGTCTGGGCGTCGGCGATCATCTGCACCCGGTGCTCGACCTCGCGGTGCGCGCGGTAGGCCGCGGTCAGCGTCTCGGCCGTCGGGGCGGGCACCCATCCCTTCGCCGCCAGCCGTGCCAGCCCCTCGACCGTGCCGCGCACGCGCAGGTCCGGGTCGCGCCCGCCGGCGATGATCTGCCGGGTCTGGGTGAAGAACTCGATCTCGCGGATGCCCCCGGCCCCGAGCTTCAGGTTGTGGCCCTCCAGCTCGATCCGCTTGTAAAGCCCCTTGTGCGCGCGAATTCGAAGCCGCATGTCGTGCGCATCCTGGATCGCCGCGAAATCCAGGTGCTTGCGCCAAACGAACGGCGTCAGGCGCTGCAGGAACGCCTCGCCTGCGGCGATGTCGCCCGCGGCGGCGCGGGCCTTGATATAGGCCGCGCGCTCCCAGGTGCGGCCGACGCTCTCGTAATAGTGCTCGGCGGCATCCATCGACAGGCAGACCGGCGTCACCGCCGCGTCGGGGCGCAGCCGCAGGTCGGTGCGAAAGACGTAGCCCTCGCCGGTGATGTCGCTCAGAAGCCCCGCCATGCGCCGCGTCGCGCGCACCAGGGCAGAGCGCGCCTCGTGGTAATCGTCCAGGTGCCGGTCGCCGTCGAACAGCACGATCAGGTCGATGTCCGAGGAATAGTTCAACTCGCGCGCGCCCATCTTGCCCATCGCCAGCGCCACCATTCCGGCGGCATCGGCGACGTCTTCGGCGGTCGTCCCCGGCAGCTTGCCGCGGGCGATCTCGGCGCCGACCATCGCCTTCATCGCGCGGTCGGTGGCGAGATCGGCGAAATCGGTCAGCGCGCCGGTGGTCTCTTCGAGCGTCCAGACGCCGCCGAGATCGGCCAGCGCCACCAGCAGCGCCATGCGCGCCTTCGCCCTTCGCAGCCCGGATTTCAGCTCGGCGTCCGGCAGCGCGCCCGTCTCTTCGAGGATGCCGGCCAGCGCCGCCTCGGGCGGGGCGTCGAGCGCGGGGCCCAGCCACTCGGCCTGTTTCCCGGCAAGCGTCTTGATGTAGGGGCTGCATCCGGCCGCACCGGCGATCAGGTCGCGCAACGGGGCGGGAAGCTCGGGAAACCGCTCCGCCGCCTCGCGCCCCAGTTCGGCATCGAAGGCGCGGGGCGCACGGGTCACTCGGGCGGCGAAATCCATGGCCGCAAGATGCGTTGCGCGCCCGGAAGCGTCAATCGCGGCGCGCCGCCGGATGTCTGATTCCGGTCGATCGCTTCCGACGTCCCTCCTGGAAGGGTCTCGCGGCTTGGGTTTCTCCCGCCCGGGCAGGTCTCGCGCGCGGGCGGGCTTGCGGTCTGTCAGTTCTCCCGCCCGGACAGGTCTCGGGCGCGGGCACGTCATGCGCGCGGGCAGAAACGGAAAATTAGCCGAATCGGGTGAAGGATAGGGGCGGGAGGTCGGGGGAAAACGCGAAAATCCCGTAAACGTTGCGTTCACCGAGATATCGCGACGCCAGGGCGCCCACACACCGGACCTGATGTCAGACCGGCGCGACGTCGCTTTCGGCGCTGTCCTGGCTGAACAGGTTCAGCCAGCGGCCCGCCCGCTCCTGCCATATCGAACTCACGAACATCGCCTCGGGCACATCGCTTCCGGTCCGCAGGTACTCGGCGCGGTAGGCCAGCAGGACCAGCCCCGGCGCCAGCGGCATCAGCCGCGCATCCGACAGGCGGTAGCGCGCCACGGTCGGGCCGCCCGCAAGCTGCCCCGCATGCCCGTCGCGCCCCGAGAACCCGGTGCAGTAGACGCCGAGGAACTCCTCCGCCAATAGCGCGCGGTCGGCGGCGGCATCGCCCTCGGCCAGTGCCCGCCAGACGCGGGCCTCAAGGTCGACGAAGAAATCGAGATCGGGCATGGGCCGAGCTTGCACGGCCCGGCCCCGGGCGCAATAGTCCGCCGCGCAGGGGAGCGAGCCATGAGCAACAGCCTGAAACGCGTGCGCCGGGCGCTGGAAGCGGCCGGCGTCGCGGCGGATATCCGCGAGATGAAAGAGACCCGCACCGCGAGCCAGGCGGCAGATGCGGTCGGCTGCGCGCTGGACCAGATCGTCAAGTCGATCATCTTCCGGGGCGAGGATAGTGGCGCGACAGTTCTGTTCCTGACCGCCGGCGGCAACCAGGTCGACGCCACCAAGGCTGCCGCCGTGGCCGGCGAGGCGCTCGGCAAGGCCGACGCCCCCCTGATCCGCGCCCGGACCGGGTTCGCCATCGGCGGCGTCGCGCCGGTCGGCCACCTCACCCCGATCCGCGCCTTCTGGGATGCGCGGCTCAGCGACTTCGACACGGTCTGGGCCGCGGCGGGCACGCCAAGGCACGTTTTCCCGATCGCGCCCGGGGTGCTGCTCGGGATGACGCGGGCAGAGGTCGCGGACTTCCTCGGCTAGGCTCGGGAGCGCGGCATCGCGACAAACCGCGCGCGCAACCGCCGGGCGGTCTTGTCCGCAGGAAACCGCTGTGTTTCGTCATGCCTGCTGGCGTGGCGAAGACGACCAATTCCTTTGGCGGAACCTTTGCAGAGAGCACAGCGCGAAGAAGAGCCCATTCGACGTTGCCGCGGGCTGGGTGCCGCCCACGACGGGTCAGTCAACTCGCGAATTGTGCTCGTTGACGAAACTTCGTACGATCAAAAGAAAAGCAGTCTTTTCAGGAGAAATTGATGGAACGACTTGAGCGATCATCCCCTCTGCCACGCGAGATGCAGGGCCGCTGGGTTGACGCAGACGATCCGACTTCCGAGCTGCTCATAGAGGGTGGCGAAATCTCTTGTTTCGGAAAGGTCGTCGAGTACGATTTCAGATTTCAGGGCAACGAAGATGGCGCCATGATCGTCAGCCTGAAGATTGACGATGACGCCGGAGAAGATGAATTTCAGCGATCCAACGTCACCGAACTGGTGATCACGCCCGAAGGCGATTTCCACGCCTACAACGTGAAATTCTCGACCCGGTTCATCCGCGAGTTCGGTTCAGCCTAGCAGCATTCGCACAAAGCTTGCGCGCCTGCTGGCGTGACAGAAACGATCGTGCCTGCGACCAGCACTAAGCGAATTCCGAAGGCCCTCGCCCCCTACCCCGCCAGTTCCCGCCGCAACATCTCCGCCCCCGCCCCCAGCGCGAAAAGCTTGCCCTCCGCCACCTCCACCGGCAACGGCGCCATGCCGCAGTTCGTGCAGGCGACAAGCCGCTCGGGGTCGACGTAGTCCATCGCCGCGCGCAAGGTCGCCGCGACCTGCTCGGGCGTCTCGATCTCGTTCGTGGCCACGTTGATCGCGCCGACCAGCACCTCCTTGTCCTTCAGGGCCGACATCACCGACAGCGGCACGTGGCTGTCCGCGCATTCCAGCGATACCTGGTCGATGCGGCTTTCGTTCAGCGCGGGGAAGAATTCCTCGTATTGCCGCCACTCGTCGCCCAGCGTCGCCTTCCAGTCCAGGTTCTCCTGGATGCCGTAGCCATAGCAGATGTGGACGGCGGTCTTGCATCTCAGCCCCCGGATCGCCCGGTGCAGGCAGTCGACGCCCCATTCCGGCACCAGGCTCATGAAGGCGTTGAAGGCAGGCTCGTCGAACTGGATGACGTCGACGCCCAGGGCTTCCAGCTCCAGCGCCTCCTCGTTCAGCAGCTCGGCAAAGGCCATCGCCATCTTCGGCCGCTCGCCGTAATGCGCATCCGCGATCGTGTCGCAGATCGTCATCGGGCCGGGGAGCGTGAATTTCAGCTCTCGCGCCGCGTGCCGGCGCAAAAAGCGGACGCTGGCACCATGGACCGGGCCCTTGCGGCGCACCGCCGCTGTGACGGTGGGGACCTGCGCGTCATAGCGGTCGTCGCGGATGCCCATCGTGGTCATCCGGGTCCAGTCGATGCCCTCGATCTCTTCGAGGAATCCGTGCACGAAATGCTTGCGGAACTGCTCGCCGTCGGACTGGATGTCGATCCCGGCCTCGTCCTGGATCTTCAGCCAGCGCAGCGCCGCGTCCTGCTGGCCCCGGACCAGCATCTCGCCTTCCAGCCGCCAGGGCGCCCACAGTTTTTCCGGCTCGGCCAGCCAGGCGGGCTTTGGCAGGCTGCCGGCGATGGTGGTCTTGATCATGATCGCGTACCTCCCGCATCGTTCTTACGCGAGCGCACCGCAACAACGGAAGCCCGGATCATCGCGCGCACCCTGGATCGACCGCCCGGCGCATAAGTGAACCTATTGATATAAAACCGTAATTATAGATAATGTAAAAAAGTTTTACATAAACTCTTGAAGCTGCCCCCACCCTCCCCATCTGTTCCAATGTGAAAGACATTCACATCGACCCGCAACACAGCACCGGAGGAGTACAAGAATGAGTTCCGTCACGACCTGGCCCGCACAAGCCGAGAGCTGGCTCGACGAACGGGGCAAAGGCGCATGGATCGCCGCCACCGTCATCGGCTTCATCGTGTTCTGGCCGATCGGCCTCGCCCTTCTCGCCTACATGATCTGGGGAAAGCAGATGTTCAGAGGAAACTGCGCCAAATGGCGCGCGCATAACCACGCCACGACCCGCCACCGCTTCAAATCCTCGGGCAACGCCGCCTTCGACGCCTACAAGGCCGAGACGCTGCGCCGGCTGGAGGAAGAGCAGGACGCCTTCGAGGCCTTCCTGCAGCGGCTGCGCGAGGCCAAGGACAAGGCCGAATTCGACGAGTTCATGGACGAACGCGCCCGCAAGTCGGCCGAGGACGAGGCCGAAAACGGCGAGCCCGCGACCGCCTGACAAGCCCCACGGCACGGCCCCGGTTCGCCGGGGCCTTTGCCGTTGCCGAAGGATGATGTAGCGATGAGCATGACCGCGACCGATCCGTACTGGGGCCTGCCCGACCCCGAGCTGAAGCCCGAATTCTACGCCGACGTGCCCTTGAAGCGCCTGATCGCGTGGATCGCAGACACGCTGGTGATCACCGCCTTCTGCCTGCTGATCCTGCCCTTCACCGCGTTTGCGGCGCTGTTCTTCTTCCCGTTCCTCTACCTGATCGTCGGTTTCGTCTACCGCACCGCAACCATCGCGAACCGTTCGGCCACCTGGGGCATGCGGCTGATGGCGATCGAGTTCCGCACCGGCGACGGGCGGCGCTTTGACGGCGGCACCGCATTGCTGCACACGCTGGGCTACACGGTCTCGGTTTCGATGGTGCTGGTGCAGATCGTCTCGATCCTCCTGATGCTGAACACGCCCCGCGGCCAGGGCCTGACCGATCTGGTTCTCGGCACGGCGGCGCTGAACCGCGCCGCGGTCGCGTAAACGGCAATGTTTCAAGGGGGCTTGGCGGAGCGGGCGGCTGTTGCTAACGTCGCCGGGACTGGTCAAGACACCCGCTCATGCGCCACACGCTTCCCATTGCGCCGCAATTCTACGTGACGGCCCCGCAGCACTGCCCGTATCTCTCCGGGCGGATGGAGCGCAAGCTGTTCACCGCGCTGCAGGGCGAATTTGCCGAGAAGCTGAACAACGCCCTGTCCAAGCAGGGCTTTCGCCGCTCGCAGAACGTCCTGTACCGGCCGTCCTGCGCGGAATGCGCGGCCTGCCTTTCGGCACGGGTGCGGGTGGCCGATTTCACCGCCTCGCGCAGCCAGCGCCGGACCGAGCGGCGCAATGCCGCGCTGCGCCGCGACGCCACGGCGCCCTGGGCCACCGAAGAGCAGTACGCGCTGTTTCGCGCCTATCTTGAAAGCCGCCATGCCGACGGCGGAATGGCGGACATGGACGTCTTCGAGTTCGCCGCAATGATCGAGGAGACCCCGGTCAGAAGCCGGGTGATCGAGTATACCGCGCCGGGGCAGAACGGCGCGCGCGAGCTGGCCGCGGTCTGCCTGACGGACGTGCTGGATGACGGGCTATCCATGGTCTACAGCTTTTTCGACCCGGCACGGGGGAGGGATTCGCTCGGGACCTACGTGATCCTCGACCATATCCGCATCGCGCGCGAGGCCGGGCTGCCTTATGTCTATCTCGGCTATTGGGTGCCCGGGTCGGTCAAGATGGGCTACAAGGCCAATTTCGCGGCGCTTGAGGTCTACAAGGACGGCGAGTGGCGGGATATCGGCGACCCCGCGGATCATTCCTCGGCCACGCATCCGCTGTCGACCGCGCCGATCGCCGAACAGGTGGCCCGGATCAGCCTGCCCGACTCGCGCCCCACGGCGAAGTGAGGCGCCCGAACACGCAGCGTGCGCCGGGCGAGGTGCGCGCGGCCTTGGTTTCGCCGGACAGTGCAGGCCGCGTGCGGAATACGACCGGACGCCGCGCCCTGTCGGCATCAGCCGGGCAATCGCCTGCCCGCAGCGCAAATCACAAGCGGCGCGCGCACCGGCGCGGTCATTCCGCCGCAAGCCGCGCGTCATCGGTCCAGCGCGCCGGGTCGGCGACCTGTTCGAACCAGGGCTCCAGCGGCGCCGTCAGTGGATCGCGCGCGGCATATCCGGCGCCGTGCTTGCAGAGGTTCTTGACGGTCTGCGGCGAATAGCCCGCGATGTCCGTCCGCAACAGCCGCGCCAGGTCCTCTTCGCCCTGGCCCTGCCAGCGCTCGCGGATCAGCATCAGCCGCCGCGCCGCCCGCAGCGCCGCGAAGCGCACGAGCAGCTGGAAATGCCGCTTCATCGCCTGCGGCCGGGTGTCGACGAAGACCGCGAGCGCCGCCCGGGGCGGCAGCGGAAAGAACTCGTCGGCGATCAGGTAGGCCAGGTCCTCGACGCCGGCACGGCGGCCGTAATACTCCCAGTCGAACCAGATCAGCTGCCCGTCCGGCCGCACCCCGGCATTGCCGAGCCGCGCGTCCCAGTTGACGAACACATCCGGCTCGGCGCCCAGGCTCTCGGCCAGCGCCGCGGTGTCGAGCGCCGGCCTGCGCACACCCGGAAACATCGCCGATGTCCGCGCCGGCGCCGCCACGAACCGCCGGATCCAGGCCGGCTGAGTGCCCACCGGGCGCAGCTTGCCGGTCAGTCCCGCCTTGTCGGCAGCTTCCTTGATGCGCCAGACCGACTCGAAGGCGCGCGCCGTCAGGGCGCGGCGCTGATCGGGCGAACTGCGCAGCAGCACCTCGCTCAGCCGGTAGGGCCCGGCATCCTCCTGCAGCGTCACCTCGCCGTGCTCGCCCAGCAGCCTCGGCACCGGCGCGCCCTGATCGGCAAGCGCCCGCAGCACCCGCCGCTCGTAGCGTCGCGCGCGGTGGTTCGGCCGCCGGGTTCCGATCAGCGTGCCGTCGGCGAAATGCACGCGCAGGCTGACCCGCTCGGTGCCGCCGGGGATCGAGATGCGTTCGATCGGCTTGCCGATACAGACCGATACCGCCTCGGCGACGGCGGCGACGGTCTCGCGCAGTTCGGGATGCGCGCCAAGGTCGATCGGTTGCGCCGTTCCGGCCAAGAGGCCACTCCTGTACTGTCTGCCCCGCCCGCGGCCCTTTCTGGCGCGATTGCCCCGCCGGGCCAAACCGCGCCGCTCCCGCCGCGCCTTCTGCGCGCCTGCCTAAGATAATTCCGCAAACGCCGCCCGTGGCGACATTTTCTCCACAAGGCAGTTGACGCCCCCTGCCCTTGCGCCTACGGTCCCGCGCACGTCAAGGAGCCCCGGGGGACATGGACCTCATTCTCGTAATGGTAGGAGACAGGCGCATGGTGGGCCGGTAGACCGGAGACCCGTAACGACCCCATGCGCCCCCGACACACACTCGGGGGCTTTTTTGTGCGAAACGAGCGAAGCGACGTCGAAGATGGAGAACAGGATGTCACGCCAGATGACCGGAGCGAAGATGGTGGTCCAGGCCCTGAAGGATCAGGGTGTGGACACGGTATTCGGCTATCCCGGCGGCGCCGTGCTTCCGATCTATGACGAGATTTTCCTGCAAAACGACATCCGGCATTACCTGGTGCGCCACGAACAGGGCGCGGTGCACGCCGCCGAGGGCTATGCAAGGTCGACGGGCAAGCCGGGCGTGGTGCTGGTCACCTCCGGCCCCGGCGCCACCAACGCGGTCACCGGCATGACCGATGCGCTGATGGATTCGATCCCGATCGTCGTGCTGACCGGCCAGGTGCCCACCTTCATGATCGGCAATGACGCCTTCCAGGAGGCCGACACGGTGGGCATCACCCGGCCCTGCACGAAACACAACTGGCTGGTCAAGGACACCAAGGACCTCAGCGACGTGATCCACCAGGCCTTTCATGTCGCGATGAACGGCCGGCCCGGCCCGGTGCTGGTCGACATCCCGAAGGACGTTCAGTTCGCCTCGGCCGAGTATACCGAGCCGAAGAAGGCGCGCACGCAGCACTACGCGCCGCGCACCCAGGGCGACCCGGCGATGGTCGAGCGGCTGGTCGAGTTGATCGAGGCCGCCGAACGGCCGGTGTTCTACACCGGCGGCGGGGTGATCAATTCCGGCCCGCAAGCGTCGGGGCTCTTGCGCGAATTGGTCGACACCACGGGCTTTCCGGTCACCTCCACGCTGATGGGCCTCGGCGCCTATCCGGCGAACGGCAAGCACTGGCTGGGGATGCTGGGGATGCACGGGCTTTACGAGGCCAACCTGGCGATGCACGGCTGCGACCTGATGATCAACGTCGGCGCTCGCTTCGACGACCGGATCACCGGCCGGGTGCAGGATTTCAGCCCGAAATCCCGCAAGGCGCATATCGACATCGACCCCTCGTCGATCAACAAGGTGATCCATGTCGACGTGCCGATCATCGGCGACGTGGGCGCGGTCCTGAAAGAGGTGCTGATTTTCTGGAAGAAGCGCGGCAAGAAGACCCGCGCCGAAGCGGTGCAGCGCTGGTGGCACCAGATCAACGACTGGCGCAAGGTCGACTGCCTGGCCTTCACGCCGGCGGAAAAGTCGATCAAGCCGCAGCACGCGCTGGCCCGGCTCGAGGCGCTGACCTGCGACCATCCGAACCGCTATGTCTGCACCGAGGTCGGCCAGCACCAGATGTGGGCCGCGCAGTACATGGGCTTTGACGAGCCGAACCGCTGGATGACCTCCGGCGGGCTGGGGACGATGGGCTACGGCTTTCCCGCCTCGATCGGCGTGCAGGTGGCGCACCCGGACGCGCTGGTGATCAACGTCGCGGGCGAGGCGTCGTGGCTGATGAACATGCAGGAGATGGGCACCGCGGTGCAGTACCGCCTGCCGGTCAAGCAGTTCATCCTGAACAACGAGCGCCTCGGCATGGTGCGGCAGTGGCAGGAGCTTCTGCACGGCGAGCGCTATTCGCATTCCTGGTCCGAGGCGCTGCCGGATTTCGTCAAGCTCGCCGAGGCGTTCGGCGCCAAGGGCATCATGTGCAACGATCCCAAGGACCTGGACGACGCAATTCACGAGATGCTGGCCTATGACGGCCCGGTGATCTTCGATTGCCTGGTGGAAAAGCACGAAAACTGCTTTCCGATGATCCCGTCCGGCGAGCCGCACAACAAGATGCTTCTGGGCGAGAACGCGTCCACGCAGGACGCGATCGGGTCGAAGGGGGCGGTGCTGGTCTGAAGCGCAGCCTGTCGCCTTGCGGGGGCATACCGGGCGCGGGCCGCCCGAGAGGAGTCGACCATGAGCAGGACCGCGATCATTCAGGAACCGCCGGTCTATCTGAGCCTGGCCGCCAGTATGGAGCGGGCCGTCGGCCTGGTCGAGGCCGCCGCCGACGAGGGCGCCGCGCTGGTGGTGTTTCCCGAAGCCTGGTTTCCGGGCTATCCAACCTTCGTCTGGCGCCTGAAGCCTGGCGCCGATATGGACAAGACCGACGAGCTTTTCGGGCGGCTGCTGGAGAATTCGATCGATCTGTCGAAAGACGATCTGAAACCGCTTCGCGACACCGCGCGCGACCGCGGCGTGGTGATTGTCGCCGGCGTGCAGGAACGCGACGCCACAGTCAGCGGCACCACGCTGTTCAACACCGCCGTGGTGATCGACGCCACCGGAACGGTCGTAAACGTGCACCGCAAGCTGATGCCCACCAATCCGGAACGCATGGTCTGGGGCTTCGGCGACGCGCGCGGGCTGCGGGTGGTGGATACCGCCGTGGGCCGGATCGGCGTGCTGCTCTGCTGGGAGAACTACATGCCGCTGGCACGCTACGCGCTCTATGCCCAGCAACTCGAGATTCTCGTCGCGCCGACCTGGGACACCGGCGAGGGCTGGCAGGCCACGATGCGCCATATCGCGCGCGAAGGCGGGTGCTGGGTGGTCGGCTGCAGCACGTCGATCGAGGCGCGCGACATCCCGCAAGACATACCGCACCGCGAACTGCTGTTCCCCGACCCCGACGAATGGATCAACGGCGGCGATGCGGTGATCGTGGCGCCTTTTTCCGGGCCGGTCGCCGGGCCGATGCGGCGCGAGAAGGGCATGCTTTGGGGCGAGATCGACCTTGGCCGCATCGCCGCTGCGCGGCGCAAGTTCGACGTCAGCGGCCACTATGCGCGCCCCGACGTTTTCAACCTTACGGTCAACCGGTCGCGACAGGTGCCGGTTGATTTCGACGACGGCAAGTGACAACCAGCGCTGACCGGAAAAGTCAGGCGCGAGAGGACGGAAGACCAGCAATGTCCCCACTCAAGATCAAGAAAGGCACCTCGAAGCACTCCGCCTACGACCTGCGCGACTATCATGAGAAAGCGGTTGAGCGGCATACGCTGGCCGTCGTGGTGGACAACGAGGCCGGCGTGCTGGCCCGCGTCATCGGGCTGTTTTCCGGGCGCGGCTACAATATCGAGAGCCTCACGGTCGCCGAGACCGATCACACCGGCCATATCAGCCGGATCACCATCGTCACCACCGGCACGCCATCCGTGATCGAGCAGATCAAGGCGCAGTTGGGGCGCATCGTGCCGGTGCATGACGTGCACGACCTGACGGTCGAGGGCGCGGCAGTGGAACGCGAGCTTGCGCTGTTCAAGGTCGCCGGCACCGGCAATGACCGGATCGAGGCGCTCAGGCTGGCGGAGATCTTCCGCGCCAACGTGGTCGACTCGACGCTGCAAAGCTTCGTCTTCGAGATCACCGGCACGCCGCAGAAGATCGACGCCTTCGCCGACCTGATGCGCCCCCTCGGCCTGGTCGAGATGGCCCGCACCGGCGTCGCCGCGCTAAGCCGCGGGGCGGATTGAGGCGATTACCGGCGCGGCCGGCCGGGCGACGCGCCGCGAAATCGCGCGGCATCCGGCAGCATCGTGCGCCTCCCGCGATCAGGGGGTGGCGGGCAAGGTCGCGACCGCTGCAAGCGCCGCGGTGTCGGCCACGTGCTGCGTTACCGCCGCGAAGAACGCGATCGTGGCGACCAGAACGAAGACATGCCAGATCGTGTTGTGGAAATGCATCCGCTCGGCCAGATAAAAGCCGACTCCCACGGTGTAAAGCAGCCCGCCCGCCACGATCAGCGCCAGCACCGGCGCCGACATCTGCGCGAACACCGCCCAGCCCGCGATCATGCCGACCCAGCCCATCCCGAGATAAAGCACCAGCCCGATCCGGCGGAACCGCACCGGGTCGATAAGCTTCAGCCCCGACCCGGCCAGCGCCGCGCCCCAGAGCCCGGCCAGCAGCGCCGCGCCATGCCCGCTGAGCAGCGTGAAGGGCGTGTAGGTGCCGGCGATCTTCAGATAGATCGCCGAGTGATCGAGCCGCTGCAGCAGCGCCGCCCAGCGCTCGTTCCGGTTCATGTTGTAGATCGCCGAGAAGAAGATCATCGCCACCAGCGTCGCGCCATAGACCGCGATCGCCGCGATTGCCGTCCCGTCGCCGCGCCACAGCACCGTCAGGACGATCAGCACCGGCACCGCCGCCAGCGCCGCGAGCAGCCCCAGCACGTGCACGACGGCGTCCGAGAAATACTCGGCCCGGCTGTAATGCGGGCGGTCGGCATCGAAAAGCGACATGGGACAAGGATAAGCGCAAAACGGTTAACGGCCGAACAAAATCGCGGGAAATTGAGCGCGCGTGCGCGGCGCGGGCGGTCTTCAGCGTCGGTTAAGGTTTGCCGCCTAGGCTCGGCGGCCACGGGATTCGGACGGGACGAGGTGCAGATGCCGGAAAACCTGCGCGTGCTGGTGGTCGACGACATGGCAACCACGCGAGAACTGATGTTCCAGACGCTGGACGTGCTGGGCGTGCGCCAGGTGCGGACGGTCTGCGACGGGAACGCCGCGTTGGCGGCGCTGGCCAAGGATGCGGCGGATCTGGTGATCTCGGACCTGCACATGCCCGACATGGACGGGATCGAGCTGTACCGCCGGATCAAGCAGGACGAGGGGCTGAACGGCACCCAATTCGTGCTGGCCACCAGCGACAACGCGCTGGCGAGCCTGCCCGAGGGCTACCGGCTGGGCGGGCACCGGATGCTGCGCAAGCCCTACACGCCGCAAACCCTGCTGCAATGCCTCGAGGATGCCGCGGCGCGCAAGGCGTCGCCGGCCCCGGACCGGAAGGCCGCCGACAGCGATGCCTGACGCCGGCCCCAGGGCGGCAGCGCGCATGCGGAAAAGAAAATGGGCCCCGTGTGGGGGCCCAGTTTCGCTTATCAGGCTCGTTCTGTCGTACCGCCCGGTTTCTGCCTGCGGCCTGATCCGCGTCGGGGGCGAGCGCACCCGCCCCGGATGAAGGTGGGCAAGGACTCCGCGTCCGTCCCCACCCCGATGGTGCCCGTTTTACCGCCGGGCCAGCGGGGTGGCCGGCCGCTCGGGGGGATGAGCGGCCCGCCGGGTGTCCCTCAACTGCACCCGCTGGTCGCCCCACAGGTGTTGCACTTCATGCAGGTGCCGTTGCGCACCAGCGTGTAGTTGCCGCACTCGCCGCACGGGTCGCCTTCGTAGCCCTGCATCTTGGCCTTGGTGCGCGCATCCAGCGTCACCGTGCCGGTCGCCAGCGCCGTGGTGGCCGTCACGGTCGTCTCGCCGACCTCGGGCACCAGCGTCGACAGCGTCGCGACCGGGTCGGCCGCACCGTTCAGCGCCACGGCACCGGCCGCCCCGCCGTTCAGCACCACCAGTTCCTGCGGCGCGCGGTTGCGCAGGTACCCGGTCGAGACCACCTTGCGCAGCACCTCGACCTGGTCGACCCCGCCGGAATGCGGCACCTCGGTGAAGTTGCGCTTGCCTTCCTCGTCGCCGCGGCCCAGCTCGTCAAAGCTGACGCCCTCGGGTTTCACGTGCGCCAGATCGGTGCGGTCGAGATAGCTGACCGCCAGTTCCCGGAAGATGTAGTCGAGGATCGAGGTCGCGTTCTTGATCGTCTCGTTGCCCTGCACCATGCCCGCTGGTTCGAACCGGGTAAAGGTGAAGGCCTCGACGAATTCCTCCAGCGGCACGCCGTATTGCAGCCCGACGCTGACGGCGATGGCGAAGTTGTTCATCATCGCCCGAAAGCCGGCGCCTTCCTTGTGCATGTCGATGAAGATCTCGCCCAGCGATCCGTCCTGGTATTCGCCGGTCCGCAGATACACCTTGTGCCCGCCGACGATCGCCTTCTGCGTATAGCCGCGGCGGCGTTCCGGCATCTTTTCGCGGTGGCGCTTGATCACCTCCTTGATCACCACCTTTTCGACGATCTTTTCGGCGATCACCTGCGCGCGCTCGATCGGCGGCGCGTTTTCCAGCGCCTCGGCGGCCTCGTCGTCGTCCTCGACCAGCGCCGACGCCAGCGGCTGGCTGAGCTTCGATCCGTCGCGGTAGAGCGCATTCGCCTTCACGCCCATCTTCCAGGACCGCTCGTAGGCTGCCAGGCAATCCTCGATCGTGGCGCTGTTGGCCATGTTGATCGTCTTGGAGATTGCGCCCGAGATGAACGACTGCGCCGCCGCCATCATGTCGATATGCGCATTGACGCTCAGGAACCGCTTGCCCCGCTTGCCGCAGGGATTGGCACAGTCGAAGACGTGGTAATGCCCCTTGTCGAGATGCGGCGCGCCTTCCAGCGTCATGGTCCCGCAGACATGGTCGTTCGCCGCCTCGATCTCGGCCTTCTTGAAGCCCAGATGCTTCAGCAGGTCGAAGGTCGGGTCGTTCAGCTTCCCGGCGGGGATGCCCAGGGTTTCGGTGCAGAATGCCTCGCCCAGCGTCCACTGGTTGAACACGAAGCGGATGTCGAAGGCCTGCGGCAGCGCGGCCTCGATCTTTTCGATCTCGCGCGCGCCGAAGCCGTGACCGATCAGCGACGTGTGGTTGATTCCGGGGGCATTCCCGAGCGTGCCATGGCCGACGGCGTAGGAGACGATCTCTTCAATCTGGGAGGGGGAATATCCGAGCGCCTCCAGCGCCGCCGGCACTGAGCGGTTGATGATCTTGAAGTATCCACCGCCCGCGAGCTTCTTGAACTTCACCAGGGCAAAGTCCGGCTCGATTCCCGTCGTATCGCAGTCCATCACCAGCCCGATCGTGCCCGTGGGCGCGATCACCGTGGCCTGCGCGTTCCTGAACCCGTGGCGTTCGCCGAGATCCAGCGCCTCGTCCCAGGCCGCCGTCGCCAGCGCGCTCAGCTTTTCGTCGGGACAATTGGCGTGATCCAGCGGCACCGGCTTGACCGCGAGGGCCTCGTAGCCGTCGCTCTTGCCGTATGCAGCGTTGCGGTGGTTGCGGATGACCCGCAACATGTGCTTGGCGTTGCGCTTGTGGCCGGGGAACGGCCCAAGCTCGCCCGCGATCTCGGCGCTGGTGGCATAGGCCACGCCCGTCATGATCGCCGTCAGCGCGCCGCAAAGCGCGCGGCCCTCGGGGCTGTCATAGCCGAGCCCCATGTTCATCAAGAGCCCGCCGATATTGGCGTAGCCAAGGCCCAGCGTGCGGAAGTCGTAGGACAGCTGCGCGATCTCGCGGCTCGGGAACTGCGCCATCATCACGCTGATTTCCAGCGTCAGCGTCCAAAGCCGCGTGGCGTGCACGTAATCCTCGGCCTGGAACTCGCCGTCCTCGTAGAAGGTCAGCAGGTTCAGCGAGGCCAGGTTGCAGGCCGTGTCGTCGAGGAACATGTACTCGGAACACGGGTTCGAGCCGCGGATTTCGCCGTCTTCCGGGCAGGTGTGCCAGGCATTCACCGTGTCGTGATACTGGATGCCCGGATCGGCACAGGCCCAGGCGGCGTGGCCGATCTGTTCCCAAAGCTCGCGCGCCTTGACGACCTTCGACACCTTGCCGTCGGTGCGGCGCACCAGTTCCCAGTCGCCGTTGTCCTTCACGGCCTTCAGGAAGGCGTCGGTGACGCGGACCGAGTTGTTCGAATTCTGGCCAGAGACCGAATTGTAGGCCTCGCTGTCCCAATCGGTGTCGTAGGTCGGGAACTCGATCGAGGTATAGCCCTGCCGCGCGTAGTCCAGCACCCGCTTGACGTAGGTTTCCGGGATCGAGGCCTTCTTGGCCGCGCGCACCGCGGCCTTCAGCGACGGGTTGGTCGCCGGATCGACCGCATCGTCGACGCTGCCGTCCCAGGTGTTGATCGCCGCGAAAATGTCATTCAGCCTGGCCTCGTGCATCTTCGAGCCGGCCACCAGGCTCGCGACCTTCTGCTCTTCCTTGACCTTCCAGTTGATGAAATCCTCGATATCGGGGTGATCGGCGTCGCAGATCACCATCTTGGCGGCGCGGCGCGTGGTGCCGCCCGACTTGATCGCGCCGGCCGCGCGGTCGCCGATCTTCAGGAACCCCATCAGCCCGCTGGACTTGCCGCCGCCCGACAGCGGCTCGCCCTCGCCCCGGAGCGAAGAGAAATTCGTGCCCGTTCCGCTGCCGTACTTGAACAGCCGCGCCTCCCGGACCCAGAGGTCCATGATCCCGCCCTCGTTCACCAGGTCATCGGCCACAGACTGGATGAAACAGGCATGCGGCTGCGGGTGCTCGTAGGCGGTCTTGGACTTCGTCAACTTGCCGGTCTTGTGGTCGACATAGAAATGCCCCTGGCTGGGACCGTCGATGCCGTAGGCCCAGTGCAGACCGGTGTTGAACCATTGCGGAGAGTTCGGCGCCGCCCGCTGCGTGGCAAGCATGAAGCGCATCTCGTCGTAATACGCGCGGGCGTCGTCCTCGGCCGAGAAATAGCCGCCCTTCCAGCCCCAGTAGGCCCAGGCGCCGGCCAGCCGGTCAAACACCTGCTTGGCGCTGGTCTCGCCGCCTTTCTGCTCTTCCCCGGGCAGATCGGCAAGCGCGGCCTCGTCCGGAACCGACCGCCAAAGGAACTCGGGAACATCCTTCTCGCGCACCTTTTTCAGCCGCGCCGGAACACCCGCCTTGCGGAAATACTTCTGCGCGATCACGTCGCTGGCGACCTGGCTCCAGCCCGCCGGCACCTCGACATTGTCGTTCCGGAAGACGACCGTGCCGTCGGGATTGCGGATCTCGGACGTGGCGATGGCGAATTCCACGTTTGCGTATGCGTCCTGACCTGACTTGGTGAATTTGCGTTCGATCTTCATGTTCCAGAGCGCCCCGTTACTCTTTGTCCGCACCCGCACGGCTCGGGCTTCTGATGAGCTCTCGGCCGCACATTCTCACTTCCCGCCGCCGCAGGACGGACAGGCAAAAGGCTCTCTCGGGCGGCGCGAACCGCACCGCCTGGCACTTCGGGCTGGACCCGAAGGCATTCGTTGAAGTCTCTCCCCTGCCGTCGGTCGCGCCACTATATCTTGTGGTGGCTGCGTCGGCCCACACAAACTGACGTAGGCGGGGTGCTCCGGTCAACAAAAAAGTTTGCGCTTTCGCGAGGTATTTTCGATTGACGCATGGGTCGGTTTTTGTCTCGGCCCGTTTACCAATCGATTCAGGTCGGCGACGCGGCGACGAGTTATCCACAGGCCGCTGTTGACGGATCGCGATTTCCGGCGCGCGGCCAGCGACTTACCGCATTCCGCTGAAATCTTGCCTGAACCCGGGGCGTGCTGAGCGGTCGTAAAACCGCTGCACCGCAGCGAAATTTCTGCACGTGGCAGGAAAGACACGGCGCGTTTGCGCGCGCGGCGATTCGCGGATTTTGTGTTTGCCGCACCCGGCATCCGCAACATGTGGACCCCGCCGCACGCGGCCTCGCCGGTTCGCGGCGCAAAAGGCTTGGCCGCGACGGCGCCGCGACGCCCTGCACCCCGCCCGGAGCCGGAGGCGAGGGCGGGAGAAGTCTGCGCCGCGCAAGCGGCACCGCTTGATGGCGTCCGGCTGAAGGAAAGGTGGTCGGGGCGGCGAGATTCGAACTCACGACCCCCTGTACCCAAAACAGGTGCGCTACCAGACTGCGCCACGCCCCGACGCGCGCTGTCTAGCCACAGTCGCCGCGCTTGAAAAGCCCCTAGCCGTCACCACAGGGCCAGGCGGCGAGCGTCCGGTCGATCGAAGGATGGCGCAACTCGGCGCCCTCGTCGATGCCGAGAAGCGCCGCCATCCCGCCGTTGATCTCCAGCACGTACTGGATGTCGTCGCCGCCCGGAATATGCGTGCGGTCCAGCGGCACCGCGTTCCGGTGGATGCGCTGCACCACCCCGTCCGCGGACAGAAACAGCATGTCCAACGGAATCAGCGTGTTCTCCATCCAGAACGCCACCCGTTGCGGATGCTCGTAGACGAACAGCATCCCCGCGCTCGCCGGCATCGACGGGCGGTTCATCAGGCCCAGCGAGCGTTCGGCGACGGTTTCTGCGACCTCGACCGTGAACCGCGCACTGCCCCAGTCGCCGCGCAGGTCGACCCGCGCCGGGTCGCAGTCGGCCGCCGCGGCGCCGGTCGCAAGGCAACAGGCCGCGATCGTCAGAGCGGTCGTTCTCACCGGTGCCGGCCCTCCACAGTCACATCTTGGTCCGCAGCACGGTGTCCCAGGCGGCGACATGGGCCGCCATGCGTCCGCGGGCGCCTTCGATCACCCTCAGTGCCACGGCCTCGCCCGGCTGTAAATCGGCAAGCCCGGACCGCCGCAACACCTCGATGTGAATGAACACGTCCTCGGGCCGGCCGAAGACGTTGGCAAAGCCGAAGCCCTTGGCCTTGTCGAACCACTTCACCCGCGCCGGCTCGAACGGAACGTCCTCGAGCGCCTGGTCGTTCTCGCGCGAGGCGATGTCGGGCAGCGCCGGCGTGCCGTCATCCTCGGGCGGCTCGATCGCCACCACCTCGACCGCCTGCACCCCGCGCGCGGTCTTCTGCACATGCAGCCGGATCCGCGAACCGTCCGCCACCGAGCTTTGCCCGAAGTTCCTGAGCACATTGGCATGCAGCAGGATATCCGGCCCACCGGAATCCGGCACCACGAATCCGAATCCCTTCGTGGGATCGAACCACTTCACCTGGCCTTCTACGGGCGCTGATTCTTCCTGGGTGTCCGACATCCCATCCCCGTCTTACGCACGTGTTATTATTGTCAACATTTTGTCACAGACACGACACTTCCGCACAAGTCAAAAAACGACCTGATTCCACCGACTTGCCTGCCGAGATGCATGGATCCTACGGGTACAACCGCTGGATGTCCCATGCATCCGACACCTTGTCCCGCCGCCAGCGGAACCGGTCATGCAGGCGAAACTCGCCATCCGCCCAGAACTCGATCTCCAGCGGCCGCAACCTGAACCCTCCCCAGTACGGCGGCCGCTCCGGGCTCGTCCCATGCATCACGCCGGCCTTCGCCGCCGCCGCAACCAGCGCCGCCTTCGACGTCAGCGACCGCGACTGCTGCGATGCCCATGCCCCGATCCGGCTGCCCAGCGGGCGGCTGGCATAATAGGCGTCCGCGACCTCTCCGTCCTCCTTTTCGACCGGTCCGCGTACCCTGATCTGCCGGCGCAACGATTTCCAATGTAGCACGAAAGCCGCCTTGCCGCTCGCCAATAGCTCGCGACCCTTGGCGCTTTCGTAGTTGGTGTAGAACAAGAACGCATCCGGCTCGAGCCCGCGCAGGAGAACCATGCGCACGTTCGGCAACCCGTCCGCGTCGACGCTTGCCAGTGCGATCGCGTCGGGATCGTTCGGCTCGGCCTCGCGGGCCTCGTCCAGCCACGCGCGCACCAGCGCGAACGGGTCGTCGCCCGCGAATATCCCGCTCCGATCTGCCATTCGGATGCCTTGAGTGTCACATCACGAACAGGGGTAGTCCCGAACGCACGCCGAGACAAGCCCGACGGGCGTTCCCCGCCCTTGAAGCGCCGATTTGAATGGCCTAAACGGGCGCAAACACGCGAGGGACAGGGCATGGCAAGCGATCTGATGGCGGGCAAGCGCGGGCTGATCATGGGGCTCGCCAACGACAAGTCGATTGCCTGGGGCATCGCCAGGGCGCTGGCGTCGGCGGGGGCCGAGCTGGCGTTTTCCTACCAGGGCGAGGCGCTGAAGAAGCGGGTCGACCCGCTGGCGGCCGAGCTTGGCAGCGATATCGTGCTGGAATGCGACGTCGCGTCCGGCGCCAGCATCGACGCGCTGTTCGAGGCGCTGAAGGACCGCTGGGGCAAGCTCGACTTCATCGTCCACGCCATCGGGTTCTCCGACAAGAACGAGCTGCGCGGCCGCTACGTCGACACCAGCCGCGACAACTTCATGATGACCATGGACATCTCGGTCTATTCCTTCACCGCGGTCGCCCGGCGCGCGGCGGCGATGATGCCGGACGGCGGCGCGATGCTGACCCTGACCTATTACGGCGCAGAGCGGGTGATGCCGCATTACAACGTCATGGGCGTCGCCAAGGCGGCGCTGGAGGCAAGCGTGCGCTACATCGCCGAGGACCTCGGCAAGGACGGCATCCGGGTGAATGCCATTTCCGCCGGGCCGATCAAGACGCTGGCCGCCTCGGGCATCGGCGATTTCCGCTACATCATGAAGTGGAACGAGTATAACTCGCCGCTCAGGCGCAACGTCTCGATCGACGACGTGGGCGGCTCGGCGCTGTATCTGCTCAGCGATCTCGGCGCGGGCGTCACGGGCGAGACGCACCACGTCGACGCCGGCTATCACATCGTCGGCATGAAGGCGGTGGACGCCCCCGACATCGCCAAGGGTTAGGCCGCTGGCGCGCCAGGCGCCCGCCAGCGCTCGAGTTCCGCCAGCAACCCCTCGTATCCCCGCGCCATCGCCCAGCGGTGATTGGCGGCGAAGACCGGCCAGTGCAGCGGCGCAAGCTGGCGCAGCACTGGCTTGCCCACGGAAACGCGCCAGTCATAGCGCACCTCGGCAACATCGCCCCGCTGGCGCAGCGACCAGTCGCCCTGCCCCGCCAGGTCGCCGGTCGCGCGGATCGTCCAGCCGTGCGGGCGGTCGGCCCGGATCACCTCGCCCTGCCAGCGCAGCGAATAGGGCAGCCGGCCACGTGTGTGGAACCGGACGGTGCGCCCGATCCCGTCCGCATCGCCCTCGGCGACGATCTCGACCGCCAGATAGACGGCACCCCACCAGTCCGGCAGGCGTTCGGCGTCGGACAGGATGTCCGACACCTCTTGCACCGTGGCGGGCAGCCGCCACTCGGTCACCAGCAGCCGTTCCCTCATGGCAACCCCGCGATTGCCCACATTGTAACACTGGTCTAGAGAAGCTCCAAAACCTCGGGGGATGACCGACATGACCGACCGCCTGCCGCACGAGAAGGGCTTTCACGTCAGCTGGGACCAGATCCATCGCGACGCGCGCGCGCTGGCCTGGCGGCTGGACGGGCGCGGGCCGCTCGACGGCGGCTGGAAGGCTGTCGTGGCGATCACCCGCGGCGGCATGGCGCCGGCGATGATCGTCAGCCGCGAACTGGATATCCGCGTCGTCGACACGATCAGCGTGAAAAGCTACGACCACCAGTCCCAGTCGGAGCCCGCGATCATCAAGATGCCCGACGTCGGCGTCGTCGGCGACGGCATGGGCGTGCTGGTGGTCGACGACCTGGTCGACACCGGCAAGACCATCGAGGCGGTGCGCAAGGTGATGCCCCGGGCGCATGTCGCCACGGTCTATGCCAAGCCGCAGGGCGAGCCGATGGTCGACACGTTCATCACCGGGGTCAGCCAGGACACCTGGATATTCTTCCCCTGGGACATGGCGCTGCAATATGTCGAGCCCTACCGCGGCAAGGATTGACGGTGGCGCCCGCCGCCCCCGCGCAGGCGCGTCCCGCCGGCAGGGCCGGCCGTGACACAGGGCGGGCGCGGCCGTGACGCTGCCGCTTAACCCCAACCTCGCCGGCACCATCGAACCGGCGGTGACCGAGGCGTTCCGCTGGCTCGCCGGGGCGCGGTTCACCGCCGACAAGCCGCTGATCGCCGTCAGCCAGGCCGCGCCGACCGGCGCGCCGCCAGAGGCGCTGCGCCGCGCGATGGCCGGTATGGTCATGGACGACCCCGCCGCGCATTACTACAACCCCAACCTCGGCTTCGAGGAGTTGCGCGCGGACCTCGCCGCACGCACCGCCGCGATCTACGGCGGCACAGTCGAGACGGGCCAGGTGGCGATCACCTCGGGCTGCAACCACGCCTTCACCTGCGCCATCGCCACGCTTGCGCAGGCCGGCGACGAGGTGATCCTGCCCAGCCCGTGGTTCTTCAACCACGAAATGTGGCTGACGATGAACGGCATCCGGGCCGTGCCGCTGCCCACCGGGCACGACATGCTGCCCGATCCCGGCGACGCGGCCGCGCTGATCACCGACCGCACCCGCGCCATCGTCGTCGTCACGCCGAACAACCCCGCCGGCGTGGAATACCCGGCGGACCTGATGCGCGCGCTCTGCCGGATCGCGCGCGAGCACGACATCGCGCTGATCGTCGACGAGACCTACCGCGACTTCCACTCTGCGCCCGGCGCGCCGCATGAGCTGTTCCAGGACCCGGACTGGGCGGACACGCTCATCCACCTCTACAGTTTCTCCAAGGCGTACCGGCTGACCGGCCACCGGGTCGGCGCGCTGCTGGGCCGCGCCGACCGGATGGGCCAGATCGAGAAATACGTCGACAGCCTGACGATCTGCGCGCCCGCGCTCGGCCAGAAGGCGGCGCTTTGGGGGATGCGCAACCTCGACCAGTGGCTTGCCGGCGAACGCGCCGAAATCCTCGACCGCCGCGCCGCCCTGGCCGAGGTCTTCGGCGCGCTCGACGGCTGGACGCTGAAGGCCGCGGGCGGGTTCTTTGCCTATGTCGAGCATCCGTTCGACCCGCCCTCGGACCGTGTCGCGCGGCACCTACTGAATGACCAGGGCATCCTCGGCCTGCCGGCCACGTTCTTCGCGCCCCCGGGCGACGCCGCGGCGGCGCGTCATCTGCGCATCGCGTTCGCCAATATCGACCGCGCCGGCATCGCCGCGCTTGCCGGGCGGCTCGGCGCCCTTGCCCCCCTGCCCGGTTCCGCCTAGACATCGCGGGCGGAACGAACCGGCGAGGCATGGGGCAATGGCGCGCAGCAAGCAAAGCAAGGGCAGCAAGGCCGCGGTCTGGACCATCCTGGTCCTCTTGATCGTCGGCCTCGGCGGCTTCGGCGTCACGAATTTTTCGGGCACGATCAACTCGATCGGCCGGGTCGGCGACCGCGACATCGGCGTGCAGCGCTATGCGCGCGAGTTGCAGGGCCAGATGCGGGCCTTCTCGGCGCAGACCGGGCAGAACATGACCTTTGCCCAGGCCCAGGCCTTCGGGCTCGACCGCGCCGTGCTGCAACGGCTGGTCTCGACCGTCGCGATCGAGGACGAGGCCGCGCGGCTCGGGCTGTCGGCGGGCGACGAAGAGGTGCGCAAGCAGATCCTCGCGATCCCCGCCTTCCAGGGGCTCGACGGCGCGTTCGACCGCGAGGCCTATCGCTTCACGCTGGAACAGTCCGGCCAGAACGAGGCCCAATTCGAAGAGAACCTGCGCGCCGAGATCGCCCGCACGCTGGTCCAGGGCGCCGTGGCCGATGGCGTCGCCGCGCCGGGTACCTTCGTCGACGCGGTGCTGAACTTCGAGGCCGAGACGCGCGACTTCTCGTGGGCCCGGCTCGGCCCCGAGGCGCTGGAGGACGAGATCGCCGAGCCCTCGGATGCCGACATCCGCGCCTGGTACGAGGCCAACGAGGCCGCGTTCATGCTGCCCGAGACCAAGCGCATCACCTATGCCTGGCTGACGCCCGACATGCTGGTCGACACGGTCGAGATCGACGAGGCGGCGCTGCGCCAGCTGTACCAGGACCGGATCGACGATTTCGTCAAGCCCGAGCGGCGGCTGGTCGAGCGGCTGGTCCTCGGCGACCGGGCGCAGGCGGCCCGGGACCGGCTGGACGCCGGCGAACTGACCTTCGAGGAACTGGTGGCCGAACGCGACCTGACGCTGGCCGACATCGACCTCGGCGACGTGACCGAGGCCGATCTCGGCGCCGCCGGCGCCCAGGTCTTCGCGGCGGACGGCCCCGGCATCGTCGGCCCGGTTCAGACCGACCTCGGCCCGGCCTTGTTCCGCGTCAACGCCGTGCTTGCCGCGCAGGAGACCGGCTTTGACGACGCGCGTTCCGAACTGGTCGACGAGTTCGCGCTGGACCGCGCGCGCCGGGTGATCGCCGAGCAGATCGACGCCATCGACGACCTGCTCGCTGGCGGCGCCACGCTGGAAGAGCTGGACACCGAAACCGAGATGCAGATCGGCCGGATCGACTGGACCGCCGGTGCCGACGGCGGCATCGCAGGCTACGAGGCGTTCCGCGTCGAGGCCCTGGCGGTGCAGCCCGGCGACTTCCCCGAAGTCCTGGAACTCGACGACGGCGGCATCTTCGCGCTGCGCGCCGACGAGGTGGTCGCACCGCGGCGCGAACCGTTCGAGGATGCCCGCCCCCGCGCCGAAGAGGGCTGGCGCGCCGCCGAGACCGCGCGCATGCTGGCCGGGCAGGCGGGGACGCTGGCCGATGCACTGCGCGGCGGCGCCGATCCCGCCGGCGAGGGGCTGACGCTGCGTACAGAGACCGGCATGACCCGTGCCCGGGTGGTCGACGGGACCCCGCCCGAGTTGCTGGCCCTGGTCTTCGCGATGGACCCCGGCGACTGGCGCGTGCTGGAAGGCGACGGCGCCGCCTATATCCTGCGGCTCGACGCCGTCGGCGCGCCCGACATCGCCGACCCGGACGTCGCCGCACGGCGCGAGGCGCTGGCGCAACGCACCGCCGCAGCGATCGGCGCCGACATCCTCGACGCCTATGCCGCGGCCGTCGAGATGCGCGCCGGGATCTCGTTGGACCAGGCGGCGATCAACGCCGTGCACGCCCAGTTCCCCTGATGCAGCTCACCCCCTCATACGAGGACTTCGCGGCGGGCTACGAGGCGGGGCGGAACCAGGTCGTCTATGCCCGTCTGGCCGCCGATCTCGACACGCCCGTCTCGTTGATGCTGAAACTGGCCGGGGCGCAGAAGGACAGCTTCATGCTCGAATCGGTGACCGGCGGCGAGGTCCGCGGGCGCTATTCGATCATCGGCATGAAGCCCGACCTGATCTGGGACTGCCACGGCGAGGCATCGCGGCTCAACCGCTCGGCGCGGTTCGACCCGGACGCTTTCGAGCCGCTCGAAGGCTCGCCGCTCGACACGCTGCGCGCGGTGATCGCGGAATCGAAGATCGAGTTGCCCGACGACCTGCCCGCCGCCTCGGCGGGGCTTTTCGGCTATCTAGGCTATGACATGATCCGGCTGGTCGAGCACCTGCCCGACATCAACCCAGATCCGCTCGGCCTGCCCGAAGCCGTGCTGATGCGGCCCTCGGTCGTGGCGGTGCTGGACGGGGTCAAGGGCGAGGTGACGGTCGTCGCACCGGCATGGACGGCCTCGGGCCAGTCCGCCAAGGCGGCCTATGCCCAGGCGGCAGAGCGGGTGATGGACGCGGTGCGCGACCTCGAACGCGGCATCGCCGACAGCACGCGCGATCTGGGCGAGGCGGCGGAAATTCCGGCGCCGGTGTCGAACTTCGCCCATGCCGACTATCTGGCCGCGGTCGAGAAGGCCAAGGACTACATCCGCGCCGGCGACATTTTCCAGGTCGTGCCCTCGCAGCGCTGGCGCCAGGAGTTCAAGCTGCCGCCCTTCGCGTTGTACCGCTCGCTCAGGCGCACCAATCCCTCGCCCTTCATGTTCTTCTTCAATTTCGGCGGCTTCCAGGTGATCGGCGCCAGTCCCGAAATCCTGGTGCGGGTCTTCGACAAGGAGGTCACGATCCGCCCGATCGCCGGCACCCGCCCGCGCGGCGCGACGCCGGAAGAGGACCGCGCGCTGGAAGAGGACCTTTTGGCCGACCAGAAGGAATGCGCCGAGCACCTGATGCTTCTGGATCTCGGGCGCAACGACGTGGGCCGGGTGGCAAGGATCGGCACCGTGCGCCCGACCGAGCAATTCGTGATCGAGCGCTATTCCCACGTCATGCACATCGTCTCGAACGTGGTGGGCGAGCTTTCGGACGAGCACGATGCGCTCTCGGCGCTGTTGGCGGGGCTGCCGGCGGGCACCGTTTCCGGTGCGCCCAAGGTCAGGGCGATGCAGATCATCGACGAGCTGGAGCCGGAAAAGCGCGGCGTCTATGGCGGCGGCGTCGGCTA
>JBFKQC010000019.1:0-55183 GCA_041627895.1 Rhodobacter sp.
CGACAGCGCGCCGCCATAGCGCCCGATCGGCGTGCGCACCGCGTCGCAGATGAACGCGTCCATTGCCGGCAACACTCCCCTTGCAGCGGCGACCAGCCAGCCACATCAAGTCGGTAGGTGCAATACGTCTGCGAGGCAAGTCAAATGTTACGACAATTCCGGCATTTTGGGAATCTAGTAACGCAATGCATTCCGGCGACTGCAATCGCATGGCATTCCTCTTGTCATTCCGCGGCCAGACGACCCAAATTGGGCACCGATCGCCGGCCACCTGCCGGCCGGCCAGGGCGCGAAAAGCACGCCAACTGACGGAATGCGAGGCGATAATGGCGTTGCCGCTTGAAGGACTACGGGTGCTCGACCTGACGAACGTTCTCGCCGGGCCGTTCTGCTGCCATCAACTCGCCCACATGGGCGCCGAAGTGATCAAGGTCGAGATGCCCGGAACCGGCGATCTGGCCCGCCAGCTTGGCGCCGACCCCGACCTGAACGCCCGGCTGATGGGCGTCTCGTTCCTGGCGCAGAACACCGGCAAGCGCTCGATCACCGTCAACCTCAAGGATGACGCCGGCAGGGACGTCTTTCGCCGCCTGGTTGCAACCGCCGACGTCCTGGTCGAGAACTTCCGCCCCGGCGTGATGCAGCGGCTCGGCCTCGGCCACGAGGCGCTTCGCGAGGTCAACGCCGACCTGGTCTATTGCGCGATATCCGGCTTCGGCCAGACCGGGCCGTTGCGGAACCTGCCGGCCTACGACCAGATCATTCAGGGCATGTCGGGCGTGATGAGCGTGACCGGCGACGCGCAATCGGCGCCGACGCGCGTGGGCTACCCGGTCGCCGACACGATCGGCGGCATGACCGCCGCATTCGCCGTGGCGGCGGCGCTGGCGCGGCCGAAACCGGGGCGCGGCACGTTCATCGACGTCTCGATGCTCGATTCGGTCCTCGCGACGATGGGCTGGGTCGTGTCGAACTATCTGATCGCCGGCAAGGCGCCCGTGCCGATGGGGAACGACAACTTCACCGCCAGCCCCTCCGGCAGTTTTCGCACCGCCGATGCGCCGATCAACATCGCCGCCAACAAGCAGGAGCAGTTCGAGGCGCTCTGCCGCATCGTCGGGCGCGACGACCTGATCGGCGACTCGCGCTTTGCCAGGCGCCAGTCCCGGCTGGACAACCGCGCCGCGCTGACCCGTGAACTGGAGGCGGCGCTTGCCGCGCGCGGTGCCGCCGACTGGACGGCGGACCTGAACGCTGCCGGGGTTCCGGCGGGGCCGGTCCTGTCAGTCCCCGATATCCTGGCGCATCCGCAGATCGCCGGGCGCGGGCTGCTGGCCACCTTCGCGGACGTGCCCGGCGCCGACCGCGACGTGCGCGTCGTCAGGACCGGCATCAGGCTCGACGGCGAAAGCCCCGCGACCGACCGCCCGCCGCCCCGGCTCGGCGCCGACACCGACGACATCCTGCGCGAAATCGGGCTGGACCCGTCCGAAATCGACGCGCTGCGCAAGGCGAGGGCAATCTGATGAACGACCGCGCGACTTCCGACTGGTGGGCCACCGACATCATCGACATGGCGCCGGGGGTGATCCGCTATCGCGGATATGCCCTCGAGGATCTGATCGGAAATGTCGGCTTCGCACAGATGGTCTGGCTGATGCTGCGCGGCGACCTGCCCGGCCGGGCGCAGGCCGACTTGCTGGAAACCGCGCTGATGTCGGCGGTCGATCACGGGCCGCAGGCGCCGTCGATCGCGGTGGCCCGCATGGCGGCGACCTGCGGCGTCGGGCTGAACAACGCCATGGCGTCGGCGGTCAACGTGCTGGGTGACGTCCATGGCGGCGCGGGCGAGCAGGCTGTCGCGCTTTTCGAGGCCGCGATTGCCGAAGGCGAGGACATCGCCGAAGGCGTGTCGCGGGTGCTGGACGGATTCTTTGCCGATGGCGGCAGGTTCGTGCCCGGTTTCGGCCATCGCTTTCACCCGATCGATCCGCGCGCCCCGCGGCTGATGGATCTGGTGGCCGCCGCCGTTGACGCCGGTACCGTCGCCGGACGGCACCGCGCGGCGGCACTGGAAATCGAACGCCAGGTCGCCGAGCGGAAGGGGCGGGCGATCCCGATGAACATCGACGGCGCGACGGCGGTGATCTACGCCGAACTCGGGTTTCCGGCACCGCTTGCCCGCGGGCTGTTCTGCCTGTCGCGCTCCGTCGGCGTGCTGGCCCATGCCTGGGAACAGATGCAGCAGGGCGGGCGCAACAAGGGCCCGATCCCGCGCGACCGGCTGTGGACCTACACGGGCCCGCCCCCGCGTCCGGTTCCGAAGCGCGGCACCGGAAAATGACCCGCCCGCAGGAACCCGGCGAGGACCGCGGAAATCATCGGGCCTTTGTCCGGCTTCGCCGCTATGCTGATGCGGTCTGATGCTACCCCGAAGGTCGTTTCATGTCTGAACGTCCCGCCAATCCGAGCCGGCGACCGCGCCCGTCCGGCAACGACCCCGTCGGGGCGGCGCCGTCCGCCGGTGCCGGTGCGGCCGCCGCACCCACGCGCGGGTTCCCGCCGGACGAATACCGCCGCCGCGTCGGCGCGCTGCAATCGCGGATGGTCGCCGCCGGGATCGCGGCGCTTCTGCTGACGACGCCGGCGGACGTCTTCTACGTCACCGGCTTTCTCTCCCGGTTCTGGGAAAGCCCGGCGCGGCCCTGGTACGTGGTCGTCCCCTCTGCCGGGGCGCCGGTGGCCGTGATCCCGTCGATCGGGGCCGACCTGATGCGGCGGACATGGATCGAGGACATCCGGACATGGGACGCGCCCGATCCAGCGGATGACGGCGTGAGCCTTCTGGCCGCCGCACTTCGCGAACTGATCCCGCCGGACGGGCGGCTGGGCGTGCCGATGGGGCTCGAGACCCACCTGCGCGCGCCGCTGGCCGACCATGCCCGCATGCTGGATGCGATCGCCCCCCGCCGGATCGCCGACGCCACCGAAATCGTGCAGCGGGTGCGCGAGATCAAGTCCGAAGCCGAGATCGCCAGGATCCGCGCCGCCTGCCGCGTCGCCGACGCAGCTTTCGCCCGCGTACCCGAATTCGCACGCGTGGGCGCGCCGCTGGACCGGGTGTTCCGCGACTTCCAGATCGCGCTGCTCGACGAGGGGGCGGACTGGGTGAGCTATGTCGCCGGCGGCGCCGGGCCGGGCGGCTACGGCGACGTGATCTCGCCCGCGGGGCCCGAGCCGCTGGAACCGGGCGATGTGCTGATGCTCGATACCGGCGCCGTGCGCGACGGGTATTTCTGCGACTTCGACCGGAATTTCGCCCTCGGCCGGGTCGACGGGGCCACCCACGCCGCCCAATCCGCGCTTTGGGCGGCAACCGAGGCAGCGCTTGCAAGCATGCGCCCCGGCATGGCCGCCTGCGACATCCATGCGCTGTTGTCCGATGCGCTCCGCGCCGAAGGCGCGATACCGGGCGGCGGGCGGCTCGGCCACGGGCTGGGGATCACGCTGACCGAATGGCCTTCGTTCACCGCGAAGGACCGGACCGAGCTGCGCGCCGGCATGGTCCTGACCATCGAGCCCGGCGTGCGGATCGCGCGGGGCCGCATCCTGGTGCACGAGGAAAACGTCGTGCTGCGCGAGACCGGGGCCGAACTGTTGTCGACGCGCGCGCCCGCGACGCTGCCGGTTCTGGACTGAGCCATGAGCGGATTCCCATACGATCTGACCGGCCCCATCGGTCACCGCGCGACGCTCGGCCTGATCGCCCTGCAGGCCGACGAGACCGTCGAGCCCGAACTGCATCACCTCTTCGCGCGGCCCGGCGTCGCGCTATATGTCAGCCGGGTGCCAAGCGGAGCCGAAGTGACCACCGACACGCTCGCCGCGATGCAGGCCCACCTGCCCGCGGCGGCGCGGCTGTTGCCGCCTTCGCTGGAATTCGGCGCGATCGGCTATGCCTGCACCTCCGGGGCCACGACCATCGGCGCAGACAGGGTCGCGGCGCTGGTCCGCGACGCCGCCGCGGCGCGGCACGTCACCGACCCGCTGACCGCGGCCGTGGCGGCCTGCGATGCGATGGGCATCCGCTCGCTGGCGCTGGTCTCGCCCTATGTCGCCAGCGTCGCGGACCCGCTGCGCGCGGCCTTCGCCCGGGGCGGGGTCGCGGTGCCCGTCTCGGTGTCGTTCGGCGAAAAGATCGAGGCCCGCGTGGCGCGGATCGACCCGGGCTCGATCCGCGAGGCGGCGTTGTCGGTGGGCGGCGCGGCAGAGGCCGAGGCGGTGTTCCTGTCCTGCACCAACCTGCGCACCTTCGGCATCATCGACGATCTCGAGCAACGGCTCGGCAAGCCGGTCCTCGCCAGCAATCAGGTGCTCGCCTGGCACATGGCCCGCCTTGCCGGCGGGCCGGAATTGCCGGATGCGCCCGGGCGGCTGTTTCGTCATGCGGCAGGGGCCGGCTGAATCGGGCGCGGGCCTGGCACACTCAGCTCCACTGCGCATTCAGCGCGCGCAGCAGGTCGAGCCGCATGATGATCCCCACGATCCGACCGTCCTCGACCACCGGGAAGCGGCGGAAATCCGACTCCAGAAACCGCTGCGCCGCGCTCACCAGGTCGAGGTCGGCATCCAGCGTCTGCACGTCGCGGGTCATGTAGTCGGCCACGATCCCGCTCCAGCCCTGGTAGTAACTCGCGTGCAGCGCCGCGCGGAAACAGTCCTTGGCGGTGATGATGCCCACGAGGTTGCCGCCGGCATCCAGCACCGGCGCGCCCGAAATGCCGTGCTGGATCAGCCTCGCCACGGCATCGACGATGGCGGTGTCCGGCGCAAAGCTGATCAAGTTGCGCGAGATGTAGTCGCGCAGCGTCGGCGTGCCGGCCATCATCGCGCCTCCCCTGCCCGGCTGCCCCGGTTCGGACAACGCTCGCAGGCGCCGCAGCCGACGCCGCCGCAGCTTCCGCGCAGCGGCGCGCGGCCCAGAACCACGCCCAGCGCCAGCCCCGCCATCGCCAGCAGGATCACCAGGAACGTAATCGCCATTGTCGCCATCCGCGCCTCCTATCGCAGCAGCAGCCGGCCGGCGTCGCCCGCGGTGACGATCCGGCCTGCCGCGCCGTCGCCGATGACCAGCACCGCCGACAGCCCCTGCGCCTCTGCCATCGCCTGCGCCGCGTCCGGCCCCGCGCTGTACAGCGCCGTCGCCCAGCCATCCGCGCCGGTGGCGGTGTCCGCGATGACCGAGACCGAGACCAGCTCGCCACTTGCCGGCGCGCCGCGATGCGGGTCGATGATGTGCCCGTATTGCCGGGCACCGACCCGGTAGCCCTGGGCCAGCGGACCCGATGTCGCGACCGCGCGCCGGTCGAGCGCCAGCGCGGCCTGGGCATTGTCGATCGCCACGCGCCACGGCCGTCCTGCCGGATGTGCGCCGCGAGCGGCGACCTCGCCGCCAAGCTCGAACAGGAAATCCCGCACGCCGCGCGCGTCCAGCGCCGCCACGATCCGGTCCAGCGCCCAGCCCTTGGCGATGCCGCAGAGATCGAGCGTGAGCCCCGCCTTGCCCTTCCGCAGCGCGCCGTCCCGCAGCCCCAGGTCGCCCGCATCGCCCACGCGCCGGCCGCGGATCGGCCCGAACCCGTAGCGCCCGACGACCGGGCCGACCGTGGGGTCGAATGCCCCGCCCGAGGCGCGCGCGAGGTCCAGCGCCGCCCGCGTCACCCGGGCCAGTCCCTCGGACAGCGGCAGCCAGTCGGTGCCTTCGGCCCGGTTGATCCGGCTGATCTCGGACCCCGCGCGCCAGGGCGACATCGCCCGATCCACGTCGCGGATCACCGCCAGGATGTCGCCCGCCGCCCCGCCCGGCAGACCGGTTTCGCCCGTGACCAGCCGCCAGTAGGACCCGAAGGCGCGCCCACCGTAGACCGGCAGGGCGGACGCCCGGTGCGGCAGCGCCCAGACCAGCCCGGCGGCGGCTGCGCCGGCAAGAAGCGAACGTCGGGAAAGGTGCATCGGGTCAGCCTCCGAAATCGTCGAAATGGATCATCTCGTCCTCGACGCCGAGATTGTCGAGCATCGCCCGCACCGCCTGGATCATCAGCGGCGGACCGCAAAGGTAGTATTCGCATTCCTCGGGTGCCGGATGGTCCCTGAGATAGCCCTGGAACACCGCCTCGTGGATAAAGCCCCTGGCGGTTCCTTTCGGCTCGTCCGGATCCGGGTCCGACAACGCCAGGTGAAAGCTGAAGTTCGCGTGCCGCGCCTCGAGGTCGCGGAACTCGTCGACATAGAACGCATCCGTCCGGCCGCGCGCGCCGTACCAGTAGGACAGGCGCCGGCCCGTGCCGACGCGGTCCAGCTGGTCGTGGATGATTGCCCGCAGGGGCGCCATGCCGACACCGCCGCCGATGAACACCATCTCGCGCGCCGTCTCGCGGGCGCCGAAATCGCCGTATGGACCCGAGACCGCCAGGCTTTCGCCGGGCGACAGGCCGAACAGGTAGGACGACACGATGCCCGGCGGAATCCCGGTGCCCCCCGGCGGGGGCACGGCCAGCCGGATCGTCAGCACGATCTTTCCGGCATCCGCGGGCGTGTTGGCCAGCGAATAGGCCCGCGTCACCGGCACCGCGCTTTGCACGCGCAGCGCGCGCCATCCGAGCCGGGTCCAGATCTCCTCGTACTCCGGCGCGACCTCGATCCGCGCGAAATCCAGCCCGTAGGGCGGCGCGCTGACCTGCACGAAGGCGCCGGGGCGCGCGTCGAACGCCGCGCCCTTCGGCAGGTCCAGCACGATCTCGCTGATCAGCGGCGCAAGCATCGTGTTCGAGACCACGGTGCAAGTCAGCGTCTCGACCGACAGCAACTCTTCCGGCACCGCCACGGCCAGGGGCCCGCGCACCACGGTCTGGCAGGCCAGCCGCACGCCCTGGCGAAGCTCGGCGCCGCTCAGGCGCGCGCGCTCGGACGGGCCGGGCTCGTGCGCTTCGTCGGGCAGGCGCACACGGCACAGCCCGCAGGTGCCGCGCCCGCCGCAGGGCGACGGGATCGCCAACCCGCCCGATTGCAGGATCGGCAGCAGCTTGTCGCCGGTGTTGCCCTTGAACGCCGTCGTCCCGTTCACCGTGATCTCGACCGGGTGACTCGGCGCCAGCACCGCGCGCGCGGCCATGACCGCGATGGTCAGCGCCAGCACGATGGCGGTCAGCAGAAGCGTGGACAGCAGCACCTCGCTCATGGCAGCGCCACGCTGGAAAACGCGGTGAAGCCCATCGAGATCAGGCCCGTCACCACGAAGGTGATGCCCAGCCCGCGCAGCCCGGGCGGCACATCGGCATAGCGCAGCCGCTCGCGGATCGCCGCCAGAAGCGCGATCGCCAGCGCCCAGCCTATGCCGCTGCCGAGACCGAAGACCACGCTTTCGCCGAAGTCGTAGCGGCGTTCGGCCATGAAGAGGCTGCCGCCCAGGATCGCGCAGTTCACCGTGATCAGCGGCAGGAAGATGCCGAGCGCGCGGTACAGCGCCGGCATGTAGCGGTCGAGCGCCATTTCCAGCACCTGCACCGCGGCCGCGATCACCCCGATGAAGGCAATGAGCTTCAGGAAGGTCAGGTCGACATCCGGCAGGCC
Organism: Rhodobacter sp.; assembly: GCA_041627895.1. Lineage (GTDB taxonomy): Bacteria > Pseudomonadota > Alphaproteobacteria > Rhodobacterales > Rhodobacteraceae > JBFKQC01. The sequence continues at coordinate 7,630 of JBFKQC010000019.1, forward strand.
GAGCCAGGCCCAGGCGCCCTCGATCAGCAGGTAGCGGTGGATCAGGTGGTTGACCGGAACGGTGATCGTCTGAACCACGATCATCGCCGCGGCAAGCCCCAGCGCCGTGTCCAGCCGTTTCGAGATCGCCAGATAGGTGCAGAGCCCCAGGAAATAGCTGAGGATCAGGTTGTCAGCGAAGATCGCGCGCAGGAACAGCTCGCTCATGGCTCGGCCCTCGCCGGCAGCGGATATTCGTTGGCCTCGACCTGCGCCGTGCGCCAGCCGCGGATCGCCCAGATCAGAAGACCGAGCACGAAGAACGCGCTCGGCGCCAGCAGCATCACGCCCATCGGCTCGAACCAGCCGCCGTCCTCGACCGCGGGCAGCACGGTGAAACCGAACAGCGTGCCGCGACCCAGTAACTCGCGCAGGAAGCCGACAATCAGCAGGATCAGCGAATAGCCCAGCCCATAGACCAGCCCGTCCAGGATGCTCGGCCAGGGCGGATTGTGCATCGCGAATGTCTCGGTGCGGGCCATGACCAGGCAGTTGGTCACGATCAGCGACACGAAGATCGACAGCCGCTTCGACACCTCGAAGGCATAGGCCTGCAGGATCAGGTCGGTGACGATCACCAGCGCCGCGATGATCGTGATCTGCAGGATCAGCCGGATCGCCCGCGGCATGTGGTTGCGCAAGGTGGCGATGATCCCGCTGGCGGCCATCAGCACCAATGTCAGCGCGACCGACATGGTCAGCGCGGTGTCCATCGACGTGGTGACCGCGAGCGCCGAGCAGATACCGAGAATCTGCACGGTGATCGGATTGTCGTCGATCAGCGGCGCGAAAAAGCTGCGAAGCCTGCCGAACATGGCCTAAAGCGCCCCCGACCGCAGCGCGGCCAGCACGCTCGCATACCCGTTCGGCCCGATCCAGAACGCGATCATGTCGCCGACCGCGGTGCTGGTGCGCGTGGCGCCGGTGATCCCGTCGACCTCGTACTCGGTCTGGCCCTTGCCGCGCACCACCTTCAGCCGCAGCGTGCCGGTCTCGTCGGCCAGCTTCTTGCCGGGCCAGAGCGCCTGCCAGCCCGGGGTCGCGACGTTGGCGCCAAGGCCCGGGGTTTCGCCCTGTTCCGTCACTACCAGCCCGGCCACGGTGTTCAGATCGCCCTTCAGCGCCAGATAGGCGCGGATCGTCGATTGGTAGCCCGCGGCATAGACCGGCAGGATGACCAGTTCGACCGATCCGCGGGCCTTCAGCACATGGATTTCCACGTAGTCCGGGCGCCGCCCGATCCCGGCGATGTCCTGGGCGTCGGACAGCTCGGTGCTGGTCGCGGGATCGGCGGCCACCGCCGCCATGTCGTAGTCGCCCGGCGCGACATCGGCCTCGGTGCCGGTCGCGAGGTCCACCACCACGGTTTCCAGCGAATCCGCCCCGCTTTCGGCCAGGATGTCCGCCAGCCCCGGCAAGTCCGCGATCATCGCGTCCAGCTTGGCCTGCCGCTCGGCGGCGCGGTTGGCGTCGATCCGGGGCTGCAGGACGACGGCGGCCAGCGAGACCGCCAGCGACGACACGGCAGCGACGATGAACGCCATTGCCAGCGTCTTGCCGCGGCTCTCGTTCGGGGCGGTCAGCAGGCGGCGCCACCAGACGATCGGGTCAAGCTCTGCCACGGCGGGCCCTCCGGCGCTTGAAATGCAATGCGATGACGCCCTGGTCCACGAGCGGCGCGAAGAGCGCCGCCAGCAGGATGGCGAAGACGGCCGCCTGCGGCAGCGACGTGCCGGTCGCCAGCAGCGCCGTCAACGCACCCGCGACGGCGCCCTGAATCCAGCGCCCGGCAGCCGTGGCGCCGGCTGCGACGGGATCCGCGGCCAGGAAGACCGCCGCGAAAGCCAGCGTTCCGGCGCCGCCGCGGATCGGCTCGTCCAGCCCCAGCGCGGCGGCCACGGCCGCCAGCGCCGCGGCATAGGCCACCACCAGCGCCAGCGGCAGGATGCCCGCAACCAGAAGCAGCGCCGCGCCCGGCAGGACGGCCCAGAACAGCGTGTCGCCTGCGGGTACCCAGACGGCATTGGGAACCGACAGCGACAGGAACGCCAGCGCGACGGTGCCCGCGCTCAGGAAATGCCGGCCCCAGCCGCCGAACACCAGCTCGCCGATCACCACGCCGAAGCTGATCGCGACCGCCACCTGCCAGAGCGGCGCCCCCGGCGGGGCGATCAGCGCCACCGCCAGCGCAGCGACGGCCGAAGCCGGTGCCAGCGGCACGCCCAGGTTGAACCGGAACACCACCTGCCAGGCGAAGACCAGCGCCAGGCACATTCCCAGGCGCGCAAGCCCCGGCACCCCCTGGTCGAGGAACAGCGCAACGGCCGCAGGCGCCCCGGCCGCGACCAGCAGCCAGCCCACGGTGTCGGATGTCCACAGCCCGCGGATCATGCCCGGACCTCCAGCGCGTCGAGCGCATGGCGCAGCAGCGCGCCGAAATCCTGGACCCCGCCCGCGGCGTAGCTGACAAGCGCAAGGTCCTCCTCCAGCAGCGCGCGGCAGCCCAGGCGGTCGGCGGTTTCCACGTCGCCGACGCTCAGTGCGCGCACCAGCGGCACCACCGGCAGATCGGGGCCGAGCGCGCGGCCCAGCGCAAGCGTCGGCACCACCGGTGCCGGGCGCCGCGCCGCCGCGTGATCCGGCCACCAGCCGCGCGGCGGGCGCTGCGGCTGGTGGCGCAGCAGCACGCAGACCTGCCAGTGCCGGCGCCGCAGATGGCTCGCCTCGCGGCCCGAAAGCGGCGAGCCCGACAGCACCCGCATCTGGCCCTCGCGCAATTCGCCGCGCGCCAGGTCGTCCAGCGCCGCGCCCGGCGGCGCCTCGGCCAGACGCGGGTTGCGAATACCGGGCCCGCCGAGCGCGACGATCTGCGTCTCGGGCAAGGTCCCGCCGGTCAGCACCGCGCCCAGGGCGATCACGTCGCGATAGGGCACCTGCCAGACCGTTCCGCCGCGTTCGAGCGGAAATAGCCGGTCGATATGGGTTCCCGGCAGCCCGGCCGGATGCGCGCCCGCGAAGCGCTCGGCCCGGATCTGTCCGTCGCCTGTGGCGACCTCGGGCCCGGCCCCCTGGCAGACGAAGACCGGCCCCTGCGTCAGCAGCCGGATCGCGCCCAGCCCCGCCGCGAACATCTCGCGCCCTGCCGCCAGCACGACGCGCGCGTCGGCCGCCAGCGGGTCGGTCTCCATCGCGGTGACGAAGATGGCGTCGGGCGCGGAATCGGGGTCGGGAATCCGACCGAAAGGCCGCTCGACGAAGCCCGGCCAAAGCCCGGATTGCAGGCAAATCGCCGCGATACCGTCGCGCGTCGGCGCCTCGGGCGGCTCGAAGCGGCGGGCGGCGTCGCCCTCGCGCCTGATACGCAACAGCGAAAGCCGCCGCCTGGCGCCGGTTTCGATCGCCTCGACCACGCCGGCGGCCGGTGCCGTGACGACGATCTCGGGCCGCCTGCGGTCGCAGAACAGCGCGTCGCCGCGCGCCACCTCGTCGCCCGCGGCGACCAGCATCCCAGGTCGCAGACCGGGATAGTCGGCGCCGAACACGGCCACGCTTCGCACGGGGTTCGCGGGGCCGACCGCCTGGCGCGGCCTGCCCTCCAGCACGATATCCAGCCCGCGCCGGAAATGATGCGTCATCTTTCGCCCCGATCCTGTTGCCGCGACAGGATAGGTCCCGCTGCCGCCGCCGGGCCTTGACGCAAATCAACTCTGGGGCCGGGCGGCCATGGTAGCGTCGCGCCAAGTCATATGCCGGGGAGTTTCTCAATGCGACGTTCCATTTGCCGCCTGGCCGCAGTCATTATCGCGCTGCTTGCGGCAGGCCTCGCCCAGGCCCAGGACGAGGCGCTCAAGGAAAGGATCGTGGCCGAGTGGGTGGCCTCGGCCCATGCCGACGCGACTGCCGAGGCGTTCACGCACTGGAACGACGAGGGCAAGATCCCCGCCAATTGCGCGACCTGCCACGCCGGCGCGGGGCTGCGTTCGTACTACGGCTTCGACGGCTCGCCCGCGGGCGAGGTGACCGAGCTGCCGACCGGCGGCGTGATCGACTGCGACTCGTGCCACGTCGCCGGCGCGATGACCATCGCCGAGGTGAAATTCCCGTCAGGCGTCATGATGTCGGCGCCGATCGGCAACGGCACCTGCTTTACCTGCCACCAGGGGCGGCAGTCCGGCCCCGGCATCGCGGCGGCCCTGGGCGACAAGGAAGCCGACACGCCCGACCCCGAAATCGCGTTCCTGAACCCGCACTACAAGGCCGCGGCGGCATCGCTTTACGGCGCCGAGGCCATGGGCATGTACGAATACGAAGGCAAAAGCTATGCCGGGCTTTACGACCACGCGCCCGAGCCGCTGTGCACCAGCTGCCACGATCCGCACCGGCTGGAGGTCAGGACGGCAGAGCTTTGCACCGCGTGCCACCGCGTCGACGACCCGAGGATGATCCGCGTGTCTGCGGATGACTTCGACGGCGACGGCGACACCGCGGAAGGCATCCACGGCGAGATTGCCACGCTGCACGCGACGCTCGGCGAGGCGATCCTCGCCTATGGCCGCGACACCGCCGGAACGCCGCTGATCTATTCCGGCGGGCGCTATCCCTACTTCTTCACCGACACAGACGGCGACGGCGAAGAGGACGAGGGCGAGGCCGCCTATCCCAACCGCTACGCCAACTGGACGCCGCGGATGCTGCGCGCGGCCTACAACTACCAGTTCGTCGCCAAGGATCCGGGCGCCTACGCGCACAATCCGGACTACGTGCTGCAGGTGCTGATCGACACGATCGAGGATCTGACCGGCAGCGCGCCCGAAGGCGCGGTGCGGCCCGAATAGCGGGCCGCAGTCACTCGCCGGCAAGGCGCGCGGGGCCGGCACCAGGCCGGCCCCGGCGCTGCCGCGAGACTCTATCTCAGGTGATCGGCGATGAACGTCCCGGCGCGGCCATGCGCCAGTTCGGCCGCCGCCTTCACGTAATCCGCCGGGCGCGCGTCGTTGGCGAATGCGCCGAAGCTTTCCTTCAGCGCACCCTTGCCTTCGACGATCGCCTCGGTCATCGCATAGACCAGGTCGTCGCCGACATCGGCATTGGTCAGCATCATCGACGGAATCTGCATCGGGTTGGCCCCGTAGTTCTGCAGCCCGTTGATGTTCTCGTTCTGCGGCGGCGACACGATGTTGCCGGCCGGCAGGAAGTCCTTGAACGCCTTCGCCCCGGCCTCGGAATCGTCCAGCGAGATATGGCAGAGGCCGCCGCGCGACTGCAGCTTGACCGCCGCCTGCTGGCCCGCTCCGGCGTTCAGGCTGACCAGCGCCACGTCCACCAGCCCGTCGCCCAGCGCGTTGATCCCGGCCACGAACGAGGCGACCGGCACCTGCGGAAAGCCGTCATAGCTCAGCCCGGCATTCGCCAGCCCGCCGGCGATGTCGTAAGGGATGATCGTGGACGAGGTGTATTCCGAGGCGATCCGCAGATCGCCCGCCCTCGCCTTCAGCTCGGCCACGCCGGTCAGCCCCAGGTCGCCATGGCAGCGCTTCGATGTGGCGCCGGATGCTCCCGGCCGGCGCTGCGGCGGCAAGCGTCCGGTTGATCTTGGTCATATCAGGTTCCTGTCTGTTTCACCCTGTGAGACGTCTGTGCGGTCACCTTCAGCCCGCCCGCCAGGGGCTGGATCCCGGCCTCGACCAGCGACGGCGCGACCAGCGCGGCCAGCAGCACGTAGACGCCCTAGTGGTTCGATTCTGACGATTCGAACCACCGGGTTCCTTTGTGTTGGATCAACTTATAAAAACATTTGAATAGCTTACGGGCATGAGCCTTCGCCGGGCTGATGGATTCAAATGTTTCGGTCGATCCACTAGGTCGGCATTCCCATGCCGAGGATCACGCAGATCACCGCCGAGATGCCAAAAAGCAGGATCACGTTCGACCCGACCGCATCGACCGGCACCAGCGTCAGCGCGAACCCCAGGCCGGTGATGTTCAGGATGCCGATCACGAATCCCACCGCGGCGACGACCAGGATCAGGTCGACCATGCCCGTCCCGGTCTCGACGAAGACCCGGCCCAGGGCCCGCAGCGTCAGGCGCTGGCCGCGACAGCCCCGCACGAAGCTGACCGCCACGATCGCCAGCGCCGAGATCAGCGCCGAATCCGCCGGGTCCATGCGCACCAGAACAGCGCCACCAGCAACAGGCCGAACGGAATCGCGAAATGCCATCCGTCGACCAGAACCTGCCGCACCGTCAGCCCCTCGACGTCGCTCGGCGCGATGCCGTCGCGGCCCGCGATCAGGTCGACCTAAGCGAAGACGCCGAGATAGTAGAGGATCGCGGGCAGCAGGGCCGCGCCCGCCGCCGTGAAATACGAGATGTCCAGGAACTCGGCCATCAGAAAGGCCGCCGCGCCCATGATCGGTGGCATCAGCTGGCCGCCGGTCGAGGCCACGGCCTCGATCGCGCCGGCGTCGCGGCTGGAATAGCCGCCGGCTCCTCGGGCCAGTAAAGCCGCATCGGGTTCTCGACCAGCAACCTGTGCTGCAATCCCGCGGTCGGCGCGATCCGCGGGATCAAGTCGACCAGTTCGCCGTCATCGGGCATGTGGCTGTGCATGTTCGGATGCGGCCAGTCGGTGCCCCAAAGCACGCGGTCGGGGAAGCCTCCGACCAGCATCCGCGCGAACGGCACCACGTCGTCATAGGGCGGGCCGGCCAATGTCAGCCGCTCGGGGCAGGACACCTTGACCCAGAGATCGGGCGTATCGGCCATGAACCGCAGGAAGGCGCGGAACCCTGCGCCTTCGACACCGGCCGCAACGTCAGGGCGGCCCATGTGGTCGACGACAACCGTTCCGGGCAGGCGGCGGATCAGCGGCCCGACCCCGGCGAGGTCGGCGGCCTCGAAATAGACGACCACGTGCCAGCCGATTTCGTGCACCCGCGCCGCGATGCGCTCGAAGACGTCATGCGGCGTGTCGTCGACCAGCCGCTTCAGGAAGTTGAACCGCACCCCGCGCACCCCGGCGGCGTGCAGCGCCTCCAGCTCTGCGTCGCCCGCGTCCGCCCCGACCATCGCGACTCCGCGCGCCAGGCCGTTCGCGGCCCGAAGCGCATCCACCATCGCGCTGTTGTCCTTGCCGTGGCAGGTGGCCTGCACGATCACGTTGCGCGAAAGCCCCAGGTGATCGCGCAGCGCAAAGAGCTTCTCCTTCGGCGCATCGCAGGGCGTGTACTTGCGTTCCGGCGCGAACGGAAAGACCGACGCCGGGCCGAAGACGTGGCAATGCGCGTCGACCGCGCCGGCGGGCGGCACGAAGTCAGGCACCTTGGGCGACGGATGGAACCGCATGTGGTCCGGCGTCATTCGGCGGCCTTGCGCACCGCGATGACCGGGTCGGCCGGGAACACCAGGCCATCCATCAGCTTGCGCGCCGTGCGCAGCACCTCGGCGCGGGTGACGCTGCCGCCCTCGACATGGCCGACCACGGTCATCTCGCCGGTCGGATGCTCGACGCTCAGGACCCTGGGGTCGCCCCCGGGGATCACGGCGAGGTCGTGGCCCACCGCCCCCGGCGTCAGGCAGGCGGTGGCGACGCTGACCGCGCCCAGGACGCCGATCGCCTTGTGGCAGCGATGCGGGATGAAGGTGCGGGTCGAAATCGCGCCGCCGCGTCTGGCCGGGCCGACCATGGTCATCTTCGGCACCGATTTCCCGGCCACGTCGCCCAGGTTCATCCGCGGGCCTGCCTCCAGCCGGATCGCCTCAAGCCGCGCCCGCAGGGCCGCATTTGCCTCCAGCTCTTCCGGCGTCTCGGTGCCGGCGATCCCCATGTCCGCGGCGCGCAGCACCACGCAGGGCATGCCGTTGTCGATCAGCGTGGCCTCGACGCCCCCGATCACGTCCGCCGCGTTTCCGGTCGGAAACAGCGCCCCGCAGTTCGACCCGGCGGTGTCGCGAAACTCGATCGGCACCGGCGCGGCGGCGCCCGGCACCCCGTCGATATGCGCCGCGCCGGCATAGCTGACCACGCCGCCCGGCGTCCGCACCCGCGCCACGGCGATCTGCCCGGTATTCTCCATGTGGATCGTCACCTTGGTCTCGCCGTCCCGCGCCGCGACCAGACCGCGCTCGATCGCGAAGGGGCCGACGCCGGCAAGGATGTTGCCGCAGTTTTGCGCGTCGGTCACGACCGCACGCTCGACGAAGACCTGCAGGAACAGATAGTCGACGTCCACCCCGTCCCGCGCCGAGGGCCGCACCACCGCCACCTTCGAGGTCAGGGGATCGGCCCCGCCCATCCCGTCGATCTGCCGCGGATCGGGCGAGCCCATCACGCTTAGCAGCACCGCGTCCCGCACCATAGGCTCGGGCGGCAGATCGCCGGCCAGGAAATACCCGCCCTTCGACGTGCCGCCGCGCATCCACATGCACCGGATTCCGTCAGACATCTTCCCCCGCCCGGACGCTCGCGCACTTCGCGAGTATCGAAGCCCGCGCTCGCGACGGCAAGACCGTATCGGCCCTGCCGCCGCGCCCCGTCCAATGCGGAACGCCGCACATGGCCTGCCGGTTAATGGCTCGGGATGCCCCTGCCGCGCATCAGCCGCTTCTGCGCGGCGATGCGGAACGGCGCATTCGGCGCGCCATAGCCGCCATAGCCGCCGCGGCGCTCGACGACCTCGAAGAACATGCCGCCGGCGAAGGGGCGCGAATAAAGCTGCAAGTACTCGCCGCCCGCGTCGCGGTCATAAAGGATCTGGCCCCGCCGCATCCGCTCCAGGTCGTCCTCGGCGATTTCGAACCGCGCCGCGAGATCGGCGTAGTAGTTCGCCGGGATCGGCAGCGGCGCAAAGCCAGCCGCCTGCATCGCCGCCGCGGTGGCGAAGATGTCGTCGGTCGAAAACGCGACGTGCTGCACCGGCGCCCCGAAACTCGCCTCCAGGAACCGGCCCGCCAGCGTCCGGTGCGTCTCGGCGCCGTTCAGCGTGATCCGGAAGGCGCCGTTCGCCGCCTCGACGGCACGGCTGCGCACCAGCCCGTCCGGGTCGATCACGTCGACCATCGGCGCTTTGTCCATCTGAAACAGCGTCGTGTAGAACAGCGACCAGCTGAGCATCTCGTCATAGGTCATCGTCTGCGCGATGTGGTCGATCCCGGTCAGGCCCGCGCCCGTTGGCGCGGCACCGGTGACGCCGAACTCGGCTTCCCAGACCCCGGCATGCATGGCGTCCAGCAGGTGCACCACACTGCCGCCCAGCCCGCGGATCGCCGGGATGTCCACCTGCCCCGGCCCGAGCGGCTGCGAGAACGGGTCGGCTCCCAGCATGGTGGCGCGGTCGATCGTGTCCGCGGCAGAGCCCACGCCAAGCCCGATGTCGCAGACCGAGGTGCCGTGCATGTTATAGGCCGATCCGGCGAAATCCCGGGCCTCTTCGTTCAGCACGATGCGGATCGCGCCCTGCTGCCAGAGCGTCACCGCCTTGGTGACATGCTTTCCGGTCTGCGCGAATCCAAGCGTGCCGAGCAGCGCGCGCAGCGCCTCGCCCTCGGCGCCGCGGGTGGCGAACTCGACGAACTCGGTGCCGCTCAGCGCGATCCGGCCGGGCATCGGGTCAAGCTCGACCGCCAGGTCGGGTTCTGCCCGCCGCACGTCGTCCATCAGCGCCACCAGCGAGCGGTAGCCGTCCTTGGCGATGGTCCGGGGCGATCCGCCGCGGAACTGGTCGTTGAAAATCTCCAGGCTGACCGGCCCGGCATAGCCGGTGGCCGTGACCGCGCGCATGAAATCGGTGACGGGCAGGTCGCCCTCGCCCGGCATGTTGCGGAAATGGCGCGACCAATAAAGCAGGTCCATTTCGATCGACGGCGCGTCGGCAAGCTGGACGAAGAATATCCGGTCGCCGGGAATGCGCCGGATCGTGTTCGGGTCGATCCGCCGGCCGAGCGTGTGGAAACTGTCCAGGATCAGCCCGACATTCGGGTGATCGGCGCGGCGCACGATTTCCCAGGCGTCGCGGTGATCGTTGACATGCCTGCCCCAGGCCAGCGCCTCGTAGCCGACGCGGATGCCGCGCCGGGCGGCGCGCTCGCCCAGTTCGCGAAAATCCTCCGCCGCGCGGTCGATGCCGCCCAGCGCCTCGGGATGCACCGACGAGCAGACCAGCACCAGGTCGGTGCCAAGCTCCTGCATCAGGTCGAACTTGCGCTCGGCCCGGTCGAAGGCCCTGGCCCGCAGGCCCGCCGGTAGGCCCTCGAAATCGCGAAACGGCTGGAACAGGGTGATCTCAAGCCCGTGATCGCGGATCAGCCGGCCGACATCGCGGGGGCTGCCCTCGTCGGCGATGAAGTCCTGCTCGAAAATCTCGATCCCGTCGAAACCGGCCGACGCGATGGCCTCGAGCTTTTCCCGCAGGTTGCCCGAAATCGAAACCGTGGCGATCGAGGTCTTCAAGCGGCGTCCCCCATGTCCATCAGTTGCGGCCGAAGCCGCGTGCCGTCAAGTGGATTGCCCGGGATCAGCGACCCGGCGTGTAAGCCCTGATAAAGCAACAGATCGCACGCCGGAACCACCTACGGCCCCCGGCCGCGGCATCTGTCGGGAACGTCGTGCCCGCCGCAGTGCTGGCCGCGCCGAAAACCAAGGCTCTCATGAGCGTCCGCCGATCCGAAAGCTGCGGACCGCCGGGGCCGCGCCGCTGGCGGTTCTGGCGGGGTCCAGCCGGCCCTTGGGCGGGTCTATGCGTCCCGGCCCTCCCCGGCCAGATCGTCGAGAATCGGGCAGTCCGGGCGGTCGTCGCCGTGGCAATGCGCCACCAGGTCGTGCAGCGTGGCGCGCAGCCCCTGCAATTCGGCGATCTTGCGCTCGACCCGCGCCAAATGTTCCTCGGCGATCGCCTTGACGTCCTTGCTGGCACGGCTGCGGTCCTCGTACAGCGACAACAGCGTCCGGCATTCCTCGATCGAGAAGCCGAGCGACCTCGCGCGCCCGAGAAACGCCAGCTTGTGCACGTCCGTCTCGCGGAAATGGCGATAGCCGTTCTGTCCGCGGGCCGGCCGGACCAGCCCGATATCCTCGTAATAGCGGATCGTCTTCGCCGGCAGGCCGCTTGCTGCGGCCACGTCTCCGATATTCATGTCGGGTCCTCCTTGACGGGAAGATAAAGTTTCCAGCGGCTGGAAGTTCAAGGCCCGGCCCGCCGTGGTCTTCCCCCTTGACCTTCCCGTGACTGGAAGCCCTAACTGTCCCCCGACTCAAGGAGACCCCCCATGCCCGACACCGCCCGGAAGCCACAGGAAACCGCCGTGATCCGCGACCCGGTCTGCGGCATGACGGTCGACCCCGATGCAGGCAAGCCGACCCACGACCACGAGGGCCACACCTACCACTTCTGCAACCCGAAATGCCGCGACAGGTTCGCCGCCGAACCCGCGGCCTTTGTCGAGGCCACCGATCCGGTCTGCGGCATGAGCGTGAACCGCGGCAAGGCGCGGTTCATGTCCAAGCACGCGGGCGAGCGGTTCTATTTCTGCTCCGGCCGCTGCCAGACCCGGTTCGACGAGGACCCCGACAGCTTTCTCGGCGACCGCCCCGCGCCCCAGCCGATGCCCGAGGGCACGCAATATACCTGCCCGATGGACCCGGAAATCGTGCGCGACGCGCCCGGCGACTGCCCGATCTGCGGCATGGCGCTCGAGCCGATGGTGCCGACGGCCGATGCCGGGCCGAACCCGGAACTGGTCGACTTCCGGCGCCGGCTTCGGATCGGGGCGCCGCTGGCCTTCGCTGTCTTCGCGCTCGAGATGGGCGCCCATGTCGGCCTGCCGTTCGAGCACTGGCTCGGCGCGCGCGGATTGATGTGGCTGCAATTCCTGCTGGCGACGCCTGTCGTCTGGATCACGCGGGTCTTCTTCCGGCGCGGCTGGGCCTCGTTGCGGAACCGCAGCCCGAACATGTGGACGCTGATCATGCTGGGGACCGGCGCGGCCTATCTGTTCAGCGTCGCCGCGCTCTTCGCGCCCGGGCTTTTCCCGGAAGGCCTGCGCGGCATGGACGGCCAGCCGCCGGTCTATTTCGAGGCCGCGGCGGTGATCCTGATCCTCGTGCTGCTGGGCCAGGTGATGGAACTGGCCGCCCGCGAGCGCACCGGCGACGCGATCCGCGCGCTTCTCGACCTCGCGCCAAAGACCGCGCGCCGCGTCACCGGGGGCGGCGAAGAGGACGTGCCGCTGGAGGCGGTGCAATCCGGCGACCGCCTGCGCGTGCGCCCGGGCGAGGCGGTCCCGGTCGACGGCGAGGTGATCGAGGGCCGCTCGTCGGTCGACGAAAGCATGATCACCGGCGAACCCATGCCAGTCGAGAAGACCGCGGGCGACGCGGTGACCGGCGGCACGCTGAACAAGTCCGGCAGCTTCGTGATGCAGGCGCAGGCCGTCGGCAGCGACACCGTGCTCAGCCAGATCGTCGCCATGGTCGCCCAGGCGCAGCGATCGCGCGCGCCGATCCAGGCGCTGGCCGACCGGGTGGCGGGCTATTTCGTGCCCGCCGTGGTCGCGGTCGCCGTGCTGGCCTTCGTCGTCTGGCTCGGCGTGGGCCCGGCCCCGGCGCTGGCATTCGCCGTCGTCGCCGCGGTCAGCGTGCTGATCATCGCCTGCCCCTGCGCGCTGGGGCTGGCCACGCCGATGTCGATCATGGTGGCCACCGGGCGCGGCGCCCAGGCCGGGGTGCTGATCCGCGACGCCGAGGCGCTGGAACGCTTCGCCGCCGTCGACGTGCTGATCGTCGACAAGACCGGCACGCTGACCGAGGGCAGGCCCAGCCTGACCGATGTCATCGCGCTCGGCGACGAGGACGAGGCCGAGGTGCTTGCGCTAGCCGCCGCACTGGAACGCGGGTCCGAACATCCGCTGGCCGAAGCGATCCTCGCCGGGGCCGAGGACCGCGGCGTCCCGAAACAAGACGCCGCCGATTTCGAGGCCGTGACCGGCAAGGGCGTGCGCGGCAGTGTCGGGGGCCGCGACGTGGCGCTCGGCAACCCCGCGCTGATGCGCGATCTGGGCATTGCCACCGACGCGGCCGCGGCCCGGCTCGAGGCGCTGCAATCCGAGGGCAAGACGGCGATGCTGCTCGCCGCCGGCGGCCGGCTGGCCGGTATCGTGGCCGTGGCCGACCGCATCAAGGACACCACGCCCGACGCGATCCGCGCGCTGCACGGCGCGGGGCTGAAGATTGTCATGGCGACCGGCGACAGCCGCCGCACCGCCGAGGCGGTGGCCCGCACGCTCGGCATCGACGAGATCAGGGCCGAGGTCAGCCCCGAGGACAAGGGCGCGCTGGTCGCCGGCTACCGCGACCAGGGCCTGAAGGTCGCGATGGCGGGCGACGGGGTGAACGACGCCCCCGCGCTGGCCGCCGCGGACGTGGGCATCGCGATGGGCACCGGTGCCGACGTCGCGATGGAAAGCGCCGGGGTGACACTGGTGCGGGGCGATCTGGGCGGCATCGTCCGTGCCCGGCGGCTCGCGCTTGCGACGATGCGCAACATCCGCCAGAACCTGTTCTTCGCCTTCGTCTACAACGCCGCGGGCGTTCCGGTGGCCGCGGGCATCCTGTTCCCGATCCTCGGCGTTCTGCTGTCGCCGATGATCGCCGCGGCCGCGATGAGCCTGTCGTCGGTCTCGGTGATCGGCAACGCGCTGCGTCTGCGCTCGGTGCGTCTCTGACGCGCCGGGCGCGGCGGCTGCGGCGGTGTGTACGGAGCGATCGGCCGCCGGCTAGGCTCATCCCGATCCATGCGGCAGCGCCGGACGGAATCGCGCGCCGAAAGAGTCGTCCCCGGGGCGCCCTGGCCCTAGGGTGGCGAAACGGTTGGGCACGGAAAATCGGCGCGCGAGAGAGGAGAATCCTCGAACTCGCGCGAGCCATCGCCCTCAAGTAGTGAAGCGGCAGGGCAAAATGAAGATGGCGCGCCGGCGAGGACGAAGCTGAAAGCCACGATATAGTTGTTTATAAATATTAACTTTTCCATTCGCCTCTGAAACCATCGTTCATCACGAGGCTGCCTTACGCGATGAAGCGGCCATCTGAATGTTTTGATCAGACACCGGCTCAGAGCCCCGATTTGCCGATCGCTACAGAGCGAAATCCGTCTCCGGCATCCGCATACCGGCTATTCAATTGCAGTATCTGTCAGTTCAGTAATGGTTGGCGACGTTTCTCCGTCGTGTGAATCGAGAAGCTTGCGTTAAAGCAATTTCCAGCGAAGCCGATCCGGCGAAGCGTCGCGAAATTGCGCCAGGCAAACAGGATAGAGCGCATTCCGTGAATCGGAGATCGCGGAATGTGCTCTAGGGATATCTTGCGGCTTGGGTTTGGGGATGTGGCACTGAAGAGGCTGGGGATCGGGCGCTCATCCCGGCCTCTGCCAGGTCAGCACTTCACCCAAAGTGCAGATGCTCCGGGATTCCAGCAGCGGCATCAACTTCAGGAAGACCTCGGCTGTCGCGATCGAGTCGCCCAGCGCTGTGTGCCGCAGCGCCGTCTCGATCTCGATGCCGCAGCGGGCGGCAAGGCCGTCGAGGGTGTGATCGCCGCTATGCGAGAAGAGCCGCGAGGACAGAAGCGCGGTGCAGAGGACGGGTGTTGAGAGGGGCGTGCCTTTCTCGCGAGCATGCCTGTGCAGGAACGCCATATCGAATGCCGCGTGATGGGCGACGAGGACTGAACCTTCGGCGAATCCCAGGAAGTTCTCGGCCACCTCGGCGAAGGACATGGCCTCGGCAACCATCGCGTCGGTGATCCCGTGGATCTCGGTCGATGAAGGCGGGATCGGCCGACCGGGGTTGACGAGCTGGTCGAAGATCTCGTCGCGCATGAGGCGGCCGCCGACGATGCGCAAGCCGGAGATTTGCACAACCTGGTCGCGATCCGGATCGAGGCCGGTGGTTTCGGTGTCGAAGACGGTGAAAGCGAGCTCAGTGAGCCGCCGCGGCCCGAGCTCGGGATCGACAATGGCGGGCAGACCGAAATCGTAGAATTGCACCGGACCGGGCGCGTGCACCGTGGAAGGCGTGGTGGCGGCGGGCAGAGGCAGCACGATCCGCGCGCCGCGCTCGACGGGTTCGACCCAGGCGTCGCTGCGATGGGCGGTCAGCGCGTCGCGGCCGGTGTAGTCGCCATAGGCGGTGGCGACCGGTTGCGACAGCCATGCTTCAAGGTCGCCCAGCGGCAGCGTGGGGCCGCGCCAGGCAAGGTACAGACGGATTTCCTCGCCGATTTCCTCGGCCGAGAGCCTCAAGCGGTCGTGGCCGGGCCGGTCGGACATCGCCTCCGCGATGTGCGCCAGCGTCTCGGTGATCGCGTAGCCATCGCAGCGGACGACCAGACCGCTCTGCTTGACCGTCAGCACATCCGGTGCGCGGACCCGGGCGGCGTCGAATATCTGCCGCACACTGATCTCGCGGATCGGCCAGTGCGCCGCGTTCAGCGTCTGCTCCATGGCGGCACTGTCTTCGAGCATGTCCGTCAACTGCCGCAGTTCGTCGCGCAGTGAAGCGTCGAAGCGGGCGCGGTCCTCGGCGCCCATGTCCGGCGCGGCCTCCAGCACGTCGAGCACTGCGCTCATCGCCGATGCGGGCCGCCGCGCACCCTCGATGGTGCGGCGCAGCAGGCGTTCCAGGTCGCCGTGGATACGCAGATCCTCGGTCATGTCGCGGAAATGCAGCACGTGGCCGGCGCGGCTCTCGCCAAGATCGACCGCCGAGACGGTGCCGGTGAAGATGTGACTGCCGCTGACCGGCGAGGTCAGGAACATCACCGAGCCGCCGGTTGCCTCCTTCGCCTCCAGCCGCTCGATTGCGGCCTTGACCGGACCGGTGCGCAGGTAGCGCTGCAGCGGCCGGTCGAGGCCTAGGGGACCCAGCAAAGCGGCGGCGACTCGGTTGTAGAGGAGGATGCGGCCGTTGGTGCCCACGACGACGATTCCGTCGGCCAGTTCGCGCAGCAGCGCCTCCAGCAGCGCCTTGTCGCGGGCCATAACCGCGGTTTTTTCGGCGAGCGCTTGTTCCAGCGAGGCGCGCGCCTTCTCCAACGCCACATGCACCGCCTGCGCAGCCTCTCCCAGTTCGGGAAGCTGGGTTGCCGCCTCGGCGTCGATGTCGCTCGAGACCGCCGAGGCCGCGCGGGTCCGCAGGTCCGCCGCCAACGCCAGGACCGGCCGGGCGAAGCGTTCGTCGAAGACGTACCATACCCCGGCGGCCAGTCCGGCCAGGCCGAAGAACGCAACGACGCCGGCGATCACGTAGCCTTCGCCCGGTCCGCCGCCGCGGGCGTGGCCGAGCCAGAGGCCGACCAAAACCACTGCCACACCGCCGAGCGCCAGCGCCGCGAAGAGCAGCGCCACGCGCAGGCGGAGGCCGGGGCGACTAGCCATCCACGCCCTCACCGAGCAGCTTGTAGATCTCCTCGGTCAGAAGTGCCGTCGAAAACGGCTTCATCATGAAAAGATCGGCGCCCAGCGCGAGACACTTCTTGCGCGCCACCTCGCCGCCCGCGGCACTCATCATCAGCACCTTTACATCGCTCAACACTTTGTTTTCACGCAGCGACTGCAGAACTTCATAACCGGAATGGCCCGGTAGCTGCACGTCGAGCACGACGAGATCGGGCGTGTCTGTCTGCAAGGCGTCCAGCGCATCGGTTCCGGACGCGACCCGCGTCATGGCGAATCCCTGGCGCTCGATCAGAAAACCAAGCGCCAACGCGATGTTATCCTCATCCTCGACGAGAAGGATCTTCTTCTTGTGGTTTGTCATCGGGTCACTCCTCGCAAACCAGTTGCGCCAGGTCGCTCGTCTCGGGCAGATCCTGCCACGCTGCGCCGGCGGGATCGGCCAGCGCGGCGTCGGTCACGTCGGCGCGCGCGCCCATTGCGCAGTCGATCAGTTGCGCCACCCGTTGCGTGCGCTGCCAGCGCGCCATGAGGTAAACATCGACGAGCCGCGTGTCTGGCGCGGCGTCCTTGCTGCGCACGCTGTCGGTGTCGACCGCCATCATTCGCGTGGTCTGCGGCCAGACATAGGTCCAGGGCCGCCACCAGGCGCTTTCGGACACGGTTTCGGCGACCGCCACGCCCTCGGGCAGGCCCCGCGCTGTGCGCTCGGCCCAGGTCATCTCGAGCGCGATGCCCATGCCGATCATCGCCGCGCCGGCAGCCACCGGCATCGCCCAGCGCGGCAGCCGGCCGATGGTCGCGCGGTTGAGCAAGAGAACCATGCCCGCCGCGCCGAGACCCGCCACGAAGGCCGCTATGAGTTCCAGGAACATCGCTAGATCACTCCGCTCCGGCCCTGTCCAACGGCCGATTGCATCGTCTTGACGACCAGGAAAGCATCGCGCAGGTGGTTCCGGTCAAGCTCGGACAGCTGGCCGGGCCGCAGGAAGTTGTCAGGCTTCTTTCCTTCCGCGATGCGCGCTGCCTGATGGCGCAGGCGGAATTCGCAGATCAGATCGTAGGCGTCGGTCAGATCTCGTGCGCCGCTTTCCGAGATCACGCCCGCTTGCCCCGCGGCGATGATCCGTTCGCGGGTGTTCACCGCCTCGATGCCGCCCGACAGCGCGTAGAGCCGGCCGAGATCGATGATCGGCACCACGCCGGACATCTTCAGATCGACGGTGTCCTTGTGCTCGCCGGACCGGATCAGCGCGAAGCCGCGGAACAGGCTGAGCGGCGGCGTATGTTTGAGCGAATTCACGACCATGTGGGTCAGGAAGATCGAGTTCTTGCGCGCCAGCGCCAGGGTGTCGCGCTGCAGGTTGCGGAAGAGGCTGGCCTCGCCCGAGATGGGCCGCAGGTCGAACATCACCGAGGCCAGCATCTGCGCCTCGGTGTCGGGCTCGGCCACCCAGCCCGCGAAGTAACGCTTCCACACCTTGCGCGGCTGGCGCCAGCGCGGGTTGGTCGCCATCATGTCCCCGGGGCAGTAGACGAAACCGACCTCGTTCATCGCGTCCGACACGAAGGCCGCCAGCTTCGCGAAATAGGCGTCGTGGTCTTCGGCAACGCCATCGTTGAGGATCAGGCAATTGTCCTGATCCGACACGCCGCTCTGTTCGCGCCGGCCCTGGCTACCGCATGCGGCCCAGAGATACGGGACCGGCGGCGGACCCAACTCGGCTTCTGCCAAGGTCAGCAGGCGCCGCGTGATCGCGTCGGTCAGGTCGGTGATGCGCCGGCCGATGGCGTGCGGCTTGGCGCCCGCGGCCACCAGATGCGTCAGCAGATCGGGCAGCCGTTCCATCACGCGGACCATCTCGGCCGCGCTGTCGGCGGCGACCAAGTCGGCGACCATGTGGCTGGCGGTCGAGGCCTGCTGGCGAATCAAGTCGGTCTTGCCGATCATCCCGATCAGCCGGCCGCGCCGGTCGGCCACCGGCAGGTGGTTGATCCGGTGCCGCGCCATCTCGACCAGGGCGTCGAGGCCGGTGGCGTCGGGCCGGATGGTGCGCGGGCCAGGCGTCATGATGCCGCTGACGGGCCGGTTGCCATCGAGTCCCTCGGCCACCACCTTGTTGGTCAGGTCGTGCACCGTGACGATGCCGGAAAGCGTTCCGTCCTCCAGCACCAGCACCGAACTGATCTCGCGGTCGCGCATCATCCGCGCCACCTCTGTCACCGTGGTCTCGGCCCCGCAGGTCACCGGCGTGCGGGCCATCAGCGCGCCGACCTCCAGCGCCGTCAACCCGGCGGCATAGGGCCCGTCTCCGCGGCTCGGCTCGGACGGCATCGACCGCGCGAACCAGCGCCGCACCTCCGGCACGCTCTCGACCAGATCGCGGAAACGCGCGCCGTCGAGCATCAGCAGCGTCGTCGGCTCCAGCGCTCGGGCGGTCAGCATCGCGCGACCCTCGCGCAGAAGGCCGCGCTCGCCCATGACGTCGCCAGGGCCGCGATGCGAGACCACGTCGTCGCCGCGCGTGCGGATCTCGACGCTGCCGGTTTCGATGACGTAGAGGCCGGCCAGCGGCGCGCCCTCTTCGAAGATCGTGTCGCCGGTCTTGACGCTCACCCGCCTTATCGCTCCGGCCAGGTCGGCGGCCTCGGCCTCGCTCAAGAGGTCGAAGGGCGCGATCTGCACGAAACGGTCCTGCAGGGATCTCATGTCGTCCGGCGTCAGCATTATCTAAGACGTCTCTAACTATGACCCAAAAGGCCACCCGTGCGAAAAAATCGGCGCGGGGGGTCGGCCCGGGCGCGCTTGGCGCCCGGGCCAGTTTCGCCTAGTGCCCGGCCTGCGCCGCGCCAGCACCGCGCGGAACGCGCACGCTTTCGACCAGATCCTTGATCTCCTGCGGCGGCTCCTTCGTCATGCCGGCGACAACGTAGGCCACCGCGAAGTTGATCACCGCTCCGATCGCGCCGAACGAGGTCGACTTGATCGTGAACAGAAGCGGGTCGGCATCCGTGAAGCTGTTGGTGCCCGGGATAAAGAACCAGCCCTTGTGCAGGAAGATGTAGATCAAGGTGACGGTCAGACCGGCGAGCATCCCCGCCACCGCGCCATGATTGTTGATCTTCTTCGAGAAGATACCCATCATCAGCGCCGGGAAGATCGAGGCCGCCGCAAGTCCGAAGGCCAGTGCCACGGTCTGCGCCGCGAAGCCCGGCGGGTTCAGACCCAGATACGTGGCCACCACAATCGCGAACGCCATGGCGATCCGCGCCGACAGAAGCTCACCTTTTTCCGAGATCCGCGGGTTGATCTGGCCCTTGATCAGGTCGTGGCTGACCGCAGAAGAGATCGCAAGCAACAGGCCCGCCGCGGTCGACAGCGCCGCCGCCAGACCGCCCGCCGCGACCAGGCCGATGACCCAGCCGGGTAGGTTGGCGATCTCGGGATTGGCCAGCACCAGGATGTCGCGGTTAAAGTTGGTCAGCTCGTTGCCTTCCCAACCGTTCGCCGCGGCACGCTCGGCCATCGCTTCGGACCCGTCGTTGTAGTACTGGATTCGGCCATCGCCGTTCTTGTCTTCCCAGTCGAGAAGACCGGTCTTTTGCCAGGTCAGCATCCAGTTATACTCGGGATCGGTCTCGATGGTCTCGACCGACACCGCCTCGCCTTCTGTTCCATTCGGCCAGAACTGCTCGGTGATGTTCAGCCGCGCCATGCCGCCCACGGCCGGAGCCGTCAGGTAAAGCAGCGCGATGAACACCAGCGTCCAGCCGGCGGACCAGCGGGCATCCGACACTTTCGGCACGGTAAAGAACCGCATGATCACGTGCGGCAGGCCGGCGGTGCCGATCATCAGCGACAGGGTGAAAAGCACCATGTTGAAGGTGTCACCGTGGTGCGCCGTGTACTCGTTGAAGCCCAGTTCGGTGACGATCTGATCGAGCTTCTGCAAGAGCGGCTCGCCGCTTTCGACGGTGCCGAAAAGGCCCAGGCCCGGGATCGGGTTGAAGGTCAACTGCAGCGAGATGAAGATCGCCGGGATCGTGTAGGCGAGGATCAGCACGCAGTACTGCGCAACCTGGGTGTAGGTCACGCCCTTCATGCCGCCGAACACCGCGTAGGCGAAGACGACGGCCGCACCGATCAGCAGGCCGGCGGTGTTGCTGACCTCCAGGAAGCGGCCGAAGGCCACGCCCACGCCGGTCATTTGGCCGATCACGTAGGTCACCGAGGCGACGATCAGGCAGATCACCGCGACCAGCCGCGCGGTCGACGAATAGAACCGGTCGCCGATGAATTCGGACACCGTGAACTTGCCGAACTTCCGAAGGTAGGGGGCGAGCAGCAGCGCCAACAGCACGTAGCCGCCGGTCCAGCCCATCAGGAAGGTCGAGTTGTCGTAGCCGACGAAAGCAATGAGGCCCGCCATCGAGATGAACGAGGCCGCCGACATCCAGTCGGCCGCCGTCGCCATCCCGTTGGTGACCGGGTGAACGCCGCGCCCGGCGGCGTAGAACTCGGATGTGGACCCGGCGCGGGCCCAGATCGCGATGCCGATGTAAAGCGCGAAGGACGCGCCCACGAACAGCAGGTTGATGGCAAATTGGCTCATGATTTCATGCCCCTACTGTTCCTCGACGCCATGTTCGCGGTCGAGCTTGTTCATGCGCCAGGCGTAGAAGAAGATCAGGGCCAGGAAGACCAGGATCGACCCCTGCTGGGCAAACCAGAACCCCAGGTCGGTACCGCCGACCGGGATCCACGAAATGAGCGGCCGCAGCAGGATGCCGAAGCCGAAGGACACCAGGGCCCAGATGACAAGACACCAGGTGATCAGGCGAATGTTCGCCTGCCAGTAGCCGCTGTCGGATTTGTTTTCAGACATTGTTCTCCTCCACTGAGGGTGTTTGGTAGGTGTCGGCCGGCCCTTTGCCGCCGGCCGGCGGGGTTAGGCCAGCGCCTCCTCGACGCAGGCGGAAAGGCGCTTGGATACCGCGCCGATGGCGCCCATGGCGTCCGCCCTGTGCAAGACGTCGCGGGATTCGTAGAACTCTTCGACCGGTGCGGTTTGTTCGGCATAGGCCGCCAACCGGGTCAGCACCGCCTCGGAGGTATCGTCGGCACGGCGGCCGAAGTCGCTGCCGCCGCACTTGTCGCAGACGCCCTCGGCCTGCGGCAGCTTGAAGCGGTCGTGGTAGCCTTCGCCACAGCCCGCGCAGGTGAAGCGGCCGCAGATGCGCTCGGCGATGCTCTCGTGATGTACGTCGAGGCTGATCGTCGCGGTGACCGCACGGCCGCGTCCGGCCAGTATGCCCTCCAGCGCGTGGGCCTGGGCAACCGTACGCGGATATCCGTCGAAGATGACGCCGCCGAGATCGCCCCGATCCAACCGGTCGGCCAGGATCTTCGTGACGATCTCGTCGGGCACCAGCTCGCCGCGCTGCATGATGTCGGCGGCAGCGTCGCCGGCCGGCGTGCCGGCATTCACCGCCTCGCGCAGCAGATCGCCAGTCGACAGCTGGGTCAGGCCGAAGCGCTCGGCCAAGAGCCGCGCCTGGGTGCCCTTGCCGGCGCCGGGGGCGCCGAGCAGCACCAGGTTCACGGTGGGATTTGCGGGGGATCCGTCCATCTCTTTCTCTCCTTAGGCTGAGGCGCGGTTGGCGATCAGATCGTCGACCACCGAGGGGTCCGCGAGTGTCGAGGTGTCGCCGAGCGAGCCAAAGTCGTTCTCGGCAATCTTGCGCAGGATGCGGCGCATGATCTTGCCGCTGCGGGTCTTGGGCAGGCCGGGCGCCCACTGAATCACGTCCGGTTTCGCAATGGGGCCGATCTCGGTGCGCACCCACTTGGTCAGCTCGGCGCGCAGGTCCTCGCTGGGCTCCACGCGCTCCATCAGCGTCACGTAGCAGTAGATGCCCTGACCCTTGACGTCGTGCGGGAAGCCGACGACGGCGGCCTCGGAGACCTTGGGATGGGCGACTAGCGCGCTTTCCACCTCGGCCGTGCCCATGCGGTGGCCCGAGACGTTGATCACATCGTCCACGCGGCCGGTGATCCAGTAATAGCCGTCGGCGTCGCGGCGGCAGCCATCGCCGGAAAAGTAGTAGCCCTTGAACATCTCGAAGTAGGTCGAGACGAACCGGTCGTGATCGCCCCAGACGGTGCGCATCTGGCCGGGCCAGCTGTCCTTGATCGCCAGCACGCCTTCGCAGGGGCCTTCCAGTTCGTTGCCCTGGTCGTCCAGCACCACCGGCTGCACGCCGAAGAACGGCAGCGTGGCCGAACCCGGCTTGGTCTCGACGGTGCCGGGCAGCGGTGCGATCAGGATGCCGCCGGTCTCGGTCTGCCACCAGGTGTCGACGATCGGGCAGCGGCCCTTGCCGACATTCTCGTTGTACCAGTTCCACGCCTCGGGGTTGATCGGCTCGCCGACCGATCCCAACACGCGGAGCGAGGACAGGTCGTGCTTTTCGACCCATTCGGTGCCCTTGCCCATCAGCGCCCGGATCGCCGTGGGCGCGGTGTAGAACTGGTTCACCTGGTGCTTTTCGCAGACCGCCCAGAAGCGGCCCGCATCCGGATAGGTGGGCACGCCTTCGAACATGACTGTGGTGGCGCCGTTCGCGAGCGGGCCGTAGACGATGTAGCTGTGCCCGGTCACCCAGCCGACATCGGCGGTGCACCAATAGACGTCGCCCTCGCGGTAGTCAAAGACGTACTCGTGTGTCATCGAGGCATAGGTGAGGTAGCCGCCCGTGGTAAGCACCACGCCCTTGGGCATTCCCGTAGAGCCGGAGGTGTAGAGGATGAAGAGGGGGTCTTCCGCCCCCATCTCTTCCGGCGGGCAGTCGGTGGCGGCGTTCTGGGCCAGATCCTCGTAGCGGTGATCGCGCCCGCCGGTCCAGTCGATGTCTCCGCCGGTGCGGGTGACGACCAGCAGCTTGCAGTCATGCGTCACCTTCTCCAGCGCCTTGTCGCAATTGGCCTTCAGCGGCGTCGATCGCCCGCCACGCGGGGCGTGGTCGGTGCAGATGACGACCTTGGCTTCCGACCCGCTGATCCGATCGGCCAGCGCATCCGGCGAGAAGCCGGCGAAAACGATGGAATGGATCGCGCCGATCCGGGCGCAGGCCAGCATCGCATAGGCGGCGGCCGGGATCATCGGCAGATAGATCACCACCCGGTCGCTCCTGGCGACGCCCAATTCCCTCAGCACGTTGGCGAAGATCTGCACCTCGCGATGCAGGTCGCGATAAGTGATGTGCTGCGCGTCCTCGGATGGGTCGTCGGGTTCCCAGATAATCGCGGTCTGGTCGCCGCGGGTCGCCAGATGCCGGTCGATGCAGTTTGCCGAGACGTTCAGCGTGCCGTCCTCGAACCACTTGATCGAGACGTCGTCATAGGCGAACGACGTGTTCTTGACCTTGGTAAAGGGCTTGATCCAGTCGAGCCGGCGCCCCTGCTCGGCCCAGAAACCGTCGGGGTCGGTCACAGAGGTCGCGTACATCTCGTCGTAGCGTTCCCTGGACACTTTCGCACTTGCAGCATTCTTCGCCGTCGCAGCGCCCGCGGTGCGGCCAATGCGGTTGGCTGTCATCCCTTCGGTCATCGGATTACCTCCGTTGGTTGCGCCAGCCTCGGTGAGAAGCGGCCTTGAAAAATTCTATATCACAGATTGAAAAGCTTTTCTCAGTACTCTGGCGATAAATAGATTTTTTGTAAAATTTCTTACTAGGCGCCGCCGATTTCTTGTTAATGATTTCACAGCGCCGACATTCTCCTGATCCGCCAAAGGCTTGCGGGGCGCATCGTGTACCATTGCATGCAGACCAATCTGGCCGCACGAATTCATTATGCAGTTGCAGCATTCTCAGGTGTCTTGCGCTTTCCGATTTACGCTGTGGCGCCGGGAATATTTGGTCGAGGAGCCGGACCGCCCCGGCACCGCAGCCATGCACTTCGGCCGCATTCGCCGGGAACACAGACCCCTTCGAAGCCCGTTGAAACCGGGGTCAGCGCGCCATCACGAAACTGCCCGGCGCCGGCTCCAGCGACTTGCGCTTGTCGGGCTTGCGGGCCTTGACCATGTCGCCGGAATGCGGCTTCAGCCAATCGATCCAGTGCGGCCACCAGCTGCCCTCGTGCTCCTTGGCCTTCGCCAGGAAGCCGTCGGCTGTCTTCGGGTATTTGTCGGCGGTGCGGTAGCCGTATTTCATCCGCTTGCCCGGCGGGTTGATGACGCCGGCGATATGGCCCGACCCGCCAAGGACGAACTCCACCTCGCCGCCCAGAAGCCGAGTGGCGGGATAGATCGAGGTCCAGGGCGCGATGTGATCCTCCTTGGTCGCGAGGATGAAGCACGGCGTCTTCACCTTGCCGATGTCGATCTTCACCCCGTCCATCTCCAGCCCGCCGGGCTGGCGCAGCTTGTTCTGCAGGTAGACCTGTTCCAGGTACCAAAGCAGCATCGCCCGCGGCAGGCGCGTCGAGTCGGAGTTCCAATAGAGCAGATCGAAGGCGCGCGGCTTGTTCCCCCGCAAGTAATTCCGATCGTAGAACGACCAGATCAGGTCGTTCTCTCGCAGCATCGAGAACATGTCCTGCAGGTGATAGGCCTCCAGATAGCCGGTCTCGGCCATGTGCTCGCGCAGCAACTCCAGCCGGTTCTCGTCGATGAAGACGCCGATCTCGCCGACATCCTCGAAATCGACCATCGTCGCCAGCGTGGTGGCCGAGGCGATCCGGTCGTCGCGCTTGCCGGCAAGATAGCCCAGCATCGACGTCACCAGGATGCCGCCGATGCAGAAGCCCAGGATGTTTGCCTTCTTCTCGCCGGTGATCTCGCGCATCGCGTCGAGTGCGGCGAGCGGGCCGAGGCGCATGTAGTCTGTGAAATCCAGATCGGCGTGCTCTTTCGTCGGATTGACCCAGGAGATCACGAAGACCGTGTGCCCCTCGTCGAGCGCGTAACGAATCAGGCTGTTCTTCGGCTGCAGGTCGAGAATGTAGAACTTGTTGATCCAGGCCGGCACGAACAGGATCGGCACCCGGTGTTGTTTCTCGGTGCGCGGGTGGTATTGAATGAGTTGGATCAACTCGTTCTGGAAAACCACCTCGCCCTCGGTGGTGGCGATGTCCTTGCCCACGTCGTAGGCCTGCGCGTCGTTTGTCGCTATGTCGAGCCGGCCCTCGCCGCGTTCTAGATCGTTCAAGAGGTTCTCGACCCCATCGAGCACGCTTTGCCCACCGGTTTCCAATGCGTGCTCGCGCGCGGCCGGGTTGGTGGCGAGGTAATTGGCGGGCGACAGAGCGCTCAGCGCCTGCCGGGTGAAAAAGCTAACGCGCAGGTGGTCGCGGTCGCCCTTGGCCAGGTCGTCGAGCAGGCTGCCGACGGTGTCTTCGAAGACCAGGAAAGCGTCGCGGAACGACCGCGCCACCGGGTCCTCCGACCAACTCTTGTCGGCAAAGCGGCGGTCGCGCGGGGCGTCGTCCGAGCCCGCCTTGCCCGTCAGCATTGCCGCCCAGACCTGCGCGAGCCCTGTGGTGGCCCGCATCTGCGCCGACCAGAGCTTGGCCGGGTCGCCCATAAGGCCGGCCCAGAACGCCGTGTATGCTTTGCCCAAGGTCGCGGCGTCCATCAGCGCGTATTCGGACCCCGTGGCTTGGGCCACCATCCGCTCCTGCATCTTCGGGCTCAGTGCCAGCGCGCGCTGGCTGAGCGCCATCATCCGCTGCGCCGCCTCGACGAGATCCGGTGTCGCCGGTTCCTGCTGATCGTTCGGCATTTCGCCCTCCTCCTCGATCCGGACGGGGCGCCCTGGGGACGCCCCGACCAGCTTAGTTGAGCCGTTCGAAGGCCAGCGCGATGCCCTGGCCGCCACCGATGCACATGGTCACCAGGCCGTACTTGCCGCCGATGCGCTCCAGTTCGTAGAGCGCCTTGATCGAGATGATCGCGCCCGTGGCGCCGATTGGGTGGCCAAGCGCGATGGCGCCGCCGTTGGGGTTCACGTTGTCGGTGTTCAGCCCCAGCGCGGCATTCACGGCGCAGGCCTGCGCGGCGAAGGCCTCGTTGGATTCGATCACGTCGAACTGATCGGTGGTCATGTTCAGCCTCTTTAGAAGCTTGGTCACCGCGGGCACCGGCCCGATACCCATCACCTCGTGGCGCACGCCGGCATGGGCATAGCCCAGAAGCCTCGCGCGCGGCTTCAGCCCGGCCTTGTCGGCGGCTTCCGCCGAGGCCAGCACTAGCGCGGCGGCGCCGTCATTGATGCCAGAGGCGTTGCCGGCGGTCACCGTGCCGTCCTTCTGGAAGGCCGGCCGCAGCTTGGCGAGACTTTCCATCGTTGTGCCGGCCTTGGGGTGTTCGTCCGTGTCAAACGCCACCATCTCGCGCCGCACCTTCACCTCGATGGGCAGAATCTGGTCCTTGAACCGGCCCGCCTCGATGGCGGCCGTGGCCCGCTTTTGGCTTTCGACGGCGAAAGCGTCCTGCTGTTCGCGGGTGATCTGGTTCTCCGCCGCGACGTTCTCTGCGGTAACGCCCATGTGGCCCACGCCGAACGGATCGTTCAGCGCGCCGATCATCATGTCGGTGAAGGACACGTCGCCCATCTTCTCGCCGTGCCGGATCGCCCGCGTCGAGTGCGGCGAGCGCGACATGCTCTCGGCGCCGCCGGCCAGCGCGTAATCGACATCGCCCAGCATGATGTGCTGCGCCGCCGACACGATGGCCTGCGCGCCCGAGCCGCAGAGCCGGTTCACCGTCAGGCCCGGCGCGTCCTCGGACACGCCCGCCTCGACGGCAGCGACGCGGCCGAGATACATGTCGCGCGGCTCGGTGTTGATCACGTGGCCGAAAACCGAGGTGCCAATCTGCGCCGGATCGACCTGCGACCGCTTCATCGCTTCTTTCGCCACCGCCGCGGCCAGAGCCGTTGGGGCGGTACCGGCGAGCGCGCCGCCGAAAGTGCCGATTGCGGTGCGCACACCATCGAGGATGACGACTTCATTTGCCATGCCGAGTTTCCTTTCTTTCGGGATCAACTGGTGGGTTCGCCAAGGCCGCCGATCCGTTCGGCAATGGCATCGAGTACGCTTGTGTCGTCGATGGTCGCGGGCATTTTCCACGGGGTGCCGTCCGCGATCGACACCATGGTGCCACGCAGGATCTTGCCCGACCGGGTTTTCGGCAGCGCGTCGACCACGAGGCATTTCTTGAAGGCGGCAACGGGCCCAATCTCCTTGCGGACCAGCGCGATGCATTCGGCCTCGATCTCGGCCTCGTCGCGCGCCGCACCTGCGTTCAGGCAGACCAGCCCCAGTGGCGACTGCCCCTTGAGCTTGTCGGAAATGCCGATCACGGCGCATTCGGCGACATCGGGATGGGACGACAAGACCTCCTCCATCGCGCCTGTCGAAAGCCTGTGCCCGGCGACGTTGATGACATCGTCCGTTCTTGCCATGATGTAGATGTAGCCATCCTCGTCAACCATTCCGGCATCGCCGGTCTCGTAGTAGCCGGGGAAGGCGTCGAGATAGCTTTTACGGAACCGTCCTTCCGCGTTCCAGAGGGTCGGCAGCGTGCCGGGCGGCAGCGGCAGCCGTATCGCGATGGCGCCCAGCGTGCCGGACGGCACCGGCTTGCCCGCATCGTCGAGGATGTCGATGGCGTAGCCGGGCATGGGAACCGCCGGAGAGCCCGGCTTTGTCGGCAGTTCCTCGATCCCCAGCGGGTTGGCGGCGATGGCCCAGCCGGTCTCGGTCTGCCACCAGTGGTCGATGACCGGCTTTCCCAGATGTGTCTGCGCCCACTTGATCGTGTCGGGGTCGGCGCGCTCGCCGGCGAGGAACAGCGCCTGCATGCCGCTGAGGTCGTATTTCTTCAGGTACTCCGCGTTCGGATCCTCGCGCTTGATGGCACGCAGTCCGGTAGGCGCGGTGAAGAGGACCTTGACGCGGTGTTCCTCGATGACCCGCCAGAAGGTGCCGGGATCGGGGGTGCCGCCGGGCTTGCCCTCGAAGACCACGGTGGTGCAGCCGGCGAGCAGCGGTGCATAGCAGATATAGCTGTGGCCGACGACCCAGCCGACGTCCGACGCCGCCCAGAACACGTCGCCGGCCTCGACGTTGTAGAGGTGCTTCATCGTCCAGAGCAGCGCCACCATGTGCCCGCCGCTATGGCGCACCACGCCCTTGGGCTGGCCAGTGGTTCCGGACGTGTAGAGGATGTAGAGCGGATCGGCCCCGCCCACACGTGTGCAGCCCACAGGTTCCGCGGCGACCACAGCGTCGGCCCAGTCCAGATCGCGGCCGTCCACCATCGCCGCCTCGGCCTGCGGCCGTTGTAGGACGACGGTGAAGTCCGGCTTGTGGTCCGACAGGTCAATCGCTTCGTCGAGCAGCGGTTTGTACGCGATCACTCGCTTGCCTTCGATGCCGCAGGAGGCGCTTAGCACCGCCTTGGGCGCCGCGTCATTGATCCGCACCGCCAGCTCGTTGGCCGCGAATCCGCCGAAGACCACCGAATGCACCGCGCCAATCCGGGCGCAGGCCAGCATCGCCACCAGCGCCTCGGGGACCATCGGCATGTAGATCACCACGCGGTCGCCCTTGCCCACGCTTCGCGCCGCCAGCACGCCCGCCAGCCGCGACACCTGGTCCAGAAGCTCGGCATAGGTGACGCGCGCCTTTGTGTCGGTCACAGGGCTGTCATAGATGATCGCCGCCTGGGCGCCGCGCCCCGCCGCGACATGCCGGTCCAGCGCGTTGTGGCACGTGTTGGCCTCTGCATCGGCGAACCAGCGGTAAAGCGGCGCGTCGCTGTCATCGAGCACCGTCTGTGGCGCGCGGGTCCAGTCGACCGCCTGCGCCGCCTCAGCCCAGAACGCTTCCGGGTCGGCCTGCCAATTGGCGTAAACGTCCGAATACGTGCTCATCTGTTCCCCCCCTCACTCGGCGCGATCAGCTGAAGAACTGGCCGCCATTGGCCGAGATCGTCGAGCCGGTGATAAAGCCCGCCTCGTCCGAGGCCAGGAACACGACGCAGCGCGCGATCTCTTCCGGCTCGCCCAGGCGGCCCACGGGTATCTGCGGCAGGATGTGCTTGTTCAGAATGTCCTCGTCGATGGCGCGCACCATCTCGGTGCCGATATAGCCGGGGCAGACCGCGTTCACGGTGATGCCCGCCCGCGCGCCTTCCTGCGCCAGCGCCCGGGTGAAGCCGATGTCACCCGCCTTGGCCGAGGAATAGTTCGACTGCCCCGCCTGGCCCTTCTGACCGTTGACCGAAGAGATGTTTATGACGCGGCCGAACTTGCGCTCGCGCATGCCACCCCATACCGGGTGGGTCATGTGAAAGAGCCCGTTAAGGTTGGTGTTGATGACGGCGTCCCACTTGTCCTTGGTCATCTTGTGGAACATCGCGTCGCGGGTGATGCCGGCGTTGTTCACCAGCACGCAGACCGGCCCCAGATCGGCCTCGACCTTCGCCACGCCCTCGACGCAGGCGTCGTAATCGGCGACCGACCATTTGTAGGTGGCGATCCCGGTCTCTTCAGTGAACTTCGCCGCAGCTTCGTCGTTGCCCGCGTAGTTCGCCGCAACCTCGTAGCCCGCTGCCTTGAGCGCCTTGCTGATCGCGGCTCCAATGCCGCGGGTGCCGCCGGTAACCAATGCAACTTTCGCCATATGGTCCTCCCATATCGACCCGGCCTCCTCGCCGGGCTTTGGCAGGCAGGTAGGCGGAAACACGTCTATGCGTCGAGGGCTGAATGAGTTACAATGCTAATAATTGCAAATTGCGATATGCGATATGTGAAAAGGTGAAATGACCGAGGCACTCCGCAAAGTATTTGCCGGCGCCCAGATCCGGCACGTGCGGCAACAGCACGGACTCACCCAGGCCGAATTCGCCCGGAAGCTCGGCGTTTCAACCAGTTACCTCAACCAGATCGAGAACAACAACCGCTCGCTCTCGGCCTCGGTCATCCTCGCTCTTTTCAACGAATTCGGCTTTGACCTTTCCGCCTTGGCTCTCGACGAATCCGGCCGCATCGCCGTCGATCTCAAGTCGATCCTCTCCGATCCGGTCTTCGCCGAGACGCGCATCCAGCCACAAGAGTTGAAGATCGCGGCCTCGAATACACCGAACATGGTGCGCGCCTTCCTGGAGCTCTATGCCGTCTTCGAGAAGACCCGCGAGCAGCTGGGCGAGGTCGATCACCGAATGGCGCAATCCGAGGCCGGCGTCGCGCCGCTACCCTACGAGGAGGTGCGCGACTTCTTCCACTACAAAGACAACTACATCGACGATCTCGACCGCGCGGCCGAGGCCTTCGCCCGGTCGATCACCACCAGCGACCGGCAGCGCTACGTCCTGCTCGCAGACTACCTGAGCGACGCGCACGGAATCCGCACCGTCGAGACCAAGAGCGCCGCCGAGACAGGCACCCTGCGCCGGTTTGATGCCGAGACGAACACCCTCTATCTGTCCGCCCGCTCCAGCGCGGCCACCAACCTGTTCCAGATGGCCTACCAGGTCGGGCTGATCGAGCACGGCGACCTGATCGAGCGGCTGCTGGACGAGGCGGGTTTCCGCACGCGAAGTGCCCGCGAGGTCTGCCGGATGACCTTCGCCAACTACTTCGCCGGCGCCGTGGTGCTGCCCTACATGGAGTTTCTCGAGGCCGCGGCCGAGACCCGCCACGACCTCGATCGCCTCGCCTTCCGGTTCGACGCCAGCCGCGAGCAGGTCTGCCACCGGCTCAGCATGCTGCAGCGCCCGGGTCACAAGGGTGTGCCGTTCTTCTTCGTCCGCGTCGACCGCGCCGGCACGATCACCAAGCGGCACAGCGCAACCAGCCTGCAATTCACCCGCTTCGGCGGCTCCTGCCCCTTGTGGAACGTGCACAGGGCATTCGAGACGCCCGACGAGATCCTGCGCCAACTCGCCACCACGCCCGACGGGCGGCGTTACCTGTGCCTCGCCTTCAGCAAGACGATCCCCGGCGCCGACTACCACAGCCGCCCGCGCAAATACGCCATCGGTCTTGGTTGCGAGGCCCGGCACGCGGGCCAACTGGTCTATGCCGACGCTCTCGACCTCGCCGACGAGGAAAGGTTCGAACGCATCGGAACCGGCTGCCGGGTCTGCGAACGCGCCGACTGCGCCCACCGCTCGGTCCCGCCGCTCGCCCGCGAAATCGGCGTTGACCATCAGTCGCGTAGCGCGGTGCCGTTTCAGATCGCTTAGAGTCCGACTCAGAATTCCCGGGCGACATTTCTTGCGATGTAGCGGGCTAATCTTCGGATCGCTGCGACGAGGACCCAGGCATCGGCGGAGGCGGTCGAGGCTTCCCAGTCCTTGGCCAGCCGGCGGCAACGCCCGAGCTAGGCGAAGGTTCGTGCGACCACTCAGCGCCGGGCAATGACGACGAACCCGGTGGCGCGGGGCGGGCGCTTGATGATCTCGATCTCCGGTCCGTGGGTGGCTGCGAGTGCGTCTTTCAGCTTGTCGCCGGCATAGCCGCCGTCGGCGAATACAAGCGTCAGGGTAGGAAAGCTCTCGCAGGCCTGTCCGATGACGCCTGGCGCGCCGTCGCGATCCTGAACGTCGGCGCCGTGTGTCACCAAGCCGAGCAGGTTGCCGTCGGTGTCGGTCACGATGTGGCGCTTGCGGCCCTTTGTTTTCTTACCCGCGTCGTAGCCGCGCGGTCCGCCGCTCTCGGTGGTCTTCACCGACTGGCTGTCGATGATCCCGGCGGTCGGTGCGGCGGCACGACCAGACAGAACACGCGACGCCCCGACCAGGGCATCGTTCAGAACATCGAGCAGGCCAAGGTCGCGCATCCGGTAGAAGCAATACTGCACCGTCGTGAACGGCGGGAAATCCTTGGGCAGCATCGCCCACTGACATCCGGTTGCGGCCATATACTGGATCGCGTCCCAGACCGCGCGCATATCGGTGCCGCGCGGGCGCCCCACCTTGGATTTTGGCGGCATGAACGGCGCGACCAGCGCCCATTCCTCATCGGTGCTGTCGCTTGAATAACGCTGACCGCGTCGCTCATAGTCGGGGCGAGTGATTTCAGTCCAGGGCATTGATTTCTCCAGGTGTCGCAACCCAGAGGAATCACAACTGGCTGAAATCATTAAACTTAGTTTTCGGTTGGGCTCTCAGGTATCACGGTCACGGTGAAGTCTGACAGGGCGTTCTCTTACAGAAGGGCAGCCTTGATCGCCTATTGGTTCAGGAACCCGTAGGTCGTCAACCTCTTTTTGGCGATATGCGTTCTCAACCCGCACTTGCTTTTGCATGGGGGGGATTTAAGGGGGAACTCTGAAAGAGTTCGGTCGTTTTTCTATGTATTATCAATATATTAAACTTGAATAATGGCGCGCTGGGGAGGATTCGAACCCCCGACCCCTTGATTCGTAGTCAAGTACTCTATCCAACTGAGCTACCAGCGCGCGGGGTGCACCGCATGTAGCCCCCGCCGCACCGCATTGCAAGCCGGTTCTGCTACTCTGCCGCGTCCTCCAGCGCCATCACGGCCTTGGGCAGATGAACGGTGAACGACGTGCCCTCGGGTCCGGTCGAGACCAGTTCGAGCCGCCCGCCATGGCCGCGGATCAGCTCGGCCGATATCGCCAGGCCCAGCCCGAATCCGCCCTTGCGGGTACCGCCGTGAAACGGCTGGAACAGGTGGTCGCGCGCCTTGGGCGGCAGGCCGGGGCCGGTATCGGTGATCCGGATCGACCACTCGGTTTCCGATTCGCCGGCCTGCACCGAGATCTCGCCCGGCTCGCCCGTCGCCACGATCGCCTGGCGCGCGTTGCGCACCAGGTTGCCGATCACCCGGTAAAGCTGTTCGGGATCGGCGCGCACCACCATGCCGGCCGGCACGTCCTCGGCAAAGCTCAGGTCGTGGCTCCCGCTCGCCAGCCGCTCGGCGTCGACGACGTCGGCCACGATATTCCCCAGAAGCACCCGGTCCAGCCGCGGCGGCGGCTCTTCGGCCTTGCCGAATGCGAGCGTCGATTCGCACAGGTTCACCGCCCGGCTGATCGAGCCCACCAGCTTGGGCGCCGCGCGGCGCACCGCAGGGTCCTCGCTGCGCTCCAGCCGGTCCGAGAACAGCTGCGCCACCGTCAGGATGTTGCGCAGGTCGTGGCTGATCTTCGCCACCGCGCCGCCAAGCTGGGCCAGACGTTCCTTCTGGCGCAGCGCCCCGGTCAGCTGGGTCTGCAGGCTGGCCAGCGCCGTCTCGGCCTCGCGCAGCTCCGTCACCCCGGCCGAGGGCTCGATGATCCGCCGCGCGTCCTCGGGCGCCTCGGCATAGCTGGTCATCGCGTCGACCACGCGCTTGATCGGCCGCACCAGAAACCGGCGCACCGCGAGGAAAAGCAGCAGCGCCGTGACCACCGAGATCACCGCCGACAGCGCCAGGATGCGCAGGCCGTAGTCGATCATTGACGCGCGCAGCGGCGCGGTCTCCATCGTCACCTCGATCAGCAGGCCCGCCTCGCGCACCGGATTGCCGATCACCCGGATCACCTCGTTGCCCGGGATGACAAGCCGCTTCATCGCCGCGCCGATCAGCTCGAACGCCCCGGGGTCGCGCAGATCGAAGGTCGCGACGACCGGCGACGGGATCGGCGACGACAGCACAAGCTGGCGCACCTCGTTGCGCCGCAGCACCACGTTGAACACGCCGGCATTGGCCAGCAGTTCCTCTTCCAGCTCCATGTCGATCATGTCGTTGGCCAACAGCGCCAGCGAGGCGATCTGCGCCTTTTCCAGCCGGAGAAGCAGGTAATCCTCGCGATACCGCGCCACCGAGGGCACGAAGATCAGCACCTCGGCCAGCATGACGAACACCGTCGTCAGGATCAGGAAGCGGCCGGAGAGCGAGTTGAGGACCATCGGAGGCTACACCCGCCGCACCGGCGCGGCCGGGCGCGAGCGGCCCCTCGAAGGGCCTTCGCCGCTCGATCCCGAAACCGCGCCTTTTGCGGCTTCCAGGCCGCGTCGCCGGGCGGCCGCCCAGGGCCGCTCGGCGGGCCGTTTCGCAACGGCCCGTCCCGTCCGGCTCGATCGTCTTGCGTCCGCAGTCGGCGACATCGTCACGGCACCCAGCGTTGCACAAACCCGACCGCCCGCTTGACCAGCGGGCTGTCGAATAACCTCGGGCTAAAATAGGCACCCGCGGCGCGCTTGTTAACCTCTCCGAGCGTCGGATAGGGCGCCACCATCCCGGCGATTGCGCTCATTTTCAGACGGTTGGCGATGGCCAGCGCCCAGATATGGATCAATTCGCCCGCCTGCGGCCCCACGATCGAGGCGCCGACCGGACGGCCCCTGACGACCATCACCTTGATCAGGCCGGTGGTCTTTCCCTCGGCGATCGCGCGGTCGTTCTCGGCGAACTCGAAGCGCGCGACCTCCAGCCGGACGCCGTGCCGCTCGCGTGCTTCGGCCTCGGTCAGTCCGACCTGCGCCAGCTCCGGATCGGTATAGGTGGCCCGGGGGATGTGATCGGTGCGCGCCTTCGAGGGCAGCGCGAACAGCATCGAGCGGATCACCACCCCGGCGTGATAGCCCGCCACATGAGTGAATTGCAGCCCGCCCGCCGCATCGCCCACCGCATAGACCCGGCGGTTGCTGACCGAGCGCAGCCGCGCGTCGACCTTGACCGCCCGGTCATGCGCCACACCGCCCCTGTCGAGATCCAGCCGGTCGATGTTCACCTTGCGCCCCACCGCGACAAGCAGGTGCGACCCGTTATGGACCTTGCCGTCCTCGGTCTCGACGGCGATGCCGCCCTCGGTTTGGCCGATCCGCGCCGCGTTCGACCCCTCGGCAATCGTGATGCCTTCGCCGCGCAGCCGCTCCAGCGCGATGGCGGCCAGTTCCGGGTCGTCCCGGTTCAGCGCCGTCAGCCCCTCGATCACCGTGACCTCGCTGCCGAGCCGGCGATGCGCCTGCGCCAGCTCCAGCCCGATCGGGCCGCCGCCGATCACGATCAGGTGCCGCGGCCGCTCGCGCAGCTCGAAAATCGTCTCGTTGGTCAGATACGGCACGTCCTCCAGCCCCGGGATCGGCGGCACCAGCGGCGACGATCCGGTGGCGATCACGAAGCGCCGCGCCCGGATCACGCACGCCCCCGCCTGCACCTCGCCGGGCGAGACGAACCGGCCCCAGTCGCGGATCACCCGGACGCCGAGTCCCTCGAAGCGGGCCTGGCTGTCGACCGGCGCAATGGTCTCGATGGCCCGGGCCACGTGGTCCTTGGCGGCGGCATAGTCGATCTTCGGCTCGACCGGCGTCACCCCGAACGGCGCGCCCGTGGTCATCGCATGCGCCGCCTTGCCCGCGGCGATCAGCGCCTTCGATGGCACACAGCCGTAGTTCAGGCAGTCGCCGCCCATCCTGTGGCCCTCGATCAGAACCACGCGCGCGCCCATCTGAACCGCGCCCGCGGCGACGCTCAGCCCGCCCGATCCGGCGCCGATCACGCAGACATCCGTGCTGATACGCTCCACGCTCAAATCCCCTTCCGGCCGCGCAGCGCCTTCAGGAGGATCGGCAGCGCCGCCAGCGCGCAAAGCCCGAGGATCGGCAGCAGGATGCGCGGCTCGAAGATGATGCCCAGATCCGGCGTCTCGCCGCGGGCAAAGACCTCGCCCAGCCCCGCGCCCACCGAGGTGTAGACCACGGCGCCCGGGATGATCCCCAGAAACGTCGTGATCACGAAACGCCAGAGCGGCACGCCGACGAAGGCGGGCACCAGGTTGGCCACGAAAAACGGCACCGCCGGCACCAGGCGGATCAGGAACAGCATCGACCACTGGTTCTCGTCGATCCCCTCCTTGATCCGGTGCACCGTGCCGTGCGAGGCATCCATCCGCGCGGCCAGCCGCTCCCCGAGGCCCCAGCGCGCGGCGAGGAAGATGATCGTCGCGCCGATCGTGGCGCCGGTGATGTTGTAAAGCGCGCCGGGAAACGTCGCGAACAGGAACCCCCCGGTCAGCGTCGCGATCGTGGCGCCGGGCAGCGAGAACGCCACGATCGTCACGTAGACCGCGACGAATGCCAGCACGGTCAGCGGGTAATTCGCGTCGCGGAATCCGATCAGCGCCTCGCGGTTGTCGCGCAGCGTCTCAAAGCTCAGATAGTCGCGCAGCGTGAAGGCGCCCACCAGCGCCACCGCGAGAATCGCGATCAGCGGCAGCCGCCGCATGGTGCCGCCCGGGGCAGGCCGGGTCGTGTCGGTCATGGGATCGTCCTGTCGCTCGTCCATCGTCGATCCAAAGATGCGCGCTCTGCCCGGTCTCGGACACCCTTATCACGCCCGCTTGATCGCCGGTGAAGCGCGCTCTGGGCATTGCATCCGGATTTCCCGGCAAGTGAAACATTTCCCTCGCAATTTCCGGCGCGGGCGCTGCGGGCTGAAACATTCGCCGCCGGGCGCGATTGACAAGACCGGGGCCACCGCCTAAAGACCGGGCTTCATTCGAATGACAGCCCCGCGCGCACCGGCGCCGGCGGGGACAAGCCGGACGGAGCGCACGCGATGAAACGCACCTTTCAACCCTCGAACCTGGTCCGCAAGCGGCGCCACGGCTTCCGCGCGCGCATGGCCACCAAGGCGGGCCGCAAGATCCTGAACGCGCGCCGCGCCAAGGGCCGGACCAAGCTCAGCGCCTGAGCCGCAGCCGTAAGGCATTGCCCATGACCGATCAGGGGGCATCCGGGGCAGCGCCGCGGGTGCCCTCTTGGCATTCCGGGCGCATCGAAACGCTGCGGCAGCGCGCCGACTTCCTGCGCGCCGCCCGCGGCCGGCGCCAGGCGACGCCGGGCTTCGTGCTGCAGGGCTGGAACCGCGGCGACGACGGCCCGCCCCGCGTCGGCTTCACCTGCTCGCGCAAGGTCGGCAACGCGGTGGCCCGCAACCGCGCCAAGCGGCGCCTTCGAGAGATCGCCCGGCTGGAACTGCCCGCGCATGGCCGGGCGGGCTGGGACTACGTGCTGATCGCGCGCGCGGGTGTCACGGCAGAGCGGGACTTCGCGCAGATGCGGGAAGAGCTGTGCGCGGCATTGCGAGCCGTGCACGGCCGTTGATCCCGGCGTTGGGGCGGTCCGCCGTTAGGGACCAAACAGGCACCGCGATCCTTGATGCGCGTAGTGCGTGGCTTGGACTATGTGAGTACCGCCAGCAACATGTGTGAACTGGACCGGCCGATACTAGGCCCTGTGACTTGAGGCCGACCTATGTCGTGACGAATGTCGAAGACGCAAGGCGGCAATCCGACCGAACTGCCGCGTCCAATCTGGCTGCCGACAAATCCTCACCTGACGAAGAACCCTGCCAGTGCCGACCATGCATTTTCCGAGGCTTCCTCGTCGTATCCCATCGTGCCGAAGGACCCCTCTGATTTTTGAGGCAAATCTGAATCCTCGAAACCATGATACGCGCCCGCATACTCTCTTACTTCGATATTCGCATCATTGATCTTTCCCGCAAGTTTCTTGCATAGGGCCGCCGGGGCGATGTTGTCGTCGCTTGCCAGAAGCATCAATACGGGCACATTCCCTGACCACGGAAACACATTTGCGCAAACCGGATAGAATGCCGAAACAGTTGCCACCTGAAGATCCGATCGCTCTTGAAGTTTGGACATCATGCTCAAAGCCCCGCCGCCCCCACTGGACCAGCCCAGGACATTGATCGAATTGCGTTTCACTGCCTCAAGGCCAGACAGATGCTCCACCACGAAGGATATGTCGCGAGCTATGCGGCTTTTTGTGGGTTGATAGGCACAGCCGCCCGCATCTCGGGCCTCCATGTAATCCACGCGCGCTGTGGCAAATCCCATTGTTTTCAGCCTGTCTTCCCTGCGCTGATAGGCAGGCGATTCAAACCCATTACAGCCGGAGACGAGCACGACAACGGGGTGCGGCCCGGAACCTTCCGGCGCCATGAATCCAATAAGATCGACGAGCCTTTGCTCATGCTCGGTCGCGATCGCCGCATCAGAAAGAAAACACACGGCCGCCAGTACCTTCGGAAAGGTCAGCGCTGACGGTGAGCGCCAAGGCATTGCAGGCCCTCTATTGCTGGAAGATATTTCTAGCACGTTACCGCCGAACTTGGAAGAATCGCGTCCTTGAGCATTGTGTTTTGCCAGCACCGAGGCTCCCGTTCCTCGGGATGTTCGTTTTCCTTCTTCATCGGGACTTGCGACTGAACCGGCTCAGTCGTGAGCAGAGCGCGACCGCTCTTTGGGAAAAATTTGGAACCTGAATTCGGACTTACAGCGTGCATTCTCCGAATGGCTCTTCCCCGGTTGCCGCCTGCCCCCTATTTTGCCTCCATGACCCCGCTCGCCCGCCTCTTCGCGCTGCCGGTCCGGGCCTACCGGCTGATCTTCTCGCCCTGGGTCGGATTCAACTGCCGCTATCATCCGACCTGCTCGGCCTACGCACTGGAGGCGCTGGAAAAGCACGGCGTGATCCGGGGCGGCTGGCTGGCGCTGCGCCGGATCGGGCGCTGCCATCCCTGGGGCGGGGCCGGCATCGACCCGGTGCCGGACAAGCCCGTCGACCGGCCCTGACAAGCGGGGCACCGTACGCTCTGTTAACAATGGCCGTTCCGGCCCGCCGCACCGACGCGATACCGCCGCAATACCGACGTGATACCGCATGCGGTTTTGCCCCGTTAATCAGGGGTTTGACCCCGATTCGCCGGGGCGGCGGCGCACACGGGGTTCATACCCCGTTAACCCGGCCCCGCGCCCCGCCGCTTGCCCGGGTCCCGCAACTCGACTACACGGGCGCCCATGCTCGACGACGGCGACGACATCCATCCGCTCTTCCACGGTGCGCCCTCCACCACGGAGTTCAGGAAGCTCCGCAAACGGCTGGTGCGCGACACCCGCGAGGCGATCGAGCAATACGGCATGATCGAACGCGGCGCGCGCTGGCTGGTCTGCCTGTCGGGCGGCAAGGACAGCTACACCCTGCTCGCCGTGCTGCACGAGCTTCAGTGGCGCGGGCTTCTGCCGGTCGAGTTGCTGGCCTGCAACCTCGACCAGGGCCAGCCGGGCTTTCCGGCCACCGTGCTGCCCGAGTTCCTGTCCCGGATGGGCGTGGCGCACCGGATCGAGTACCGGGACACCTATTCCATCGTCACCGACAAGGTGCCCGAGGGCCGCACCTACTGTGCGCTCTGCTCCCGGCTAAGACGCGGGAATCTCTACAGGATCGCGCGCGAAGAGGGCTGTTCGGCCGTCGTCCTCGGCCATCACCGCGACGACATCCTCGAGACGTTCCTGCTGAACCTGTTCCACGGCTCGCGGCTGGCGGCGATGCCGCCGAAGCTGCTGAACGAAGAGGGCGACCTTTTTGTCTACCGCCCCCTCGCCCATGTCGCCGAGGCCGACTGTGACCGCTTTGCACGGGCGATGGGCTATCCGATCATCCCCTGCGATCTCTGCGGCAGCCAGGACGGGCTGCAAAGGCAGCAGATCAAGGCGATGCTCGACGGGTGGGAAGCCAGCCATCCCGGCCGGCGCCAGAAGATGTTCCGCGCGCTGATGAACGCCCGGCCCTCGCATCTGCTCGACCCCGCGCTGTTCGACTTCGCCGGGCTCGAACGCCGGGATCCGCGCGAATTTTAGCTTTTTTGCATGGGTTTGCCGGCGCGCCGTTAACCCGGCGCTGACCACCCCCGTCCTATCGAGGTTCCCGATTGCCGCCGGCCCGCCCGGCGCCGAAGCCATCGGGGAATCAGGTGCTGAAACATGAACTCGGCCGCTACGCCCGCCACTTCGTGCACAGCGCGAAGACCGCGCTGGTGGGGCCGCAAATCCTGGCCTTCGTCCCCGCGATCACGCTCGGCGGCTACTGGTATGGCGGCGAGGGCGTGCTGCTGTTCATGGCGATCGTGCTGCCGGCGCTGCTTGGCCTCGTCAGCCTGTTCACCCCGATGCGGCCCGACACGCACGACCGGCGCCCGGTCGACCCGATCACCCGGCTGCCGCTGCGCGACTCGCTGATCGCCGCGCTCGACCGCGGTTTCGCGCACGAGGGCGAATCCGGCCTGCGCACCGCGGCGCTGATGCTGGAGCTTGACGATTTCCAGCAACTCGAGGACCAGCATGGCGAACGCGCCGCCGAATCCGTCCTTGCCCAGGTCGCGCAACGGATCGAGGCCACGCTGCGCCAGTTCGACATCGTCGTGCGGCTCGAAAAATCCGCCTTCGGCATCGCGCTCGCGCCGACGCGGCGCACCGATCTGGAAAGCCTGATCCAGATCGCCGCACGGCTGCAGGCCGCGGTGGCAGAGCCGGTGCTGATCGACGGGCTGCGGCTGTCGCTGACCGCCAGCGTCGGCTTCTGCGCGCCGCGCCGCGCCTCGGAAAGGACCGGCGAGGCCTGCCTGGACTGCGCCGAAACCGCGCTGGCCGACGCCCAGGCCAGCGGCACCGGCGCGATCCGCGCCTATTCCGCCCATCCGCGCCGCAAGCGCGTCGTGCGCGCCGGGCTCGTGGGCGAGGTCGCCGGGGCGCTGGAAGGCGGGCAGATCCTGCCCTGGTTCCAGCCGCAGCTGTCCACCGACACGGGCGAGATCAGCGGCATCGAGGCGCTGGCGCGCTGGGACCATCCCGAACGCGGCCTGATCCTGCCCGGCGCCTTCCTGCCCGCGATCGCGGCCGCCGGCCTGAACGACCGGCTGAGCGAGGTGATGCTGTACCACGGGCTGACCGCGCTGAAATCCTGGGACGAGGCCGGGTTGCGGGTGCCCAGCGTCGCGATCAACTTCTCCAGCGACGAACTTGGCGATCCCAAGCTTTGCGACCGCATCCGGTGGGAGCTCGACCGCTTCGACCTGTCGCCGGATCGCCTGACGATCGAGGTGCTGGAAACGGTGATCGCGCATTCCGACAATGACACGATCACCCGCAACATCGCGGCGCTGGCGAAATTCGGCTGCGGCGTCGATCTCGACGATTTCGGCACCGGGCACGCCTCGATCGCAAACATCCGGCGATTTTCGGTCAAGCGCATCAAGATCGACCGCTCCTTCGTGACCCGCGTCGACCACGACCGCCAGCAGCAGCAGATGCTGACCGCGATCCTCGACATGTCCGAGCGTCTCGGGATCGACACGCTCGCCGAAGGCGTCGAAACCGTGGGCGAGCATTCGCTGCTGGCGCAACTGGGCTGCGGCCACGTGCAGGGCTTCAGCATCGCCAAGCCGATGCCCTTCGACGCCACGCTCGCCTGGCTGGAACAGCACCGCCGCCGGATCGCCGAAAAGCCGGAAATCGCCCGCCGCGCTGGCTGAACGCCGGGTGTGCCCCGTACCCGGGCCGCGCCACCGCCCGCCGCCGGCACGACCGGGGCGGCGGCCGCGCAACGGCGCAAGGGCGCGCGCTTGCCGCGGATCGCGCAAGGCCGCGCCGCCGCACCGGATGCGCGGGCATTGTGATCCCGAATCCCCTTGACCTTTCAGCCCCCGGACTGTTGAACCACCCCTGATCCGAAAGAGCGAACGGGTGGTGTCCGGATGGACGATCAGAACAAGAACCTGATCCTGGCGACGGCGTTGAGCTTCCTGGTGATCCTGGTGTGGTTCGTGCTGTTCCCGCCGGAAGAACCGCCGGTTCAGCCCGACCTGCCCGAGACCACGCAGGCCGCCCCGGCCGCGGCCCCGGCGGCCGACAGCGCCCCCGAGACATCCGAGGTCGCCCCCGCCAGCGCGGCGCCCGCCGCGGAGACCCGGCGCCTGCCGATCCGGACCGACCGCCTGCTGGGGTCGGTCGCGCTGAACGGCGGTCGCATCGACGAGCTGTCGCTGCGCGACTACCGCGCCCGGCTCGCACCCGGCAGCGCCAGCGTCTCGCTCTTGAAACCCGCGGGCACCGAAGGCGCCTATTACGCGCTCTTCGGCTGGGCCCCCGGCGGCGCGCTGGACTGGGCCGACGTGCCTGGCGCCGACACCGCCTGGACCGCGCCCGAGGGCGCGACGCTGACCGTCGGCACGCCG
This sequence comes from Rhodobacter sp., assembly GCA_041627895.1. Lineage (GTDB taxonomy): Bacteria > Pseudomonadota > Alphaproteobacteria > Rhodobacterales > Rhodobacteraceae > JBFKQC01. The sequence goes on from JBFKQC010000019.1 coordinate 50,171, forward strand.
CTGGTGCTGACCTGGTCCAACGGCAGTGGCCTGACCTTCACCCGCACCATCGCTGTCGACGAGGATTATCTGTTCACCGTCACCCAGTCGGTGCGGAACGCCGGCGACACCGAGGTCCGCCTCGCCCCCTACGGCACGCTGCGCCGCCACGGCGAGCCGCAGGACCTGACCGGCTTTTTCATCATCCAGGAAGGCCCGATCCGGCAATCCGGCGAAGAGATGAACGAATTCGACTATGGCGACATGCGCGATTTCGGCCGCGACGAGCGCTGGGGCGCCAGCGCCGAAGTGCTGGAGATCGAGCGGAACGGCTGGCTCGGCTTCACCGATCATTACTGGATGACCACGCTGGTCCCCGCCTCGGACGCGCCCTTCACCTCGGTCCTGAAATTCGACGCCGGCACGGACGTCTATTCCGCCGAGGCCCGCCACCGGACCGTGACCGTGGCGTCCGGGGCCAGCGCCTCGGTGACGACGCAGCTGTTTGCCGGCGCCAAGGAATGGGACACGATCCGCGACTACCAGAACCGCGGCGGCATCTACCGTTTCATCGACTCGATCGACTGGGGCTGGTTCTTCTTCCTGACCAAGCCGATCTTCGCCGTGCTGCACTGGCTGAACAACCTGATCGGCAACATGGGCTGGGCGATCATCGGCCTGACGCTGATCATCAAGGCAGTCCTGTTCCCGCTGGCCTACAAGTCCTACGTCTCGATGGCGAAGATGAAGGAATTGCAGCCCGAGATGGAAAAGATCAAGGAGCGCGCCGGCGACGACCGCCAGAAGCTGCAGCAGGAGATGATGGCGCTCTACAAGAAGGAAAAGGTCAACCCGGCCTCGGGCTGCCTGCCGATCCTTCTGCAGATCCCGATCTTTTTCTCGCTCTACAAGGTGATCTTCGTCACGATCGAGTTGCGCCACGCGCCCTGGTTCGGCTGGATCAGGGACCTCTCGGCGCCCGACCCGTCCTCGATCCTGAACCTGTTCGGCCTTCTGCCCTATTCCACGCCGGAACCCGGCTCGTTGTTCTTCATCTTCTCGCTCGGGGTGCTGCCGATCCTTCTGGGCATCTCGATGTGGCTGCAGCAAAAGCTGAACCCCGCCCCCACCGACCCGACCCAGCAGATGATCTTTGCCTGGATGCCCTGGATCTTCATGTTCATGCTGGGCACCTTCGCCAGCGGGCTGATCATCTACTGGATCGCCAACAACACGATCACCTTCATCCAGCAATACCTCATCATGCGCAGCCACGGGCACCGGCCCGACGTCTTCGGCAACATCAGGAAGGGCTTCAAGCGCAAGCCGAAGCAGGCCGCGGACGCGCGCAAGAAATGACCGGCGCCGTCACCGGCCTCTGGCGGCATCCGATCAAGAGCCACGGGCGCGAGGAACTGCCGGCGGTAACGCTAAAGGCCGGCAGGACGATGCCGTGGGACAGGGTCTGGGCGGTCGCGCACGAGGCGTCCAGCGCGGACGGCACGGCATGGGCGCCCTGCGTCAACTTCTCGCGCGTGTCCAAGGCGCCGGCGCTGATGGCGATCACCGCGACACTGGACGAGGCGGCAGAGCGCATCACGCTCCGCCACCCCGACCGGCCCGACCTCTGTTTTCACCCCGACACCGAGGCCGCGCGCCTGATCGACTGGGTGCGCCCGCTGATGCCGGAAAACCGGGCCGCCTCTGCCCAAATCCTGCGGGTGCCGGGCCGCGGCATGACCGACAGCGATTTCCCCTCCGTCACGCTCTGCAACCACGCATCGCACCGCGCGGTCGAACAACGTTTGGGCCGGAACCTGTCGATCCACCGCTGGCGCGGCAACATCTGGATCGACGGTCTGGGCCCCTGGGAGGAATTCGAGTGGCTTGACCGCGAGGTCCTTGTGGGCGCCGCCGTCCTGCGGGTGCGCGAACGCACCGACCGCTGCGCCGCGACCACCGCGAACCCCGAGACCGGGCGCCGCGACACCGACACGCTGGGGGCGCTCGGGACCTGGGGCCACCAGGATTTCGGCGTCCGCGCCGAAGTGGTCCGGGGCGGCGAGGTGCGCCTCGGCGACGCCGTCGCGCCGGCATGACGCTGCCCTTCCCCGTGACGCCCGAGCCCGACGCCGCCGCGCGCGAGGCCGGACGCCTGCTGTTTGCGCAGGAACCGCGGTTCCTGAAGGGCGTCGTCGCGTTGGACGGCCTGCCCCCCGCCGACCGGGTGGAGGTCTGCTTTGCCGGGCGCTCGAACGTGGGCAAGTCCTCGCTGATCAACGCGTTGACCGGCCGCAAGGGGCTGGCGCGTGCCTCGAACACGCCGGGCCGCACGCAGGAGATCAACTTTTTCGCGCTGACCGACGCGTTCTATCTCGTCGACCTGCCGGGCTATGGCTTCGCCAGGGCTCCGGTGAAGACGGTCGAGAAATGGCAGCGGCTCTTGCGCAGCTACCTCACGGGGCGCTCCACGCTGCGCCGCGCCTTCGTGCTGATCGACGCGCGCCACGGGATCAAGCCGGTGGACGGCGAGATCATGGCGATGCTCGACAAGGCCGCGGTGACGTTCCAGGTGGTGCTGACCAAGGCCGACAAGATGAAGGGCCCGGCGCTGGACCGGATTCTCGACGCCGTGCGCCGCGATCTGGGCAAACATCCCGCCGCCTTCCCCGAAATCGTCGTGACCTCGTCCGATAAGGGCACCGGCATCGAGACGCTGCGCGCGGTGATCGCCGGGATCGCCTGAGCGCATGGCCCGGGCGAAGCAAGGGAAAACCCGCCCGACTGGCCGTGCGGGCCCACAGGCCGTAATGGTTCCTTTGCCGAATCGGCTGAAGGCTGGGGGCGGGTGGACGGGGGAAATCGCCGAAATCCCGTTTCGCGCGTGGCTATCGTTCATCTTGCGTCCGGCCGCCGCCGATACGACAATATCTGGCATGTACCGTGCCGAACCCGAGGGATGCAAATGAACCGCGACTGGATCGCCGCCGCCCGCACGCTCAACCAGGCCCTGCCCTACCTGCAGCGCTATGACGGCGCCACGGTGGTCATCAAGTTCGGCGGAAACGCCATGGGCGACGCCGAGGCGATGGCGAGCTTTGCCCGCGACATCGTGCTGATGCGCCAGGTCGGCGTGAACCCGGTCGTGGTGCATGGCGGCGGGCCGATGATCAACGACCTGCTCGCGCGGCTCGACATTCGGTCCGAGTTCGTCAAGGGCAAGCGCGTGACCGACGCCGCCACGGTCGAGGTTGTCGAGATGGTGCTGTCGGGGCGCGTCAACAAGTCCATCGTGCAGGCGCTGAACGCCCAGGGCGGCCGCGCGGTGGGGCTTTCGGGCAAGGACGCCAACCTGATGATCTGCGAAGAAACCGACCCCGCGCTCGGCTTTGTCGGCACCCCGGTCGAGGTGAACGTCAGGCTGCTGCGCTCGCTCGCCGAGGCCGAGATGATCCCGGTGATCGCCCCGATCGGTGCCGGGCGGAACGGCGAGACCTACAACATCAACGGCGACACCGCCGCCGGCGCGATCGCGGCCGCGCTGAACGCCGACCGCCTGCTGCTTCTGACCGATGTCGAGGGCGTGAAGGGCGCCGACGGCAAGCTGATCGAGCAACTCACCCAGGCCCGCGTGCACGAGATGATCCGCGACGGCGTGATCGCCGGCGGCATGATCCCCAAGACCGAAACCGCGCTGGATGCCATGGCCGGCGGCGTGCGCGCGGTGGTGATCCTGGACGGCCGCGCGCCCAATGCCTGCCTGCTGGAGCTTTTCACCGAACACGGCGCCGGCACGCTGATCAAGGGCTGACCGCGGTGGCCGCCCGGTACGCCGAGCTGCGCGCGCGCGTCCGGGCCGCACATCTCGACCTCTTCGGCGGCTTCCACCCCGTGCCGGACGACGACGCCCCGCCGGGCGCGGGAACGCTTCTGCTGCTCGGCCCGCACGAGCCCGGCTTCTGGGCGCATGTCACCGCCGCGCCCGAGTTTTCCGACGCTGCGCCCAATCCGCTGGATCGCTGGTCGGCGCGCGTTCTCGCGGCCCTCGCGGCCGACCTGGGCGCCGTCGCGCTCTTTCCCTTCGGCGGGCCGCCCTATCGTCCGTTCATCGCCTGGGCGCTGCGCACCGGCCGGGCCTGGCAATCGCCCGCGGGGCTTCTGGTGCACGACACTGCCGGGCTGATGGTGTCCTATCGCGGCGCGCTGGCGCTGCCCGAGCGGATCGCGCTGCCGCCCGCCCCCGCCTGCCCCTGCGACACCTGCCCGGACAAGCCCTGCCTCACCGCCTGCCCGGTGAACGCCCTGTCCGCCAGGACCGGCTATGACGTGGCCGCCTGCCACGGCTTTCTCGACACGCCGCCCGGCGCCGACTGCATGGGCGATGGCTGCCGCGCACGCCGGGCCTGCCCGGTGTCGCGCGGCCATGCTAGGCTCGGCGAGCAATCGGCATTCCACATGAGGGCCTTCCACCCGTGACGCTGCGCCTGATCCTCGTCCGCCACGCCAAGTCAAGCTGGACCGACCCCGCGCTCGACGACCACGCCCGCCCGCTGAACGGCCGCGGCCGGCGCTCCGCCGCGGCGATCGGCGAATGGCTCGCCCGAAACGGCCATGCGCCCGACCTGGTGCTGTCCTCGGATTCGGCCCGCACGCGCGAGACCTGGGCCCTGATCGCCCCCGCCCTTTCCGCCGAACCGATGATCGAGTGGCGGCGCGAGCTCTACCACGCCGGGGCGCAGGACATGCTGGACATCCTGCGCGGCGCGGGGACGGCGCAGACCGTGCTGATGCTCGGCCACAATCCCGGGATCGCGGGTTTCGCCGGCATGCTGGCCCGCCGGCCGCACCCGCATCCGCGGTTCCGCGACTTCCCGACCGCCGCGACCGCGGTCATCGAGATGGACGCCGCCGCCTGGCCCGCCGCCGACTGGGGCACAGGCACCGTCACGGCGTTTGTCGTCCCGCGCGACCTCGGGGCGGATTGACGACCCCCAAGGCGCCTTCATCTGGCCGAAAATACTCCAGGGGGGTCCC
>JBFKQC010000020.1:0-53314 GCA_041627895.1 Rhodobacter sp.
CCCACCGCCGGCAGGTGCTTCTTCTGCCACATCGCGGCGGCATGCTCCTCGATCGAGGGCACCGTATAGAGCGCCGGGTCGAACACCGCGTCGCAGGGATCGCCCACCGTGCAGGCACCGCCGCCGCCGGTGGTCACCAGCCCGCCGAGGATCGTCAGGTTGCCCGAGGCGTCCAGCTCCATCTCGGCCGAGCCGGTGCCGGCCTTGGTCACCCGGAACGCGTCGTTGAGGTTCTGCACCCGCCAGTCGGCCGAGTTGTTGCTGTCGACCAGCGCCAGTTGCGCCGAGCCGTTGTTTTCCAGCGTCAGCTGGATGCGGGTGTTGCTGGTCGTGCCGCTGTCCTCGTCGACCAGGATCCGCGCCGTGCCGTTGGTGCGCCGGATCTCCAGCGAGGCATCTGCCGCCGTGCCGGTGCCCGATCCGATATCGCCGTCCGCGTCGATCACCAGCGATTCGCTGGGCGCGCCGCCGGTGATGATCCGGAACGGCAGGGTGGACCCGCTGGTGGCGTCGCGGATGAAGAACCCGGCCTCGTTGCCGGCCATGTCCCAGGTCTGCGGCGTGAAGCCGGACGTGCCGTCCTGCTGCAGGCGCACGCTGGGCGTGTCGCCGGTCTTGATGTCGATGTCGAGCGCGGGCGTGGTGGTGCCGAGCCCGACATCGCCCTGGCTGTCGACGGTCAGCGCGTTGCTGCGCGCGCCGGCGAAGACCCGGAACACGAAGCGGCCGGCGGTGGCGTCCTCGACGCCGAAATAGGACGCGCCGCCATTGGAGCTGTCATTGGCGGTCAGCCGCCAGTCGTTCCGCGGGAACGAGGCCGCGACCGAGGTGTCGTCGAAGTGCAGGCGCAGGTTGTTCTCCTTCAGCCGGACCGTGTCGAAGCCGAAGGATTCGGACGACACGCAGTCGTTGCCGACGCAGAGCGAGCCGTCGATCGAGCCCGATCCGATATGGAAGAACACCGCCTGTGCGGGCGCGGCGGCCAGAAGCGTGAGCGTTGCCGCGGCCGAAACGGACGCGAGCAGAGTGCGTTGTGACATGGGATCCTCCTCGGTAAGAACTTGTACCGTCCCGGCGAAACATGCCGGTGCGGGACTAGGCAGACGTCCGAAGCGTTTCGGCCTTGCCTGACACCTCGCGCAGCGGAATTCGCGGTCGAACCAAAGGCGTGAGACAGCGGATTCCGGTCCAGGCTCAAGTCGAAACGCTCAATCGTGAGTGCGATCCTATCAGGTCCGGCGGAAAAACCAACCACTCCCGCCCGCGCCGGCCGCGCACGGGCGACGGAGCGGCCTGCAGGCCGCTCCGTGAACGGGTCCCGGATCCTGTGCGCCGGGGGCTGCGGATCAGTCGGCGACCCGCGCCTCCAGCGCCTCGAGCCGCGCGCGCAACTCGGCATTCTCGGCGCTCAGCGCCTGGATCGCGGCCAGCGCCACGCCCGAGGTGTCGATCGTCGAGATGCCGGTCTCGGACGCGCCGGTGCCGAAGGCGGCGTAGAAGTCCTGCGCCATCGGGCCGATGTGGCGGATGCCGGTTCCGGCGTCGTGGATGTAGGTCCAGCTCGACACCGGCAGCGCCGAGACCTTGGCCAGGATCGCGCCCGGGTCGACCGGCTCGATCGCCATCTTGCGGGTCTTGTCGGAATTCTCGGTCAGCGTGCCCTGGATCGTCAGGTTGCCGGCGTTGTCCAGCTCCATCTCGGCCACGCCGGTGCCGGCCTTGGTCACCCGGAACGCGTCGTTGAGGTTCTGCACCCGCCAGTCGGTCGAGTTGTTGTTGTCGACCAGCGCCAGTTGCGCCGAGCCGTTGTTTTCAAGCTGCAGCTGGATGCGGGTGTTGCTGGAGGTGCCGCTGGCCTCCTCGACCAGGATCGAGGCGTCGCCGTCGGTGCGGCGCACGTGCAGCGAGGCGTCCTGGCCGGAGGTGCCGACCTCGCCCGGTGCCGAGGTGCCGATGCCGACGTCGTTGTCGGCGGCGACGAAGATCGAGTTGCTGTCCGCGCCGGGCTGGATCCGGAACGGCAGCTGCGAGCCACCGGTCGCGTCGCGGATGAAGAAGTTGGACTCGTTGCCGGCCACGTCCCAAGTCTGCGGCGTGAAGCCCGAGGACCCGTCCTGCTGCAGCCGCACGCTGGGCGTGTTGCCGGTGACGATGGTCAGATCGAGCGCCGGGTTCGAGGTGCCGAGGCCCACGTCGCCGTCGTTTTCGACGTAAAGCGCGCTGGAACGCACCCCGGCCTCGACCGCGAAGACCACGTCGTTGGCGCAGCCGCCGTTGTTCGAGTTCTCGCCGCAATCGAGCAGCGAGAACCGGTTGGCGCCGCCGTTGGACTGGCTGTTGGCCTCCAGTTCCCAGTCGTTGCGCGGGAAGGCGTTGATGTTCGAGGTGTCGGCGAACTTGATCCGGGTGTTGTTCTCTTTCAGGATGATCGTGCTGTCGCTGAACGAGATGCCGGACTGACAGTCGAACCCGACGCAGAGCGAGTTGCGGATGATGCCGTCCGAATTGGTCAGGACGGTCTGGGCCTGGGCCGGGATCGCGAACAGAAGCGACACCGCCGTGCCGGCCAGCAAGCTGCGATATATCATGGAAAACCTCCGATTTTGCCGAAATGGAACGCCCGGGCATGTCCCCATGCCGGGGCTGGTAGAAGCTGTGCGAATGCCGCCGACCATAGCAGATTTCCGACCGCGCGTGAATTGTCCGGCCGAAATGCGGCCGGGCTGTGAAGGTCGGACAGGCAAGCGAAGGTCGGGCAAAGCGGAACGGGCGGCCCGAAGGCCGCCCGTCCGATCCGTCGCCCTGTGCGGTGACTACCGCGCGGCCAGCTGCCGCTGCAGCTCGTCGATCATCTTCTGCTGCTGCAGCGTATAGAGGGTCAGTTCCTCGACCTTCTCCAGCAGCGCCATCTGCATCTCGGTCATGTTCAGGCCCCGGGCCTCGACATCCCGCGCCGAGGGGATCCTGGGCAGGTGGCGGTTCTCGACGATGAACTTCTCGACCTCGTCGAGCGGCATCAGCCGGTAATCGTCGGCGAACACGTAGTCCGGAACGGTGCCGCCGCCGCCGCCGATCACGGTCAGCGTGCCCTGGATCGTCAGGTTGCCGGCGTTGTCCAGCTCCATCTCGGCCACGCCGGTGCCCGCCTTGGTCACGCGGAACCTGTCGTTGAGGTTCTGCACCCGCCAGTCGGACGAGTTGTTGCTGTCGAACAGCGCCATCTGCGCCGAGCCGTTGTTCTGCAGCTGCAACTGGATGCGCGTGTTGCTGGTGGTGGTGCTGGCTTCCTCGACCAGGATCGCCGAGGTGCCGTCCGTGCTGCGGACATGCAGCGCCGCCTGCTGGGTATTCCCCGTGTTGTCGAAATCCGCAGAGGGCGACGAGGTGCCCATGCCGACATCGCCGTCGGTGTCGATGAAGATCGAGTTCGACGGCGCCGCCGGGCGGATCCGCAAGGGCAGCCGCGAGCCGGTGGTGGCGTCGCGCACGAACCAGTTGGTCTCGTTGCCCGCCATGTCCCAGGTCTGCGCGGTAAAGCCCGACGATCCGTCCTGTTCCAGCCGCACGGTCGGGGTGTCGCCGTCCTTGACGTGGACCTCGACCACCGGGGTCGAGGTGCCGAGCCCGATCCGGCCGCCGTCGTCGACGTAAAGCGAATGGCTGGGCGCGCCGGCCTCGATGGTGAACGGCGTGCGGCTGTTGTCGATGTCGTCGATCGAGAACTTGTTGGCGCCGCCGTTGTTGGTCTCGTTGAAGGTGATCTGCCAGTCGTTCGTCGGGAAGCTGGCCGACGACGAGGTGTCCTGCGCCTTGATGCGCAGGTTGTTCTCCTTCAGCCGCAGCGTGTCGAAGCCGAACGACTCGCCGTTGACGCAGTCGAAGCCGATACAGGCCGAGCCGTCGACGATCAGGTCGTCGAGGATCACCTGGTCGGCCTGCGCCGCGCCGGCAAGCGAAATCGCGCCGGCGGCGAGTGTCAGGCTGGTGCTGCGAAGCAGGAATTTACGGGTCATGCCCTGGTCCTCTCTGTTGGATGTCCTGGATGATATCTCGGTCGATGCCTCACCGGGCGGGTGGTCCGGCAGAGCGCCTGACGCGGGCGGCGATGCGCATCGTGACCAATGTTCTCTGTCCTATGTCTCTTTCCTATGCCGACTCGTTACCCGAAGTGCACCGGGCTGCGTGACACCCGGGTGACTTCCCGCACCGAAACTGGCGGCCATGATACCCAAGCGCCGGCACATTTCAACGGCCCCGGCACCCGGCGGGGCGAATTTCACTGTTGCGCGCAAGGCGGTTAGCCGGTTCAACCCAGGCGCTTGCCGAGCCAGCCCAGGAACGCCCGGTCGGGGCTTTTCAGCCGGGCGCGGCCGGTGCGCTGCCACCAGGCGCGCCATTCGGCCTCCAGCGCGTGCACGTCCCAGCCGGGCGCCCGGGCGCGGGCCTCGTCCAGCGTCGCGGGCGCCAGCTGCGGCGCGCCGTCCGCCGGCGCGGCGCGCGGGGCGACGTGCAGGATGTCGCCCGGTTCCTCGGTCAGCCGGTAGTCCGGCAGGTTGTCGGCGGCGATGATCTCGCGCAGCATGGCGCGGAACACCCGGCGCGGGCTGCTGCTGCCGGCCTTCTTCATCAGCACCTCGAGCGAGACGCGCCAGGCCGGCTGGCGGCCGCAATGCTTGCGCGCCAGTTCGTAGATGCGCCGCTCGAGCGGGCGTCTCAGGCGGAAATAGTCTCTGCTCAGCGTCAGAACCGACCGGCCCAGCACCGCCTGGTACAGCCAGTCGCTGAGCGTCACCGCGACCGAGACCATGCGCCCGCCGCGGGTCTTGCGCACGATCTCCCAGCGCTCGATCAGGCCGAAGCCGGTGGTGATCTCGTAGGGATCGTCCTTCGGGCCGGTGACGATATTGGTGGTGATCCGCGTGCCCGCCAGCCGCTCGAAGGCCTCGCGCAGCCGGCGGTAGCTGTCTCCGCTGGTCTCGCGGTTGGTGGCGATCAGCAGGTCATGCGCCTTCAGCTGCAGCGTGCGGCTGACCTCGCGCCCGGCATTCAGCGCCGCGACCAGCTGGCTGATGCAGTAGATCAGGATGTCCTTGTCGTGGATCGTGGCGCGGCCCCGGACGCTGGGGGTGATGGTGATCCGGGCGCCGTTATGGGCGTAGTCCAGCACCTTGCGGTCGGGCCGGGTCGAGAGCGAGAAGACGGGGTGTTCCATCGACGCCAGGTCGTCCTTCGGGAACGCCCCGAAGATGTCGCAGACGAAGAAATCGCCCGTCGGATGCCTGTCGGGCAACAAGGCCCCTGCCCCGCTCATGTCACCGTTTCGCGCACTGCGCCTGTCCCGCCTTCGTCCTGCTCTCGCCCCGCGCCGCGCCTCGGGCCGGGGCCTGCGGTCCGGGTTCGTCCCGCGACTCGCCGCCAACGTGGTTTCAGTGACACCCAGCCTAAAGTTATCCACAGGCGAGTCCAGCCCGAAGCCGGCGCCGTTTCGGGGGATCGGAGTCGGATCAACGGGGGAACGGAGTCGCCCCTTCGTGGGATCGGAATCGCCCTGCCCGCCCGCGAACCCGCCCCAGCCCCGGAAAACAAGGGGTTTCGCGCAATGCCGCCCTGCCCGTAACTAAAAACCTAACAGGATTTTAACCGCGATTTTTTTTTCGCGCGCCGCTGCTCCGGACGGCGCACCGGCCGGAAAGCGCCGGATTTGCTAAGAAAAATGCGTTTTGGTGCGTGTTTTCCTTCCATGTGCGCGGTTTTTCCGTATATTGGCCGAAAAGGCGCACATGATCTGCTGTCTTCGCAGATTTTGTGGAACATCGAGCAGAGACCACAACATGGCACCATCCCACGGCCAGGACCAGCCCCCGTATTTCAACATCAACCCCGACCAGGCGCTTGCCGGGCTCGGCGCGCCGGCGGGCAGCGGCGATTTCGCGGCGATCGCGGCGGCCTGCACGCGGGGCCGCGAGGACCTCGCCAGCCGCGGCTTGCAGGAGGACGGCCGCAAGACGCTCAGGCTGTTTTCCACCTGGGAGATCACCCGCTACCTGATCCCCGTCGCCACGCCGCATTTCCGCCGGGTGCTGAAGGCCAACCCGAACCTGCCGCAGGGCCGGTCCGAGACCGAGGGCGGCGCCAAGTGGTTCACGCTGGACGAGGTGCTCACGTTGCGCGCGCATTTCGCGACCGAGGGGTCGAAGGCGAAAGAGTACATGCCCTACCGCCCGAAGGGGCTGCCCGCCAAGCTGGTCGCGGTGGCGAACTTCAAGGGCGGGGTCGGCAAGACCTCGACCTGTGCCCATCTGGCGATGTCGGCGGCGCTCGACGGCTACCGGGTGCTGGTGGTCGATCTGGATTCCCAGGGCTCGATGACCTCGATCTTCGGCGGCCGGGTGGCGGATGAATGGCAGACCGTCTTTCCGTTGCTGGCGCGGCACTATGCCGAGCACCTGAGGCGCGAGAACCAGGGCCGGATCGACCGCGGCGCGGCGCCGGTGCCGCTGGACGAGACGCTGGGCGAGGCGCTGGCGCTGACGTCTGCGGACGTGATCCAGCCGACGCACTGGCCGAACATCGACCTGATCGGCGCGCAGCTCAACCTCTACTGGGCCGAGTTCCAGATCCCGGTCTGGCGGATGCAGGCGCGGTCGTGGAAGCTGTGGGACGCGCTGACCGACCGGCTGGCGGCCGATCGCGTGCTGGAGCGCTACGACCTGATCTTCCTCGATACCCCGCCTGCCCTGGGCTACCTGACGATCAACGGGCTGGCGGCGTCGGACATCCTCTTGGTGCCGCTCGGTGCCTCGTTCCTCGAATTCGATTCCACGGGGCGGTTCTTCGACATGCTGCATTCCACCTTCCGCTCGATCGAGGACGGCGAGAACACCGCCGCGCGCGCGCTGGGGCGGCCGGAGATGGCGTTCGAGTGGGACGCGGTGCGCGCGGTGCTGACGCGGTACGACGCCGGCCAGCAGGCGGAACTCGCCAGCCTGATGCAGGCCTATCTCGGCCGCACGCTCAGCCCGCACCGGCAGGACTTCACCGCGCTGATCGGCCAGGCGGGCGAGCAGGTGGCCGGGATCTACGAGGCCGATTACCGCGACTTCAACCGCGAGACCTATGTGCGCGGGCGCGAGGCCTTCGACGAGACCTATGCCGCGTTCAAGCGGCTGCTGTTCGGCATCTGGCGCCGCGACGAACTGGCGCAAACCGAACGCCAGGCCGCATCGGCGGCGGCGGAGGGGGCGGAACATGTCGCGTGAGACCGGGGCCGGGGGGCTGGAAAATGTTTCGCATGCGAAACAATTGACCGTTTGGTCAAAAATTTCGTGGGGCCGGATGCGCGCCGGACCGCGAAAGGTTAACGCGGCGTTCGCAGTGCTAACCGCGGCGGTAAGGGTCTTGCGGTAGGGCAGGGGGCAAAGGAGAGGCGACATGGCGAAACGCAAGAGACTGACCCCGGCCCAGACCGATTACCTGGAGACCGTACCCGCCGGGTTAGAGACGAAATCCATGCCGTTCGCCGCACCGCCGGCGGCGCGGGCGCCGGTCGCGCAGGTCGCCGGCGAGGCCTCGGCCGCGGCGGCGCTGGAGGACCTGGCCGGCGAGGTCCGGCGCGCGCGCGAAGAAGGCCGGATGATCCAGGCGCTGCCGCTCGGCGAGGTCGACGCGGGCTATCTGACCCGTGACCGGATCGCCGCCAACACCGAGGAGATCGCGGACCTGGTCGCCTCGATCCGCGAGCGCGGCCAGCAGACCCCGATCGAGGTGGTGGCGCTGGAGAACGGCCGCTATGGCCTGATCTCGGGCTGGCGGCGGCTGACCGCGCTGCAGCGGCTGCACGCCGAGACCGGCGAGGGCCGCTTTGCCAGCGTGCTGGCGATCCTGCGCCGGCCGGACACCGCGTCGGATGCCTATGTGGCGATGGTCGAGGAAAACGAGGTCCGGCTGGGGCTGAGCTATTTCGAACGCGCGCGGATCGTCGCGAAATCGGTGGAGCAGGGGGTCTACGAGAGCGAAAAGCAGGCTCTGGGCCAGCTGTTTTCCACCGCCAGCCGGCCGAAACGGTCGAAGATCAAGTCGTTCCTGGCGCTGGTCCATGGCGCGGGCGACCTGCTGCGCTTTCCCAACGCGATCAACGAGCGCCTGGGCGTCGCCCTGTCGCGCGAGATCCAGGACGACCGCGAGAGCGCCGAGATCCTGCGCGGAATGCTGGCCGGGACCCGCCCCGAAACCGCCGAGGCGGAGCTGGCGCTGTTGCAGGATGCGCTGGCCCGCCTGACCGACAAACAGTCTCGAAACACCCGTTTAGGGTCGAACGTCGTCCCGCGCTCTGTGGCCGAGGGCAAGGCCGGGCCGGACGACGGCGCCGAGCCCGGGCCCCCGGCGCCGGAGACGCGAAAGCCGGTGGGCACGCCCGACGAATACGCCGACGCGTTCACGCTCGTCTACGGGGTCAAGGTGACCTATGTCCTGAATACGCTGCAACTGCAGGGCTGGGGGGTCACCAAGACCTTCCGCGACCGCCTGTTCGCCTGGATCATCGCCGAGCAGGAACGCATCGCCGAGGAGATCGCGGGCAATTGACACCGGCCCCGGGGGGCGGGGCCGGGTGTCGTGCGCTTGCGGCCCGCAGGCCCGGTCGCGTGCCGCGACACGAAGATCGCGAAATGCGCTTCAGCTTTTCGGCTTGCGGCCGAGCCCGATCTTTTTCGCGGTCGCGGCGCGGCGCTTGGAATAGGACGGCGCCACCAGCGGGTACTCCTTGGACAGTTGCCAGCGCGCGCGGTATTCGGCCGGGGTCATGCCGTGCTCGGTCGACAGGTGCCGCTTCAGCGTCTTGAAGCCCTTGCCGCATTCCAGGCAGGTGACCGCGTCCTTGGCCACGGACGCGTCGATCGGCACCGCCGGGGCAGGGGGCGCCTCGGGCGCGGCGGGTTCGACAGCGCCGCCGCCGGCGGCGAGCCCCGCCAGCGTGGCATGCACCGTCTGGATCAGGCCCGGCAGGTCGCCCTGCGACATCTGGTTGTTGCTGGCATAGGCCGCCACGATTTCGGCCGCCATCACCAGAACGTCATCGTCCTGCGCAAGATCGGCTTCTGTTATATCTGACATGTTTCGTCCCTGTGTGCGTGTGATCGTGCGTCAATACAGACAAACCGTTTAAGTTAAATAATAGTTTAGAAACCGACTATTATGAGAGAAGTCAATGGTTACTTTGGCCAGGTTGGCGGTATTTCGCCTTTAGCGGTGGAATGCGGGCGACAATACCTCTCTGCCGATTGTATTGGCCTGATGTCCGGCAGGGCGACAGGGCAGGGGTCAGCGCCCGACCGCCACATACGCCTCGAAGCCGGCCCGTTTCGCGTCGCGCGGCGAATAGATGTTGCGCAGGTCCGCCATCCGCGGCGCGGCCATCTTGCGCGCCAGGCGCTTGAGGTCCAGCGCGCGGAACTCGTTCCACTCGGTCAAGAGCACCACCGCGTCGGCGTTCTGCGCGGCCTTGTAAGGATCCTCGACCCATTGCACGCCGGGCAACAGCGCCTCGCCCTCGCGCCGGCCCTGCGGGTCGACCACGCGCACCCGCGCGCCGCCGCCGACCAGCGCCGGCACGATGGTCAGCGCCGGCGCCTCGCGCATGTCGTCGGTCATCGGCTTGAAGGTGACGCCGAGGACCGCGATCGTCTTGCCGTTCACGCTGCCGCCGCAGAGATCCAGCACCTTGTCGATCATCCGCCGCTTGACCGCTTCGTTGACGCTCATCACCGTCTCGGTGATGCGCATCGGCATCCCGTGCTCCTGGCCGATCCGGGCGAGCGCGCTGGTGTCCTTGGGAAAGCAGGATCCGCCATAGCCGGGCCCGGCATGCAGGAACTTGTTGCCGATCCGCCCGTCCAGCCCGATACCCTTGGAGACCTGCTTGATATCGGCGCCGACGCGCTCGCACAGCGCGGCGATCTCGTTGATGAAGGTGATCTTGGTGGCGAGAAAGGCGTTGGCGGCGTACTTGATCATCTCGGCGGATTCGAGATCTGTGATCACAATCGGGAAGTCGCGCAGGTAGAGCGGGCGGTAGATCTCCTGCATCACCTCGGCCGCGCGCTCGTTCTGCACGCCGACGACCACGCGGTCGGGCTTCATGAAATCGTCGAGCGCCGCGCCTTCGCGCAGGAACTCGGGGTTCGAGGCGACGTCGAACTGGGCCTCGGGATTGGCCTTGGCGATGGTCTGCTTGACCTTGCGGTTGGTGCCCACCGGCACGGTCGATTTCGTCACGATCACGGCGTAATCGGTGAGATTCGCCGCGATCTCTTCGGCCGCGGCCATGACGTAGGAGAGGTCGGCATGCCCGTCGCCGCGCCGGGTCGGCGTGCCGACCGCGATGAAGATCGCCTGCGCCCCCGCCATCGCCTGTTTCAGGTCGCCGGTGAAGCTCAGCCGCCCGGCCTCGACGTTCTTCGCCATCAGCGCCTCGAGCCCGGGCTCGTAGATCGGCACGAGGCCCTCCTCGAGCTTGGCGATCTTCGCCGGGTCCTTGTCGACGCAGATCACCTCGTGCCCGAAATCGGAAAAACAGACGCCCGAGACGAGGCCGACATAGCCGGTACCGATCACTGCGATGCGCATGAACACCCCTTATCGTGCAAGCCGCGGTTTCCTGCCAGGATTTGGGTGCGGTGAAGACCCGGATATGTCAAGCGCCGGCGCCGGATATCGCGGCGAGTTCCCGGGCTTCGTTGCGGCAGGGTGCGATTTGATGCAGGATTCACGCGGGGAAGAGGATGGGACGGGAATGCCGCAGGAACCCGGGGGTGAACTCGGCCGGTTGTCGCGGCAGGACCTGCACCGCCGCGGGATGGCGGCCATCGGGACCGGCGACCGGGCGGACGCGCAGGAATGCCTCGACGCGCTGTTCCGGCTCGGTGCTTCGGCGGTGGGACCACAGGCGGGCCTGCTCTGGGCCGAGATCCTGTCGCTCGACGGCAGGGACCTGGAGGCCGACGCGCTGTTCCGGGCGATCGAAGAGGCCAACCCCAACCATCCCTGGGCTCCGCTGCGGCGGGCCGAGCGGGCCCGTAGCCGGGGACAGACCGACATCGCCATGCAGGCGCTTGGCGTCGCCGAGGCACGCGACACGGGCGCCCGGATCAAGCGGTTGAAGAACCTGCGTGTCGAGCTGCTTCTGGATGCCGGGCGCAAGGATGAGGCGGTCGCGGTGCTGAAGGAGATCATCGCCGGGGACCCGGCCGGGCTGTGGCCGTATCAGCGGATGCGTGCCCTGGCCGAGCGCCGGCGCGATCCGGACTTGGCGCTGACCCTGTTGAATCTGGCCCTCGCGCGCGAGGCCGTTCGCGGCGACATCGTCTTTGCCGCGGTGCGTATCCTCGGAGAGGCCGGGCGGTTCGACCCGGCGATCGAGGCGCTTCGCGACGCGATGGTGCGGCGCGGCTATAGCACCCCGCTTGCGATGCAGCTCGTCAGGCTGCTTCGCTGGGCCAATCGCCGCGAGGACGAGAAGCGCCAGCTTCATGACATGTTCGCGGAGGACCCGCTGGATCCGCAGCTCCTCGGCCATGTCTATGGGTATTTCGTGTCGCCGAACGAGCCGGATGCGCCGGCCGAGATACTGAATCGCCTGCGCGCCGAGATTCCGCCCGACACGCTTCTGTCGCTGGAAGTCCTGTATCACCAGAACACGCTGAACTTCGACGCGATGTATGCCCGGCTGCGGCACCGGCCCGGTGCCGGCCGGCGCAGCCCGGCAGAGGCGAAGGCGATTGCCACCGCCCTTCTGGGATGCCACCGCGACAAACTCGGCCTGCGCTATCTGCGGGCTTGTCTCCGGCGCTGGCCGGGCGAGAGAAATCTGCTTGCGCTCTACGTCCCGGCCGCGCTCAGGAACGGCCGGGACGCAGCGGTGGAACGCCAACTGACCCTCTCCGAGAACGCCGTCCCGCCAGACCAGATCCGGGCGCACAGGTTCCTGTTGCAGGCCTATCGCGGCGCCTTTCACGACGCGGTCGCCACCTATTCGGAAATCCGCGGGGCCGGCCAGCTCGAAGCATCGCAGCGCAATCGCATGGTTCAGATGGCATTCGCGATGCTCGATCCGGCCGAGGGCGAGGCGGTCCTTGCCAGGATCGGAGACCCGGTCCGCGAGGACTCCGAGCCGAAGGCGCGGTTCCGGCACTTCGGGCAACTCATGACCGAGCTGCAGCTCGAATTCGAGGCCTTGAACGAGCTTGGAGGCGAGCAGATCGGCCACAAGGCATGGCTGCGCCTACGCCCGGACTCGACGGTCGCGGCGATTCGGCTGATCAACCGTTGGGCCGACCGTGACAGCGCATCCGCGAAATCCCCTGGAACAGAGACGATTCCGCCCCGAATCTTCCAGTATTGGGACCATCCGGCGCCGCTGCCGTCACTCGTGCCCTATATCGAGTCCTGGCGCGCGGCGTGGGGCTTCGAGCATGAGCTTTACGACCGCGCGCGGGCGGACGCGTTTCTTCGCGAGGCGTTCGGCCTCGAATGGGCGCGCGCCCTGGAACTGGCCGTGCATCCGTCGCAGGAAGCGGACTTCCTGCGGCTTTGCCTTCTGGCGCACCACGGCGGTGTCTACGCCGACGTCGATGACCTGCTTGTCGGCGATCTCTCGACCCTGATCCGGCCGAAAGACACGCTTGTGCTGTTCCGCGAGCCGCCGGGCAACGTGCTCGGCAACAATTTCATCGCCGCGCCCCGAGGGCATCCGTTGATGCGGCGGGCCGCCGAGATGGCGCGCGACGTGCTGCTGTCGCGCAGCAACGAGACGATCTGGAGCGCGACCGGTCCTGGCCTTCTGTGCCGGGCAGTGGCGCATTATCTGGCCGAATGCGACGATGCCGGGCTGCCGCCGGCATTGCGGCTGATCGACTGGACCGAGATCGCGCAGGTCGTTTCGATGCACAATCGCGTCGACTACAAGTTCGCGGCACGGCACTGGAACCGGAAACCGCCCTCGAACGCCGAGATCTGGGACAGGCTGCGCGCGGCCCTGCCGCCCCGGCCGGAACCGGAGCCCGGCAATTCGGCCCGGACCTGACGCCGCCCGGGGATTGTCGGGTCAGCGGGGGCCGAAGAGTTTCGCGCCGGTTTCGGGATGAAACATCCTGACCGATTTCGTGTCGGCATCGAAAGCCAGGTGGCCGGCGGGCAGATCCTTCCTGACCGTGACACCGGAGGCGAGCTTGCAAAAGTCACCGATTGCGACGTCGGGGTCGACGATGGCACCGGCGCCGACGAACACGCCCTTGCCGAGCTTCGCGCGGCCGTTGATGTCGGCATGCGGAGAGACGATGCAGCCCGTGCCCATCCTGACGTCATGGCCCGTGGTGGACCGGACGTTCAGGATCGAATTGTCGCCGACCGAGGCGAACGGGCCGACATAGGCGAAGGGCGCCACGATCAGCCCTGCGCCCAGGACGGCGCCTTTCGCGATCATCGCGGTCGGGTGGATGACGTTGAAGAACCGCAGGTCGAGCGCGGTGATCTCGCGGCTGATCCGGTGCACCGCGGCAGTATCGCCGATCGCGATCACGAAGGCCTTTTCGGCCGGGATGGTCACCGATTCGATCCGGTCATGGAACGCGATGCCGTATCCGACGGTGGATTCCATGTCGCCGCGCCGCGACCACTCGTTGGCAACGACATCGGTGATGCGCAGGCGGGTTCCGTGCCGGGCCGCCCGTTCCATGTCGTGGATATAGACCGCGGTCTCGATCGCCATCGCCCCGCAGCCGACGAGGACGATCTGCGTGACCGGAGCCGGGGCGGGCATCACGCGGTGCTCCCGCCGTCGACGGTGATCACCGATCCGGTAATCCGGGCGCCGTCGGCGGACATCAGATAGGCGACCGCGCCGGCCGCATCCTCGACGCGCGGCAGGCCGAGCGGGGCGCGGCGGCGGATCGAGTCAAGCTTGCCGTCTTCGAGCCCGGTCGTCATGTCCGTCTCCATGTATCCCGGCGCCACGCAGTTCACGGTGATCCCGACCCGGCCCAGTTCGCGCGACAGCGAGCGGGTGAACCCTTCGAGCCCGGCCTTCGAGGCGGCATAGGCGGCGAGCCCGCTGAAACCGGTCGACGCGATGATCGACGAGATGCTGACGATGCGCCCCTCGCGTCGGGACAGCATCGAGCGGCACCCGTATTTCGTCATCAGGATCGCCGCCTCGAGATTGACGCGCAGCACCCTGGAGATTTCCGTTGCATGCTGGGTCGCCAGGAGCCCGTCGAGGCCGATCCCGGCGTTGTTCACCAGCCCGTAGAGCGGGCCGTGTTCGCGGGTGACGGACGAGACCAGCCCGGGAATGCCGTCCAGATCCTCGAGGTCGTGTGCGACGAAGGCCGCCGTGCCGGCGTCCGGATCGGTGCCTGCGGCAAGCGCGTCGTAGGCGGGCGTGGACCTGCGGCCGACGCCGATCACGCGGTATCCGTCCCGCACGAGGCGCTCGGCGATTGCAAGGCCGAGGCCGCGCGCAGGTCCGGTCAGAAGGACTGTTCTCACGGTTCCGTTCTCATCAGTTTTCCGGCCGGGTTCACCGCAAAGCCGGCGACGATCCGGATGAGCACGGGAACCTTGTGGCGGTCCAGATGACTGACGGCATGGGCGCGCACGGCGTCCCGCAGAGCCCCGGCATCGACCGTGCCCTGCCCCGAGGGGACGATCTCTGCCGCGACGAGCGCGCCGGAAATCGGGTTTGCTTTCGCATAGACCCGCGCGGCGGCCACGGCGGGATGCGACAGCAGGACCCGCTCGACCTCTTCGGGATGCACCTTGTCGCCACCGACATTGATCACGCCGTTCGCGCGGCCGAGAAAGTGGACGCGCCCGTCGCGGCGCTCGACGGCGTCTCCGGTGTCGACCCAGCCGTCGTCGCCGGCAAAGGCGGCCCCCGATCCCAGATAGGCGGGGCTGACCTGCAGGTTGCGCACGTGAAGCCGCCCGTTCCTGACGCAGAGCTCGACGCCCGACGGAGGGGCCGAGAGATAGGTTTCCGGAAACCCGGCGCGCCCGTCGGCGACGGAAAACCCGACGCCGGCCTCGGTCGAGGCGAAGATATGGGCGACGCGGGCCCCGGGATAGGCGGCCGCGACGGCGGCCAGGATCCGGTCGTCGGCGATCTCGCCGCCCAGGGTGACCTGCTTCAGCGCGAGCCGCTCGTGGCCGGGGGTCATGAGAATCCTGCGCCAGAGTGTCGGCGTGCCGCTAAGATGGGTGCAGCCCTGCGCGGCGAACATCGCCAGCTTGTCCTCGAGCGGCGCATCGAAGGCCGGGGCGATCAGCATCGCGCCGGAAAGGACGGATTGCAGAAGAACCTGCAGCCCGGCGAACCGCGTGTAGTCGTAAAGCAGTCCCCAGCGCTGGTCCCGGCCGCGGGCCGGATCCGTCCTGGCCGAACGGCTCAGGCTTGCCAGTGTGTGGCTGACAAGCTTGGGAACCCCGGTCGTCCCCGAGGTGGTCATGACCCAGCGCGTCGTTTCCGGACTGCTCTTGCCGGGGGCCAGCCCGTCCGCGAGTGCGGACAGGCTGTCGAAGGCCGGCGCTGCGGTACGTCCGTCGAAGCGGTCCGGATCGTCGCAGAGAATGGCGTCGCAGCGGCTGTCCGCGGCAAGCCTGGCGGCCAGGTCGGGCGCGGCACCCGGCGACAGCAGAACGACGTGCTCTGCCGTTCCGTCCAGCACCGCCAGAGCAGTCAGCGCCGCGGCCGGATCGGCGACGCAAAGCGCGATCCGCGCGCCGGCGGCGGCCGGCAGCGGGGGCAGGGCGGCGATCGCGTCGCGGGTCACCCGCCCGGCCGGCGACCGGATCAGCTCGCGATCGTCCTCGATGCCGGCAATATGTGCTCGAAGGATCAACGCGGCGCATTCTCGCGGTAGAACGCGACAAATTCGCCAAACGTCTGGGGATAGTAGGCTTCGCTCGACAGGCTGAACGGATCATAGCCCAACTCTTCTTCGAGGCGGGTGACCAGAATGGCGAAGCCCAGGGAATCGAGGCCGGTATCCAGCAGCACCGTCGCGTCGGTCATCTCGGGAGCGGAGGCGCCGGTCTGCCCGGTGTAAACTTCTGAAAAAACGCCAAGAATGGTTGCGCGCACGTGCTCGACGCCGATTGTAAGATCGCTCATCCGACGGAATCCCCTGAATGCTCTGGCCGGTCCCAAGGGCGGTCCGGAACGCCCGGGAGTCCACTCGGTTGTCTGGTACGATGGGAGGCGGTGAGGGATCAAGGCCCTTCGGAATCGCCCGTGCAGCGCGCGGGTCCCGCGCAGGCCGCCGTTCCGGGCCGAATTCGCCCCGGGGCGGGGGACGGGCGGCAACCGGGGTCAGCGCGGGTGCCGGGCGCCGGACAGGCCGGCGAGCCCGTGGCCGATGCCGCACAGAACGGCGCGGAACCGGGCGCCGCGCGGGGGCTCGGCAAGCGACAGCACCAGGCTGCGCGCCAGATAGCGCGGCAGCTGGCGCCGGATCCAGCCGCTGGGCGTGGCGGGCCGCCGCGCCAGCAGAAGCAGGTTGCGGATCTGGTAATACATCCGGAAAGGTGCGTGCACGGCGCGGGCGCGCCCGGCGATCCGCAGGCTTCGGTCGCCGATCCGGTGCGTCATCCGTGCGCCCCTGGCCGCGAAACAGCCCCAGCCCGCGGCACGGGCGCGAAAACACCACTCAGTGTCGACGAAATCGATGAACAGGGTCTCGTCGAAGGGGCCGATCGCGTCGAGAGCCCGCAGCGGGATCAGGCTGCCGGACGCGATCACCGCCTCCATCTCGGGCACGTCCCCGGCATCCGGGACCGGCGCCGCGAGGCCGCGCAGGGGTTCGTCGTAATCCACACCCACCACGGCCGGCCGGTCGCCGCGGCGTGCCGCAAGCGCCCTCAGAAGCACGGCGACCATGTCCGGCGCGGCGCGGCTGTCCTGGTCGGCCAGGACGACCGCGCCGGCGCCCATGTCGCGCGCCGCGGCGACACCGGCATTCTGCGCCCGGGCCAACCCGAGGTTTTCAGGTTGCAGGATCGCCCGGTGCGGCAGGTCTCCGACCGCCCTGGCAAGCAGGGGCGCCAGGGCGGCCTGTATCTCCGGCCCGGAGCCGTCATCGACCAGCACCAGCCCCGCAACCTGCGGGGCGAGCGCGGCCAGGTTGATCTTCAGTTCGGCCAGATCGGGCCCGTGCGTCACCAGCACCGCGACCGGTCTCATCGCCCGGCCCGTTCCGCGAACGCCATCAGCTGCGGCAGGCAGACCTCGCGCAGGTCGTAGCGCCCGGCGACATGCGCCCGGGCGGCGGCGCGCAGCGGCGCCTGCGCGGCGGGATCGCGCAGCACCTCGATCAGCTTTTCCGCCCAGGCATCGACGTCGAAGAAATCCACCAGGTGCCCGGTCACGCCGTCCTCGATCGCCTCTTCCACCGGCGGCGTGCGCGAGCCGACGACGAGGCAGCCGAGGCTCATCGCCTCGAGCATCGACCAGGAAAGCACGAAGGGATAGCTGAGATAGGCATGCGCGCGGCCGACGCGCAAAAGGTTCAGCAGGTCGGGGTAGGGGATGCGCCCGGTGAAATGCAGCCGCGTCAGATCCAGCCGCGGGCCGACCTCGTCCAGCATGACCTGTTTCCAGCTCTTGCCGCCGGCCGGCACCGGGCCATAGCCGCGCCCGTCGCCGCCGACCATGACGACCTGCAATTCCGGCCGCGCCGCCATCACCCGGGGCAGGGCGCGCATCAGCACGTGATAGCCGCGGTAGGGCTCGAGGTTGCGGTTGACGAAGGTCAGCACCTCGTCGCCGACGCACAGCCTGGGCCCGCCCGGCACCTGGTAGCTGGCAGACGGATCGGGCGCGATGCGCGCGGTGTCGACGCCGTCATGGATCACCGAGATCTTCGCGCGGACGTCGGCGGGGAAGGACGAGGCCTGCCATTCGGTCGGGCTGATCAGCGCGTCGGCGCGCGCCGCGCCCAGCAGAAGATGCCCGGTGCGGGCCACGGTGCGGATATCCGAATCGAGACTGTTCCGGCTGAATTCCGGGTCGAACCCGGTGTCGCGCCCGCGGGTGCCATAGAAGAATTCGGCATAGCCCAGGTGCCGCGCCTCGGGCCAGACGTCGCGCAGAAACAGCGTCTCGCCCCAGTTGATCGAGCCGAACACCACGTCGGGCCGGTCGCCCTTCTTCGCCAGCTCGGCCGCCGCCCGCGCCGCCGCCGCGCCGTTTTCCACGTGGTCGGTGTAGAAGCCGCCCAGACCCTGCGTCTTGCCGATCTCGTGGCGGTAAAGGGCGGTCGGCAGCACGCGGGGGTTCCGGTTGCCCTCCCAGGTCAGCACGCCGACCTTGTGGCCGGCCCGCGCAAGCGCCGGGCCGAGATAGCGGAACTGGCCGGGAAAGTTGCGGTGGACGAGCAGGATGCGCATGGGTGAGTGATGCGCGAAGCCGCAGGCAGGGGCAAGCCGAGGGCCGTGGATTTCCGGCCTTGCCCGGGGGCGGCACTTTGGCCTTGCCGAGTCACTCCGCGCCATTCGCATCCCTCTCGGCGAGCCCCGCCAAGGCAGAACTGACCTCAAGGTCCAGCACGCTGCGACGTGATCGCGACATCTCCTGGACCTGGTCGGCCAGATCGAAGACCAGACCCGCAAGGGCGCGGACGTCGCGGTGACTTGAGGCAGGGTAGGACAGTCTCTCACCCCGCACCTTGGCCTCGTTCAGACGCCTCGCGATCTGGTTTACGTTGTTTCCGACCCGGTTGAGGGCCGCTCCGAGGCTGCGCTACTCGTCGCACATCTCATCATCGGGAAGAAAGACACCCTCGGCCGCCAGCATCAGCCGACGCATGGCAATTGACCGATGCGCAATCCCGCGCCGCGACAGCGCGGCGTCGAACCGGAGCAGGTCGTCATCCGAGATCCGGATTCCCACCACCCGCGAGCGGCTGCCGTTCGCCGTCTGACGCTCATCGGCGTGGTTCACCACGTTGTAGATCGTCTTCAGGCTGACATCGTAGCGAGCCGCAAGGAACGCCGCGGAGACGCCGTTCCGACGCTCCTGGGCGATGGTCGATCGCTCGATCTCTGACAGTCTGCGACGGCGGGGCATTTTGAAGTTAACGTTCCTATTTCTTGCCAACTTCGTACAAGCCCGCCGACTCCCAACGCAAGTGGAGTCGGTCATAAGGGCTTGTACTCAATGTAGAAAACGCCCCGCAGGGGCGATTTCACGTCCTCTGCGGAGTGCAGCCTGCGCGCTGCTGGTCGCAGCCCGCAGGCTGCGCTTAGCACCCCGTTCTCCGCATTCCGCGGCCCGTTTTCTGTCCTCCGCTTTCCGTCGTCTGGTCGACGGTTTCCGGGGTCTGCCGCATGTGTCGCGTCCTCTGTGCCGCGTCCGATGTCCTATGCAACCCGCAGGCTGGATCGCGCATCCCGTTTCACGCCGGACGCCGAGCGCCTACTGCGTGACGGTCAATGCATTGCGGACGGTGGAGGCCGTCTCACGCGGCATGCGCAGTGCTTGACGTCCACAATTGGTCGGGATACCGACGCGGCAATCGATTTGCGACGCTTCACTATTTTTGTGAGGAATGCCCAGATGCCCAACGACAACCTCGTGGTGATCGCCGCGATGGCCCGGAAGGGGGGGCGGGAAGACGACACTCTCCCGCGCCTTGATCAGCACGTTCGCCGCCGCCGTCATCCGGCCTCGCGCCACCTGGCTCAGAACCTCGACACGGTTCAGCTCGCGCTCGCTCATCAACACCCATCCCATGCCCGCACTCTCTGCCTGCTCTCGAAGGGCAGAGTGTGACACTTCTACTTTGCTCACGGGTGACAGTTTAGCTTTGCAGCTACACGGTGTGGGCCGGTAAGGAAGATTATGTTAAGAACGGCCGGTCCGCGGCGCGAAATCCCGCGGTTTCGGGTCGATCGGCGGGACCGCCGCCGCCCGAAATCGCGCCCGAGCACATTCCGCGTTCTTCGATTCACGGACGGCGCCCGATCCCGTTTGCCGGGCGCGATTTCGCGACGCCCTGCAGGATCGGCTTTGCCGGAAACTGCTTCAGCTGCCCTCGGCCGCCGGGCTGGCGGCCGCGCCCTCGACCCAGCGGGCGATCACCGCCCGGGCGGCGGCGTCGTCGGCGGTGGCGACCGCCTCGCGCAGCGAGCGGAGCGCCGAGGCGACCTCGATCTCCGACAGGCTCGCCTCGCGCGCGGTGAAGATCTTCTCGTGCGCCGTGGTCAGGAAACCCTCGCCGATCAGAAGCTCCTCGTGCAGCTTCTCGCCGGGGCGCAGGCCCGTGATCACGATCTCGATGTCACCGTCCGGATTGGCGGCGTCGCACACCGTGTAGCCCGACGCCTCGATCACCTGCCGCGCCAGGTTCCGGATCGGCACCGGCGAGCCCATGTCGAGCACGAAGACCTCGCCGCCCTTCGCGAAGGACGAGGCGCGCAGCACCAGGCGCACCGCCTCCTGCACGGTCATGAAATAGCGCGTCACGTCGGAATGGGTCACGGTCAGCGGCCCGCCGCGGGCGATCTGGTCCTGGAAGAGCGGGATCACGCTGCCGGACGAGCCCAGCACGTTGCCGAACCGGACCATGGCGAAGACGGTGCCCTGGCCGCGCTCGGCCAGATCCTGCACCACCAGTTCCGCCAGCCGCTTGCTGGCGCCCATCACGTTCGTGGGCCGGACCGCCTTGTCCGACGAGATCAGGATGAAGCGTTCGACCCCGGCCTCGCGCGCCTCGCGCGCCAGCGTCGCGGTGCCCAGCACGTTGTTCGCGAGCCCCGCCAGCGGGTTCATCTCGACCAGCGGCACGTGCTTGTAGGCGGCCGCATGCAGCACCACGTCGACGCCATGCTCGGCCAGCACCTTGCGCGCCAGCCGCGCGTCGGTGACCGAGCCCAGGACCGGCACGATCCGGGTGCCGGCCTCGGCGGCGATCTCGCGAAGCTCCATGTCGATGGTGTAAAGCGCCAGTTCCGAAAGCTCGTAGAGCACCAGCCTGGCCGGCTTGCAGGCCAGCACCTGGCGGCAAAGCTCGGACCCGATCGAGCCGCCTGCCCCGCTGACCAGCACGGACCGGCCGGTGAAATGCGCATCGTCGGTCAGGATGTCGCGGTCGAGCTGGGCGCGGCCCAGAAGCTGGCCGGGCACGACCGGGGCCAGCTTGTCGACCAGCGCCTCCTCGCCGATCAGCTGCGCGAAGCTGGGCAGCGCCTGCACCTCGAGCCCCATGCCCTCGAGCCGGCGCGCGATCTGGGTGCGCTTGGGCAGCGAAAGCGACGGCATCGCCAGAAGCACCCGGTCGATCGCGCGCTCGGCGGCGATGTCGCGGATCCGGGCGGGTTTCAGCACCGGCAGACCGGCGATCGAAAGCCCCTGCAGCGCCGCGTTGTCGTCGACGAAGGCCACCGGCTTGATCGTCTCGTGGGTCTTCAGCGCCTGGGCCAGCTGGGTGCCGGTGGTCCCCGCCCCGTAGATCAGCACCCGGCAGCGCGGCACCTCGCGCCGGTAGAGCGCCAGCAGCGCCTGCAGCAGCACCACCCGCGCGGCCGAGCACAACACGAAGAAGGTCAGCCCGAAGACGACGTAGACCCCGGCCGGATAGCCGAGCCCCGCGAGCCGGCCGAGCGCGAAGGCGGCGCAGGCCAGCAGCACGGCGAAGAGCGCGGTGCGCCCGATCCCGGTGACGTCGTAGGCCTTGAGCTGGATCTTCGGGATCCCCAGCAGCACCGACAGCGCCGCCGCCAGCACCACCGAAAGCCCGGCCACCGGCGCGGCGCGGGCGAGCCCGGCCAGCGACACGTCCTGGCCCTGCACGACCAGCGTGAACACGAAGGCCAGCGGCACCAGCACCAGGTCGATGCCCAGCATGATGACCTGCTTCTGCGCCCGCGGCATGTTCTTGATGATATCCAGCATGGGGGGTCGCGGGTCGGGGCGTGTCGCCCGGGCCGGAAAGCGCGGCGCCGGGATCAGCGCGCATCGGGGCCAGGGCAAGACGGCTATGAAGGTTGAATTCCGGCTGCGGGCTGTTTTGCTGGCGCAGCTTAGTCGGGCAGCGACGCGGCGGAAAGCGTTTTTCCGGCCGCCTTCGGCGGTGAGCGGATTTCCGACCGGGCCCCAGGGTTGTTCGAATCGGGGATGGGCGCCAAGATGCGGGCCGGGTGTGGTGATCGCAATTGTGGGGTCCTGTATGCGGCGCGGTCGGTCGGAACGTCGGGATCGGTTGTCGTTTCGATTTGCGGCCGCGTTCCCTGTGCCGGCTTTGCTGAAGGCCGTGATCGCCTGCATCGTGGTCGCCGCGACGAGCGGACCGGGCGGGGCGGTGCCGCCCGATCCGCTGCGCCCCTTCACCGCCGGGACCTGCGAGGCCGCCGCCTTGCGGCTCGGCGAGGCGCTGGCCGGCAGCCCGCTGATCTCGGCCGCCGAGAACGAAACCGCCCGGGCCCTGGCATGGGCTCAGGCCGAAAAGCTCTGCTCGCCCGAAGAATTCCACGACCTGATCACCTTTTTCGACCCCGCGACGATGCCTGATTCCAACGGAGATTGATGCCCATGCCCACATTGACCGAGACCACCGACGCCGCTGCCAGCACGGCGACCACCTATTCCATGAGCGTGGGCGATTATTTCCATGGCGAGATCGCCGGCGGGGCCGATACCTCGGACTGGATCCGCGTCGACCTGGTGGCGGGCCAGCAATACACCATCGCGCTGGCGGGCCTGGGTGCGCTGACCGACAACCTGCGCGACACCTATCTGCGCATCCGCGACAGCGGCGGCACGCTGGTTTTCGAGAACGACGATATCTCGACCGGTGACGGCTATTACTACAGCACCGTGACGTTCACGGCAGGATCGACCGGCAGCTTCTATGTCGACGTGCAATCCTGGACCAACACGTTCACCGGCGATTACGGTGTCTCGGTGGTCGAGGGCGCGCGCGCCAGCTACGACGCCGAGATGGGCGCAGGCATGCTGTTGAACCCCAACGCCGCCTGGACCACGACGCCAGGCACCGACGCCACGGTCAGCTGGGCGATTCGCGCCTCGGGCACGGAACCGGCCGGCGGCAATCCCTTCATTGCGCCCTCGGCGGCCCAGGTCGGCGCGATCTCGTCGATCATGGCCTATCTCGATGCGCTGTCGGGGCTGACGCTGAACCAGGTGAATCCCGGCGGGACCTCGAACAGCGCCACGATGCTCTTCGGCGCCTACGACGATTCCACCGACGGCGCCGGCGCCTATGCCTTTTACCCCGACAGCTGGGGCGGCGGAACACCCGACACCGGTTTCGGCGCCAATGCTGGCGATGTCTGGCTGAACAACGACTCGGTCTCGACCTCTTCGTTGCCCTTCGGGTCCTACAGCCACTTCGCGATCATGCACGAGATCGGCCATGCCATCGGGCTCGCCCATCCCGGACCCTACAACGCCGGACCGGGAGTGGTGATCACCTACGCCAACGATGCCGAGTTCACCGAGGACAGCCATCAGTACACGGTGATGAGCTACTTCGACGAGACCGAGACCGGCGCCAGCGCGGGGCTGAACTATCCCGACACCTTCATGCTCTTCGACCTCCTGGCGCTGCACCAGCTTTACGGTGTCGACGCCGGTTACATGGCCGGCGACACGACCTACGGCTTCAATGCCACCGCGGCGCTGGCGGGCACGGCCTACGACTACACGGTCAATACCGATCCCCTGCTGTCGGTCTACGACGGCAGCGGCACCGACACGATCGACCTGTCGGGCTATGCGATGGCACAGGCGCTGAGCCTGGTGCAGGGCGCGTTCTCGGATATCGGCGGGTTTGTCGGCAACTTCTCGATCGCCTACGGCGCGGTGATCGAGAACGCCGTGGGCGGGTCGGGCAACGACACGATCACCGGCAACGATGTTGCCAACAGCATCGCGGGCGGCAGCGGTGACGACACGCTGCAGGGCGGCAACGGCTCGGACACATTGCACGGCGGCACCGGAAACGATGCGTTGCACGGCGGAAACCACGACGACGTGATGGATGGCGGACGCGACAACGACACGCTTTGGGGCGGTTTCGGCAACGACGTGATGGTCGGCGGCTTCCAGGAGGACCACCTTTACGGCGAGGACGGCGATGACCGTATGTACGGCAATGCCGGGTTCGACTGGATGGAGGGCGGTGCCGGGAACGACACGCTGGACGGCGGCGACCAGGCCGACAACCTGCTGG
The DNA here is from genome assembly GCA_041627895.1 of Rhodobacter sp. Classification (GTDB taxonomy): domain Bacteria; phylum Pseudomonadota; class Alphaproteobacteria; order Rhodobacterales; family Rhodobacteraceae; genus JBFKQC01. The sequence goes on from JBFKQC010000020.1 coordinate 24,243, forward strand.
GCAATGCGGGCAACGACGTGCTGCTGGGCGGCAACGGCTTTGACCGGCTGTTCGGTCAGGAAGGTGATGACCGGGCCTATGGCGGCAACGGTCCGGATGCGCTTTTCGGGCAGGAGGGCAACGACCGGCTCTACGGCCAGGACGGCAACGACAGGTTCTGGGGCGGCATCGGCAACGATGTGCTCGACGGCGGCGCCGGTGACGACCTGATCCAGGGCGGCGCCGGGTTCGACACCCTGATCGGGTCGACCGGCAACGACAGGCTGACCGGCAATTTCAACGCCGACCTCTTCGTCTTCACGGATTTCGGCGGCGGCTTCGGCCACGACACGGTCGTGGATTTCGAGGCGACGAACGACCTTGAGAAGCTGGATCTGTCCCGGGTGTCGGGAATTTCCGATTTCGCCGACCTGGTCGCCAACCACATGTACCAGGACGGCACCACCGTGCGGATCGAGGATGGCAAGGGAAATTCCATCCGGCTTCTGAACGTGGACCTGAACGACCTGCTCGACGGCAACGACTTCATCCTGTGAGTTGTATCCGCCTGCGCACGGTATGCGCCAAAAATCGGGTTTCCCCCCGGGGGAATGCACTCTAGAGCATGTCCGGCGAAAACGATCCGCGGTCCGTGCGCCGATGGGCATGGCCTGCGGATCCACCTGCGACGGAAGATTGCACGAGATGGGCCGGAAGCCGTTTGAGACCCTTTTCCTGAGTGCCGGCGCGATGAAGGCCGGCACGACCTGGCTTTACGTCGTTCTGCAGCGCCACCCCGAGCTCTACTTCGCACCCGAAAAGGAGCTGCACTACTTCTACCACCGCTTCGTCGACTCGAGCCTTCTGAGCGAGACGCGGCGGCTGAGCGAGGCCAAGAACCGCTATCTGTTCCGCTTCGACCCGGCGCGGGCGAATATCGACCGGATCCGCGGCAACCTGCACTGGGTCGCCGCCTATCTGAGCAATCCGGTGGACGACATGTGGTATCGCGGGCTTTTTGCGGGCCAGCGGCGCGAGACCTACCGTTGCGACTTCTCCAACCTCTACGCGCTGCTGCCGGCCGAGGCCTGGCGCCGGATCGCCGCCGACTGCGACAGGCTGCGGGTGCTCTACACGCTGCGCCATCCGCTGAAGCGGCTCTGGAGCCACGTGAAGTTCCACCTGCAGGTCACCAACGAGACCGAGGTGCTCGATACCTGGGGGCCGGAGGATTTCGAGTCCTTCGCCCGGCAGCCGTTCCTTTGGGACAACGCCGAATACGGCCGGGCGCTGCGCAACATGAAGGCCGGGCTGCCCGAGGACGTCCTGAAGGTGATCTTCTACGAGGACCTGCACGCGGATCAGCGCGGAATGCTGGCCGAGATCGAGGATTTCCTGGGCATCGCGCGCTTCAACTACCCGGCCCCGGCACTGGACCGGAAGGTCAACGAATCCCTGTCGCGGCCGATGCCGGACTTCTTTCCCGAGCTTTTCGGGCGCGATGTCGCCCGTATCGTTTCGGAACTGGAACAGGAAGGGCTGACCCCGCCCGACAGCTGGCGGATGCCGGCGGGCTGAGCGTCCGGCCGGACGCGGGGGCATATCGGAGGATCTGAGAGGCATGGCTGGGTCAGGGCGGGATCGCGAGTCCCTCGACGACTTTCTCGAATTCGCCGCAGAGGTTCTGCCGCATTCCTATTCCCAGCGGTTCCAGGATCTCTGGTTCCTCTGGGAAACCGGGTTCCGGCGCGGCGGATATTTCACCGAATTCGGGGCGCTGAACGGCAGGGATTTCTCGAACACCTACGTTCTGGAAAGGCTCGGCTGGCGCGGCGTCATCGCCGAGCCGCATCCCGATTTCGAAACGCGCATGCGCGCCAACCGCCGCTGCACGATCTCGACGCGGTGCGTCTACAGCCGCTCGGACGAGACGATCAGCTTCCACGTCGTCCGGGGGCGACCGGCGCTTTCGTCGGTCGGGCACCTGACGGTGGACGACGACAAGCAGACGCTGCGCAGCGACTACCGCAGCGTCCCGGTCCGGACGATTTCGCTCGACGACCTGCTCGAACAGTCCGGTGCCCCCGGCACGGTCGACTGCCTGTCGATCGACACCGAGGGCTCCGAGACTGAGATACTCGCGGCCTATGATTTCACCCGCCGGCCGATCAACTGCATCTGCGTGGAACACAACGATGTTCATCGCGCGCCGCTTTTCGCGCTGCTCAGCCGCGCCGGATACCGCCGGAAGTTCGAGGCGATCTCGGGCCACGACGACTGGTACGTTCGCGTCGGCGCCTATCCGGACTGGACCGATGCCGGCTGCGACGCGGTCGCCGCGGCGCTTGGCCGGCTGCCGCCTTTCGAGACGGCGGCGCACGAGCGCCGGGCGATCCTGGCCGCGGCGCGAGCATGATCCCGCTGGGCGACAAGGTCAGAGGCCTGCTGCGGCGCGGTCCCACGGCGGCGGTGGTGCAGTTCGAGGCAGTCCACGAAGAGGTGATTCCGAGCGTCTGTCATGCGCTGCGCGAGAACGGGATCACGCCGACCGTGTTCCTGAACCAGGAGATCGCGAACCGGCGCGGCGACCTGTTCGCGGAAATCTGCCCCGGGGAATTCGACTATCACTACGTGGCGCTGTCCAGCACCGAGGACTGGCAACGGCTCAGGGCGCGCCTCGACCGGCGCAGAAGCGATGCCTTCGTGTTCTTCAACACGTTTCAGCGCCCCGGCATCGCACGTTTCGCGGCGGACCTGCACAAGCCGGTCCTCGGGATCGTGCACAACCCTCAGTTGTTTCTGTCCCACCCGGACTGCGTGAGCTTTGCCGACCGCGACGACGTCCGGCTTCTGACCCTGGCCGATCATGCGGCGTCCTACCTGATCGCGGGCCGGCAGGGCCTGATCGACCGGGTCGCCACCCTGGCGCCGGTCTACTGGGGCGCAGAGCCTGCCGGCGAGACGGCGGGAGAGAGCCGGGAACAGCGGCGGATGATCGTTCCGGGCGCGGTGAACTTCGGCAACCGGAGCTACGACTTCATCTTCGAGGCCTTCGCGCGCACGCCCGGCCTGACCGATCGCCTGAACGTCCGGATCCTCGGCGGTGGCCCGGACCGGGAGGCGCTGGAGCACAGGGTCGCCAAAGCGGGCCTGGACCACGCGATCAGCTTTTCCCGGCTGAACCGCGCGACGGGCTTCGTCGATCACCGGGACTATTTCGACGATCTGCGCAAGGCGGCGTTCATCCTGCCGCTGCTGCCGCCCAACCGGCAGGATTACAGGGTCTACAAGATCACCGCGGCGCTTTCGACGGCGCAGGGGTTCTGCATTCCCCCGCTTCTCGATCGCTGGACCGAGATGGTCTATCGCGTCCCCGGGCTGGCGGTGCACGGGGCCGGGCTGGCCGACGCGCTGGACCGCGCCGCGGCGATGCCCGACGAGGCCTATCGGGACCTGCGTGCCGCGCTTCGTGACTTCCGGGCACGGCGGCTGCGGCGGAACCTGGACGAAGCCGCCTACCTGATGCAGGGCCTGGTCACGCCATGAGGGGCGTCGCCAGCCGCGTGAAGGCGGCGGCCTGATCGGCGAAGCTCGTCACGGCGACCGGCGCGGGATGCGCCGCCGGCGCATCCAGGCACCGCAGCACTTCCTCGCGCAGCCGGTGCGGCCCCTCGCCGATCTTCAGCATGCGCGCGGGATCGGCGCCGGGCCATTCGGTCGTGCCTCCGCTGTCGGTCTGTATGACCCGGATGCCGCGCGCCGCAGCCTCGCGGACCGCCAGTCCGAAGGTCTCCTTCCACTGCGAGGGGAACAGCAGCACGTCGATCTCGGCATAGAAGCTGTCCAGTTCGGATTGCGCGAACCGCGGACGGACCTGCCAGTTGCCGTCCATTCCGGCGAATTCGGCGGGCGTCCACCAGCTCTGGTCCAGGCTGGCATCGACCAGGAGCCCGGCGAAATCCCCGCGCCCCAGGCCGGTGAAGGCGGCCTTGACCAGCGGCCAGCCCTTGATCCGCGAGGGTCCGCCCAGATAGCCGAAGACCAGGCGCGGGTCGGTGGCGCGCCGGGCGGCCTGCGCGGCGAAGAACGCCTCGCCCGGCGGATATATGCCGTTCTCCCAGACCACGGAGCCGGACCCGGGAAAGCCCGACGCAACAGACAGGTCCCGGGCGAACCGGCTGGGAAACGTGACGAGATCGGTCTGTCCGACCGCCCGGTGCAGCCGTGCGAACCGGGTGCGGGCCAGGGCGATCTTGTCGGCGCAGCCGCGGCAGTCGTCGATCCGGACCGGGTATTGCCCGCAATACTGCCCGTCCGGGCGCTGCATGAATTGGTATTCGCAGAGCCACCAGAAATCATGCACGCTCAGAACCACCGGCAGGCCCCGCGTCCGGGCCTCGGCGATGGCGCCGATCCCGATATCCTGGATGCAATGGGCGTGCAGCAGATCGGGTTCCAGATCCGCGATCAGCCCGGCCAGGATCCCGGTGACCTCGGCATTGTCGTAGCGCTCGGCATAGCTGCGCGATGCGCGCAGGTTGATCACGTGGTTCTGAATGCCGGCCACCTCGGTGCGCATGACCGAATAGGGCGTCAGATCGGGCCGCTCGGCGGTCGAGACCGCGGTGATGCGCCAGCCGTGATCCCGCACCAGCGCGCGCGCCACGGCCTCGGCGACCATGGTGGCGCCGCCATAGGAATTCGGGGCGAAGAACACGTTCAGAAGCAGGATATGCGGCGGCGATGCCATGGATCAGGCCGCCCTGACCCACTCGACGACCGGCGCTTCGACGATCGGCAGCGCGGTGCGGGCGGTCCAGGTCTGCAACAGGTCGCGACGCGCCGCCTGCCCCATCGCCGCGGCTCGCGCCCGATCCCGCGCGAGCAGTTCCAGCGCCTCGCGCCAGCCGGCCCCCGGGTCCAGGACGAACCCGGTCTCGCCGTCGCGGACCATGCCGGCCATGTCGCTGACCGTTCCCACCAGGCTCGGCACCGCCACTGCGGCGGCATCGATCACCCGCACCGCGCTCTTGCAGCGGTTGAACAGGTCGTCGGTCAGCGGCATGACGGCGCAATCCGCCGTGGACAGCGTCTCGAGATAGTCGGCGTAGGACGAAAACGCATGCGTCTCGACCCGCCCGCGCAGCGCGTCCGGCAGCAGCGTCGGGTCGAAGTGCCCGAGGATCACCAGTTGCCGGTCCGGAGCCGCGTCGAGAAAGGCGGAGATGTCCTCGCCGATCAGGCGGAAATCGATCTCGTGCCCGCGCGAGCCGCTGGCAAAGGCAACCCGGAACGGGGCGCCGGGCGTGCGGCCGGCCGCGCGGAGCGCGGTCTCTGAGGTGGCGATCGTCTCGGAATCGGCGAAATTGCGGCGGAAATGAACCGGCCGCGCGGTATAGGCCCGGGTGTGTTCGGCCATGGCCGGGGTCGAGACGGTGACGATATCGGCCTGGTTGAGCGCCCCCAGGTATTTCGGGGCCTCCGCGAGGAAATGGGCCTTCATCTTCCTGGGCAGCGCCTTCATGTTCCCGTAGCTTTCATATGCCGAGACCGAGAAAAGCGGATCGTCCAGGTCGTAGAGCACCGGCAGGCGCAGCCGGCGCGCCTCGTAGAGGTACATGTCGTTGAGCGCGGTGTTCTGGGTGCGGTAGAACATCACGTGGGTGGCGTTCTGCATCAGCGAGATCGAGCGCGGCACGTCCCGGTAGTGGGAAAAGTCGTAATCGACATCCAGCCCTGCCCACAACTCGGCCGGCTGCACGATCCGGTATTTCCGGCATTGCGGCAGATAGAGGTCGCCGATCATCGCGATGCGGCGGGCGCGGGTCAGCGTCGCGGGGGGCTGGCCGATGTGAAAGCCGCCGCGCCGGGCGGTGTCCTGCCAGAAGGCATCGAGGTAGGTCTCGTCCTTCGCGACCGGGTGCCAGGCCAGCTGGCGGCCGGCATAGGCGATGGCCCGTGCAAAGGCAGCGCGCCACCCGTCCTGCCGGATCGCGGTGCCGAGCTTGGACAGGGCTGTCCTGTTGAAAAGTGCATGCAAACCCATCGGTCCCCTGGCGCCTGCGCGCGACAGCCCTGCATCAAGACCCGTGAACAACCCGTCGGCCTAGCCTATAGAGAGGGCGGATAGGGAATACCAGCGCAAGCTGGCAGGAGACCGGGCCGCGTGCGGGAAGAGATCGAAACAGAGGCGCAGGCTGGCAGGTGCGTCATCCTGCTTGCGGTGCACAACGGGGCGCGGTTCCTGCCGGAACAGCTCGACAGTTTCGCTGCCCAGAGCCATCGCGCCTGGGACCTGATCGCAAGCGACGACGGGTCAGAGGACGAAAGCGCCGCGCAGCTCGCCGCCTTCGCCGACAGGATGCGCGACCGGGGCCATTGCGTGGACATCGTTCCCGGCCCCGCCGCCGGGCATGCCTCGGCGAACTTCCTGACCCTTCTGTCGCGGACCGACGGCGCCGACTGGGTCGCCTTCGCGGATCAGGACGACGTCTGGCTGCCCGAGAAACTGTCAGCCGCAACGGCGATGCTCGCCGGCTGCGCCCCGGAGACACCGACGCTTTACTGCAGCCGCACCTGGATCACCGGCACCGATCTGCAGGATCCGGTTCCGTCGCGGCGTTTCGCGCGCGCCTTCGGGTTCCGCAACGCGCTTGTCCAGAATATCGCCGCGGGCAACACCATCGTCCTGAACCGCGCCGCAGCAGACACCGCGCGGAAGGCGGCGGCGGCCGCGCTCGAGGTCGCCCGGCTGCCCGCACATGACTGGTGGCTCTATCAACTGATCACCGGTGCCGGCGGGCGGATTCTGCACGACGACACGCCCCGGCTCTACTACCGGCAGCACGGCGGAAACCAGATCGGGGCGCATCGCGGGACCAGGGCGGCGCTGGTGCGGCTGCGGGCCCTGCTGTCGGGACGTTTCCGCGCGTGGAATGCCGAGAACATCGCCGCGCTCGAGGCGGCCGGGGATCTGCTGACCGAGGAAAACCGGGCCGTGCTTCGCAGCTTCGCCGCGCTGCGCGGGATGCGGTTTCGTGCCCGGCTGGCCGCCTTCGGGGCGCTCGGCCTCTACCGCCAGACCCGGCTTGCCCAGGCGGCGACCTGGCTTGCCGTGGCGCTCGGCCGGATTTGAGGCCGCGTTCAGCCGCGTTTCTTCATGTTGGCCTCGTGCCGCTCGATCGCCTCGTCGACATCGTCGAACATCTCGAGCTTGCCGTTCTCCAGCACGGCGCCCATGTTGCAGAGGCGCTTGACCATCGGCATCGAGTGGCTGACGAAAAGCGCGCCCGCATTCCGGACCCGGTCGAGGAAGACGTCGCTGCTCTTCGAACGGAAGGCGGCGTCGCCCACCGAGGTGACCTCGTCGATGAGGTAGAAATCGAACGGGATTCCCATCGACACGCCGAAGGCCAGACGCGAGCGCATGCCCGAGGAGTAGCTGCGGAAAGGCAGGTGGAAATGCTTGCCGAGCTCCGCGAAATCCTCGACGAAATCCACCAGGGCCTCGGTGTCGACGCCGTAGATGCGCGCCACGAAGCGGGTGTTCTGCGCCCCCGTCAGTTCGGCGTGGAACGAGCCCGAGAAACCGACCGGATACGAGATCGTCCCATCCGAAACGATCCGGCCCGATGTCGGCTCCATGTTGCCCGCGATCATGTTCATCATGGTGGACTTGCCGGCCCCGTTGCGGCCCAGAAGCCCCACAACCGCCCCCGTGGGAAAGACGGCGGTGACATCTTCGACCACGGTCTTCCGGCGCCCCTTGAGCGAGAAGGTCTTGGTGACGCGGTCCAGATAGATCATGCGTGCGCCTTGCGGTTTCGCCGCTCCGGAATTACCGGCGGTCCTTCAGGCTGTAGGCGACCAGCAGAAGCACCGACCAGACCAGAAAGGCGAATAGCGTGATCATGCCGAATATGATCAGCCGCTGGGGATATTCCGCTGCCTCCGCGAGCGTCGGCCGGAGGTGAATGGCGAGATAGCGGGTCTGGCGCTGTGCCTCGGCCTGGGCCATGTCGTAGGCCGAAAGCGCAGCCGTATAGCTCCGCTCGGCGAATTCCCGGTCGACGACGAGGCTTTCGTATTCGCCCACCAGGTTCGCGAAGACGTCCGACCTGGACGTGTCGTTGCCAATTCCGAGCTTGCGTTTCTCGTCGTCGATTCGGGTCTCGATCACCCGAATCCGGCGTTCTGCCTGCGAGATTCGCGGATCGCCCGGGCGCGTGGTCTCGCGCAGCATGTCGAGGTCGATCAGCGCTTCGGCGAGCTGGGTGTTGAGCTGGTTCAGCAGTCCGGCCTGCCCCTGCACGTCGATGGTGGGATCGACGATCTGGGTGCGGTTGCGGAACTCGGTCAGGGAGCGGCGCGCGTTCTTCAGCCGGGCGACCGTGTCCTGCAGCTCGTTCGCGGCATAGCGGATGGCGTCCTCGCGCGCCTGATCGCTGAGCGCGTTGATCAGCTTGGTGCTCTCGTCGGCGATGCTCTGGGCGATCCGCTGCGCGTCCGCGGCCGTGAAGGCGTGCACCCGCAGCTCCAGCAGCCCGGTGCCGCCGTCATGGGTGATCTTGACCATCCGCCGGAAGTAGTCGCGCAGGTCCTCGATGGATCCGGAAGCGTCGTAGGCAAAGACCGGATCCGATCCGTACCCGGGCTTCGACCAGATCGCGCGCAGGCCCAGTTGCCCGTCGATGCGCTCAACCAGGTCCTGGCTCTGGATGAACTCGTAGAGGATTTCGGCATCCGGCGTGTTCGAACTGCCGAGACCATAGGTTCCGAGAAACGTGGTCAGCGCCGAACCGGCCTCTTCCGAGCGCACCGAAAAGCCGACCGTCGAGGCATATTGGTCGGCGGCGCGGGTCCAGAGATACCACGCCGAGACGATCGCCGGCACGATGACCATCAGGACGAAGCTGAAAAGCGCCAGCGCGTGGCGTCGGCGGAACCGGCTCGGGATTGCCTGGGGCAGGATGTCCGCGGGTTTCGGCGGCGCCTCTTCGGGCGCCACAGGCGCTGGCGCCGGGGCGGGCTTGGTCTTGGCCGGTGCGGGCACGGGCTTGACCACCGCGGGAACGGCTTCCTTTCGCGCGCTGTCACTCGACGGGCCGCTTTGTTCGGGGTTCGTTGAAACCGGAGCGTTCAAGGGGTCTGTATGGCCACGGAAATTGCAACTCGCCGGCCAAGGCTACATAGTTATTGGCGCAACTTCCAGAGACACGTGGGAAGAACCGGATGGCCGAGGGCGCCGAAATCCTGTCTGCCCCGACGCTGGGCCGCAACCTGCCGAAGCGGCAGCTCGCCAGCCTGCGCGTCATTCTCGCGCTGATCCTGCGCGAGATGGCGACCACCTACGGGCGCTCGCCGATCGGCTATCTGTGGGCCGTCCTGGAGCCGATCGCGGGAATCGCGGTGCTGACCGCGGTGTTTTCGGCCTTTGTGCGCACCCCGCCGCTCGGGACGAACTTCGCGATCTTCTACGCAACCGGAATGATGCCGTTCTTGCTGTATTCGGATGTCAGCAACAAGCTGCTGCAGGCGCTGAACTTCTCCCGGGGCCTCCTGGTCTATCCGAGCGTCGCGTTCCTCGACGCGGTTCTGGCCCGGTTCATCCTGAACACGCTGACGCAGGTCCTGGTCGCCTACATCGTGTTTTCCGGCATCATGCTGATCTTCGATACCCGTGTCGTGCTCGACCTTCCGGCCATCGCCCTGGGCTTCGTCATGGCCGCGCTGCTGGCCTTCGGGATCGGAACGATGAACTGCTTTCTCGTCGGCATGTTCCCGAGCTGGCAGCGGGTCTGGGCCATCGTCAACCGCCCGCTCTTCCTGATCTCCTGCGTGTTTTTCCTGTGGGAGACGATTCCGCAGCCCTACAGGGACTGGCTGTGGTTCAACCCGCTGGTTCATGTCGTGGCCCAGGTGCGCAGCGGCTTCTATCCCTATTACGAGGCCAACTATGCATCGGTATCCTACGTGTTCTTCATCGCGCTGACGCTGAGCGTCTCGGGGATCCTGTTCCTGCGCAGATACTATCGCTACATTCTCATGGGTTGACGGAAGGGTCGCCGGGCCGCCGGCTTTGTCGGCTTGACAGGAAATCCCAAATTCAAGAAGCAGGGCCGCCATATCCATTCCCATGCCCGCATTCGAGGTAACGTTTGTCTCCGATCCTGATCGTCAGTTTCCATCGCAGCGGCTCGTCGCTGGTCGCGCATACGTTGCATGCGGCGGGCCTGCATCTGGGCGACAGGCTGCTCGGTGCCAAGCCGTCCAATCCCTACGGCCATTACGAGGATACCGAGGTCATCCATTTCCACGACAGGCTGCTCGGGGAAGACGATCACGCATGGTACAGCGCCGGCGGGCCGGTGGCGGCGTTTCACGCTTCCAGCCAGGACTGGGTGACCACCTATGTCGCCCGGAAACGGGCCCGCCACGCGGTCTTCGGCGTCAAGGATCCGCGCCTGTGCCTGACGATCCGCCACTGGCAGGCGGCGCTGGGGCGCATCAAGGTGGTTTTCGTGCATCGCGGCGCCTGGCGCAGTTGCGCATCCCTCTGGGCCCGGGCGGTCGAGGATTACAAGGCGGGCCGGACGATTCCGCTGAACCGGAGACTGATCGCCGCGCCGGACTACGTGGCCCGGATCTACCTGCACAATGTCGCCTCCTTCCTGTCGTGGCGGGCGGCATACCGCTTCGCCGGCGAAGATACGCTGGTCGTGTCCCACGACGACATCGTTTCGGGGCGGCGCAGCGTCACGTCGGAGATCCGCGAGCGCTGGGGATATCCCCTGCGCCCGATCAACATCGAGGACTATTACGACCGGTCCGCCGTGACCGTCGACCCCGACCGCAGGATACGGATCGGCGAGACGGCTCTGGCGGACAGTCTGGATGACATGGATGAACAATTCGAAAGGCTCTGCGCGCCATGATCGGCCCTCTCAGCACTCCGGAAAATCCATTCGGCGTAACCGAAGACATATTGGTGGCAAACGACATCCTGCGCCACGAACTGGCGGCGGAGCGGCGCGCCAAGGCGCTGCTCGTCCACGAGAACGGCCGGCTTCTGAAGGCGCTCGAGGACGCCGACAGCAGGCTCGAACTGCTGCAGGCCCGGCTCGACGAATATGCGCTCGGCCTGGAAGAGTAACGATGCCGGAGGCTGCTGCGACCAGGACCGATCCGGCGGATTTCGAATGCCTCGGACGCCTTCTCGGCGAGATCGCGGTTGCCAAGGACATCCGCAGCGTGGTGGTCGCGGGGATCGACGGCACCGACACGACCGCGGCCTGCGCCGCGCTGCGCGCCGCCGCCAGACGGCTGGATTTCTGTCCGGGGCCGGACACGCTGCCAGCGACCCTTGCGGTCTCGGGCGCGCTGCTTCGGACCCCCGCCGACGCGGTCCGGGCCGGGCACGCCTTCGCCGCGCGCAGGACCTCTGCGAATTGCCGGCTTGCGCTCGTTGCCTCGACCGCGCTTCTGGTCGGGCTGCGCCGGGAATCGCCGTACCTGAACGCGCTGGACAGCCTTTGCGACCGGCTGAGCGGTGTGATCGGACGGCTCTGCCTGGTCGAGACGGTGATGTCCGTGCCCGGCGCCGAGGACCGGCAGGTCTGCGTATTGAGGGTTCTGAAATGAAGATCGGGATCGTCGTCAACGACAGCCTGCCCGGAATGGGGCTGCCCTGCTCGGGCCAGGGATTGCGTGCATGGGGTCTGATCGAGGGACTGCTGGCAAACGGGGTCGAGGCGCGCGCCCTGATCCGGCAACCGACCCTGGTCTCGAGACTGCAGCGCTGGAAGGACATCAATACCATCCGGTTCCCCGACTGGGTCAGGATCACCACGCCTGAATCCTTCGCCGCCGACATCGCCGATCTCGACGCCCTGGTCATGCACAACTGGGCGGCGGCCGAGGGGCTGCGCGAACGCCCCGCCGTCGATACGCGCCTGGTCTACGATTTCTTCAGCGCCACGCTGGTCGAGCACGCGTTCATCTCGTCCGATCCGGAATACCTGGAAACGGTCCGGAGGCGAAAGAAACACGCGCTGAAGCTGTGCGACCTGTTCATTGCCAACGGGCCGGGTCGCCGGACCTACGCCGAGGCCTATCTGGAAGGCATGGAGATCGACGCCGAGGTCTGCGACATCCCGATGTGCCTGCCGTGGCTGGGGGGAGGCGAGCCGGCCGATGCCGTCCTGGTCGGCGGCTACCAGCAGCGCTGGACCAGAGAGCTTGACCGGGATGGCCTGGTCGAACTGGCGCGCGCGCTTCCGGAAATGGCGATCGTCTCGGTCGGCGCCGGGTACCACTATCATTTCGGCGCCGACCGGACCGCCCGGGCGGTCACCCCGGACCGGCCCGGAAACATGGTCGCCTACGACGTGCTGCCGTTCGAGGACTATCTGCGCGTCAACCAGGGCGCGCGGGTCTTCGTCGACCTCTCGGCACTGAACGACGAGCGCCTGATATCGTTTTCCTCGCGGGGCATTCTCTCGATCGCGGCCGGCTGCCCGGTGCTCCACAACCAGGAAACCGACCTCGGCGCCCTGGTCAGCGAATTCGATGCCGGCTGCACGATTTCGGGCGACGAGGATCCGTCGGATCCCGGCGTCCTGAGCGCAAAGCTCGAAACCTGCCTGTCGCTGGACCGGAGAGACGGCTGCCGAGCCCTTTGGGAAGCGCATTTCGATGCCCGCAAGGGCGCCCGGAAACTGGTGCAGTTGGTGGAAGATGCCTGATCCCCGACCAAACCCGCCCGGTTCGCGGCCCGCGGCCCCGCCACTTCATGACTTCGTGTTCGTCGTGCATGGCGGCAAGCTCGAGGCGAAATCCGCGCTTCTGGCCTGCTCGCTGCGCCAGAAGCTCCTGGGCAACCAGCGCATCGTCGCCGCCGAAATGGTTCCCGCAGACCGGTGGGGCACACTTTCCCCGGCGGCGATGGAGTTGTTCGATACGCTCGGCGTCGAGCGGGTGCCGTCGGAAAACCTGGTCGACCCGGCCTATCCGCACGGCAACAAGATCAATGCCATGGCGTCAATCGATGGGCCGGCGATCTTTCTCGATTCCGACATGATGATGATGCGTCCGTTCCTGACGCATTATTCGCTTCTCGGCACGGATGCGGCCAGCAAGGCCGCCGACATCGACACCTTCGTGCGCGGCGGCGGCGGTTGGAGCCGGGCCTACGGGCGCTATGGCCTGCCGCTGCCGGAACGCACCCTGACCGCGACCTCCACCGGAGAGCGCATGCGCCCCTATTACAACGCCGGCTTCATCGCGGTGAAGAACGGCAGGACGTTTTCGGAGTGCTGGGCGGAAACCGCGCGCGAAATCGACGCCGATCCACTGATCCACAACAAGCGGCCATGGCTGGATCAGGTCGCCCTGCCGATCGTCTTCGACCGCCTCGGCTGGAGCGTCGGCGAGGCCAGCGCGCTGCTGAACTTCCCGGCCCATCTCGAGCCGCTGGACGGCCCGCTGCCCTATATCGTGCACTACCATTTCCCGCATGTCGTCGCGAACAATCCGCGGCTCGTCACGGACGTCGCGTTCTACATGGCCAAGTTCCACGCATTGCGGGACGTTCTCGCAGCCGATCCGGACTGGGCCGAGATCGCGGCGGGCAACTAAAGCTATCTCCGGCGAAGCGTCGCGAAATTGCGCCCGGCGAGCAGGACAGGGCGCATTCCGTGAAGCGATGATCGCGGAATGTGCTCTGGCTGTGGAGCCTCAACAGGGTGTTCCGGTCCGGTCCCGGGTGCCCCGCCGGATCGGCCCCGGGTCAGGGACACACTCCGAACGGGTTGTTGCGGACCTCGAACGCCCGGTTCTGCGAGACGTTCTTCACCCACTGGCCGGCAGTATCGGGCGAGGCCACGTCCATCGCCTGGCCGAGATCGAAGAAATATATCCGCCCGGGCAGGTTCAGGGCGCGTTTGCAAAGCGAGACGAAGAGGCCGAGCAGCGCACTGAAGACGGCGGCCTGGACCAGGACGGTGATCGTCCGGCCCTCCTTCAGCCTCGCGACAAGCTCGCCGGCCACGCCGCTCAGCATCAGCGGCCAGACATGGTGCACGAGCGTGCCGCTGAGCAGCAGAACGGATTGCGGGACCTGGCCGGCCTCCAGCAGCCGGATCTTCTCGAGATGCGGAGGCACGCAGAAGACGACCTCGTCCGAGACGGACGCCGACAGCTGCAGGGTCTCGGCCAGCCTGCCCTTGACAAGGCCGATCTTGGCAAAGCTGCCGTCCGAGAAATTCAGCCTGTCGGTTCCCCCCCATTGCCGGAACCAGGCCTGACTGCCCGCATAGACTCCGCGCGGGATCAACTCGGTGACCTGACGGTCGCCCAGCCGCACGAGCATGTGTTCATGGGTCTGCCCGCCGGCATTGAAGCTGAACCCGAAATCGATCGGCCCGAATCCGGCGGCGCCGTCGCCGCGCTGCATGCTGCGGTCGATTGCCAGCTTCAGCGCATCGCAGAAGAACGAGTCGATATAGCTTTCGACATAGGTCTTCTTCACCACCGGGCGCATGATTTCGGGGATGTAGCCGTCCGCAGTTATGACGAAATACTGTTCCCAGAATCCATGGTTGATCTTGACGTTGAATATGTCGCTGTCGAAATCCGGCCGGCAATACTGCCGGGTTTCGATGCAATAGCGCTGCCGGATGCGTTCGGCGGTCAGTGCCCGGGCCTCTTCGCCGGCGGCCGTGGCCAGATCGCGCTGCAGGGCGGCCTGCCGCGCCGCCTGCAGACGCGCGGCCTCGGGCTGCCAGGACAGGAAATCGGGCATCTGACCGCGAAGGAAATGTGTCGAGGTCCCGTTCAGCGTGCCGACGGGCTGTGCGCCCCAGTCGGCGCCATGCAGCGGCCGTCTGGGGATCGGATAACCGAAGGACGAGGTCAGGAAATCCCAGAGGAAGTCGTCAAAATCGTTCATGAGAACAAATCCCCCAGGCACAGCTCCAGCCTCTGGACCAGCATCGCCTTCATGCCCGGCTCGATCCGGTTGTAGACGGGCAGGCAGATGATGCGGTTCGCCACATCCTGCGATACCGGGGTGGGCATCCGGAAGAACGGGCGCGCGCCCTTGTAGCCCTGGCACAGGCTCGGCCAATAGTACCGCTTCACTTCGATGCCGCGGTCGGCGAACAGCCCGAGCACCTCGGTATCGACCGACCGGCTCAGCAGGACCGGAAAGGTGGACCATGCCGTGCCCCCGGGATCGGCCGCACAGCGCAGCGTCGGGAATTTCGCGATCACGTCCGAATACATCTGCGCATGGGCCCTGCGGCCGGCGATGATGCCGGGCATCCGGGGCAGCATGGCCAGACCGATCGCGGCGCGGAACTCGTCGATCTTCGCATTGGTCCCATCGGCGAATGTGCGGTCCGGGCGAAACCCGAAATTCGCCGCGGATTTCAGCCGGGGCATGAGCGATTTCGGCGCGGCGATCACGCCGCCCTCGCCGATCGCGAAGACCTTCGTGGCATGCAGCGAAAAGACCTCGATCTCTTCCAGGTCCGAGCCGAACCGGCTGTCGGGATTCGGCGCCCCCAATCCTGCGGCTGCATCGAGAATCAGCCGCAGGCCGTGCTCTGCGCAGAACCGGCGGGTTTCCCCGATGTCCCGCAACAACCCGAACGGCCTGACATGGATGACGGCGGCCAGATCCGGATGCTCGGCAAGCGCGGCCTCAAGTGATCCGATGCCGAGTTCCCACGTCGTGGGGTCGATGTCGCAGAGGACCGGCACCATTCCGGCGCCGAGCGCGGCGTGGAACGTCGCCGCAAACGTGAAGGCCGGCATCGCGACCTTGCTTCCGGGCGGCAGGCAGGCCGAAAGCGCCACCTGCAGGCCGAGCGTGTTGCTGGCGCAGAGAAGGGCATCGTAGTCGCTTGCAAAATAGGTCTCCGCCAATCCGCCTTCGAGGCGCGAACTGAGCGGGCCGAAATTCGAGAAATACCTTGCCTCGTAGCAGACATCGAGAAAACCGACCCAGTCGGACGGCTGCGGAATCTCGGGCTTGAGGAACGGGAACAGCATGATGATCTCGTGTGGGATGTCCGGTGTTCAGGTCATGTTCTGACAAGATCGCTCAGATACTTGCCATATCTCGTCTTGGCGAAGATGTCCGCCCGCGCGCGCAGCGCGTCGGCGTCGATCCAGCCCTTCTGAAAGGCGATCTCGTCGGGGCTGCCGGTCTGCATGCCCTGGCGCGCCTCGAGCGTGCGCACGAAGTTGCCCGCGTCCAGAAGCGAGCCGTGCGTGCCGGTGTCCAGCCAGGCATAGCCGCGGCCCATGCGCTGCACGTCCAGAAGCCCCTCGTGCAGGTACATCTCCAGAAGGCTCGTGATCTCCAGCTCGCCCCGCGCCGAGGGCCGGACCCGGGCCGCGCGCGCCGGCGCGTCGCCGTCGAGAAAGTAAAGCCCGGTCACGGCGTAGTTCGAGGGCGGCTTCGCGGGCTTCTCGATGATCTCGCGCACCCGGCCCGCGGCGTCGAAGGCCACCACGCCGTAGCGGTCCGGATCGGCCACGTGATAGCCGAAGACGGTGCCGCCGGTCTCGCGCGCGTCGGCCGAGGCCAGAAGCTCGGGCAGGCCGTGGCCGAAGAAGATGTTGTCGCCGAGGATCATCGCCGAGGGCGCGCCCGCGAGGAAGTCCTCGGCCAGAAGATAGGCCTGCGCCAGCCCGTCCGGCGAGGGCTGCCGAACATAGGTGAACGCCACGCCCCATTGCCCGCCGTCGCCCAGCAGCCGGCGGAACTGGTCCTGGTCCTCGGGGGTGGTGATGATCGCGATCTCGCGGATGCCGGCCAGCATCAGCACCGAGAGCGGGTAATAGATCATCGGCTTGTCGTAGATCGGCAGAAGCTGCTTCGACACGCCCATGGTGATCGGGTACAGCCGGGTTCCGGTGCCGCCGGCCAGCACGATGCCCTTGCGTGCGCTCATGCCCGCGCCTCCTTCAGTTCGGCCAGGACCGCGGCCAGGCTTTGCCGCCAGTCCGGGCGCGGAATGCCGAAATGCGTCTCTGTTGCGCTGCAATCGAGCCTGGAATTCGCGGGCCGCGCCGCCGGGGTCGGATACTCCGCGCTGGGGATGCCGGTCACCGTCACCGTGCGCCCCGCCTGCGCGAAGATCTCGCGGGCGAACCCGGCCCAGCTGACATCCGGCGCGCCGGCGAAGTGGTAGATGCCGCTTCGCCCCCGGCCCTCGTGGAACGCCCGCGCCATGGTCCAGAGCGCGTCCGCGATATCCGCCGCCGCCGTGGGCCCGCCGGTCTGGTCGGCGACGACGTCCAGCCGGTCGCGGGTCGCGGCAAGCCTGAGCATGGTCTTCACGAAATTCGCGCCATGGGCGGAAAACACCCAGCTTGTGCGCAGGATCGCATGATCCCCCCCTGCCCCGGCGACGCCCGCCTCTCCCGCCAGCTTCGACCGGCCGTAGGCGCCGAGCGGCCCGGTGGGCGCCTCCGGCGTCCAGGGGGCCGTGCCGCCGCCGTCGAAGACGTAGTCGGTCGAGACGTGCAGGAACGGCACGCCCTTTTCCGCCGCCGCGCGCGCCATCGCCGCCGGCGCCGCCCCGTTGACCACGGTCGCAAGCCGCTCCTCGTCCTCGGCGCGGTCCACCGCCGTGTAGGCGGCGGCGTTGATCACGGCGTCGGCCGCCCGCGCCGCCAGCGCCGCGGCGCAGGCGGCAGGGTCGGCAAGATCCGCCTGGTCCCGCCCGAGCGCCGTGATCACGACATCCCCGGGCGCCCGGCGCGCGATCTCGCGGGCGACCTGCCCGGTCCTGCCGAAGACCAGGACCCTCACGACGCCTTCCCCAACCGGCGCCCCACGCCCGCGCGGCCCTGAAGCGCCCGCCACCAGGCCTCGTTGCCGAGATACCAGTCGACGGTCCGCCGAAGCCCTTCTTCCAGCGTGACCGACGGCCGCCAGCCCAGTTCGCCGCGGATGCGGCCGGGGTCGATGGCATAGCGCAGATCGTGTCCGGGGCGGTCCTCGACAAAGGCGATCTGCGCGGCATAGGGCCTGTCCTTCGGGCGCATCTCGTCGAGGATCGCACAGATCTTTTCCACCAGGTCGATGTTGCGCGCCTCGTTTTCGCCGCCGATGTTATAGCTGCGCCCGACCCGGCCGCGCTCCAGCACCAGCAGAAGCGCGTCGGCGTGATCCTCGACGTAAAGCCAGTCGCGCACGTTCTCGCCCCGCCCGTAGACCGGGATCGCCTCGCCCGCCAGCGCCTTCAGGATCACCACGGGCACCAGCTTTTCCGGGAAATGGTAGGGTCCGTAATTGTTCGAGCAATTCGTGATCACAACCGGCAGGCCATAGGTCTCGTGCCAGGCCCGCGCCAGGTGGTCCGAGGCCGCTTTCGAGGCAGAATAGGGACTGTTCGGGGCGTAAGGCGTGTCCTCGGTGAAGGCGCCCGCCGGCCCCAGCGAGCCATAGACCTCGTCGGTCGAGATGTGGTGGAAGCGGAACGCCTCGGGCCGGCCCGCGGCGACCCAGTGGCCGCGCGCGGCCTCCAGCAGGTTGTAGGTGCCGGTGACGTTGGTCTCGATGAAGGCGCCGGGGCCGTCGATCGAGCGGTCGACATGGGATTCCGCGGCGAGATGCATCACAGCGTCGGGCCTGTGATCACGGAAAATCCGGTCCAGCGCGGCGCGGTCGCGGATATCGGCGTGCTCGAAGGCATAGGCCGGGTGATCGGCGACCGGGGCCACGTTGTCGAGACAGGCGGCATAGGTCAGCGCGTCGAGGTTCACCACCTCGTGCCCGCGCGCGACGGCCAGCCGCACCACCGCCGAGCCGATGAACCCCGCGCCGCCGGTGACCAGGATCTTCATGACGCCTCCGGACGCGTGGCGCCCCCGCGCCGCGCAAGGTTGCGGCCGAAGGCATGCGGGACGTCGCGGCCGGTCGGCGTGGGGTCGATCATCGGGGCGCCCTTTCGAATGCCGTGATGGCAGGGAATATGTGCGCGACGCGTGTCATGCCGATTCCCCGCCGTCCCAGACGAAGGGGCTGTCGAACGCCGAAAGCGGCACCGCGGCGGCGTCCTTTTCGCTCAGGACCGGCTCGGTTCCGCCCAGATCCCAGGCGATGCCGCAGCTGTCCCAGCGCACCGCGCCGTCGGCCTGCGGATCGTAGTAATCGCTGCACTTGTAGATGATCTCGGTCTCCGGCTCGCGGGTGACGAACCCGTGCAGGAACCCCGCCGGGATCATCAATTGCCGGCCGTTCTCGTAGGACAGCTCGACACCGACCCAGGCCCCGTACGTGGGCGCGCCCTTGCGGATATCGACGGCGACGTCGAAAAGCCGCCCGCGCCCGCAGCGCACCAGCTTTCCCTGGGCGTGCGGCGGCGCCTGGTAGTGCAGGCCGCGCAGCGTGCCCCGGGCGGACGACATCGAGTGGTTGTCCTGCACGAAGTCATAATCCAGCCCGGCCGCCGCCATGACCCGCCTGTTCCAGCTTTCGCTGAAAAAGCCGCGCGCGTCGCCGAAGCGCTTCGGCGTCAGGATCAGAACGCCGGGCAGTTTCGTGGTCTCGATCTGCATCGCCCTCACTCGCGTGCGTAGACGTCCTCGTAGCGCACGATGTCGTCCTCGCCCAGATAGGTTCCGGTCTGCACCTCGATCAGCACCATGTCGACCTTGCCGGGATTCTCCATCCGGTGCACCGCGCCCAGCGGCACATAGACCGACTGGTTCTCGCTGATCAGCTTCACCTCGTCGCCGATCGTCACCCGGGCCGTGCCCTCGACCACGATCCAGTGCTCGGCCCGGTGGTGGTGCGATTGCAGGCTCAGCACGCCGCCCGGATGCACCACGATGCGCTTGACCTGAAAGCGGTCGCCGATCACCAGGCTTTCGAACCAGCCCCAGGGGCGGTGATCCTTGGGAAAGGCCTCGGCCTGGGTCGCGCCCTTCGCCTTCAGCGCGGCGACCGCCTTCTTGACGTCCTGCGCGCGGCCGGCATCGGCGACCAGCACCGCGTCGGGCATCGCCACCGCGACGATCCCGTCCAGCCCGATGCCGACCAGTTCCAGCCCCGCCGATTCCGAGCGCAGCAGCGTGTCGCGGCAAGCGATCGCCTGCGCGTTGCCCGAGGTCGCCACGCCGTCGCCGCCCTTCGCCGCCTCGCGCCAGACCGCCTGCCAGTCACCCAAGTCGGACCAGCCGGCCGAGAACGGCACCACGGACAGGTTCCCGGCCCGCTCCATCACCGCGTAGTCGATCGAGATATCCTCGGCCCCGCCCCATGGGTCGGGCGCGAGCCGCAGAAAGCCCAGGTCGGCGCGCGCGCCGTCCAGCGCCGCCTGCACCGGGGCGAGCATCCCCGGCGCGTGGGTCCCGAACGCGTCGAGGATCGCGCGGACCGAGAACAGGAAGATGCCTGCATTCCACAGGAATCGACCCTGATCCAGCATGATTTGCGCATTTTCCGCATCCGGCTTCTCGACGAAGCGCACCAGATCCAGCGCCGCGCCGCCAGCCCCGGGCGCGGCGTCAAGCTCCAGCCAGCCATAGCCGGTCTCGGCATGGGTCGGCGTGATCCCGAAGGTCACCAGCCGGCCGGCGCGCGCCGCCCCCGCCCCGGCCTCGAGCGCGGCGCGGAACGCCGCGGCGTCGGGGATCACGTGGTCCGAGGGCGCGACCAGCATCAGCGCGTCGGGGTCGGCCGCCGCCAGCCACAGCGCCGCGGCCAGCACCGCGGGCGCGGTGTTGCGGCCCTCGGGCTCGATCAGCACCGCGCCGGGGTCGATGCCGGCCTCGCCGAGCTGCTCGGTGACGATGAAGCGGAAATCGGCATTGGTCAGCACCAGCGGCGGCGCGAATCCCGCGCCCGTCAGCCGCCTGGCCGAGGCCTGAAACAGGCTGTCGTCGCCCAGAAGCCGCGCGAACTGCTTGGGATAGGACTTGCGCGACAGCGGCCAGAGCCGGGTGCCGGAGCCGCCGCAGAGAAGAACCGGGGTGATCATCGGCAAGGCCCCCAAGACCGATACGTCGTCGCGCTGGCTCTCGGTATCTTGCATTGCGCCCCGGGGGACAAGCCTCGGCCCCGAGATTATCCGATCGCGAAATCCGGCGCCGGCGAGGACAGCAGGATGCCGCGCGCGTCGGGGCCGGTGTTCATCAGCAGGTCGATCGCGGCCATGTGCGGCTGAAATCCCGGCCGGCGCTGCGGATAGACCGGGTGGCGGTAGTCCTGGAACACCACCTCGATGCCGAAGCGCGCGAACAGCGCGGTGTCGATATAGTCCCGCGCCCGCGCGCCGACATAGAACAGCCCGGCCCCCTGTTGCCGGCAGATCTCGACCAGTCGCATGTTGCGCCGCGCCACCGCCGGGTCTTCCGCGGCCCGGTCGAACCGGCCAACGAAGCCCGGATCGCTGGGGATGTCCGACGACAGCACCACCCCGGGCGCGATCCCGAACCCGGCACAGAGCGCCCGGATCAGCGCCAGGTCGAGATCGGCAAGCCGGGTCCAGCCGCGCCGCAGGATATCCTCCAGAACGCCGTGGCAGGGCTCGAAATGGGGCGCCGCGCGGTAGGTCTGCTCGATCGAGCCCAGATGCTTGGCGACCCAGCGGTGCCGGTTGTCGATCTCGATCTCGCGGATCGGGGTGCCGAGCGGCGCGCGCCGGACCGGCACCGTCAGCCAGATCGGGCCGTTGGCACCGGGGATCCGGTTGCGGTTGCGCCAGTCCTGCCGGGTGTACTGCACATCGTCGTAAACCACGAAGCGGTCGGTCCGGGCGATCTGCTCGAAATAGCCGAGCCAGGGCAGATAGACGGGCTGGATGATGGCGATGGTCTTGGCGGGCATTGGCCCTTCTAATCGCATCGCGCGGCCCGCCTCAATCACCGCCGCCATCGCGGTCTGGACTTTTGCGCGCGCGGTCCGCATGCAGGGCTAAGACAGGGGCCCTGGGGAAGAACGCATGCCGACCGGAGAGAGAGAGCCGGACTATTCCGTCATCGTCCCGGTCTATCAAAGCGCCGGCAGCGTGGCCGAACTTGTGGCGCGGCTGATCCGGCTGTTCGACGAGACGCTGCGGGAAAGCTTCGAGATCCTGCTGATAGACGACGGTTCGGACAACCCCGAGACCTGGCCGACCCTGGCCCGGCTGGCGGCAGAGGACCCACGGGTGCGCGCCTTCCGGCTGATGCGCAACTACGGCAAGCCGGCCGCGGTGCTCTGCGGCCTGACCCAGTTTGCCGGCAACTGGGCCATCACCATCGACGACGACCTGCAGCAGGCACCCGAGGACATCGCGGCGCTGATCGCGCATCGCGATCACGACGTGGTCGTGGCGGCTTATGCCGGCACCAAGCGGCACGGCCCGCTGATGAACGCCGCGAGCCGGATCAAGGCGCTGTTCGACGCCCATGTGCTGCGGCTGCCGCTGCGGATGACGCCGCTCAAGCTGATCCGGCGGCCGGTGGTGGACCGGATGCTGGCGATGCGCGCGGTGCGGCCCTACATCCCGGCGCTGCTGGCGCACGTGACCTCGGATTTCGTCGCGGTGCCGCTGCCGCATCACCCCAGCAAGGCCGGGAAGAGCCGCTACAATTTCTACCGGCGCCTGCGCCAGTTCTCCAACCTGATCATCTCGAACTCGGGCTTCTTCGCCCGGGTCTGGGCCGTGATCGGGTCGATTCTGTGCCTGGCCGGCCTGGCCCTGGCGCTGGGGCTCGCGGCGGCGTGGCTGGCCGGCGGCGCACCCGGCTTCGGCGGCGTCCTCTTGGCCGCGCTGTTCGCGGTCGGCGGCATGATCCTGATGGCGCTCGGCGTGATGGGCGAATACCTGATCCGGCTGGTCGAGCTGACCAGCGACCGGCCGCCCTTCGTGATCCGCGAGACCGCCCGCGCGGACCGCGGGTAGCCCGGTGCGCCGCGCGCCCGATCTGTTCGTCACCGGCGCGGCCCGGTCGGGCACCTCGCTCCTGGACAAGCTCTTGTCGGCGCATCCCGAAATCGAGGTTCTGTCGCAGCCCCTGCCCCGGCTCTACGTCGCGGCCAAGCGCCGGTTTCTCGGCGCGCCGCCCGGCGCGGCCGAACCGGCATTTCCGCTGAACGATCTTTTCGGCGCGAACTTCCGCCCGCCCTCGGATTTCACCGCCTGGCTCGACGCCGCACGGTTCGAGCCGGACTGGCTGGCCGGGGTGCTGCGCGCCATGGCGGGCTTTGCCGGGCAGTACGTGCAGGCCGGGGCCGCGCCCGAGGCGCTGGCCGGCGACGCGCCCGCGGCGCTGGCGCCCTTCGTCGCGCGCTATCTCGAGGCGCTGGCGGCGGGCGCGGCGGTGCTCGGCTGCAAGGAGGCCTATGCCGAGGAATTCGTGCCGTATTTCCTGCGATCGGGCAGCCGCGTGCTGATCGTGCTGCGCGACCCGCGCGACCTTGCCGCCTCGGTCTTCGCCGGGACCGGGCCCGACCATGCCGGTGCCGGGCTGCCGCTGCTGTTCGTGCTCAGGCAATGGCGCAAGAGCGTGGCCTTCGCGCTGGAGCATGCCGGCGATCCGCGCCTGCGGATGCTGCGTTACGAGGATCTCGTCGCCGACCCGGACGCGCAGATGGCCGGCATCGCCACCTGGCTCGGCCTCGCCGCGTTTCCCGCCGGCCTCGCCCGGCGCCGGCTGGCCGACCGGGGGGGCGGCGCCTGGGCGTCGAATTCCTCGCACCGCCCGGTCGAACGCGTGTCGCGGGCGAGCCTCGGCACCGGGCGGGCGCTGCTGCCGGGCGCGCTGATCCGCGCGATCGAGACACTCTGCGCGCCCGAGATGCGCGCGCTCGGCTACGATTCCGGCGAACCGGCCGCGGCCGCGGCGCGCGACGCGGTGCTGGCCGCCGCGTCCGAGCCCTGCCCCGCCCCGCGCGCCGCGCTGGCCGGCGAGGCCTGGGGCGCGGCGGCGCTGGCACCGGAACGCGACCGGCTGGCCGCGCTCGAGGCCGGGCGGTTCGTGCCCGCGCTGCATCTGTCCGAACCTGCGTTCCGGGTGCTGGCGCGGCCGGCGGCGGCCCGATGCCGGCCGCCGGTCCTGGGCGGGCGCGCCGCGGCGCTGATCCACGACCTGGCGCGCGGGGCCCGGCCCGGCGCCTTCCTGGTGCCCGCCAACATCTGCGCCGAGGTGGTGCTGGCGCTGGCCAGGGCCGGGCGCGCGGTGGATTATGTCGATCTCGATCCCGAGACGCTGGCGATGGATGCCGGGGCGGCGCTGGCCGCGGTGCGCGCCGTGCCGGGGCGGATTGCCGGGGTGATCCACGCCCGCACCTACGGCGCGATGTTCGACGCCTCGGACTTCTTCGCGGCGCTCCGGGCGGCGGACCCGGCGATCCTGATCGTCGACGACCGCTGCGCCTGCCGTCCCAAAATCGACCCTGATCCGCCCGAATCCGCCGGAGTCGATGCGATCCTCCATTCCACCGGCTACGGCAAGTACGCCGATCTCGGCGGCGGCGGATACGCCTTTCTCGCCCCCGGCGTCGCCTGCCCGCGCCATGCCCTGCGTTTCGATCCGGATCACGCCGCGGCCGTCGCCGCGGCGCTGAGGGCGCCCGAAGGCACCACCGCGGAAACCGTCGCATCGCGCTGGCCCGACTGGCTGGAGACCCGCGTCAGCTTCGGCTCGTGGCCCGCGCTGCGCGCCGCGCTCGCGGCCGAGCGCCATCGGATCGACGCGCAGAAGGCCCGGATCGACGCGGTCTACCGCGCTGCGATCCCGCGCGGGGCCTGGCTGGGCGAGGCGTTCAATGCCTGGCGGTTCTGTATCGCGGTGCCGGACAAGGCGGCGCTGCTCGAGGCGGTCTTCGCCGCCGGCGGCTTTGCCAGCGGCCATTACCGGCCGGCCGCCGAGGTCCTCGGCGGGCGCGCCGCCGCGCCGGTGGCCGCCGCGCTGCATGCCCGGGTCGTCAACCTCTTCAACGATGCCCACATCACGCCGGAAACCGCCCGGACCGTGGCCGAGGCGGTGCGCCGGCACCTGGCCGGACGCGCCGCGCGACCCAGAGAGGACGCATCGTGACCGGCCGCCGCTTCGCCTTCCTGATCTGCTCGGAACGCTCGGGCAGCAACCTGATCACCGGGCTCATGAACGGCCATCCGGCGATCTCGGCGCCGCCGCCGAGCCACCTTTTCCGCCTGTTCGTCACCAATGCGGCGAATTACGGCGACCTGGCGCGCGACGAGAACTGGCAGGTGCTGCTGGGCGACGTCGCCGATGCCTTCGACGCGCAGCTCGGCAGCTGGAACACCCGGCTTGGCCGCGACGGGCTCGCCGCGCTCGGCCTCGAGCGCAGCGCCGTCGCCCCGGTCGCGGCGCTCTACGAGACCGAGGCGGCGCATGACGGCGCCTCGCTGGTCTTCGTCAAGGAGAATCATACCGCGCGCTTCGCCGCGGACCTCGCCGCGGCGGTTCCCGGCTGCCGCTTCGTCTACCTGGTGCGCGACCCGCGCGACGTCGCCGCCTCGTACCTGGCCACCGACGGCATCCCCGGCGGCGTCGCGCGCGCGGTCGAGGTCTGGAGCGCCGACCAGGCCGACGCCGCGGCGCTCCGGGCGCGGCCCGGCATGGCCGGGCTGGTGCATGCGCTGCGCTACGAGGATCTGCTGGCCGACACGCCGGGCGAGCTGGCCCGCATCGCCGGGTTTCTCGGCCTGCCCTACGAGGCGCGGATGCTTGAGTTCCACCGCGACCCGCGCACCCGCCGCAACGCCGCGCGCATCGACGCTTGGAAGAACCTGTCGCGGCCGGTGCAGGCGGGCAATCTGGGCAAGTTCCGCACCGGTCTGACGCCGGACGAGATCGAGTACGTGGAACTTGGCTGCGGCGCGGCGATGCGCGCGCTGGGATACCGGCCCGAGATCGTGACCGATCCGCCGGATGCCGCGCAGGCGGCGCGCCGGATCGAGGCGCTGCGCCCGGCCCTGCGCGCCGGATCCTACCGGGTGGGGACGGGCGGGGAATTCGAAACCCGCCGGCGGCGGCTTGAGGTGATCGAGACGGTCCGGTCCCGCAGGCTCGGGTGACGGGCGTCTTCGCTCTTCCAATCCGGGTCCATTCGATGTTTCAACTTGGCGAGCGAGGGATTTGCCGGGGACGGGCGGTTGGACATGGCGGGCGTCATTGCGGGGGGGATCGCGGTCTTCTGGGTTGCGCTCGCCCATGCCGTGCGCGCGCGCTACGGCTGGAACAGTCTCGACGAGGGCTTTCTCTGGAACGGCGTGCTGCGCATCGGCCAGGGCCGGATCCCGATCCGCGACTACAAGTCCTACGACCCGGCGCGGTTCTACTGGTGCTGGGGCTGGATGCAGCTGTTCGGCAGGGGGCTTCTGGGCCTGCGCCGCGGCGCCGCGGTGTTCCAGGCGCTGGGGGTCTGGGCCGGCCTCGGCGCGCTCGGCACGGTGACCGGCAATGTCCCGGTGCTGGTGCTGGCGGGGGCGGTCTTCGTGATCTGGATGCAGCCGCGCCACAAGGTCTTCGAGCACGCGATGTCGCTGATCGCGGTCTTCGCGGTGACGCTGCTGCTGGGGGCGCCCTCGGCGGCGACCGCCCTGATCGCCGGGCTGGCCACCGGGTTCGCGGGCTTTCTGGGGCGCAACCACGGCGCCTACGGCTTCGCCGCCTCCGGCCTGGCGCTGCTGTATCTGGCCTTCGGGCCGGCGGCGGCCGACGGCGCCACGCTGGCGCTGGCCTGGGGCGGCGGCATCGCGCTCGGCTACGGGCCGATGCTGGCGATGTTCCTGTTCGTGCCGGGCATGTTCCGCATCTATGTGCGGAACAAGGTCCTGGTGTTCTTCGACCGCGGCGGGATCGACCTGCAGGTCGCGGTGCCCTGGCCCTGGAAGACCGACTATTCCCGGCTCGGCGCTCTGGATCGGGCCACCGGGTTCCTCACCGGGGCGCTGTTCCTGGCCCTGCCCGTCACCTATCTCGGCGTGCTCGGCTGGGCCCTGCTGGGCGGCAGCGGCACGGCGACCCCGCACCTGATCGCCTCGTGCCTCGTCGGGCTCTGCTACTACCACCACGCGACCAGCCGGTCGGATCTGCCGCACCTCTGCCAGGTGATGCAGCCGTTCCTCGGCGCGGTCATCTCGCTCGCCGCGCTTGCCGGGACCGCGGCGGCGGTGGCGGCCGCGGCCGGGCTGCTGGCCATGGGCTGGCTGCTGGTGCGCCGGGTCGACGCCTTTCTGCAGTGGGTCGAGGCGCCGGGCCGGTTCGAAAGCTTCGACCTGCTGGGCGACCGCCTGGTGGTCCCGAGCGCCGAGGCCGGCCGGGTTGCGCGCATGCAGCGGCTGGTCGCGGACCATGTTCCGCCGGAAGAGACCCTGTTCATCGCGCCGGACGCGCCGCTGTTCTATCCCGTGCTCGGCAAGGAAACCCCGGTCTACAGCGATCTGCTGATCTTCCCGGAATCCGAGGCCGGGCAGCGGACGATCATCGACGATCTCGAACGGCGCGGCGTGAACTGGGCGCTGACCCGGGACTTTCCCCGCGACGGGCGCGACGAATTGCGCTTCCGCAACACCCATGCCAGGGTCTGGGCCTACCTGGAAGAGAATTTCGAGCGCATCCCCACCGGCGGCCTCGACCGGCAATGGGACTTCTGGCGCCGCAGATCCCGGACCGGTGCCGCATGACGAAAGACCAGAGCCGACGCAGGGGCCGGGACAAGGTGCCCTTCAACCGCCCGGGCCTCGTCGGGGCCGAGGCGGATTATGTCGGCCAGGCGCTGGCCGCGCACAAGATCGGCCCCGGGGGGCGGTTCTCGCGCGCCTGCCAGGACTGGCTCGGCGCCGCCTTCGGCGTGCCGCTCGCGCTGCCCACCGGGTCCTGCACGGCGGCGCTCGAAATCGCCGCGATCCTGCTCGATCTCGGCCCGGGCGACGAGGTGATCATGCCGTCCTTCGGTTATCCCTCGACCGCGAACGCGGTGGTGCGCACCGGCGCCACCCCGGTCTTCGTCGATGTCGAACCGGCGACGATGAACATCGACCCCGGCGCCGCCGAGGCGGCGATCACCGCGCGGAGCCGCGCCATCGTGCCGATCCATTACGGCGGCGTGCCCGCCGACATGGACCGGCTTTCGGCGATCGCGGCGCGGCACGGGCTGGCGCTGGTCGAGGATGCCGCCAACGCGTTTCTCTCGACGCATCGCGGGCGGCGCTGCGGCACCATGGGCGCGCTCGGCTGCTTCAGCTTCCACGAGACGAAGGCGGTGCATTGCGGCCAGGGCGGCGCGCTGCTGGTCAACGACCCCGCGCTCGCGCCCCGGGCCGAGATCGTGCTGGAAAAGGGCACTGACCGGCGCGTCTTCATCCGCGGCGAGGTCGACCGCTACACCTGGAAGGACATCGGCTCGTCCTATGCGCTCGACGACATCCGCGCGGCCTATCTGCTGGGCCAGCTCGAGGCCAGCGACCGGATCACCCGCGCCCGCGTGGCCTGCTGGCAGCGCTACCGCGACGGGCTGGCGTCGCTGGCCGCGGCCGGGCGGATCGCGCTGCCCGAGCCGCCGGCGGACTGCACGGTCAACGGCATGATCTTCTGGCTGAAGGCGGCCGACGGGGCCGAGCGCGACCGGCTGATCGCCGCGCTCGCGGCGGCGGGGGTGCAGTCGGTGTTCCACTACATCCCGCTGCACAGCGCCGATGCCGGACGCCGGTTCGGCCGGTTCCACGGCGCGGACGCCGTCACCAGCGCCGATGCGGCGCGGCTGGTGCGGCTGCCGATGTATCACGGCCTCGACCAGGTCGACCGGATCGTCGGCCTGATCGGGGATTTCTTCGCCGCCGCCTGAGGCGCGGTGCCGGGGCTCAGCCCCGCTCGGCGAGCAGCGCCTCGAGCTCGCTCACCCGCCGGTGCAACTGCTCGATGTAGATATGCGCATGCTCCAGCTCGTTCAGCATCCTGAGCATCTTTTCGGTCACGTCGATCGGCTGGCCCGGCCCGGTCGGGCCCACCGCCGGCAGGTGCTTCTTCTGCCACATCGCGGCGGCATGCTCCTCGATCGAGGGCACCGTATAGAGCGCCGGGTCGAACACCGCGTCGCAGGGATCGCCCACCGTGCAGGC
>JBFKQC010000021.1:0-51681 GCA_041627895.1 Rhodobacter sp.
GACGCGATGCGTTGCGCGCCGCGTTCGAAGTCCTGCCCGCGATACGCGGCACCGGCACGATCGACTGGGTCGCCGTCATCGGCGATGCCCGGATCATCGGGCTCGACACGCTGGTCGAGGGCCAGGGCGGCGGCAGGCTGCGGGCAGAGAGCCTGAGGCTCGCCCGCGATGCCGCCGCCGGCGCCGGCGCCGAGGGGCGCGCGATCACGGTTGCGATGCACCATCCCCCGCTGAGGACGGGGATACGTTTCATGGACGCGATCGGGCTGGAAAACGCCGCGGATCTGGCCGCGGCGCTCGAAACTTGCGAGGCGCCGATCCGGATCGTCGCCGGACATGTTCATGGCGTTTATCATGGTCAGCTTGGCCGCCACCCCGTCTCGACCGCGCCGTCGCTGTGCAGTGCATTCGCGCTGGATTTGCGGCAGGATGCACCGGTCGGGTTCATGACCGGCCCTACGGGGTATGCGGTGTTTCATACCGAGGAAGGGGGCGTCTGGGCCACGCAGCCGCTGGGTGAGGCCGGTGGACCACATGGCTTCTAGGGCCCTATACTCGCGAATCCGGGCTCGGCCCGGCGCAGATGGATGATGGAAAGCGCCCCGATCCTTTTTGTTCTGAACATGGCGGCCGCGGCGGCGCTGCTGATCTGGGCGGTGCGGCTGGTGCGCACCGGTTTCGAGCGCGCCTTCGGCGGGCAGTTGCGGCTTTGGCTGCGGCGCTCCACGTCGAACCGGCTTGCCGCCGCCGGCTGCGGCGCGCTGGCCGCCGTCCTGATGCAAAGTTCGACCGCGGTCGCGGTGCTGATGGCCGGCTTCGTCTCGGCGGGCACCATCGGCGGGCTTGCCGGGCTGCGATCGTGCTTGGCGCCGACCTCGGTTCGGCACTCGTGGCGCTGATCCTGAATTCGCGGATCGCGGTGCTCACGCCGCTCCTGCTACTGTCGGGCGTGCTGATCTTCCTGCGCAGCGCGCGCCGGCAGCTGCGGCAGGTCGGGCGGATCCTCATCGGGCTGGCGCTCATCTTCCTGTCGCTCGACCTGATCCGCGCTTCGAGCCTGCCGCTGGTCGACAGCGAAGGCGCGCAGGCGGCGATGCTGTATCTCGCCGATGACCCGCTGACCGCGTTCCTCATCGCGGCGCTGTTCGCCTGGCTTGTGCATGCCAGCGTCGCGGCGGTGCTGCTGTTCGCCACCCTGGCGGCGCAGGGCCTGCTGCCTGTCGAGGCCGCCTTCGCGATGGTTCTCGGCGCCAACCTGGGCGGTTCGCTGATTGCCTTCTTCCTGACGCTGAAGGCCGACGTGACCGTGCGCCGGGTGGTCTGGACCAACCTTTTGCTGCGCGGCGGCGGGGCGGCCCTGGCGGTGCTGGCGTTGTCGCGGTTCGATCTGCCGATCCAGCTTCTTGGGCCTGGACCGGGACAGCAGGCGCTGAACCTGCATCTGGCCTTCAACCTGGCCCTGCTGGTCGTGTTCCTGCCGCTGGTCGGGCCGATGATGCGAGCCGCGAACAGGGTTATCGCGGATCCGTCGGCAACCGCGGCGGCGGGCGCCAACCACTCGCTTCTCGATCCCACCGTTCAGAACCAGCCGAAGCGCGCCTTCGCCTGTGCGCTGCGCGAGCTTGTCGAGATGGGCAACCGGATCGAGCTGATGCTGCGCGAGGCTTTCGGGCTGTTCGACCGCTACGACGAGGCGACGGCGCAGAGGCTGCGTGATGAAATGCAGAAAGTCGCGCAGATGTCGCTCGATGTCAGAATCTACCTTTCCGGCGTGCGCAGCCAGGACCCGGAGGAAGACACCGGCACCCGCGCCTTTGACCTCTCCGGCATCGCCGTGAACCTCGAGGCCGGTGCCGATGCGATCGCCCGCAAGATGACCGGGCTTGCCCGGCTCAAGAACTCCGAGAACGTGGAATTCTCGGTAGAGGGGTGGCGCGAGTTGTCGGATTTCCATGATGTCGTTCTACGCAATGTGCAGCATGGCATTACCGTCCTTATGTCAGAGGATGCCGGGCTGGCCCGCGAACTCGTCGAGCAGAAGGAGAAAGTGCGCGAGATCGAACAACTGCTCGAGCGCAAGCATCTCAAGCGGCTCCGGAAGGGCCTTGCGGAATCGATCGAGACCAGCGCAATCCACCTCGATCTTCTGCGCACCCTCAAGATGCTCAACACCTCTTTCGCGATGATCGCCTACCCGGTCCTGCAGGAAAGCGGAGAGCTTCTCGAAAGCCGGCTCGCGGAAATCTGACGGGCAGACATCGAACGAGGGGCCGGGTTTGCGGTGACGGCGCCGGGCGGTGATCGGAGTACTGCAGCGCAGCAACAACCAATCAGGACCGCGCTCCGGGATTTTGGGATCGTCGCACCAACTGGTCTGGTTGGGCCAACCGGTCATTGTTGGATGCCCGACGAGCCGCTACTCTGGGGCAAAATCTGGGAGAAAGCCATGTTCGGAATTCTGCGTCATTCACTCTCGGTCGTATTGGCAATTGGTCTCGCCGGCGGACCGGCTATTTCGGCCGAATGGAAATTCAATAACGGGCTGCCAGAGGGCCGCGGTGAATCGAAGCAACTGGAGACCTTTGCCGCCGACGTCGCGGAACTGACCGGCGGCAGCTTGACCATCGACGTTTTCCACGGCGGTTCGCTCAACCTGAAAGACAACGACGTTGCGCGCTGGCTGCCGCGCGGCGCCGTAGAGATGGGTCTGGTCTGGGCGAATTACCTTGGGCGAGACGTTCCCGCCCTCAACGCGGTCATGATCCAGGGGTCGGTGGGCAGCCCGGAAGAGCTGATCAGCGCGCTGCCGGAAATCCAGGAAATCTATGCCGAAGTGCTTGGCGAGATGGATATCGTGCCCACGGGCTTCATGGCGCTGCCGCTCTTGAAGGCCTCGATTTTCTGCCGCGAACAGCCGGTGCGCACGCTGGAGGATCTCAGGACCAGAAAGCTGCGGGTCTGGAGCAACGACCAGGTCGAAACCTTTACCAAGCTGGGCGTATCTGCGCAGATCATCGGCCAGAACGACCTATACGTGGCGCTGCAGACCGGTGTCGTCGATTGCACGGTCTATCCGGCGCTTTTCGCGCACACGATCTCGTTGCAGGAGGTCACCAAATACGCCTCGTATCTGTATCCCGTCGCGGGCGTTCCTTATGTGCTCGGTGCGTCAAAGGGCGCCTGGGAGGGGTTGAGCGACGCCGAGCGCGAGGCCGTCAGCACTGCCGCCGCCCGGGTCTGGGAGCGCACCAACGAATATTCCAAGGCGGAAGAAAACGAACAGGCCGCGCGAGCCAGGCTGGCTGAACAGGGGATCGAGTTCCTGGAGCCGTTTTCCGATGAGGATCGCGCCGCATTCCTCGATGCAGCCTCCGCGACCTGGCAGGCGATGGCGGAGGAAGCCGGCGGGAAGGCGCCTGAATACCGCCAACGCATTCTCGACGTTCTCGGACGATGAATTCTGCCGGAGATGAACCCGAAAGCCGGCGCAGCCTTGCGCTGACGCGCGTCGAGCGGTCGCTGACGCCGGTTTTTGTCGCCATGGCCGTTGCGGCCGCCGTGGCGGGCGGCGGGATTGTGGTGTTGATCGGCGCAAGCGTCACCATGCGCTACTTCGCGTCTGCGCCGTTTCGTTTTACCGAGGAATTGGTCGGCCTGCTGATGACGGCGGCTTTCTTTCTCGCCCTGCCGTTGGTGACGCTCCGCGCCGAGCATGTGCGGGTGCTGGTGTTGGTTTCCGCCCTTCCCAAAGGCGCGCGGCGATGGGTGGCCGCGGCCGCGGGCCTGTTCGGCGCGGCGTTCTGTGTCTGGTTTTTCGCGCTTTGCCTGCCCTGGCTGGAATTTGCCTATGACCGCAACATAAAGACCGAGGTTGGACGGCTCTTGATGTATCCATGGATGGCGCTTCTGCCCTTGTCGATGCTGCTGACGGCCGTTGCCTTTCTGGTGCGCGGTGCGGCGGTCGGAAACCGGCAGACATCGCGAAAGCACTGACGGGCAGAGGCGCGGGTAATGGGCGGTTTCTGGGGTGTGCTGCTTGCTGGGCTGACCGTGTTGGCCGGATCAGGGCTGGCCCTCGGGGCGGCGCTTGGGCTCACCGGCCTTCTGATCCTGCACTATGTCGCCGGCGGGACCACCTTCGTGGCTGTAGACGCCGTCTGGAATGTCCTCAACTCGTTTACGCTCAGCGCGATCCCGCTCTTCATCATGCTGGGCGAAGTCATGCTGCGCAGCGGTGTCAGCGAAAAGATCTACACCGCGCTCACGCCATTGTTTCAACGCGTTCCGGGCGGGCTGTTGCACACGAATATTGCCGTCTGCACGCTGTTCGGTGCGGTCAGCGGCTCCAGCCTGTCGACGGCTGCCGCCGTCGGCTCGGTGGCCTATCCCGAGATGACCGCGCGCGGCTATGATCGCCGGACTGTCGTGGCCTCGCTCGCAGGCGGCGGTACTCTTGGGCTTCTGATCCCGCCGAGCCTGTCGCTGTTGATCTATGGCGCTCTGACCGAAACCTCGATCGGCCGCCTGTTTCTGGCCGGCCTGCTTCCGGGTCTGCTCTTCGCCGCGATGTTCATGGGGTACATTTACCTGCGGTGCCTGGCCAATCCCGCACTCGCGCCCAAGGGCGACGCAAAGCAGCCGGTCCCGGTCATCTTGCGAAACCTCGTGGGCCTTTGGCCCTTCTTGCTGCTAATACTGGCGATCATGGGCAGCATTGTCTTTGGCCTTGCCACCCCGACCGAGGCGGCGGGGGTCGGCGTGATCGCGACTATCGTCGTCGGCCGGTTCTGGGGCAACCTGACCCTGAAGACTCTCGTCGCCAGCCTCTATGCCGCCATCTTGCTTTATGCCTCGATCGCCTTCGTGGTGATGGGCGCGACGGTGCTTGCGCAGGCGGTCAGCCTTCTGGGTGTGCCGCAGTCAATTCTCGAGGCGGTGCGCGCTGCCGACCTCGGTCCGGTCACCGTGCTTGCCCTGGTCGTGTTGATCTATCTGGTCCTGGGCTGCTTTTTTGACGGGCTTTCCCTGATGATCATGACGCTTCCGATCGTCGTGCCGCTGATGGTCGGGCTCGGCTACGACGCGGTGTGGCTGGGCGTCATCATAACCATCATGATCGAGATCGGACAGGTCACGCCGCCGGTGGGGCTGAATCTGTCGGTTCTGGTGTCGGTGACCAAAGACGACGTGTCGCTGGGCGAAGCCGCCGTCGCCACGATACCCTACTGGCTGATCCTGCTCGCCGGCGCCGCCATCCTTGCATTGCTCCCGCAGATAGCGCTGTATCTGCCGGCCAAGCTGATGTGACCGCGGCCGCAGTTTAACCCGGTGCAAAGCTGGCCGGGTCTACCGCCGGCGTTCGTCCGGGCAAGTCCAGTTCGGTGCGCAGAGGCGGGTTGCGTGCGATGACCTTGCCCCTGCGGACGACCGCCAGGCGGTGTGCGCGAAGGCGGATCGCCTCGATCCGGTCGGACGCCTGCAGCAGGTTGAAATCCGCCTTGCATCCGGGCGTCAGGCCATAGCCGTCCAGGCCCATGATCCGCGCCGAGTTCGCCGTGACGGCGTCGAAGCACCAGGCCATGTCGTCGCGGCTCGAAAATTGGCCCACGTGAAGCCCCATGAAGGCGACGTCGAGCATGTCGGCCCGCCCGAGCGAGTACCACGGATCCATCACGCAATCGGACCCGAACCCGACGACGATCCCGGCATCGCGCAATTCGCGCACCCGGGTCATGCCGCGGCGCTTGGGGTAGGTGTCGTGCCGGCCTTGCAGCATGATGTTGATCAGCGGGTTGGGAATCGCGTGCACCCCCGCCTCGACCATCAGCGGGATCAGCTTGGAGACATAGTAGTTGTCCATGGAATGCATCGACGTCAGGTGCGAGCCCGTCACCCGGCCCTGCAGGCCGAGGCGCCGGGTCTCGAACGCCAGAGTTTCGATGTGCCGGCTTTGCGGATCGTCGCTTTCGTCACAGTGCATGTCGACCCTAAGGCCACGCTCGGCCGCGATCTCGCACAACAGCCGCACCGAGTCCGCGCCATCGACCATGGTGCGCTCGAAATGCGGGATGCCGCCGACGATGTCCACGCCCATGTCGAGTGCGCGAACCGTGTTCTCCATCGCCGTCGGATCGCGCAGAACACCGTCCTGGGGAAAGGCGACGAGCTGCAGGTCCAGGTAGTCCTTGACCCGTTCGCGCACCTCGAGCAGCGCCTGAACGCCCTTCAGCTCGTCGTCGCAGGTGTCGACGTGGGACCTGATGGCCCCGATGCCCATGGACACCGCCAGATCGACGTAGCGAAGCGCCCGCCCGATGATGTCGTCGATGCTTTGGATCGGTTTCAGCTCGCCCCATAGCGCGATGCCTTCCAGCAGGGTGCCGGACACGTTCATCCGCGGCGTTCCCAGCGACAGGGTCGCGTCCATGTGGAAATGCGGGTCGACGAATGGCGCGGCGACCAGCCAGCCATTCGCGTCGATGACCTCGCCGGCGTCGGCTTCGATGCCGCGTTCGACCGCGACGATGGTTCCATCCCGGCAGGCAATATCCATGTCCGTCTGGCCATCGGGCAACGTCGCGTTTTTCACGATCAGGTCGAACATCGGTGCCTCCTAGCGCTGGCCCTTGAACCAGGGTTTCAGTAGCGCGCGGGGGTAGTCCGCGCTGCGCGCCGCGATCACAAGAGCGATGATCGACAGGACATACGGCGCGGCCAGAAAGACCTGGCTGGGAACGAAGGCGCCGACCTCTGTCTGCAGGCGCACCTGCAGCGCGTCGAACGCGCCGAACAAGAGCGCGCCCAACAGCGCCTTGCCGGGGCGCCAGCTGGCGAAGATGACCAGCGCGATACAGATCCAACCGCGGCCGTTTACCATCCCGAAAAAGAAGGCATCGAAGGCCGACATCGTCAGGAACGCCCCGCCAAGTGCCATCAGGGAAGAGCCCGCGACAACCGCGCCGATGCGCAGCCCGTAGACGCTGAGCCCCTGGGCATCCACGCTGTCCGGATTGTCCCCGACCGCCTTTATCGCCACGCCCAGTGCGGTGCGGTTCAACACGTACCAGACGGCCGCGACCATGCCGATTGCCAGCCAAGTCAGGGCGGTTTGCTGGAACAGGACCGGGCCGACGAATGGCAGGTCCGAGACGATCGGCAGATCAAGGGGACGGAAAGGCTCGATCCGGGGCGGTGACGTGACCTGCGGCAAGGCGGT
This sequence comes from Rhodobacter sp., assembly GCA_041627895.1. GTDB lineage: Bacteria > Pseudomonadota > Alphaproteobacteria > Rhodobacterales > Rhodobacteraceae > JBFKQC01. The sequence goes on from JBFKQC010000021.1 coordinate 7,217, forward strand.
GCGATAAGAGAAATAGCTGACTGACGTCGCGAACAAGGTGATGCCCAGCCCGGAGACATGCTGCGACAGGCCCAGAGGCACCGTCAGGATCGCGTGGATCAGACCGAAAAAGGCTCCAGCCAGAGCTGCCACCAGTACACCGGCCCACAAACCCGCGCCCATCCAGACCGCCATCCAGCCCGCCATCGCGCCGACGACGAAGATCCCCTCGATGCCAAGGTTCAGAACGCCGGATTTCTCGCATAGCAATGCGCCCAGGACGCCGAAAATCAGGGGCGTTGCGATGCGCAGTGAGGCCGCCCAAAAGCTTTCGCTCAACAGTATCTGAAGAATATCCATCAGCCCGCAGGCCCGGCCCGAACCGCGGTCCGGACCAAACGGAAACGGGCAAAGAACCCGCCGACGAGCACGCAAAGCAGAGAGGTCGAGACCACCAGGTCAGCCAGGAAGGACGAAACGCCCATCGCCCGGCTCATGCTGTCGGCGCCGACGAAGACCGAGGCGATGAACAGCGCGGCGGCCACCACGCCGGCGGGGGACAGCCCGGCCAGCATCGCCACAACGATGCCGGTATAGCCAAAGCCCGGCGACAGGTCCGACGTCAGGTAGCCTTTCAGTCCGGCGACCTCGCTAACGCCCGCCATCCCGGCAAGGGCCCCGGACACGACAGCCACGCCCAGAAGGGTCCGCTTTACCCCGATCCCGGCATGATGCGCGGCTGCGGAATTCTCGCCGACGGCGCGCAGCTTGAAACCCCAGACCGAGCGGGCCAGCAGGAACTGTGCCACGGCGGTGCAGGCCAGCGCGACGATCAGACCCGAATGGACGCGCATGCGGTCCATCAGCGGAGGGAGCATTCCCTGGTCCAGAATCGGCGAGCTTTGCGGCCAGCCAAGGCCCATCGGGTCCTTCAAGGGGCCTTCCAGCATGTACTGCACGAAGATCAGGATGACGAAATTCAGAAGCAGGGTGGTGACGACCTCGTCCGCGCCGAAGCGGGTCTTGAGGTAGGCGGGAACGGCCATGCCGGTCGCACCGGCGGCGCATCCGCATAATACGATCAAGGGCAAAAGGATGACCGCCGGGGCGTCCACGGCACCGGCGCCGACCGCGACCGCCGCCATCGCTCCGAGGTAAAGCTGCCCTTCCGCCCCGATGTTCCAGAGCCGCGCCCGGAACGCCAGCGCGGCGGCGAGGCCGGTGAAGATCAGCGGCGTCGCCCGGGTCAGCATCTCCGAGAAGGCAAAACGCGTACCGAAAACCCCCTTGAACATCTCGACATAGGCCGGGCCGATCTCTGCCCCGGCAAGGCTGAGGGGAATGGCGGCGAGCAGCAGTGCGATCACCGCTGACAGCAACGGCACGCCGAATTTCAGGACCCGGGACGGCGCGGGACGGGGCTCGATGCGGATCATGCGGCTTCCCCTGCCATCAACAACCCCAGCGCCTCGCGGTCGCGGCTGTCGGCCTCCTTCAATTCGCCGTCATGGATCACCATGACACGATCGGCGAGGGTCAGAATCTCGTCCAGGTCTTCGGAAATCAGAACCACGCCGGCGCCGCGTGACCGGGCTTCCAGCAGGCGACGTGCGACCTCGGCCGCCGCGCCCATGTCCAGCCCGCGCGTGGGCTGGTTCGCCAGGATCAGCTTCGGCTGCTGCTCGAACACGCGTGCCAGGATGAGTTTCTGGATGTTTCCCCCCGACAAAAGCCGGGCCGCGGCCTGACTGCCGGGGCCGCGCACGTCGAACTCTCGGCAAAGCCGCTTGGCGTGGGACAGTATCGCGTCCCGCCGAAGCATCCCGCGTCTTTGCACTTCCGCGTCGCCAAGGCGCTCGATGACAAGGTTTTCGGCCACGGACATCGCGCCGACGATGCCGTCACGGTGGCGGTCTTCCGGAATCCGTCCCACCCTTGCCGCAATCATCGCCGCGGGTTCGAACCGGGTGATCCGGGTTCCTTGGATAGACACGGTGCCCGCGGTTGGGCGTACGGTGCCGGATATCACGCCCGCCAAAGCGACCTGGCCGTTTCCCGATATGCCGGCAATGCCAAGAATTTCCCCCTCGCGAACCGCCAGGTCGACGCGGTCCAGACTGTCACGGCGCGACCTGCCAGGGACCGAGACCTTTTCGAGTTGAATGATCGGGGCTCCGGGTGCGCGCGCCTCCCGCCGTGCCTCGGGCGTATCGGCACCGACCATCATTCGCGCGATTCTGCGCTCGTCGGCATCCTTGGTTGCGATCTCGCCGACCTTTTCGCCGTGCCGCAGGACGGCGATACGATGCGAGAAGGCCAGAACCTCGCGCAGTTTGTGCGAGATGAAGATGACCGAAAGCCCGTCGCGCGTCATGGCGCCGATGTTCTCGAACAGCATGTCCGCCTCTTGCGGGGTCAGCACCGCTGTCGGTTCGTCCAGCACCAGGACGTTTACGTCGCGATAGAGCGCCTTGAGGATCTCGACGCGCTGGCGTTCGCCCACCGTCAACCGGCCGACCGGCACGTCGAGCGGGGCGGACAAGCCGCTGCTTGCCATGATCCGGTGCACCTTGTCGCGCGCCGCCGGCTTGTCGCGGCGGACCTTCAGCAGCGGTTCGGCGCCAAGCATGATGTTGTCCAGCGCATCGACGTTCTCGGCAAGCGTGAAATGCTGGTGCACCATGCCGATCCCCGCCGCGATCGCGGCCTGCGGGTGGCCCAGTTGCAGCGGACGCAGCACCCCGCTCTTGTCGGCGATCTCTATGCTGCCGCTGTCCGGCATGTAGTGGCCGAACAGCATGTTCATCAGCGTCGTCTTGCCCGCGCCATTCTCGCCCAGCAAGGCCAGCACCTCGCCCCTGAAAAGGTCCAGTGACACGTTGCTGTTGGCAACGACGGTGCCGAACGTCTTGGACAGCCCGGCGAGGGCAAGGACTTTTTCCGCTGTCATGCGAGTGAACGGGACGGCGAAGGCCGCCGTCCCACCGGCCGTCGCGCCTAGCCGTCGGATTCCGGACGGTCGTCGTTGACGTTCACCCGGAACATACCGTCGAGAATCTCCTGCTCCTTAGCCTTGACCGCTTCGACGACATCGGCGGAGACAAGGCTTTCGTCCAGAACCATCGAGCCGCCCCCATAGGCCATGAAACTGTACTGGCCGTAATCGGCGGCCTCAAAGGCGCCGTTCGCCACGTGCTCGATCGCCTTGTCGATCGTCGCTTCCATGTGCCAAAGGGCCGATGCCAGGATCGTGCCGGGGTAATCTCCGGACGTATCGATCACGTTGCCGATGGCCTTGATGCCACGCTCGACGGCGGCGTCCGAGACGCCGAAACGTTCGGCGTACATGATGTCGGCGCCCGCATCCATCATTGCGAAGGCGCTTTCCTTCGCCTTCGGCGGATCGTACCAGCTGTCGATGAAGTTCACGAGGAACTTGACGTCCGGGTTCACCGCGCGCGCGCCGTCCATGAAGGCATGCATCAGCCGGTTGACTTCGGGAATTGCATATCCGCCGACCATGCCGATCACGTTGGTTTCGGTCGCCGCCCCGGCCACCATGCCGGTCAGGTAGGACGGCTCGTGGATCCAGTTGTCGAAGACCGAAAAGTTCGGCGCCACGGGCCCGAATGACGAACCCATCAGGAATGCGGTTTCGGGGTAGTCCTTGGCAACCTTTCGCGCCGCCCGTTCAAGCCCGAATACCTCACCCACGATCAGCTGCTGACCCTGCTCGGCATATTCACGCATCACCCGCTCGTAGTCGGTGTTGGCCACGTTCTCCGAGAAGACATAGTCGATTTCGCCCCGTTCGGCGGCGGTGTTCAGCGCCTTGTGAATCCGGCTGATCCACTGCTGCTCGACCGGCAGCGTGTAGATCGCCGCAACCTTGACCTTCTCGGCCGCGGCGATGCCGGCCGTCGCCAGGAATCCAAGGCCCGCGGCCGCGGCCAATACGATTCTGCGGGTGACGTTTTTCGCGTGTCCCATCGTGCTCTCCCTGATTGTTGGCGATGACTCCATGGTAATATGACCACGCGGTCAAGTTTGATTTCGTCCTGCGGGTGGATTTGACGGCCAAGGCACGGCGGCCCGCTGTGGTGGCGGGCCAGGGCCTCGCGCCGCTCAAATCAGGCCGATCGACCTGGCGCCGGAAACGATGTCGGGGGCGATGACATGGCCGAGCCGCCGCGTCTCCGCCGCGGGCTGGATCAGATCAGGAACCTGGACCGTCTTCAGTCCCGCCGCCAGCGCGGCGCGTACACCGATATCCGAGTCCTCGAACGCTGCCGTACGCGACGCTGCCGTACCAAGCAAGCGCGTGGCCGCGACGTAGATATCGGGCGCGGGCTTTCCGTTCACCACCTGATCGCCACCGACGACCGCGGTGAAGAACTTGGCCAAGCCAACCCGCTCGATGCGCTTGGTGGCGGACCGTGAGTTGGAATTTGTGGCGACGGCCAGGCACGTCCCGATGCCATATAAGTGCTCGCAAAGTTTCGCGACGCCTGGTTTGAGCGGGACCAGGCGCTGGAAGAGCGAGGCGATTTCCCGGTTCCAGGCGTCCAGGAAGACGCCGGCGGGCGTGGCCGGTTGCAGGCAGGCTTCCAGCCGGGATTGCAGATTCCGCCGATTGTGGCCGACCAGCGCAAGGTAGGTATCGGCGGGCAACGTCAGGCCGAGCATCGCCTGGGTCCGGTTGAATGCCTCCAGATACACCCGCTCTGAATCGAGAAGCAGGCCGTCGAGATCGAAGACAACTGCATCGAAGGACGTGTCAGCTTCCACGCATCACCCCTCATCTCGTGTCGCAGCAAAATTCCGGTCAGCGTGCCATTGGCCCGAACGGTATTGATCGGCAGACTAGGTCACCGACTCATAAACGCGCAACCAGATGCGTGTTGCGGCGAGTTTGACGAGGGCGAGGAAGTTGGCGTCGTGTTTCTCGTATCGGGTTGCGATGGCCCTGCAATGCTTGGGCTTTGAGAAAAAGCGCTCGATCCGTTTGCGCCGCCTGCAGGCGTCGCGGTCGAGGGGCGGCGGCGCGGACCGGCGCGGGATAGGTCGGATGACCGCTCTCGCGCCGATGCTGGCGAGGTGGTCGCGCAGGCGGTTGCTGTCATAGGCGGCATCGGCGAGCAGGGTCTGGCCCGATCCGACCGTGGCCAGCATGTCTTCGGCCGAGCGCCCGTCATGCGCCTGCCCTGCGGTCAGCTTCAGCGTGATTGGCAGGCCGCGCGCGCCGGTGACGGCGTGGAGCTTGGTGGTCAGGCCGCCCCGCTTACACAGCGAACGACCGCGGAATTTCCACCACGTCCTCGGACACTAACCTTGTTTGGCAAAAGCGGTTCGATGACCGACCACTCGAAATGTTCGTAACGGCGCTGCCTCATGCTGCACTCCTCTTTTCCAGGAGTGAATCAGCAATCGCAATGAACGGCTACCCTTTTATGAGTGCTGACCTAGCCGAAATGCTCGCGACCACAATGACATCCGACAGATCACGCGCTGCATCGATCGAAGGAAACTGTTTTGCCGATCCAGGATAATCAACGTGTTCGGACCATTTAGGACGGTCATCTCGCGGACTTGGCGAACGGCCGCACCCACCCTAGGCGAAGTCCGCCACGGTCACGTAGCGCGGATAGCAGCTATACGCACCAAACGGGTGGGTGGCAGGATCGTCCGCTCCCTTCCGGTTCGGGCGGTACGCAGCGAACGTTCAGTCTGGATTCAGCGCCTCATCGCAGAGTTCAATGACCGCTTCGGCGAAATGAGCCGCATTGCAGCAAAAGGCTTGCCGCAGATGCGAAGGATTGCTGCGTGCGCGGTAGCCGCGCCTGCAAATGTCGGCACCGTCCGCTTACGGGGCATTCGGATCGCGCGACCGTCGCTTCGTTAAATCGAAAAACTCGTCCCGCAGCCGCAGGACGAGGTGGCGTTCGGGTTGTCGATGACGAAGCGCGCGCCGATCAGTTCCTCGGAAAAGTCGATCGTGGCGTCGGCCAGGAACGGCAGCGAGACGCTGTCGACCACGACCCGTTCGCCCGCGCCTTCCAGCACCAGGTCGTCCTCGGACGGCTCGTCCAGCGCGATCTCGTACTGAAATCCGGAACAGCCGCCGCCCTCGACCGCGACGCGCAGCGCCTTGCCATCGGCCGCGGCGCCGATCTCGGCGAGGCGGGCGAAGGCACGTTGCGTGACCTTGGGCGGCAGAAGCATGCGCGGACTCCGGCGTTTCGTCTGGCGGGCAAAGCGAATATATGGGTGCCGGGACAGGGCGGCAAGAACCGGGCCGCAACAACTGGACGACAAGGACGGGCGGGATGCTGCAGCCATACGCCGCGCGCGAAGAGGCCTCGCGCGGGCGGCTATACCCGGAAGAGGACAGCCTGTTCCGGTCGTGCTTTCAGCGCGACCGCGACCGGATCATCCATGCCAGCGCCTTCCGGCGGCTGAAGCACAAGACCCAGGTCTTCATCGAGCACGAGGGCGACTATTACCGCACCCGGCTGACGCACTCGATCGAGGTGGCGCAGGTGGCGCGCACCATCGCCGGCGCGCTGGGGCTGAACCCGGACCTGACCGAGGCGGTGGCGCTGGCGCACGATCTGGGCCATCCGCCCTTCGGCCATACCGGCGAGGAGGCGCTGCAGCGGCTGATGGCGCCCTATGGCGGCTTCGACCACAACGCCCAGGCGATCCGTATCGTGACCTCGCTGGAACGCCATTACGCCGAGTTCGACGGCCTGAACCTGACCTGGGAAGCCCTTGAAGGCATTGCGAAACACAACGGTCCCGTGACCGGCGACATCCCCTATGCGCTGGCCGAGTACAACGCCCGGCACGACCTGGAGCTTGACACCCATGCCTCGATCGAGGCGCAGGTGGCCGCGCTGGCCGACGATGTGGCCTATAACAGCCACGATCTGCATGACGGGCTTCGGGCAGAGCTGTTTTCCACCGACGAACTGGCCGAGCTGCCGCTCTTGGGGGCGTGCTTCGCGCGGGTCGACGAGCGCTATCCGGGGCTGAACTATTACCGCCGCCGGCACGAGGCGCTGCGGCGCTTCTTCGGGTTGCTGGTCGAGGACGTGATCGTGCAGGCCGGCACGCGGCTGGCCGAGCTGCAGCCCGAGACCGCCATGGACATCCGCCGCGCCGGGCGGCCGATGGTGCGGTTTTCCGGCGAGATCTGGCAGCAGCTGCGGGTGATCCGCGAGTTCCTGTTCCACCGCATGTACCGCGCGCCGGACGTGGTGCGGATGCGCAGGAAGGTGACCCGGGCGGTCGACGGCCTGTTTCCGCTGTTCATGGCCGACACCGAGCTGTTGCCCAAGCAATGGCGCAAGGACGTGGCCGAGGCCGCGGACGAGACCGCGCTGGCCCGGATCGTCTGCGACTACATCTCGGGCATGACCGACCGCTTCGCGCTGCAGGAATGGAAGCGGCTGAAAGCCGGGTAAAGCCTGCCGAAATGTGCGCTTCCGCGCGCTCTTTTCGCAGCCAGTGGCGGGGCGACGCGCCAAATCGACCGCGCCGTATGCGGCTGCCGGTGCGCCATGCGCATTTTCGACGAGAAGAAGCCGGGGACCGGCGCCGCCCGCCCGGCGTTGACGCGGGAGGCGGGCGTGGTAAACCGCGCCGCGACGACAGACGGGTGAGCCATGAACCTTTTCACCGAAATCCGCGGCCTCGTGGTCGCCGAACTGGACGCGCTGGCGCGGGACGGCGTTCTGCCGGCGGGGCTGGACCTTGCGGGCGTCGCGGTCGAGCCGCCGCGCGACGCGGCGCATGGCGACATGGCGACCAACGCGGCGATGGTGCTGGCCAAGCCCGCCGGGAAGAAACCGCGCGAGATCGCCGAGGCGCTGGCGGACCGGCTGGCCGCGGACGACCGGATCGAGGTGGCCGAGGTCGCGGGCCCCGGGTTCCTGAACCTGCGCCTGGCGGGTTCGGTCTGGCGGGGCGTGGTCGAGACCGCGCTGGCCGATCCGGACTTTGGCCGTTCGGCGATGGGCGAGGGGCAGCGAATCAACGTCGAATACGTCTCGGCCAACCCCACCGGGCCCTTGCACGTGGGCCACACGCGCGGCGCGGTCTTTGGCGACGCGCTTGCCGCGCTGCTGGATTATACGGGCTATGAGGTCACGCGCGAATATTACATCAACGACGGCGGCGCGCAGGTCGACGTGCTGGCACGGTCGGCCTACGAGCGCTACCGCGAGGCCTGCGGGCTGATCCCCGAGATCGCCGAGGGGCTCTATCCCGGCGACTACCTGGTGCCGGTGGGCGAGGCGCTGAAGGCGAAGTATGGCGATCGGTTGCTGGACAAGCCCGAGGACGACTGGCTGGAGGATATCCGCGAATTCGCCACCGCCGAAATGATGGAGATGATCCGCGCCGATCTCGCCGCGCTGGGCGTGACGATGGATGTCTATTTCTCTGAGAAGGCGCTGTACGGCACCGGGCGGATCGAGGCGGCGCTGGCCGATCTGGCCGCCAAGGGGCTGATCTACGAGGGTGTGCTGGAGCCGCCCAAGGGCAAGGTGCCCGAGGACTGGGAGCCGCGCGAGCAGACGCTGTTCCGGTCCACCGCGCATGGCGACGACGTGGACCGGCCGGTGAAGAAATCCGACGGGACCTGGACCTATTTCGCGCCCGACATCGCCTATCATTATGACAAGGTTTCCAGGGGCTTCGACGCGCTGATTGATGTGTTCGGCGCCGATCACGGCGGCTATGTCAAGCGGATGAAGGCGGCGGTCAGCGCGCTTTCGGACGGCCGCGTGCCGCTGGACATCAAGCTGACGCAGCTGGTGCGGCTCTACAAGAACGGCGCGCCCTTCAAGATGTCGAAGCGGGCCGGCAATTTCGTCACCCTGCGCGACGTGGTCGACCAGGTGGGCGCGGACGTCACGCGCTTCGTGATGCTGACGCGCAAGAACGACGCGCCGCTGGATTTCGATTTCGACAAGGTCCTGGAGCAATCCAAGGACAACCCGGTCTTCTACGTGCAATACGCCCATGCCCGCGTGCGCTCGGTGATGCGCAAGGCGGCCGAGCAGGGCATCGCCGAGGCCGCGCCGGGGCTTGCGGACAAGGCCGAGTTCGCGGTCGCCCGCAAGCTTGCCGAATGGCCGCGGCTCGTCGAGATCGCGGCCCGCACCCACGAGCCGCACCGCGTCGCCTTCTACCTCTACGAGCTTGCCAGCGAGTTCCACGCGCTCTGGAACCGGGGCAACGACGACCCCGCCCTGCGGTTTCTGCAGGACGGCGCCCCGGGGGCCAGCGCCGAGAAAATCGCGCTGCCACGGGCCGTTGGCGTTGTTATTTCAGCCGGTCTTGGTATTCTGGGCGTGACCCCGGTCGAGGAAATGCGCTGAAAACAAGCGCCCCGGCCGCCACGGGGTCTGGAGCAGGCAAGTGAGACCGGGCCCGTCCCTGGGGTTCGGGCAGTGAGGCAGAGATGGCGGATATGGATCTGGGCGGCAGCGCCGGGACGGTCCAGGCGGACGGTCCGGGCGCCCTTGCGACGGTATTCAACTGGATTGGGGCTTCGATGTCGGTGGCGTTGGTCGCCGGATTGGCGGTATGGGGCTATCAGCTGGCAATGCGCGACGTCTCGGGCGTGCCGGTGATCCGGGCGCTGGAGGGGCCGATGCGCGTGGCGCCCGACGATCCGGGCGGCGAACAGGCGGCGCATCAGGGGCTGGCGGTCAACTCGGTCGCCGCCGAGGGCGGGGCCGAGGGCCCGGCGGACCGGCTGATCCTGGCGCCCGCACCACTTGATCTGGCTGCCGAGGACCTGCCGCGCCCGCGCCTGGCCGGGACGCCCGCGGCGACCGCGGCGACCGCGGCGCCCGCCCTGCGGCCCGTGCGCGAGGACGTCGCGGGCCTTGCCGACGAGCTGGCCGAGGGCGTGACGCCGCTGGCCGCGACCATCGCGCCGCCGGACCTCGCCTCGGCGGCGATCCCGGCCTCTGTCGCGGGCGTGTCGCGCTCGCCGTTCCCGAAACCGCGCCCGATCGGCGACCTGACCGCCGAGGCGGTGGCCAATACCGTTGCGCTGGCGGTCTCGGCGCCGTCGGTCGAGGTCGAGGCGGGCACGGTGCCCGTGGGCACCAGGCTGGTGCAGTTCGGCGCTTTCGACAGCCCCGATGCGGCGCGCGCCGAATGGGCCAAGCTCGACCGGCGGTTCACCGACTTCCTGGTCGACAAGAAGCGGGTGATCCAGCGCGCGGTGTCCGGCGGCAAGACCTTCTACCGGCTGCGCGCGATGGGATTTGCCGACATCAACGATGCGCGGCGCTTCTGCTCGGCGCTGCTGGCCGAGCGGCAGGCCTGTATCCCGGTCGTCACGCGGTGACGGCGACGGCGGCGATCCTGGGCTGCTACGGCCCGCGCCTGCGCCCCGACGAGCGCGCCTTTTTCGCCGAGGTCCAGCCCTGGGGGTTCATCCTGTTCGCGCGCAACTGCGAGACCCCGGACCAGGTGCGCCGCCTGACCGACGGCCTGCGCGAGGCGGTGGGGCGCCCCGCGCCGGTGCTGATCGACCAGGAGGGCGGGCGCGTGCAGCGCATCGCGCCGCCGCACTGGCGCCGCTGGCTGCCGCCGCTCGAACAGATGGAAACCGCCGGCCCCTCGGGCGGGCCGCGGGCGATGTACCTGCGCTACCGGATCATCGCCGAGGAATTGCGCGACATCGGCATCGACGTCAATTGTGCGCCGATGGCCGACATCGCCGAGCCCTTCACCCATCCGGTGCTGCGAAACCGCTGCTACGGCAGCGACCCGGCCACGGTCACGGCCGCGGCGCGCGGCGTGGCCGAGGGGCTTCTGGACGGCGGCGTGCTGCCGGTGCTGAAACACGTTCCCGGACATGGCCGCGCCTTCGTCGACAGCCACGAGACGCTGCCGCTGGTCGACGCCCCGGCCGAGGCGCTCTGGCGCCACGATTTCGCGCCGTTCAAGGCGCTGTCCGGCCTGCCGATGGCGATGACGTCGCATGTGGTCTATGCCGCCTTCGACGCCGAAAGGCCGGCCACGACCTCGCCGGAGATGATCCGGCTGATCCGCGACGAGATAGGGATCGGCGGGCTGCTGATGACCGACGACATCTCGATGCAGGCGCTTTCGGGCGACCTGTTGGCCCGGTCGCGCGCCGCGCTGGCGGCGGGTTGCGACATCGTCCTGCACTGCAACGGCGAGATCGGCGAGATGCGGCTGGTGGCCGAGGCCGCCGGCCCGATGACCCCGGCGGCGGCGGCCCGCGCAGAGGCGGCGCTGGGCGCCCGCCGGGCGGTGCGGCCCATTGACATTGCGGCGGCGGAGGCCGAGCTTGAGGCGCTGCTCGCGGGACCGGTGCATGGCTGAACCGAACCTCGATAACGTGACCTCCGTCGACGCCCGCCGCGCCGCCGAGGCGCTGATCGTCGATGTCGACGGCTTCGAGGGCCCGCTCGATCTGCTGTTGACGCTGAGCCGCACGCAGAAGGTCGACCTGCGCGCGATCTCGGTCCTGCAACTGGCCGAGCAGTATCTGGGATTCATCCGCGAAGCCAAGACATTGCGGATCGAACTTGCAGCAGACTACCTGGTGATGGCGGCCTGGCTGGCATTCCTGAAATCACGCCTGCTGCTGCCGCCCGATCCTGCGGACGAGGGCCCCAGCGGCGAGGAATTGGCGGCGCATCTGGCGTTCCAGCTCGAGCGGCTGCAGGCGATGCGCGAGCAGGCCGCGCAATTGATGGCGCGCGACCAGAAGGGGCGCGACTTTTTCGTGTGCGGCGTCCCCGAGGACGTCACCCGCACGCGGCGCATCACCCACACGGCGACGCTTTTGGACCTGATGCAGGCCTATTCCCGCATCCGCACGCGCGACGATTTCCGCCCCTACACGATGGACCGCGACCGCGTGCTGACCATGGAACAGGCGCTTGACCGGATGCGGCCGCTGCTTGGCTTCGCCGGCGACTGGACCGACCTTTCGTCCTATCTTCCCGAGGGCTGGGGCGACGATCCGGGGATGCGGCGGTCCGCCACCGCGGCAACCTTCGCCGCCTCGCTGGAACTGGCCAAGGAAGGGCGGATCGAGATCCGCCAGGCCGAGACCTACGCGCCGATCCAGATCCGCCGGAAGAACGCCGATGGCTGAGCGCGAGGCCGAGGAGAGCCTGTTCGAGGCCCCGCCGCTGGCCGAGCAGGAGCGGATGGCCGAGGCGATCCTGTTTGCGTCGGCCGAGCCGGTGACGGTTGCGGAACTGAACGCGCGGATGCCGCATGGCTCGGACGCGGCCGAGGCGCTGGTGCACCTGAAGAAGCGCTACGAGGGGCGCGGCGTGAACCTGGTGCGGGTGGGCGACGCCTGGGCGCTGCGCACCGCGCCGGACCTCGGCTTTCTGATGCAGAAAGAGGTCGTCGAGACCCGCAAGCTGTCGCGCGCGGCGATCGAGACGCTGGCGATCATCGCCTATCACCAGCCGGTCACCCGCGCCGAGATCGAAGAGATCAGGGGCGTCAGCGTCAGCCGCGGCACGGTCGACCAGCTGCTGGAACTGGAATGGGTGCGCTTCGGGCGGCGCAAGATGACGCCGGGGCGGCCGGTAACCTACATGGTGACCGACGAATTCCTCGACCATTTCGGGCTGGAAAGCGCCCGCGACCTGCCGGGGCTGAAAGAATTGCGCGCCGCGGGGCTTCTCGACAACCGCCCGCCGGCCGGCAACCTTGCGCTGGGGCAGGGCGGCGCCGAGGACGACGACGAGGATGCCGAAGAGGCCGAGGACCAGGGCGAGATGTTCGGGGACTGACCGCAAATCGGCCGCAATTCGCGGCTATGATATGCGGCGAGGCAGACGGAGGGGCAAATGAACGCCAACCAGATCGTCAACATGGTGATGCGGCTTTTCGTGCGGAAGGCGCTGAGCCGCGGCATCGACGCGGGCTTTGACATGATGTCCAAACGCCGGGGCGCGGCCGACCCGCAGGACCCCGACGCCGCGCGCAGGCAACAGGCCGCGGGCCGCGAAAACGCGAAACGTGCCAAGGACATGATGCGTCTCGGCCGCCGGATCGGCCGGTTCTGAGCCGGGCAAGACCTGCCTAATCGAGCGCTTCCGCGCGCTCTTTTTCAACATGCCGAGAGGCGACGCGTCATGGCCGACCTGTCGCCGACCGTCAGCCGGTCAGGGCGTGCCGCCCCCGCGCGCCGGGCGCTCCGCGGCGCCGGGCCGGCCCAGCACCGCGGCGAGCGCGATCCAGAACGCGGTGCGCAGGGTCATTGCGCCGACCGTGCGCATCTCGAAGGCGCCGCCGGCCAGGATGTGCAGACCGAAGGCGGCAAAGACGATCACCAGGGCGGCGGCGAGAAGCCAGGCCAGCCAGGTGCCCCACGGCCTGCCGGAATAGATCGCCGCCCCGGCAAGGACATAAAGCGCACCGGTGAGGAAATTGAACCACAGGACGAAGGGCACGGCGTCGCCCGGATCGGCCCCGCCGAACAGCGCCCTGCCGCCCGAGACGAGCGAGAGCAGGCCGAAGACGATGGCAATGGCGGCGAAGATGCGGAGTCCGGTCGGGACGGGTCTGGACATGCGAGACCTCCGGTCAAATCGGGGCCGCCGGGCCTGGCGGCCTGGTTCTCATATGTATACATGCGATTTTGTATATTCGTTTCAACCCGTCCGGCTGGAATCCCGGTGGCCGGGAACCGGGTCTGCGCCGGGTCGGCGCGTCATGTCCCGGCAGACGCAAAGGCGCCCGGGGGCCGTGTCGGCTTCGGGCGCCTTCCGGTCAACGGACCCGGCGTTGCGCCTGCCTCAGTGCGGCATCTCCGCATCCGGCGGCCCGGAGGCGCGTCGTATCGGGCGGTGGCCTGGATGATTTTCCGCAGCGGCTCTTTGCGACCTATTCGGCGAATACGCTCAGTTCGATCAGTCCGGTATTGCCGCCGCTGCTGTCGATCACGTCGAGCCGCAGCGTTGCGGTTTCGGCCTGAAGCGCAAAGCGGTAGGGCCGGTCGGCGCCGGGCAGATCGAAGGGACCATGGACCTTTCCCGCATCGTCGGTCAGCGTGAATCGGGTGATCCGCGCGGTGCCGTCGGACATCGAGCGCGACCAGACCTCGACCGCGCCGATCTCTGCCCGCTCGCCCAGGGCGATCTCGATGAATGCCGCGTCGCCGTCGCCGTTCGAGGACCACGCGGTGCCGCGGCTGCCGTCGATGGCACCGTTGGCGCCCCAGGCGCCTTCGTTCGGTGCGCCGCCGTAGTTGCTGCTGACTGCGACCACCTGCGCGCCCTCGGAGAGCTTGGCAAGGTCGCGCGGCGCGGCGACCGCGGCCAGCGTTCGGAAATTCTGCACCGGGCCGAGATAGAGCGTGCCGTCCGCGCCGGTGCCCTGCACGCGGAAGAAATACTCGGTGTCGGGCCGGAGACCGCTGAGGATCGGGTGATGGTCGGAATGCGCGCTGCCGTCCATGTCGTCGTCGACGGCGATGCGGCCGAAGGCCGGGCTGTCGCCATAGACCACCGAGCAGGCCAGCGGCACCGAAGAGCGGAACAGGATGACCGCCTCGGTGTCGGTGATGTCACTGACCACCGGCAAGCTGCCACCGCCGGCTTCGTCGACCGACAGGGCCTCGACCGTGATCGGTTCGGCCATGGCGGGCAGGGCGAGGGCACCGGCCACGAGCGCGAGGCAAAGGATGGACGGGCCTGACCATGATGTCTCGCGCATTCGGATGCTCCCCTGATACTGCTGCCAGATCAACCGGCTGACGCCTTGGCGCCAGCCGGAGAGGCCTCAATGTGCCTCGCGGATGCGCGAATTGCACATCACAAAGACTACATCGCGGGCTTGAACACCGTGAACTGCAGGTCCTCGCAGGGCGCGTTCGGCCATTTCTCGTCGCATCCGCCCGCGAAGGAATTGACAGCCTCGTTCTGCACCTCCGGCGCGACCTTGCCGTGGGTGCGAATGACCGAGTGGACCTCTGCCTTGTGTGCGTCGAGCAGTCCGGGCCCGCCCATGGCCTCGGTCGTGTCGCCCACCGGCAGATGGCCGCGGAAGCTTGCCATGCCGCCCTCGGGGATGATCAGCCCGTCGGCGCGCAGAATCGAGATCTTGGCGGCCTCCCAGCCCTCGGGGTTGATCGGAACCGATCCGTCGGGGCTGTCGGCGATGTTGCCCGACGCATCCATCAGCAGCACGTCGTCCTCGCCGCACTCGCCGCCCGAGCATTGCGAGGGATCGTTGAACACCACCCACCACATGGTCACCGCGTCGCCAGGCGTCAGTTCCTGGGTGTCGACGGTCATGTAGACGCCGTTGTCCATCCGCGTGAGCATCGCCTTGGCGCCCTCGATGACGGACTGGTCGGCAAAGCGATGAACGCTGGTTTCCTGCATGGCGCTTCCGGCGATGGCAGCGACTGGCAGAAGCGCAGTACAAAAAGTTGCTTGCAACAGTTTACGCATGTTCCTCTCCCACAATGATTTTTCACGGACGCCGCCAGCAGACAAGGCGCCGTCTGAAATCAAGTTCGCTACTAATGCTGCCGGCGGCAGACATCTTTAATAGCACGAATCGCGCCGGTATTCACGTTATGCAGCCACGGCGCGAAAATGCTTGCTGAGCTTCAGCCCCTGGCCCTGGTAGTTCGAGGCGATCCCGGCGCCGTAAAGCCGGGCGGGCCGCGCGGCCATCCGTTCGTAGACCAGCCGGCCCACGGTCTGGCCGTGCTCGAGCACGAAGGGCGCCTCGTGGCACCGGACCTCCAGGACCCCGCGCGCGCCCGCGCCGCCGGCCTCGGCATGGCCGAAGCCCGGGTCGAAGAAGCCCGCGTAATGTACCCGGAACTCGCCCACCATGGCGAGATAGGGCGCCATCTCGGCGGCGAAATCCGGCGGGATGTGCACCGCCTCGCGGCTGACGAGGATGTAGAACGCGCCCGGGTCGAGGATGATGCGGGCGTCCTTGGTCCGGATTTCCTCCCAGTACTCCGCCGGGTCGTACTGCCCGATCCGGTCGAGGTCGATCACCCCGCTATGCGGCTTGGCGCGGTAGCCCACAAGGTCGGTGCCCCCGGGCCTGAGATCGACCGAAAAGCCCAGGCCGCCGCCGAACACCGGCGCGTCGCCGCTGACGAGGCCCAGCCTTGCGTGCAACTCGGCAAGCTCGGCGTCGCTCAGCACCGCCTGGCCGGCGCGGAAGCGGATCTGGTTCAGCCGCATTCCCGGCCGCACCAGCACTGAGAACGAGCGCGGGCAGATTTCGGCAAAGAGCGGACCTGCATAACCCGCCGGAATCCGGTCGAATTCGACGCCGCCATCGGTAATCGCGCGCGTCAGCAGGTCAAGCCGCCCGGTCGAGGACTTGGCGTTCGCCACGGCCTGAACGCTTTCGGGCAGCGCCAGCCGCTCGATCAGCGGCACGACGTAGACGCAGCCCTTTTCCAGCACCGCGCCGCCGGTCAGGTCGACCTCGTGCATGGTGAACTCGGCCAGCCGGTCGGCGACCGATTGCCCGGCGCCGGCGAGGAACGAGGCGCGGACGCGCCAGGCGCGGGTGCCGAGGCGCAAATCCAGCGACGCCGGTTGCAGCTGTTCGGGCAGGATCGGCGGATCGCCGGCGATGGCGCCGTCGCCGATCAGCCCCTCGATCGCATGGTCGGGCAGCACGCCGGGTCCCTGCATCGCCTCCCCCGATAGGCAAACGCCCGCGGCGGATGCGCGGGCGGTGTCGTTTGGTCGGGCTAGCAGGACTTGAACCTGCGACCTTCCGTCCCCCAGACGGACGCGCTACCAGACTGCGCCATAGCCCGACGTGGGGGCCGTTTTACCCGATTGGCCGCCCGGGGCAAGTGCGGAAGTGCCTATCCTACCGGGGGCGTGGTGTCCGTCGCCATGCGGTCGCGCAGCGCGCGCAATCGCGCCACCAGCGGGCCGAGGGCGTCCGCGTCGGCGCGCGCGCCGCCGGCAAGCCGGCCGGCAACGCGTTCCGCGACGCCCGGCGCGGTGTCCGGCTCGGGGATGTCCGGCAGCGTGACGGGCCGCGGCGCGGCCGGCTCTGGCGCGGGTTCGGGCGGTTCTGCCGCCTCCGGCTCTGCCGCCTCTGCCGGGGCGGGTTCTGCCTCTGCCGCCGCGGCGACATCGTCGCCGATATCGGGCTGCAGCGCGGCCGTCTCCGGCGCGGCGGGCTCTGGCGCAGGCCGGGGCCGGCGCAGGAAGGCCGGGATATCGTCGTCGGCGGGCGAATCGGTCGCCGCCGCGGCGGTGCCGCCCGGCCCGGCATCGGCCGGCGCCTCTGCCGCAGCGGGCCTCAGCGGGAGGACCTTGGCGGTATCTTCCACCGCCTCGTCCGGCTCGTCCTGTCCCGGATCGACCGGCGGAGACAGCCCCGCGACGTGTTTCACGCCCTCTTCGCGAAGGATTTTCTGCACGCCGCGGATCGTCAGTCCGTCGTCGTGCAAAAGCTTCTTGATCCCGCCCAGCAGCGCCATGTCGGCCGGGCGGTAGTACCGCCGCCCGCCGGCGCGCTTCACCGGCTTGACCTGGGGAAACCGCGACTCCCAGAACCTGAGCACATGGGTGGGCGTACCCAACCAGTCGGCGACTTCGCTGATCGTGCGAAAGGCGTCGGGAGATTTGTTCATACGTTCAGTGCCTTAGCGCTTGTTTCCCGCCGCGACCCTGTCCTTCATCAGATGCGAGGGCCGGAAGGTCAGGACGCGCCGCGGCGAGATCGGCACCTCTTCGCCGGTCTTCGGGTTGCGGCCGATCCTTGCCGCCTTGTCGCGCACCGAAAAGGTTCCGAAGGAAGAGATCTTCACGGTTTCGCCGCCGACCAGCGCGTCGGACATATGCTGCAATACGCTCTCGACGAGCTGGGCGGATTCATTCCGCGAC
Source organism: Rhodobacter sp. (assembly GCA_041627895.1). Classification (GTDB taxonomy): domain Bacteria; phylum Pseudomonadota; class Alphaproteobacteria; order Rhodobacterales; family Rhodobacteraceae; genus JBFKQC01. The sequence goes on from JBFKQC010000021.1 coordinate 25,105, forward strand.
AGACCCACTTCGCGGAACACCGCTTCGCTCAGGTCCATGCGGGTCAGTGTGTTTTCACTCATGCCGTCCCCCTGACATTGTGGTGAAAGCATGCGTGGCGGAATTTTCAGAGTCAATATCAAGGGCTTGGGTCGCGCTGTTGAGAGCCCCCGGTGTGGCCCTACCAGCGCAGCACCACGGCACCCCAGGCCAGCCCGCCGCCGATCGCCTCGGTGACCACCAGATCGCCTTTCTTGATCTTGCCCTCGGCGACGCCCACCGCCAGCGCCAGGGGGATCGAGGCGGCCGAGGTGTTGCCGTGGTCCTGCACGGTGACGATCACGTCGTCCATCGAATGGCCCATCTTCTGCGCGGTGGCCCTGATGATCCTGAGATTCGCCTGGTGCGGCACGATCCAGTCGACGTCCGCGTCGTTCAGCCCGACCTTGGTCAGCGCGGTATGGGCGGTCGCGGCGAGCTTTTCGACCGCGTGGCGGAACACTTCCTTGCCCTGCATCCGCAGGTGGCCGCTGGCGCCGGTCGAAACGCCGCCATCGACATAGAGGATGTCGCGGTGCCGCCCGTCGGAATTGAGATCGGTCGACAGGATGCCGCGGTCATCCGTGCTGCCGGTGCCTTCGGCGGCCTCCAGCACCAGCGCGCCGGCGCCGTCGCCGAACAGAACGCAGGTCGCACGATCGGTCCAGTCCATGATACGGCTGAAGGTCTCGGCGCCGATCACCAGCACGCGGTTCGCCTGGCCCGAGACAATCAGCGCATTGGCGTTGGCCAGCGCATAGATGAACCCGGCGCAGACCGCCTGCACGTCGAAGGCGAAGCCGCGGGTCATTCCCAGTTCGGCCTGCACCATGGTCGCGGCGGACGGAAAGGTCAGGTCCGCGGTCGAGGTCGCCAGCACGATGGCGTCGATGTCGGCCGCGGTCAGCCCGGCATCGTCCAGCGCCGCCCGCGACGCGCGCACCGCCAGGTCGGACGTGCCCTGGCCCTCGGCCGCGAAATGCCGCCGCTCGATGCCAGAGCGCGTGCGGATCCACTCGTCGGTGGTGTCCAGCGTCTTCTCGAATTCCGAATTCGGGACCACGCGGTCGGGAAGATAGTGTCCGACACCCCGGACCACGGCGCGTACTGTCATTGATTGCTACCGGTACCGGTCCCTCGCTCGGCCTCATCTTGGCGCGGCAGCGAAGCCGATGCAACCCGGGCCGCAAGACGCTCGCCGAAGTTCGACTGCGCCAGCCGGAACGCCAGCTTGATCGCTGCCGAGATGCCGGTCGCGTCGGCCGAGCCGTGGCTTTTCACCACCGTGCCGTTCAGGCCGAGGAACACGCCGCCATTGACCTGCCGCGGGTCGATCCGGTTGCTCAGCCGTCGCAGCGAGGTCAGCGCCAGCAGGGCCGCGATGCGGCTGAGCGGCGTGGCGTTGAACGCCTGTTTCAGGAATTCGCGGATCAGCGTCGCGGTGCCCTCGGCGGTCTTCAGCGCGATGTTGCCGGTGAATCCGTCGGTCACGATCACGTCGACCCGGTCCGAGGGGATGTCGCCGCCCTCGACGAAGCCCACATAGTCGTAGTCGCCCGCCACCGCGGCGGCGGCCAGCATCTCGTTGGCCACGCGCAGCTCGGCGCGGCCCTTGTGCTCTTCGGTGCCCACGTTCAGCAGCCCGATCCGCGGCCGGCGCAGGCCCAGGCCGTTGCGGGCATAGGACGTGCCCATCAGCGCGTATTGCACCAGGTCGTCCTCGTCGGCGCGGATATCGGCGCCGACGTCCAGCATCACGTTGAAGCCCTCGTCGTTGCGCGACGGCCAGAGACAGGCGATGGCCGGGCGGTTGACGCCTTCGAGCTTGCGAAGCCGCACCATCGACACCGCCATCAGCGCGCCGGTATTGCCGCAGCTCACGCAGACCTCGGCCTCGCCCTCGCGCACCGAGTCGATCGCCGACCACATCGAGGTGCCCTTGCCGTGGCGCATCACGTGGCTCGGCTTGGCGTCCATCGTGACGACGCCCTCGCAGTCGCGGATGTCGACCCGGCCGTTCAGCGCGCGGCGGCGCGCCACGAGCGGTTCAAGCTCGGGGCGCGGCCCGTGCAGGATGAAACCGATATCGGGATTGCTTCCGGCCGCGTGGGCGCAGCCCGCCACGACAGCCGCGGGGCCGCTATCGCCGCCCATCGCGTCGACGGAAATGACGATGCGTGCGCCGCCCTCAGCGGCAGCTTCCGTGATCGGTTGAACCTCTGCTGCCGCCATCCCGAGCCGTCCGCCGCCGCGGCGCCGTTACGCGGCGTCGTCTTCGTCCAGGTCGATCTCTTCGGTCAGCGCGACGACCTCGCGGTCGTCGTAATGGCCGCAGGCCGGGCAGACGTGGTGCGCGCGCTTCTGCTCGCCGCAGTTCGAGCATTCCTGCGGGTTGCCGCCCGACAGCGCATGGTGGCTGCGGCGCATGTTGCGGCGCGACTTGGTGACTTTGTTCTGAGGGACAGCCATGTCTCAACCTCGGATATCGGCGGGCAGCTGCCCTGATGAATTTCGGCGGGTCCGGCGCGGTGACCGTGATCCCGGACCCGAACGCCAAGCGAGGCCGGGAACATACTGCGATTTCGCCGGGGTGCAAGCGGTTTCTTGCGGCACCGGGGCGGGCGCGCGGCGGGTTTGCCGGGCGCCGCAGCGGGGCCGGTTGGCGGCCGGCCCGGCGGCCGGATACGACAATGAAATCAATGCCTCGCCTGGCCCGGCGCCGCCGCGCGGCCGGGTCAGCCGGGCATTCCGCGCAGCGCCTCGATCACGTCGCTGCCGTCGCGGTCGAACAGGCGCGGCAGGCGACAGGCCGGGCCGCCGGGCCTGCGGGCGCCGAGTTCCCATTGCACGTAGCCGTGGTCGCTCATACCCATCAGCGCGGCCATCTCGGGCCTGCTCAGCCCGGCGCGCTCGCGCACCGCGGCGGGATCAGTCCTCGTCGCGCGCAAGCTTGTCGCGCAGCGCCGCGAGGCCGGCGAAGGGCTTGGCCCCATCCTCGCCCATCGGCGCGGTGCCGGGTTCGGTGAAACTCGCCTCCAGCGGTTCGACGCCTTCGGCATGCGGGTAGGGCGGCAGCGCCAGCGCCAGCGCCTCGCGCATCACCTGGCCCAGGTCCAGCACATCGGGCAGCGGCTCGACGCTGTCATCCTCCGGCATCTCGATCTCGTCGCCGCCGGGCAGCGCGGGCGGATCGGCCAGATAGGTGCGCTCGACCGGCTCGTCGACGCGCGTCGTCACCGGCGCCAGCGTGACGACGCAATCCTGCACGACCGTGGCGCCCAGCGTCGCCTCGAGCCGCCAGTCGCGCCTTGCGAGCGGCGCAAGCCGCCCCGCGAGCCGCAGCTTTCTGACCGCGCGGATGCCCAGATCGGACGCGATCGCCGCCCGCGCCCCGGCGTCCGGCTCCAGCCGGAACTCGTGCGTCTGGTCGGGGCGCAGATCGGCCAGCCTGATCTCGTGCACGAAAGCCACCCTTGCGCCGGTATCCCGTTCCATTCTTGAACCCGCGGCCTTCCTTCTTTAAAGCGGCTTACGAGGTAAGCCGAACCGGGGCAAGAGGCGGCATGGGCACGACAACCGCGAAGATCAGGCTAAGTCTCTGCGCCTTGGTGATTTTCGCCATTGCCGCCTGCACGTCCAGCAACCAGGTGCGGCGCCACGGCTACGTGCCGCCGGACGAGGACCTGAGCCAGATCGCCGTCGGGATCGACACCAAGGCGACGGTGGGCGATCTGGTGGGGCGCCCGACCACCAGCGGCATCCTTGCGGATGGCGGCTGGTACTACGTCGAAAGCACCTTCACCCAGTACGGCCTGCGCGAGCGGCGCGAGATCGACCGCGAGGTCGTCGCGATCAGCTTTGACCGGGACGGCGTGGTCTCGAACATCGAGCGCTTCGGGCTGGAGAACGGCAACGTCATCGCAATCTCGCGCCGGGTGACCGACAGCAATATCGAGGGCGTCAGCTTCCTGCGGCAGCTCTTCGGGAATATCGGCAACTTCACCGCCGACAATCTGCTGCGCTAGGCCGGGGCCCGGCACGCGGGACAGGGCGGCACCGGCGCCATCTTCGCGGCCGGGCCAGGCAGAACCTGCGACAAGGCGCGGACCAGGCACCGGCTCGCTTCGCGGCGCCCGCGATCCCGGGCAGGGGCGCCGTCCTATTCCGCCGCCGCCCCGGGTTTCTGCACGATGTCGGCGACAATCTTGCCGTCCTCCATCCGGATCAGCCGGTCGGCCTTGCCAAAGCAGTGCTCGTCATGGGTCACGGCGACCACGCAATGCCCGGCCCGCGCCAGCCGCGGCACCAGCACGTCGTAGAAGAAGGCGCGCCGCGCCGGATCCTGGTCGGCGGCGAATTCGTCCAGAACGATGATCGGGCGCTGCTCGGCCAGCGCGATCGACAGCGCCAGGCGGCGCTTCTGGCCGGTGGAAAGCGCCAGGTTGGCGAACCGGTCGCCGGCGATCGACACGCCCTCGGCGATGCCCAGTTCCTCGATGTTCTGCTGCAGCCGCGCGCGTTCCGCCGCCGTCAGCCCGTAGAGGTGGCGGAACATGTAGAACTCGCTGAACACCGCGGAAAAGACGCCACGATAGTCGCCCACGCTTTCGCGCGTGACCGGCCGGCCGTCCAGCAGGATTTCGCCGGCGTCGGGGTGCCGCAGCCCGGTCAGAAGCTGCAGCAGCGTCGACTTGCCCATGCCGTTGCCGCCGGTGATGAACACCGACTGCCCGGGATGAAGCACCAGATCGACCGGGCCGAGCGTGAACGTGTCGCGTGCCCGCGTGTCGCCCTCGCCGACCTCGCGCGACAGGTGCACCTGGGCGCCGCGCAGCTCGACGCGCTCGAACCCGGGGCGGTTGTCGTCGCCCTGCCGCACGGCCGCGTGCTCGGCGTTCCGCCCCAGATCGTCGTCGAGCGAACGGTAGATCCGCAGGCTGACCGCGGCCCGGGCGATCGCGGGCAGGCCGCCCACCATCGCCTCGATCGGGCCGAAGCTGAACAGGACCAGGGTGAGGATTTGCAGCATCGTCACGCTGTCGGCGCCGGCGACGGCCGGCAGCACCGTGACGATCGAGACCAGCAGCAGCGCCAGCGCCGCGGTGGCGCCGATCTGGCCGTAGCTGAAATACCGCTCGGCGGTGACGGCGAGACGTGCGGCGGCGGAAACCTGCTGATCGACCTTTTGCGCCAGGTCGTCGCGGCGCGCGCGGCGCAGGCGCAGCTCCTTGTAGCCGTAAAGCAGGTCGTCGACCGAATCGTTGAATTCCACATGCGCATCGTGGCTGGCGCGCACCGCGCGCGAGGCCGGCCCCTCGGTCAGCAGGAAGGCCACCGTGCCCAGCAGGAAGGCAAGCGCGGTGGCGGCGACCGAGGCCGGCATCTGCAGCGCCATGTAGATCAGGCAGAACACCAGCAGCAGCCCCGCCTGCACCACGTCGACCAGGCGCAGCGTGGTGCCGGCGACGTTGTTGACGTGCTCGACGCAGGCATGGAACACCTCGCCATGGGTGCGGCGCTGGAAGAACGAGACGTCGGCGTCCAGCACCCGGCGCGTGATGTGCCGGCGCATTCGCTTGGCAAGCCGCTGCACCAGCGTCACGCCGCTCATCCGCGCCCAGTGGGTCGTGGCCAGCATCGTCACCGCGGCGGCGACCAGCCCCGCCAGCAGCCACGCGGTCGGCCCGCCGCGTTCCGCGGTCTCGTTGATCAGAAAGATCATCGCCGTCCGGCTGGCGCTGGCGACGACGACGAAGATCACCGCCGGGCTGCGCAGGATATCGCTTTCGCGCAGCAGGAACGCGATCAGGTCCCGAGTGGTCTTGTAAACGGAATCGCTTGCCAAACCGGTGGTTTTCCAGTCATTTCCCGTCCCCTGCAGCGCCGGCCGCGCGGGACGCTGCCAAAGACCATATCGCGCATCCGCCGTCAACGTTGCGGGCTTTCGCTGCCGGCAATCCGCGGATAAGGTCGCGCCGCGCCGCGAACCCCCCAGAACCGGAGAGCCGCAAGGATGCTTGACGCCGACAAAGTGCTGACCCAGGACCAGATCGCTTCTTTCAGGGCGAACGGCTATCTTCACGTGCCGGGCATGTACGACGCCGATGAAGTGGCGCAGATCTCGGCCTGGACCGACGATCTGGCCGGCTCGCCCGAGGTGCCTGGCAAGGACTGGAAATATTTCGAGAAAAGCGCCGATGACGGCGGCCGCATTCTGTGCCGGATCGAGAATTTCGTGCCGGTGCATGCGGGATTTGCCGAACTGATCAAGCGGCGCCGGATGCAGATCGCGGTGTCCGAGCTGTTCGGCGAAGAGGCCGTGCTGTTCAAGGACAAGATCAACTTCAAGCTGCCCGGCGGCGACGGGTTCAAGGCACACCAGGACATGCAGGCGGGCTGGCTGGACTATGCGCCGCTGCACATCACCGCGATGGTCGCCATCGACGCCACGACGCCCGAGAACGGCAGCCTGGAAATGCTGCCCGGCTGGCACGACAGGGGGCTTCTGGGCAAGCTCTGGGCGCCGCTCAGCGACGAGGATACGGGGCATGCGGAATACGTGCCGCTGCATTGCGCGCCCGGCGACGCGGTGTTCTTCGACAGTTTCGTGCCGCACCGGTCCGCGCCGAACCGCACCGACCGCTCGCGCCGGGTGCTCTACATCACCTACAACGCCGCCTCGGCGGGCGATCACCGGGCGGCGTATTACGCCGACAAGCACCGCAACTTCCCGCCCGACGTCGAGCGTGACCCGGCGCGCGAATACGCCTACAAGGTCTAGGTGGTACAGCGCCGGGGCGCAGCGGAGGACGCGGATGGTACAGGCCGAAAGCGATATCAGCGTCGCCGCGCCGGGATGGGTGCGGCCGCTGGTGCTGGCCGCCGGCCTCTTGAACGGGTTCGCCTTCGTCGCGGTGAATTTCTGGATCTACCGGGCGCGGATGCTGTTCATCGAGCGCAACGGCGAGGTCTACCAGAAGCCGCCGACGATCAGCCGCGCGATTTCCGACCCTCAGATCGGCGAGCCGTTCTCGGTCTGGGTCACGGCGTCGGGGATCTGCCTTGTCGCGGGCGTCGCGCTGCTTTTGGCCTACCACCTGTGGCTCGGGCGGCTTCTGGTCGCGCCGAGCCGGACGATCCGGGTGATGATCGTGACCTTCCCGCCGCTGATCATTTCGATGCAGGCGGCCTCGGCGCTGGGGATGCACTGGCTGAGCAGCTACCGCTTTCCCGACTTCAACGCCGAGCACATGACCGGCAGCTACATGTTCTTCGTCGCCCAGGCGATGGTCGTGGTGCTGTTCACCGCGTTCAACGGCGCGATGCTGCGCGACCGCGGCAGCCTGGCGCAACTGGCCGGGCAGGGGCTGTTGAGCCCGCTCTGGGTGCGCATCCGCTATCGGTTCGGCCTTGCGTCGCTGGCGCTGGTCGCGGTCTATCTGGTGCTGTTTCTCGCCAAGGACGTCTGGGGCTATCCGGAATGGCCGGCGCTTTACATCGCCTATGTCACCACCGAGCCGATGGTGATCACCGCGTTCCTGGTGCTGCTGGGTCTGGTGCATGTCGAGCCGCTTGCCCGCAGGGGCTGAGGCGCGCGCGGATGCCCTGAAGCGGACCTTGCCATTGCATCGCAAAGCCGCGCCATCGCCGGCCCGCGGGGCGGCGAGCCAACGGCTGTTCGGCGCGCTTCATCCTGCGGTTCCCGCGCAACTTGCGGCCGATGCGCCGACCCCACCCAATCGCCGCCCCGGTGGGGCGGGTCGGCGATGGCGCGGCGGCCTGCGGCCTTGTTCCGCGCCAGGCAAGCCGCGAATGGCAGGAACAGGCCACCAGCCCACGCGTTCCCGCCCCGGCGCCAGCTCGCCCTAGCTAGCGGTCCGCCGCGTCCGCTTCGCCCAGCATCCGCGCGGCGCGCATTGCCCGCTGCAGCGCGGTCGCGTGGCAGAGCAGCGCGAACAGCGCCAGCCCCGCGGTCATCACCCACGCCGCCCCGACGATCCCCGCCACGACCAGCAGAACGCAGAGATAGACGATCCGCTCCAGCCGTTCGAAGATGTCCGGCCAGGCCTCGTTCACGACCGGGATCTCGATGGCTGTGCGGGCCTTGGCGTAGCTGGTGATCACCGCGCCCGAAAACGCCAGCAGCGCCAGCGCCCACAGCCCGGTGACCCAGCCGATCGCGCCCAGCACCACCAGTTCCTGATAGCGGTCGACCATGGCGTCGAAATAACCGCCCAGCTTCGACGCCATGCCCCGCTGCCGCGCCACCGCGCCATCCAGCGCGTCGAAGGCGAAGGCGATCGCCAGCGTCAGGCCGAAGACCAGGTGGCTCCGGTGCACCAGATAGGCCGCCGAGGCCAGCACGATCAGCCCCAGCCCCAGCGCCGTGACCTGGTTCGGCGTCAGCCCGGCACGCACCAGTGGTTGCGCCAGCCGCTCCCAGAGCGGGTCGATCACCTGTTTCATCAGCCCGTCGATCATCGCCTAGCCTCCGTTGCGCCGGTAAAGCCGCACCAGCGCGCGGCGCACCTCCTCGAGCCGCTGATAGCGTTCGTCGATCATCGCCACGCGGGCCGGGTCGGGGTCGTAGACCGGCCCGTCGCGGCCGTTGATCCCGGCCGCCGCGGCCCAGACGTCGCGCGCCCAGCCCAGCGACGGCGCCGCCATCGCGGCGGCCCCCAGCACCCCCGACATCCGGGTGTCGCCGACGCGGATCTGGCGGTGCAGCGCGTCCGCCAGCGCCTGCGCCAGATGCGGGTTCGCCGCGGCGCCGCCCACCAGCGGGATCGCGCCGGTGGTGACCGCGCCGCGCTCTGCCGCGACCTTCGAGAACGCCCAGCGGGTGTTCAGCGCCACGCCTTCGATCACGCTGCGCTTGACCGCGTTCAGGTCGTGACGCAGCGCAAGGCCGTAAAACGCCGCGCGCAGCCGTTCCTCGTCGACCGGCACGCGCTCGCCCGCCAGCCAGGGCAGGAAGAACGGATCGTCCGGCTGCGGCTCTCCGAACCCGGTATAGAACTGTTCGAGCCCTTCCTCGGCGTCGCGCTGGCGCGGGTCGAAGCCCTCGGCCAGCCAGGCAAGCGCGGCGCCCGCGCTTTCCTGGGTCGCGATCAGCAGCGGGCGGAAGCCCACCGACGAGGTGATCGTCGCGTAGGAATGCGCGACCGACAGCACCCGGCGGTCGAAGAACCCGGCGACCCAGCTCGACGTCGACATGCAGATATGCAGCGCGCCGGGCTCGGTCGCGCCAGAGCCGATCGCGGTGCAGCTGACATCCCCGCCGCCCGCCAGCACCGGCGTTTCCGCGCGCAGGCCAAGCTGGCTCGCCGCCGCCTGGGTCAGCCCGCCCACCACCGCGCCGCCGTCGACGATCCGCGGCAGCTTGTCCAGCGGGATCCCCAGCCTGCCGGCCAGCGCCGGCGACCAGCCCTCGCGGCCGCGCCTTGTGTCCATCAGCCAGGTCAGGTTGGCGCTGTCGGCGGTGGTCGCCACCTCGCCCGTGGCGCGGTGGATCAGCCAGTCCTTGACGTCCATCAGCCAGGCGGTGCGGTCCCAGGTCTCGGGCTCGTTCTCTCTGATCCACAGCATCTTGCCGGTCGGGTCCATGCCGTTATGCGACGGCGCGCCGTTCGCCACCGGCAGCCAGCGCAGCAGCTTGCCGACGCCGTAGCCCGCGATCCGCGGCCAGCCGCCCAGCACGCGCTGCATCAGGGGCGCCGAGCGCTTGTCGAGCCAGACCAGCGACGGGCGCAGCGCCGCGCCGCGCCGGTCGGCGCAGACCAGGCCGCACATCTGCGCGCAGAACACCACCGCGCCCACGCGCCGGTCGAGTTCCGGCACCTCTGCGGCAAGCCGCGCGATGCCGCGCGCAAGCGCGCTCCACCAGTCCTCGGGCGCCTGCTCTGCCCGGCTCGGGCCCGGCAGGTGCAGCGGATAGGGCTCGGTCGTCGAGGCGACGAGCACCAGCCCCTCGGCCACCGCCCCGACCTTGACGCCGGAGGTGCCGAAATCGGCCGCAAGGATCAGATCGCCGCTTGCCATGTGCCGTGGGGTCCCGTTCCGCCTGCGCGGGTCACATCTGCCGAAGCCTCCCGGGAAAGGCAAGGCGCCCTTGCAATCCGCGGCGGCGGCACCGATAGGGGCAGGCATGGCAGGCGCGGCGGAACCGACGGATGTGGTCTATACCTGGGTCGACGACACCTGGCCCGGCTATCTGGACGCGCTGAACGCCCATGCCGGAGACCGGCGCGACACCAACCCGAACCGCACGCGCGACAACCTCGACCTGATCCGGTATTCGCTGCGCTCGCTGGCCCGGCATCTGCCCTGGGTCCGCCGCATCTATCTGTTCACCGCCCGCCCGCAGGTGCCGCCCTGGCTGGATGCAGCCCACCCGAAACTCCGTCTCGTGCACCACGACCAGGTGATCGCGGCCGACAATCTGCCGACGTTTTCCAGCTTTGCCATCGCCAGCCACCTGCACCGGCTGCCCGGTGTTTCGCGGCGGTTCCTCTATTTCGAAGATGACATGATGGCCAATTCGCCGCGGCTCTGGCAGGCGCTCTGCGATCCAGACGGACGGCCGGTGGTCAACACAAGGCGCGCCTGGATCCTGCCGCGCGACAAGCTGAACCCGGCGACCTCGTCGCCCTGGAACCTGGCGATGGCCAATGCCGACGCGGCGCTATCGGCACGGTTCGGCGCCAGGGCGCGGCGGCACGTGATGCACGGGCCGCAGCTTTGGGACCGCGACACCGCCGCGGCGGCCGAGGCCGAGTTCCCCGCGCTGTTCGCCGCCACCCGACGCGCGCGGTTCCGCAGCGCCGACGGCGTGCCGCCCGAGGTGTTCCTGGCGCATTACGCGGTCGAGACCGGCCGCGCGCGGCTGGCGGCGCCGGCCGCGGCGCGCCGCGCCGAGGGCTATGTCTCGCTGGAGAACCTGCTGCCCTGGACCTGGGCGCAGCTTGCGCTGCTCGATCTGCGCCGGCCGCTGTCGATCACCATGAACGACAGCTTCGGCGGCCGGCCGAACGCCCGGGTCGAGGCGCTGGTGCGGCGCTGGCTGCAGGCCCGGTTCCCCGATCCCGCCCCCTGGGAGCGGCCGCGCGCGGATTGACGCGCCCGGGTTTTCCTTCGCGCCGCGCGCCGCTATCCTCGGCGCCGCACCAAGGACCGGAGCGGACATGGATCAATCGCCCAGCCAGTTGCCCTCGGGCGGCCGCAAGGTCGGCATCTCGCCGCAGGCCCGGCGGCACAACGACATGCGCCGCGCGGCGGTCGCGGCGCATCCCGAGCTCAAGGCGCTGTCCGGGTCGGACTGGCGCACGGTCCTGGCGCTGCCGGCGATCCTGGCGGCGCATTGGGGCATGGCCTGGGCGGTCAGCGCGGCGCCGATCTGGGTGATCTTCCTCGCCGCCTTCTTCTGGGGGCAGATCGCGATTCACGCCGCGGGCTCGCTGGTGCACGAAACCGCGCACAGGCTGGTGTTTCGCGCCGAACGGCCCAAGCTGCTGTTCGACATCGGGCTGGAATGGATTCTCGGCAGCTACGCCAAGCAGCTGACCTACCAGCACGAACACATCACCAGCCACCATCCCTATATCGGCGACTACGAACGCGACTACGAGCACGAGGATATCTGCGCCTTCCAGTCGCGGATGCGGCTGCGCCACGACAATCCGCGCGTGCAGCGGGCGCTCACCGTCTTCACGCTTTTCCTGCACGCGCTGCCGCTGGGGTTCCTGATCGGCGACGAGGTGCTGCCGCGGCTGAACGCCTGGGTTACGGGACGGCCGCAGAAGGACCCCGAACGGCATGTCGAGGCGACCCGGCCGCCCGCCTGGCAGGTGCGGCTGTTCATCGCCGTGTCGCTGACCTCGAACCTCGCGCTGCTGGCGCTCTTCGGGCCCTGGGCGCTGCTCTACCACCTCTGGGCGCTCAGCCTGTTCCTCGGCAAGTTCGGCATCTGGAACCTCGGCCAGTCGCTCAGCGAACACGAGGGCACCGACGACGCCGCGCCCAGCCGGTCGACCTATGGCTGGATCAACTGGCCCTTGTTCAACACCGGCTATCACAACGAGCACCACACCTTTCCCAATGTCGCCTGGACCCGGCTGCCGGTGCTGACCAGGACCGCGCCCGAGGTGTTCCACAAGCGGGCCGGGAAAAGCTATTTCGGCTACTGGCTGGACCACGTGCGCGGCGATTTCACCGCCAGCCGCAAGACGCCACTGCACGATCAGGACATGACCCGGCGCTGTGCGGGCGGGGCGCCCGGCGGCGCGGCCTGATCCGTCAGCGCGCGTCGAAGGCGCCGGCGACCAGTTCGACGAAATCGCCGGGCTCGCGGATACGCGCCACGTCGTCGGCCGAAACGCGCAGGCCCCAGTTCCGCGCCATCGCCGCATAACGCGGCTGGCGGTGCGCCAGCGCCCGCGCGAAGGTCCAGCGCACGAAGGCGTCGGGGTCTACCCCGTCCGCGGCCTGCCCGGTCTCGGCCAGGTAATCCGCCCAGGCCGCGGCCAGGAATTCCGGCTGATAGCACATCGGCTTGGGCGCCTTGTCGAACCGGCGCACCAGTTCCTCGGTATGCGCCTCGGACCCCTCGATCCAGACCAGCAGCACGGTGTCGCGCAGCCGCGTCAGCACCGGGTCGCCGGGGTCGTCCGGGTCGGCCACCTCGCAGATCGACCCGCTCGAATCGCAGATGAAGTTCGGATAGCCGTAGATGTCTTCCGCGCGCGAGATGAAATGCGCGGTGTCGCCCAGCGCGGCGATCTCGGCGGCCATGTGCTGTTCCTGCCGGTGCTGGTATTCGGCGATCTGCAATCCGCCCCTGGCCGGGTCGCCGGGCTTGCCCAGATAGGTCGACAGCGGCGCGAGATTGTTGAAGGTGATGTTCGAGCCGATATAGATCGAATCCGACATCAGCAGCTCGCGCAGGAACGGCACCTGCATCGCCTGGCGCTTGAAGTTGTCGACGATGTGCTCGCCCATGTACCGCGTGCCGATGCGGTAGTCGATCGAGTAGTGATACCAGGTGCCGCTGCCGCGCAACAGGTTCGAGACATGGGTCTTGCCCAGCCCCGACATCCCGAACAGCAGCACGCGTTTCTTCGCCGCCTCCCGCCATTCGTCCGCGCCCGCGTAGATCATCCGCCGCCCTCGCCTGATTGCCCCGCTCTCTAGCGCGAAATCCCCCGCCGATGCCAGAGCCGACCGAAGGCGCGCCCGCCGAGCCGGGCAATGCGCGCGCCGCAGGCTCTCAGCCGGCGCGCGCCCGGCGGCGAAAGAGCCGCCCGTCGAGGATCAGAAGGCCCAGCGCCAGGACCGCAAAGCCGGCATAGGCGCGCGCGTCCAGCGCCTCGCCGCGGACCATGGCGCCAAGCAGGATCGCCGTGGGCGGGATCATCAGCGTGCAAAGCAGCAGGTTGCCGCTGCCGGCCATGGCCAGCACGCGGTAATACAGCAGGTAGGCAATCGCCGTGGCGGCGAGCGCGTAATAGGCGATGGCCAGCATCGTGTCGGCCTGCAGTGCCGCCGTCGGCGCGCCTTCCAGCCAGATCGCCGCGGGCAGCATGACCGCGCTCGACCCGGTCAGCATCCCGGCAGCGGCGACCTCGGGCGGCAGCTGCGCCAGCCGCGCCCGCGCCCAGGCATAGCTCAGCGCGCCACCCAGCACCGCAAGCTGCGCCAGCGAGCGCAGGTCGAGCCGCGCGAGGTTCTGGATGCCGATCGCCACCGCGACACCGAGAAAGCCCAGCGTCACGCCCAGCAGTCGCCGCGCCGTCAGCCGCTCGTCGCGGAACGCCAGCGCGGCCACCAGCACGCCGAAAATCGCCGTCGCCGCGTTCAGGATCGAGGTCATCCCGGTCTCGATATGAAGCTGCCCCCAGGCCATCAGCGAGAACGGCAGCACGTTGTTCAGAAGCCCCATCACCAGGAACGCGCCCCAGATGCGCGGCGCGCGCGGCACCGGCATTCCCGCGATCAGCACCACCGCCCAAAGCACCAGCGCCGCCCAGAACACCCGGTGCGCGACCGAGGTGACGAAACCGATCTCGTCCAGCGCGATCCGGATCGCCAGGAACGAGCCGCCCCAGATCAGGCTCAACAGGATCAGCTCGGCCCAGGCGCGGCCGGAAAGGGTCTTTTGCGTGTCCATTGCCACTGGCTAGCGCTTCGGCGCCGGATCGGCGACCCGAAAGCTGCGGCAACGCAAAACCCCGCCCTTGCGGGGCGGGGTTCCGTGCGCGGATGCGTCCGCCTCAGAAGTTGAAGCCGGCCTTCAGGCCGAAGGCCACCGCGGTGTTGCCCGAGAAATCGCCCGCCGGAAAGCCGAAGGCCGCCGTCGTCGCATCGCCGATCCAGATGTGCTGCACGCCGGCGGTCAGGCGGAAATCGTCCTGCCGGTAGGTCACGCCCACGCCCACGGCGGACCGGCCGTCGGTGGGGGCGAGGTTCGACTTCAGCCCGCCCGTCGCCGGCTCGTGCGTGACGGTGCCGGCGATCGACCAGTTCTCGTTCAGCCGCCGCCCGACGCCCACGGTATAGGTGATCGTGTCGTCGGCGAACGACACCAGCGGCGCCCCGACCAACCCGGTATAGGCCGCGGGCGAGATCACGAAGTCGCTCCACTGGACCCAGCGGACGCCGCCGAACAGCAGCGTGTCCTGGGCGATGCCGGTCTGGAAGTCGAGGTTGACCGACTGCGGCGTCTCGACCGTGGTGGTCGACAGCATCGCGGGGCTCGGACCGAAGGTTTCGGTCGTGGCCATGTTGTGCTCGATCTTCGAATTGTAGGTCAGCGCGACGCGCAGCGCGATGTCGGGCCGCTCGTAGGCCGCGCCGACCAGATAGCCAAAGTCATCGTCCGAAGACGCGATGCCGCTGTAGCCGGCGACGAAGGGTATCAGCGCCGTCGCGCCGAAGGTCTGGTGCCGCACCCCGGCATGGACGCTGAAGTTCTCGCCGAAGCGGTACCGCGCGATGCCGGTCAGCGCGGTCGTGTTCAGCTTCGCGACCGAGCCGCCCGCGAAATACCCGGTGCCCGTCGGATACGTGACCGACGCGCCGTAGGGCTCGTCATAGATCAGCGCGACGTCCAGCGCGTCGGACACCGCGAATTTCAGCGCCATGCCGGCATAGCCGGCGCTGTTGACCATGTCGCCCGACGAACTGCCGGCGACGCCCGGCGCGGGCAGAAGCTGCGTGCCCGACACGGTCGCGTTCACCGAACTGAACGAGAACTCGACGTAGTTGCCCGGCTCGAACAGCGCGCCGATCGGCTGCCCCGAACGATCGACGCCGCCGGCAAGCGCGGAACCTGCAATAAGCGCGGCAAGACCTGCCGCAGCGCAAACTCTGATCATGTCTCTTCCCCAACCATGATGCCCAGTCGGCGCACACCCTATCGGTGTGCTTCACGGCGCGTCAAATCATGACCTCACGTCACATATGTGATACTGGGCAACCGTTGCAAAGCCGTCACCTTGCGGCGAACCCGCGGGCCTCGGTTCTTATGTTCATGTAGTTCGCGGCGAAGATCACCGCGGCCCCCGCAAGCACCCACCATTCCAGCGGTTCGGCGTAAAAAGCCATTCCTACCAATGCGATGATCGGCAGTCTCGCGAAATCTATCGGCAGGACAACCGCAGCGGGCGCGAGGCCGAGCGCCTTTGTCATGCAGAAATGCGCCAGCAGCCCGGCCAGGCCGACCAGCGCCAGCCAGGGCAGCGACACCGCCGTCGGCAGCGCGATATCGCCGTCGTGTCCGGCGGTGATCAGCCCGAAGACGGCCTGCATCACGGTCAGGTAGAAGAGGATGCAGGTGATCGTCTCGGTCCGGGTCAGCAGCCGGGTGAAGATCGCAGAGCCGGCGAATCCGATGGCGGCGAGCCCTGCGGCCACCAGGCCTGCGCCGGGCTCGATCCCGGTGCCGGGCCGCGCCACCATCAGGATCCCGGCGAATCCGATCAGCGCCGACAGCGCGCGGATCCGCGTCAGCCGCTCGCCCAGCAGGAACGGCGCCATCAGCATCGCCCAGATCGGCGTGGTGAATTCCAGCGCGAAGACCTGTGCCAGCGGCGCCGCGGTGACCGCGAAGAACCACAGGTTCTGACCCGCGAAGTGGCAGATGTTGCGGATCGCGTGCAGATGCAGGCTGCGCCGGGTGATCTGGCCGAGCGTGCCGGCCCAGGCCGCGACGCCCACGACGATGGCGATGCCCACCAGCGAACGGTAGGTCATGATCTCGAACGTGTCGTGGATGCCGGCCAGCGCGCGCCCGGCGATCGCCATCGAAGAGAAGGACACGATGGCGCCGATCATCCAGACCGCGGCGCGCATCGGGTGGCCCTCGGTCATCACCGGGCGTCGCGCCCTGCTGCGGGGCGGCGGGCCGCGTCGGCGACGGGCAGGGGGCTGAGGGTCGTCATGCGCCGAGCGCTATAGCGGCGCGGCGGCGGAGGCAAGGCGCTCAGTGAAACCCGGTCTCCAGCGGCAGGTGGCAGCAGCCGGTCAGATAGCGCCCGCCCGCGGCGGTGTTGATCAGCAGGTCGACCAGCCAGGGATAGTCCCGGTCGCTCATCCCGTCGCTGCAGCTTCCGGGCCGGATCAGCGCCGCGCTCGACCCGTCCGGCCCAGCATGGCCAAGCTGCACCGGGAACGCCCCGCGCCCCTCGGCCACGCGGGCGCCCTGCAGGCCCATCGCCACGGCCGCGCCGGAGATGTCCGAGAAGGTGGCGGACCCGGCCGAGACCTGCATCGACCAGAACGGCTCGGTCCCGGCGCACATCAGCCCGGCGGGCAGCGCGGTGCCTGCGATCGGCTGCACCGGGTCGGGGGCGAGGTACCGCATCGCGATCCAGCCCGTGCCCTCCTGCCAGACGATCCGGCCCCAGTCGCCCGTGGCATCGGTGCCGGCGATTTCGATCCCGCGCTGATCCGGCGGCAAGTCACCGATATCCTCGCTCGCCGCCGAAGGCCCGGCGCGCACGTTCAGCGTATCGTCGGCGGCGACGCCGGCGACGCGCCAGTAACTCGGCTCCGCCAGCGCGGGCAGGGCGGCGAGACAGGCAAGAACGGCGAGGGCGGTTCGGGTCATGGTGCGGGGCCTGCGGCTGTTGCGTTGCCGCGCAGCATAGCGGACCTTCCCGCCGAGCGGGTCGAAAATCGGCAGCGCGGGCGCCGGTCTCGCGTCTTGAACATCCGTCACGGCCGCACCCTGCGATGCCCGCCCTGCCGCTCAGCGCAGCATCGGCTCCAGCGCCGCGTCGCCGACACCCAGCGCCGACAGCCCGCCCGCCAGCGCCATCCGGCCGGCGTTCACCGCGATCTTGGCCACCTCGGTCAGCAGCACGCGAAACCCGAGGTGGCGCCAGTGCTCGCCCGCGGTGTCCGCGGGATAGGGCGTCAGCCTGCCCAGCCCCGCCCAGCGAAAGCTGGCCCAGGCGCGCGGCAGGTGGAAGCGGTTCGTCACCAGGATCACCGGGCCCGGATCGGGGCCGAGCAGATCGGCGCTGAACAGCGCGTTCTGCAGGGTCGAGCGGGCGCGCGGCTCGATCAGGATGCGGTCCCGCGGCACGCCCGCCGCCGCGGCCGCCTCGGCCATCGGAATCGCCACGTCCAGCGGCTTGTGCCCGACGCCCGTTCCGGTGACGACAAGCCGCGCGGCCCCGGCCTGGTGAAACGCCGCGACCGCCGCCGTCACCCGCCGTGCGGTATGCGCGCCCATCGTTCCGTCGTCGCGCTGGCCGCCCGACAGCACGATCACCGTCGCGCCCCGCGGCAATTCCACCGGCGCCCCGTAAAGCTGAACGAACCCGACCAGCGCGCCGACCGCGACCGCGGCATAGACCAGCGCCGCAACGGCCAGCCGGCGCAGCCAGCGGGTCACTCCCACTCGATGGTGCCCGGCGGCTTCGAGGTGATGTCGTAGGTCACGCGGTTGATCCCCGGAACCTCGTTGATGATCCGCGTCGCGGTCTCGCCCAGGAAGGCGTGGCTGAACGGATAGTAATCCGCCGTCATCCCGTCGACGCTGGTCACCGCGCGCAGGGCGCAGGCATAGTCATAGGTCCGCCCGTCGCCCATCACGCCCACCGTGCGCACCGGCAAGAGCGCCACGAAGGCCTGCCAGATCGCATCATAGAGCCCGTGGCGGCGGATCTGGTCGATATAGACGTGATCGGCCTTGCGCAGGATTTCCAGCTTGTCCCGGGTGATCTCGCCGGGACAGCGGATCGCCAGGCCGGGGCCGGGGAACGGATGCCGGCCGATGAAGTGATCCGGCAGGCCCAATTCGTGCCCCAGCGCGCGCACCTCGTCCTTGAAGAGCTCGCGCAAGGGCTCCACCAGCTTCAGCCCCATCTTCGCGGGCAAGCCGCCGACATTGTGGTGCGACTTGATCGTCACCGAGGGCCCGCCGCTGAACGAAACCGATTCGATCACGTCCGGATACAGTGTGCCCTGCGCCAGGAACTCGGCGCCGCCGAACTCGCCCGCGTGCTTCTGAAAGACGTCGATGAACAGCCGCCCGATGGTCTTGCGCTTGATCTCGGGGTCGCTGACGCCGTCGAGCTCGCCCAGGAACCGCTCGGATTCGTCCGCATGGATCAGCGGGATGTTGTAGTGGTCGCGGAACATCGCGACCACCTCTTCGGCCTCGCCTTGCCGCAACAGCCCGTGATCGACGAAGACGCAGGTCAATTGATCGCCGATCGCCTCGTGGATCAGCACCGCCGCGACGGAGCTGTCGACGCCGCCCGAGAGGCCGCAGATCACCCGCTTGTCGCCGACCTGCTCGCGGATCCGCGCGATCGCCTCTTCGCGGTAGGCGCCCATGGTCCAGTCGCCGGTGAAGCCCGCCAGCCGGATGAAATTCGCCAACAGCGTGGAGCCGCCCGGCGTGTGGTGCACTTCGGGGTGGAACTGCACGCCCCAGCATTGCGCCGCCGCGTTGCCGATCACCGCGAACGGCGCGTTGGGCGAGGTCGCATGAACCTCGAAGCCCGCCGGCAGCCTGGCCACGTGGTCGCCATGGCTCATCCAGACCTGCTCGTCGCCCGCATGGAACCAGCCTTCCAGCAGGCGCGATTTCCCCTTGGGCGCGATATAGGCGCGGCCGAATTCGGCGGTGCCCTGGCCGCGCTCGACCTTGCCGTCCAGCATTTCGACCATCACCTGCTGGCCATAGCAGATGCCCAGGATCGGGATGCCCATGTCGAAGAGGCTTTCGGGCGGGCGGGGCGAACCGGGGTCGAGCACGCTGGCGGGCCCGCCCGAGAGGATCACCGCCCGGGGCGCGAAGTCGCGCAGAAAGGCGTCGGTGACGTTCTGGCAGGGGTGGATCTCGCAATAGACGTTCAACTCGCGCAGCCGGCGCGCGATAAGCTGTGTGACCTGGCTGCCGAAATCGACGATCAGAAGGCGTTCGTGGGTGCTCATGGCCCCGCGGTTTAGGTGCGGGGAAGGGGCGGCGCAAGGCCCGTCGCGCCGGGCCGGGCGCAAGACAGGCCTGGGGCACAAACAGCCGGGCCTGCGCCTGGCGCGGCCGTTGCCGCGTGACACAGGGCGCGGCCTCGTCGCCGGAATGCAAATGTCCGCCCCGCGCTGTCCAGTGAACGGGTTGACCAGCACCGCGCCGGGACTCCAAAACGCGAACCTCAGGAAGACCGCCGGCGGCAGCGGATGCAGCACGACGAACCCGCCGAGCCCCGCGACGACGCGCGCGCCGCCGGTCACGCCCATCAATCCATTGCGTTTGCCTTTCAGGTCCGTCGCCGTTCCTCCTGCCGGGTCGACCGCCAGTCCCGCATGCCCCGCCGCAGCGCGCCCTGACGGGTCTCAATCGCCGCCCCGGGGCGCCTTGGCGCAGCCGCCACGGCCGCGGAATATTTTCGCGGGCCCCTTCCGCAGGTGCACAGCATATCCTATTTGCGCGGGCATCGGCGCATGGGCGGGGCATTCCGTCGGATGCCAGCTTCGCTGCGCCTTGTCCCAGAGGGCGGACATGAACATCCTGATCGGTGCGGCAATCTCGCTGGCGGCGCTCGTCGCCTTTTCCCTGGCATTCCGGCTGTCGCGTTCGGCGCGCGCGGCGCATTCGCGCGGCTTCGACACGGTGGCGATGGGCCTCGCCGTAGTGCTGGCGGCCATGTTCTTCTTCGGCATCGGCCAGCTGCTGACCGGTCTCGCCGACGCAAGGGCGCAGGTCGCCGCGGTCGGGACCTGGACGCTGACGCTTCTGGCTGCGGTCTCGGTGCTGGGGCTGGCGTTGTCGGTCCGCCTGATCGCCGGCGGGCGCCGGCAGGCGCTGGCCGCCCGCCCGGTCGCGACGCCGCCGCCGGGACCGATGCAGGCCGCGAACGACAACCTCGGGGCAGCCGTCAGGCGCGCGGCATAGCCCGCCGCACGGCGCCGGTGTCGCTTTCGCTTCTCAACTGACGCAAATCGATGACGGCCCCGACCCGGTTTTGGCTATGACCGCCGCAACTGTTTCGGAGGTCCGACCATGGCAGATCTGGAAGCGCGGCGCAGGGCGCGGGGCGGCGGCGGGGCTGCGCGCCGCGCCGAGCGCACGGCGGTCAGCATCGAAAGCGCCCGGTTCATCGAGCGCAACATCCCGAATTTCGAGATCCTGACCGAAGAGGCGCTGGAGATCATCGAAGCCAACGCCGAGACGGTGCTGGAGGAAATCGGCGTCAACTTCGTCGAGAACCCCGGCGCGCTGAAGCGCTGGAAGGATGCCGGCGCCGACGTGCAGGGCGAGCGCGTGCACATCCCGCGCGGCCTGGCCCGCCAGCTTTGCGCCACGGCGCCCGCGCGGTTCACGCAACATGCCCGCAACCCGGACCGCAACGTCGAGATCGGCGGCCGCTCGCTGGTCCTTGCCCCGGTCTACGGGCCGCCCTTCGTGCGCGACGAGGCTGGCGGTCGGCGCTATGCCACGATCGAGGATTTCCGCAAGTTCGTGAAACTCGGCTACATGTCGAAGTGGCTGCACCACTCCGGCGGCACGGTCTGCGAGCCGACCGACGTTGCGGTGAACAAGCGCCACCTCGACATGCTGCTGGCGCACATGACGCTTTCCGACAAGCCGTTCATGGGGTCCGTCACCGAACCCAGCCGGGCGCAGGATTCGGTCGAGATGGCGGAAATCCTCTTCGGCCCGCTCGGCGACCGCACCGTGATGACCTCGCTGGTCAACATCAACTCTCCGCTGACCTTCGATTCGGTGATGATGGGCGCGCTCGAGGTCTACGCGGCGGCGAACCAGGCCGCGATCGTGTCGCCCTTCATCGTCGGCGGCGCGATGGCGCCGGTCTCGGTGGCCGGCACGCTGACCCAGGTTCTGGCCGAGGTGCTCGCGGGCGTCGCCTATTCGCAGCTTGTCCGCCCCGGCGCGCCGGTGATCTTCGGCGCCTTCGTGACCTCGATCGACATGAACTCGGGCGCGCCCACCTTCGGCACGCCCGAGGCGAGCCAGATCACCTATGGCGCCGGGCAACTCGCGCGCAGGTTGAATCTGCCCTACCGCTCCGGCGGCTCGTTCTGCGGCTCGAAGCTGCCGGATGCCCAGGCCGCCTACGAGACCGCGAACTCGCTGAACACAGCGCTTCTGAGCGGCGTCAACTTCATGCTGCATGCCTGCGGCTGGCTCGAGGGCGGGCTGGTGTCGTCCTACGAGAAATTCGTGATGGACGCCGATCAACTCGGCATCCTGCACAAGCTGGCCGAGGGCGTCGCGGTGGACGAGAATTCCCAGGCGATGGACGCGATCCGCGAGGTCGGGCCGGGCGGGCACTATCTGGGCTGCGCGCACACCCAGGCCAATTTCAAGTCCGCCTTCTGGCGCTCGAACCTGCTGGATTACAAGCCGTTCGAGACCTGGGCCGAAGAGGGCGCGCGCGACACCCAGGCGCTCGCCGCCGAGCGTGTGGCCAAGCTGTTGCGCGACTACCAGCAGCCGGCGCTCGACCCGGCGGTCAACGAGGCGCTGACCGATTTCGTCGCGCGCAAGAAGGCCGAGATGCCGGACAGCTTCATCTGAGGTTCAGGCGCCGAGCCCCGGCTGCGCCAGCGCCCGCGCTTCCGCCAGAAGCGCGATCATCACCTCGACATGGCGCGCCGGGTTATAGGTCGCGTCGCCGCGGCGGCGCGCGCTTTGCAGCGCTTCCTCGACGCTCAGCAGCGACGTGACCGCGGCCCGCGGCCCGGGCAGCGCCGGCGCCTTGGTCAGCCGCTTCAGCATGCGCTCGCGCCGGTAGTCGTCGATCCCGTGCATCGCGGCGCGGATCAGCAGGCGCGGGCGGCGCAACGCATGGACAAAGGAAATCGGATCGGACATCGGCAGCTCCTTGCGGTTGCATTCGGGCGGCTAAAACAATGACCGGACCGGCCCGCCGTTGCGCGAAAGAGCTGTTTCCGAACGGAAGATTAAGGCGTTGTTTACGTCTTGAGGACAAAGCCGTGAATTTTCGGTGAATTTTAACCAAATAGAAACTTTCTCGCCTCTAAGTTGTTTCGAACGGGCGTCCGGCACCGCGGTCATTTGCATGATCCGCGCCGCCGCAACCGACCCGGCACGAGTTCACCAGCAGCAAGGCGTCCGGCATGACGACTGGAGACATCCTTTGCGAGGGACAATCGGGCTATCCGCCATGGCTGCCCGACGATGTGCGCCGATACCTGGTGCACACCGAGGACGGGCGTTCGATCCGGGACCTGGCGCGCGATGCCGGCTGTCACGCCTCGACCGTGCTGCGCCAGGTGCAGCGCAACGAAAGCCGCCGGGACGACCCGCTTTGGGACAGCGCGTTCGACCGGCTGGCCCAGGCGGCCCGGCGGGCCAGGACCCATTCACATAACGACAGAGCCGATATGACCGCACAATTTCGCAATCCGATCAACAGCCTGCCCGACGAAGCCCGGATCAACCTGGAAGCCCGGCGCATCCTGCGCCGCCTGGCCGAGCCCGACGCCTGCCTGGCGATCGCGCCGGTGATGGAAAAGGCCGTCGTGGTGCGCGAACTGCCCGACGGGCGCACCGTGCGCACCGCGGTTCTGGACCGCGAGGTGGCCGAGGCCTTCGTCGTCAAGGACTGGATCGAGGGCGCGACCAGGGGCAAGGTCGCGCGCTACACGCTGTCGCAGGTGGGCCGCGCCGCGCTGAAGCGGCTGCTGGCCGAACGCGAGGCCGAAAAGCAGGGCTTCGCCGAGGCGCCGGCGGCCTTCGGCGAGCAGCACCGCAACTGGGGACAGCGCGACATCGAACAGGGCGCGGCGCGCACCGGCAGGCGGATCCGCTACAACGTGATCGAAAGCCCCGTTGCGCTGTTGGCGCGGCGCAGGTGCAAGGACGGCAAGCCGTTTCTGACCGACGATCTGGTGGCGGCGGCCGAGCGGCTGCGCGAGGATTTCGAACTGGCGCAGATGGGCCCCCGCGTGGCGCAGAACTGGGACCGTTTCCTGACCGGCGGCGACCGCGGCGGGTTCGGCCAGGGCGGCGGTCCCGGGACCGGGCCGGACGCCGCGCGCGGGCGCGTCACCCGCGCGCTGCAGGATCTCGGCCCCGGCCTCGGCGACATGGTGCTGCGCTGCTGCTGCTTCCTCGAAGGCATGGAGCAGGCCGAAAAGCGCATGGGCTGGTCCGCGCGCTCGGGCAAGATCGTGCTGAAGATCGCCTTGCAGCGCCTGGCGCGGCACTATCGCGAACTTGGCGCGGGCGGCGCGCTGATCGGCTAGAACACATTCCGCGTTCGTCGATTCACGGAACGCGCCCTATCCCGTTTGCCGGGCGCAATTGCGCGACGCTTCGCCGGATCGGCCCGGCTGGAAATCGCTCTAGCCGGCGAGCCCGCCGGCGATCACGGCGCCGACCAGATAGGCCACCAGCGCGCAGAGGCCGCCCACCAGCACGGTCTCGGCCACCGACCGCATCAGGTTCTCGCGCGTCGCCCACCAGCGCAGCAGGCCCAGCGCGGCAAGCGCGCCGAAGGTCGCCAGAATCGACAGCCGGAACGCGACCGGGTCGGGCGGCAACACGAAGTAGGGCAGCAGCGGCACGATCCCCAGTCCGACGAAGCTTGCGAACGTGGTCAGCCCGTTCGCCGCCGGGCTGGTGCCTTCGGGGTCGGGGATGTTCAGCGCGTAGACCAGCCGCAGATCGGCCGCCAGCCGCGGGCTGCGGTGCAGGATCGCGGCCGCCTCGGCGGCGTCGCCCTCGCTCAGCCCGCGCTCGACCAGGATCGCCTGCAGCCCGCCGCGGTCCGCCGCGGTCCCGGCCTCGATCCGGCGCAATTCGCGGCCGTGCTCGGCGCGGTACAGATCGCGCTGCGACCGCCCCGACAGGAATTCTCCCAGCCCCATCGACACCGCGTCGGCCAGCAGGTTCGCCATGCAGAAGACGAAGACCGCCAGCACCCCGATCTCGGCCGCGCCCTCGGCCTGGGCGCCCGCGAACCCGGCGACGATGGCGAAGGTCGTGACGATCCCGTCATTGCCGCCATAGACGATGGGCCGCAGGTATTCCTGCGCCCGGCGCAGGCGGCGCGGTTCTTCGGCGGACACGCCGGGCGCCGCGCCGATCGGGCCGTCCCCGCGGCTCAATAGAGGAACTGGCCCATGTCATGGGCGTCGCAGCGGACATGCCCGCCGTTATCCTCGGCGACGCAGATCACCAGTTGCAGCCCGTCGATCCCGAGGATGTAGGCGCCAAGCCCGTCGTCCCGGTCGAACCCGCTGGGAACCGCGCGCGGGACGCTCCAGTCCTGCAGCGCGTTGTAGACCTCGATGGTTCCGCCATTGTCCTCGGCCACAAGAAACAGCGGCCCCGCCGCCGCGACCCGGTCGCCGGAATCGTAACTGGTCTCGAACCAGCGTCCCGGCAGGCCGGTCGCGATCTCGTAGGTCCGGACCAGACCGCCATTGTCCTCGGCCACGTAAAGCAGACCCTGCCCGGCGGCGAGCCCGTCGCCGACGTCGAAATCCGATCGTTCCAGCAGAACCTGCCAATAACCGCCTGTCCGCAGGTTGAAATATTCCACCCGGCCGCCATTGTCCTCGGCCACGAACAGCAGATCGCCGTCGGCGGCAATCCGGTCGCCGCCCTCGTCATAGCCCGAGCCGATCCTGTAGGGCGCCCGGTGCGGTTCGGACACCAGATGCATCTCGATGACGCCGCCATTGTCCTCGGCCACGAAAACCCGGTTTCCCGACGCGGCGAAATCGTCGCCCACATCGAACGTCGTCGCCACGTCCGCCGCCATCGCGGCGGACGACAGAACCAACCCGCCTATCGGAACAATTCGCCATAGCCCGATCATCGCAACCTCCCTGAAAACACAATGATAGCGGGGCCTTGCCGGGAATGCCTTGATCCCGGTCAATCGTGCCCGGCCGGCGCTGCCCGCCGGGCGGAATGGCGCCGGCCGCCATGCATGTGCCGCAATGCGGTCCTGCGACGGCGACGTTAGACAATCGCCGGCCGCTCCGCTATTTCATGGGCAAGCGACAAGGAGCCGGCCGATGAGCCCCCGCGACCTGAAAATCCCGTCCGAACGGCACCCCGAAAAGGCGCACCGGGCGGACAATGCCCAGCCGAGGAAACCCGGCTGGATCCGCGTCAAGGCGCCGACCTCGCCGGGCTACAAGCTGACGCGAGAGGTGATCCGCGAGCACCGCCTGGTGACGGTCTGCGAAGAGGCCGGCTGTCCGAACGTCGGCGAATGCTGGTCGCAGGGCCACGCCACGATGATGATCATGGGCGAGATCTGCACCCGCGGCTGCACCTTCTGCAACGTCGCCACGGGCCGGCCCGATACGCTGGACGTGTTCGAGCCGGGCCGCGTTGCGGATGCGGTGGCCAGGCTGGGGCTGAACCATGTCGTCGTCACCTCCGTCGACCGCGACGACCTCGAAGACGGCGGCGCCGAGCATTTCGCGATGACGATCCGCGCGATCCGCAAGCGCGCGCCCGGCACGACGATCGAAATCCTGACGCCGGATTTCCTGAAATGCGCGCCCGAAGTGCTGGAAACGGTGGTCGAGGCGCGGCCCGACGTCTTCAACCACAACCTGGAAACCGTGCCCGGGCTCTACCCCGAGGTCCGGCCCGGCGCGCGGTATTTCCACTCGTTGCGGCTGTTGCAGCGGGTCAAGGAACTGGATCCGGCGATGTTCACCAAGTCCGGGATCATGGTCGGCCTCGGCGAGGACCGCCAGCAGGTCGCACAGGTGATGGACGACATGCGCGCGGCGGACGTGGATTTCCTGACCATCGGTCAATACCTGCAGCCGACGCCGAAACACCACCGCGTCGACCGTTTCGTGACGCCCGAGGAATTCGCGGGCTACGAGAAGGCGGCCTACGGCAAGGGCTTCCTGATGGTCTCGGCGACACCGCTCACGCGGTCGAGCTACCATGCCGGCGACGATTTCGCCCGGCTCCGGGCGGCGCGGCTGGCCAAGCTCGGCCGGGCCTGAGCAGCGCGCGCCGGGCGGGCGTGCCGCAACGCCCGCGCGCAAGGCCCGTCGACGGGCCTTGCCACCGCCGCATCC
>JBFKQC010000022.1:0-50596 GCA_041627895.1 Rhodobacter sp.
CCCCCCCCCCGGATCGGATCGGCAAAGCCGATCCGAAACCCCGCTACTCGCTCGCCCGCAGCACCCGTGCCGGCCGTGCCGCCAGCGGGCGCCAGGCAAACGCCAGCCCGGCAGCGAGCGTCGTCAGAACGCCGCCCGTGACGATGGCCAGGGCCGAGACCGGCTCGAACCGGAAATCGGTTTCCATCACGAAGGTCGTCACCCCCCAGCCCGCCAGGCCGCCCGCGGCGATCGCCACCAGCCCGGCGGCCAGCCCGAAGAGCGCCGAGCGCAGCGCGAAGTTCGCCAGCACCGCGGCCCGTGTCGCACCCAGCGTCTTCAGGATCGCCGCCTCGTAGGTCCGCGCGCGTTCGCCCGCGGCCGCCGCACCGATCAGCACGATCAGCCCGGTCACCAGGGTCGCCAGCGCGCCATAGGTCGTGGCCGCGGCGATCCCGGCCAGCACCTCGCTGACCCGCTCGATCGCGTCGCGGACCCGGATCAGCGTGATGTTCGGATACACCGCACCAAGATCGCGCAGCAGCTCCGCCTCGCGGTCGACATCGGCATAGATCGTGGCGATATGGGTATGCGGCGCGCCGGCCAGCGCGCCCGGGTTCAGCGACAGCACGAAGCCGATTCCGGCGGTCGAGAAATCCACGTTGCGGAACGACGCGATTTCCGCCTCGATGTCGCGCCCGAGCACGTTGATCGTGATCCGGTCGCGCAACGAAAGCCCCATCTCGGCCGCCTCCTCTGCGGCGAAGCTCACCAGCGGCGGGCCGGCATAATCCTCGGGCCACCACGCGCCCGCGGTGATCTCGGTGCCGGGCGGCGGCAGGGCGGAATAGGTGATGCCGCGGTCGCCATGGATCACCCAGTGGTGGCCCGCGACCTCTTCGGCCGGGCGCCCGTTGATCCGGGTGATCACGCCGCGCAGCATCGGCGCGGTCTCGACCCGTTTCACCCCCGGATCGCCGCCCAGCCGCGCCACGAAGCCGTCGAGCTGGTCGGTCTGGATGTCGACCACGAAATAGCTCGGCGCCACCTCGGGCAGGTCGCGCGCGATGGCGCCGCGCAGGTTCGCGTCGATCTGCCCGACCGCCGCCAGCACCGTCAGACCCAGCCCCAGCGACAGCACGACCGAGCCTGCCTCGCTGCCCGGCCCGCCCACCGAGCCGAGCGCCATGCGCAGCGCGCTTCTGCCGCGCAGGCGCCGGGCGCGGGCCAGCCGCCGCGCCAGCCGCCTGAGCGCCCAGGCGACACCCAGCAGCACGACGAAGGCCCAGCCGAGCCCCAGTGCCGACCAGAACGTCAGCCGCGCCAGCCCCGACAGCCAGGCCGCCGCGCCGACCAGTCCGGCGAGGATCAGCGCCGAGGCGATCACATAGCGCGGCCGCGGCCGGTGCCAGCCCCCGGTCGCCGCCTCGCGGTACAGCGCCGCCGCGCGCACCTCTTCGGTCCGCGCCAGCGGCCAGAGCGTGAACAGCGCCGCCGCCAGCACGCCGTAGAGCGCCGCCTCGGCCAGCGGCCTTGCATGCACGCCGAACACCGCCGGCACGGGCAGCCGCGCCTCGATCAGCGGCGCCACCGCCAGCGGCACCAGCGCGCCCAGCGCAAGGCCCAGCACGACGCCGACCAGCGTCAGCGCGCCGACCTGCAGGGCGTAGGCCAGAAAGATCGTCCGCGTCTCGGCGCCGAGGGTCTTCAGCGTGGCGATCACCGCGGTCTTCTCGTCGAGGTAGGCGCGCACCGCCGCCGACACCCCGACCCCGCCCACGGCCAGTCCGGCAAGCCCGACGAGAACCAGGAAACTGCCCAGCCGCTCGACGAACTCGGCGATGCCCGGCGCGCCGTTGCGCGCATCCCGCCAGCGCATGCCTGCGCCGCTCAGCGCCTCTGCGGCCCTCGCCTCGAGACGCGACAGGTCGCTGCCGGGCGGCAACCGCATCCGGTAGGCGGATTTATAAAGCGTGCCCGGCGCCAGCAGCCCGGACGCCGCCAGCGCCTCGGTCGCCACCAGCGTCCGCGGGCCCAGGCCGAACCCGGCGGCCGCGCCGTCCGGTTCGCGTTCCAGCGCCGCCATCAGCACGAAGTCCTGCGTGCCCAGCCGGAATGCATGGCCCGCGGCAATCCCGAGCCGCGCGATCAGCACCGGGTCCATGACGGCGCCTGGCCGCCCGCCCTGCCCCGCCAGCGCCTCGGCCAACGGCATCGCGGGATCAAGCACGACTTCGCCGTAGAGCGGATACCCCGCGTCCACGCCCTTGACCTGGGTCAGCCCGCGCTCGGTGCGGCCGCCCGCATCGGCCACGGCCATCGAGCGGAAGTCGACGATCTCGCTGACCGCCTCTGCCGCGCCTTCCATCCAGGCCCGCTCGTCCGGATCGGCGAAGCGGTAGGTCAACTGGATCTCGGCATCGCCGCCCAGGATCACCGCGCCCTCGCGGTCCAGCCCCTGCTCGATCGCGGTGCGCACGCTGCCCACCGCGGCGATGGCGGCGACGCCAAGCGCCAGGCAGGCGAGGAACACGCGGAATCCGCCCAGCCCGCCCCGCAACTCGCGCCGGGCGATGCGGAGAGCGACTTTCATTCCGCGGCGTCCCTGGCCGGTTCGGCGTCGAGCCTGCCGTCGGCCAGCCGCACGACCCGGTCGCAGCGCTCGGTCAGGTCGGGCGCGTGGGTCACCAGGATCAGCGTCGAGCCGTGCCGGTCGCGCAGCCCGAACAGCAGGTCCATGATGGTCTGGCCGGTGCTGCCGTCCAGGTTGCCCGTGGGCTCATCGGCCAGCAGGATCTCGGGCCGCGGCGCCGCCGCACGCGCCAGGGCCACGCGCTGCTGCTCGCCGCCCGACAACTGCGCCGGGTAGTGCCGCGCCCGGCCCGCCAGCCCCATGGCGGCCAGTTCCGCCTCTGCCCGCTCGAACGCGTCGGGCGCGCCGGCCAGTTCCAGCGGCGTGGCGACGTTTTCCAGCGCCGTCATTGTCGGAATCAGGTGGAAGGACTGGAACACGACCCCCATATGATGGCGGCGGAAGCGGGCAAGCGCGTCCTCGCCCATCGACGTCAGGTCGCGGCCCAGCACCCGGACCTGTCCGCCGGTGGCGCGGTCGAGCCCGCCGACCAGCATGAGGAGGCTCGACTTGCCCGAACCCGACGGCCCGACCAGCCCCAGCGTCTCGCCCCGCGCGACGGTCAGCGTGATGCCCTTCAGGATGTCGACCCGCCCGGCATTGCCGTCGAGCGACAGGCGGGCATTGTCGAGGGCGACGACGGGATCGGTCATGCGGGACGTCCTTCGGCGGGTCAGGTACAGGGCATATGGGGCATTGCGGGTCATCCGCAACCTCGGCCTTGCGGTTCTGGTCGCGGCGGGTCCGGCGGCGGCCGGGCCGGTGACGATCGCCGCGCTCGGCGACAGCCTGACCCAAGGCTACGGGCTGGCGCCGGCCGACGGGCTGGTGCCGCAGTTGCAGGCGTGGCTCGACGCGCGCGGCGCCGGGGCCGAATTGCGGAATGCCGGCGTGTCCGGCGATACCACGCGCGGCGGGCTCGCGCGGGTCGGCTGGACTCTGACGCCGGAGGTCGACGCGCTGATCGTCGCACTCGGCGGCAACGACATGTTGCGCGGCATCGACCCCGCCGAGGCGCGCGCGAACCTCTCGGGCATCCTGACCGCCGCCGGAAAGGCCGGCGTTGCGGTTCTGCTGGTGGGCATGAAGGCACCTGGCAATTACGGCCCCGACTACAAGCGCGAATTCGACGCGGTCTATCCAGAGCTTGCCCGGGATTTCGGCGTGCTGCACGCCGAGAACCTGCTCGCGCCGCTGGCCGGGGCCGCAGAGGGCGGCGCGGCGCTGGGTGAGCTGATGCAGCCTGACGGCATCCACCCCAATGCCAGGGGCGTCGCGCTGGTGGTGGACGCGCTCGGCCCGCATGTGCTGGAACTGATCGCGCTGGTGGATTGAGCGGCCGGGATTTCGCGGAGAACCCGCTATCCGATCGACATCGCCAGCACGCGGCTGATCTCTTTCATCGACCGGCCCGACTGCGCACGCCAGGCGTCGAACGCCGCCTGCACCTTCGCCATCGCGCCCTTCGAGGTCGGCGGCTTGTCGATCACCCCTTCGGCGATCAGCCGCGCGACCACGTCGCGGCTTAGAATGAAGCTGTCGAGCCCCATGAACCGCAGCGCATATTGCCCGGTCGTGCCGCCAAGCCGCGAACCCTCCTTCTTCAAGAGCGCCAGCAAGCCGACGTAATCCTCGGCCGGCCAATGCGCGAACACGTGCCCCGCCGAATGCCCGGACCGCCTGGCAAGGTCCTGAAGAAACGCGGCATTGTCGCGTACCGACTGGATCTTGGCGCCGTGGCGCACGATCCGGGTGTCCTGGATCAGCTCGTCGAACCAGGCGTCGTCCATCATCGCGCATTTGCCCACGTCGAAGCCGTGGAACGCCTCTTCGAAGCCCGGCCACTTGTTTTCGATGACCTTCCAGTTGAAGCCCGCGCTGAACACGTTCCTGGAAAACTGCGACAACCATCGGTCGTCGGGGATCGCGGCCAGCGTGTCGCGGTCGAGCGGCGGTTCCAGCCCGGCCTCCAGCGCCGCGCGCCCGCCATGCCTTTCGGCTGCGATATCAAGGATTTCGTCAAAGCTGCGCATCCCGGCCTCCCGTCATTCGGCAAACCCTAGCAGATACCGGCGCGGTCCGTGCCACGATCATGCGGGCGGCGCGTCGTCGTAATCGTCCATCAGGATGCGCCGGGCGTCGCCCTCGGGGTCGTCGTACTGCTTCGATTTCAGCGTCCAGAAGAAGGCGGCAAGGCCCAGCCCGCCGAGGAACAGCGAAATCGGGATCAGAAAGACAAGCACTTCCATAGGCTTACCTCAGGCGCAGCGCATTGAGCGTGACCGAGACCGACGAGGTGGACATTGCCAGCGCGGCGGCGAGCGGGGTGGCGAAGCCCGCCAGCGCCACCGGGATCGCAACGGCGTTGTAAAGCGCCGCGATGGCGAAGTTCTCGACAATCCGGCGGGTCGCCGAGCGTGCGGTGGCCACGGCCTCGGGGATCGGCGCCAGCGATTGCCCCAGCAGCACGACGTCGGCGACGACCCGCGTCGCTTCGAGCGCCGAGGCGGGCGAGATCGAGGCATGGGCGGCGGCCAGCGCCGCGGTGTCGTTCAGCCCGTCGCCGACCATCAGCACACGCCGCCCGGCGTCTTTCAGGCGATTGACATGATTGACCTTTTCGTCCGGCAGCATGCCCGCCTCGAAGGCGTCGATCCCGACCCGCGCGGCGATGTCGGCCACGGCCGCCGGGTGGTCGCCGGACAGCAGAATCACCGATTTCCCCTGCGCCTTCAGCGCCGCGACGGCCTCGGCCGCGCCGTGGCGCAGGCTGTCGGTAAAGCGGAAGGCGACCGTCCGGTCGCCGAGGCTCAGATAGGTGGCGGTGCCCTCCACCGGCTCCGCGCCGACCCAGCCCGCGCGGCCCAGCCGGACGGTCCGACCGCGCCACGTCGCCTCGACCCCGCAGCCCGGGATTTCGCGCGGATTTTCCACGTCGGTATCACGTCGGTATTGCGTCGGTATCGCGTCGGTGGAAATCGCCGCCAGCGCCGCGGCCAGCGGATGCGACGACCCGCGCCCCAGCGCAGCGGCCAGCGCCAGATCCGCCGGGTCGTGGCCACCGGGTTCGGCCAGTTGCGGGCGCCCTTCGGTCAGCGTGCCGGTCTTGTCGAAGACCACCGTGTCGATCTCGGCCAGCCGTTCGAGCGCGGTGGCGCTCTTGATCAGCAGCCCCCGGCGGAACAGCCGCCCGCTGGCCGCCGTCGTGACCGCCGGCACCGCGAGGCCCAGGGCGCAGGGGCAGGTGATGATCAGCGTGGCCACCGCGATGTTCAGCGACAGCCGCACGTCGCCGCTGCCCCAGACCCAGCCCGCGAAGGCGGCCAGCGCCAGCAGGTGCACCACCGGCGCATAGACCCGCGCCGCCCGGTCGGCGAGCGAGGTATAGCGGTTCCGCGTGGTCTCGGCGACCGCGACCAGATCGGCAAGCCGGTGCAGCGTGCTGTCCTCGCCCGCCGCCGTGACCCGCACGGCCAGCGCGCCGGTCAGGTTGACCTCGCCGGCGCTGACCCGTGTTTCGGGGCCGGCGGCGACCGGCAGGCTTTCGCCGGTCAGCAACGAGCGGTCGATCTCGCTTGTCCCCTCCTCGATCACGCCGTCGACCGGCACCCGGCCGCCCGGCAGAACGCGCACCAGATCGCCGGGCACCAACTCGGCAACCGGGGTCAGCGCCTCGGACCCGCCGGCCACCTTCAGCGCGCGTGGCACTTCCAGCGCGGCCAGTTCGCCGGCGGCGGACCGCGCCAGGCTGCGGGTGCGGTGGTCGAGATAGCGCCCGGCGAGCAGGAAGAAGGTCAGCGACAGCGCCGCATCGAAATAGGCATGCGCGCCCGATTGCGCGGTCTCGTAGACCGACATCCCGGCGGCCAGCAGGATCGCCAGCGAGATCGGCACATCCATGTTCAGCCGCGCCGCCCGGAGCGCGCCCCAGGCGCTGCGAAAGAACGGCTGCGCCGAAAACGCGATCGTCGGGATCGCGATCGTGGCGCTGATCCAGTGGAACAGGTCCCGCGTCGCATCCGTGGCGCCGGACCAGACCGCCACCGACAAGAGCATCACGTTCATCATCGCGAAGCCCGCAACGCCGAGCCGCATCAACAGCCCGCGGCCAACCGGGTCGGTCTGCGTGGCGGCCAGCGTGTCCGGGTCCAGTTCGTGCGCCGCCCAGCCCTGCGCGGTCAGCCGCTCGGCCAGCGCCGCGGCCGCGGTTCCCGGGGCGGCAGCGATCGTCGCACGCCGGAGCGTCAGGTTGACCCGCGCCGACCGGACCTCTGGCATCGCGGCCAGCGCCCGCTCGACGCCCGAGATGCAGGCGGCGCAATGGATTTCCGGCAGCGACAACAGCAGCGTGTCGCCGCCGGCCGCCGCGGTCCCTGCGGCCGACGTGGCGGCCGGGGCCGCGACGCAGGCCGGGCAGGCCGATATCCGCGCCTCGGCGGTCACGCCGGATCGTCCACGTAGATCACCACGCGCTGGCGGAACTCGGTGCCGTCCGCGGCGGTCGCCACCAGGCGCAGGTTCCAGTTGCCGGGCGCCAGATCGGCGGCGGCGACATGCGCGGCGCCGTCGAACGCGAAATCCGGGGCCGTGTCCTCGCCGACATGGGTCGCGCGGCCGAGCGTCGCGGCAAGCGTCGCGGGTTCCACCGGGCGGCCGTCGGCATCGGTGATCGTCAGCCGCAACTTGCCCGCCTCGACCTCTGCGGCGACCTGCCAGCCCAGCGCCACCTGCGCGGCGCGGTCGGCGTCGAATTTCTGGCTGGCCACGTAGCTGTTCTTCGTCTCCAGCCCCGGGAAGGTGCCGACGGCCAGAACCGCCATCGTGACGTTGACCGCGATGATCACGCCGAATGCGGCGGCGGTGATCACAAAGACCTTGCGGCCGGTCAGAGGTGCCCCGTTCATTGGCCTGCTCCGTTGAAGACGCTGTCCTTGTGCACCCTATCACCATTCGTCAGATCCTCGACCCAGAACCGGACATCGGTGCGTTCGGCGCCCGCCGGGTCCGTGTCCTTCGACGCCATCACGTAGACCCGTTGCAGGCGGGTCTCGTCGGCGGGCACGGTGACCGCCTCGTAGGGCGAGCCTTCGACTTCCAGCCGCAGCGCCGGGTCGCCCCCGACCGTGATGCGGAACGGGCGATCCTCGCCGTGCTTGTTTCTGAGCCGCAGGTCGTAGGCGTTGCGGATCGAGCCGTCCGACATCGTCACGTAGACCGGGTTGCGGATCGGCGCGACGGTGACGTCGATCTCGGTGCGGATGAAAAGCGCGATCAGCAGCCCGACGCCGACCAGCGACCAGAGCGTCGTGTAAAGGATCGTTCGCGGGCGCAGGATGTGCCTGATCACCGGCTTCGTCGGCTGCCCGGCGCGTTCGCGGTTCTCGTCGGTCAGCGCCAGATAGTCGATCAGGCCGCGCGGCTTGCCGATCCGGTCCATCACGTCGTCGCAGGCGTCGATGCACAGGCCGCAGGTGATGCAGGCCATCTGCTGGCCGTCGCGGATGTCGATTCCCATCGGGCAGACGTTGACGCAGGCGTTGCAGTCGATGCAGTCGCCGTATCCGTCCTTGTCGGGGATCGGCCCGCCGATGCCCGAGGACCGCCCCGGCACCGGCATGACCGGCGACCGTCCGCCGTGCTTGTCGCCGGCGGCATAGGCGTCGGCCTGCGCCCTTTCGGCGATTTCGCGGCGCCGCTTGCCCTTGCCGCGCGGCTCGCCCCGCCATTCGCGGTAGGCGATGGTGATCGTGTCCTCGTCCATCATCGCCGCCTGAATCCGCGGCCAGGGGCACATGTAGATGCAGACCTGCTCGCGCGCGAAGCCGCCGAACAGCACCGTCGTCGCCGTCAGGATCGCCATCGTCGTGTAGGCGACCGGATGCGCCTGCCCGGTCACCAGGTCGACGGCCAGGGTCGGCGCGTCGGTGAAGTAGAACACCCAGGCGCCGCCGGTCGCCAGGCCGATCAGCGCCCAGATCGCCCACTTGGTCGCGCGCAGCCGCCATTTCTGGAAATTCCAGTCCTGTTTCCACAGCCTTACACGCGCATTGCGGTCGCCCTCGATCCAGCGTTCGGTGAGGATGAACAGGTCCGTCCAGACGGTCTGGGGGCAGGCATAGCCGCACCAGACCCGGCCCAGCGCGGAGGTCAAGAGAAACAGGCCGAGCCCCGCCATGATCAGAAGTCCGGCGATGAAGTAGAACTCGTGCGGCCAAATTTCGATCCAGAAGAAGAAGAAGCGGCGCCCGGCCAGGTCGACCAGGATCGCCTGGTCAGGGAGAATGGGGCCCCGGTCCCAGCGGATCCAGGGAGAAAGGTAGTAGATGCCGAGGGTTACGGCCATGATCGCCCATTTGGCCGTGCGGAAGCGGCCGCTGACGCGGCGCGGAAAGATCGGCTCGCGGGCGGCATAGAGCGACGGCGATTCCGGCGATGACATTGCGCGATTCCGTTCCGGCGATCCTGTTGCAGGCCCTGTTTCGCAGGTGCAGCGAAACCGCACCTTGACCTGAATCAAGTAATTCCCGTGCACCTTTCCGGGTACCGGAATCGGCCCGGAATTCCACGTCGGTATAACGTCGGTATTACGTCGGTATTGCGTCGGTGGACTCGCGCGCCCCGCTGCGGGCCTGGCGGCGCAGCCAGCGGACGAAATCGCGGGCCTTGGGCCGCAGCACGCCGGGCGGGGTGACGATGAAATAGCCGGTGCCCGAATCGGCATCGGTGAACAGCACGCGCAGGTCGCCGCGGGCGATGTCGGCCTCGACGAAGGTGCGGCTGGTCGCGGCCACGCCCTGCCCGGCACGCAGCCCGTCCAGCAGCAGGTTGCCGGGCAGGTGGGTCAGGCTCTTGACCCGCGCCTCGGTCCCGCCCTGCGAGGCCAGCCAGTCGGCGACCTCGTTGGTGCCGAGCTCCTGCATCCAGGGATAGCCCAGCAGGTCGCGCGGGCTGTCGATCGGGCGGTCGCCGATCAGCCTGCGCGCGGCCATGACCAGGAAATCCGACTCGACCAGCAATTCGGCCTCGAGCCCCGGCCAGTCGCCGTGGCCATAACGGATCGCCAGGTCGAAACCGCCCGGCGCAGGATCGCTGAGGCCGGGACTGGGATTGACCATCAGTTCGGTCTCGGGATGCCGGGCGTGGAAATCGGCGATCCGCGGCATCAGCCAGCCCGAGGCGAACATCGGCGTGGTGGTGACGTGCAGCGGCCGGTCGGCATCGGCGCCGGTCAGCGCCTCGACCTCGCGCGCCATCGCGCCGAAGCCGTCGGACACCACGCGCCCCAGCCGCGCGCCTTCGGCGGTCAGCGCGACCCCGCGGCCCTGCTTTTCGACCAGCTTCAGTCCGAGATGCGCCTCGAGCGCGCGGACCTGCTGGCTGATCGCGGCATGGCTGACGTTCAACAGCAGGTCGGCGCCGGAGATTCCCCCCGCCTCGGCCAGCGCGGCGAAGGCGCGCAACTGCGCGAGCGGGGGCAGCGAGCGGATCGACATATGTAAGCCTGACTTACCGAATGGAAGAATTCCTGAGTCGCATGGATCGGCGTTTCGATCAATATAGCAGGCAGACCAATTCCATCTCTGCGGAGAAGACCGATGATCAACCCCTATGCACAGGCTTTCATGATCGCCGCCCGCACCGACGCGCCCGGCGGCAATCGCACCCAGCAAGCGTCGCGCCCGCGCCGCAGGCTGCGGCTGTTCGGACGCCGCCAGGCGCGGAACGCGGACAAGCTGTGACCTCAGCGCGGCTTTGACCGCGACCCATCTGCCATGCAATGCTGTCGACATGACGTTGCAGGGGACGCGGGGGGGTGCCGGACACTGCGGTCAAGAATGAACGCAAGTCGCTGAGCGCGGCGGAGATCACTGCGCTCAGCCACCTTTATCGCGGCGAGGTCTATCGCTCGACGCTTTGGCGCCAGCGCCTGGACGCCACGACGAACTGGGCGGTGGTGACGCTGGGAATCGCGCTGTCGATCGCGTTTTCCTCGCCCGACGCCTCGCCGCTGCCGCTGGTGCTGGTGGGCATCCTGGTCATCTTCTTCCTGATGATCGAGGCGCGGCGCTATCGCTATTTCAACGTCTGGCGGGCGCGCTGCCGGTGGATGGAGAACCACTTTTTCGCGCCGATGCTGCATGACGGCGACCTGCACCTGGAAGAGAACTGGCAGAAGACGCTGGCCGAGGATTACTGGTATCCGCGCTACCACATCGGCCTGAGCGTCGCGGTGGGGCGCAGGATTCGCCGGAACTACCTGTGGATCCTGGTCATCCAGTCGATCGCCTATGCCGGCAAGCTGGCCGTGCATCCCTTTCCGGTGCAGACCGCCGAACAGCTTTTCCGACGGGCCGACGTGGGCCCGGTGCCGGGGCAGCTGATGGTGGCGATGGGGTTTCTCTACATCGCGACCTGGAGCGGCATCGCGATCTGGAGCTATGTCACCGACAGCCGCCGCGCGGCCAAGAAGCGGGCGGGATCGTCGATGGGATAGACCGAACCGCCGCGCAAGGCGCGGCGGTCTGGAAGAGGTGCCGGTCCCGAAGAAACGCGCGAACAGGATCGAGGACCGGCACCCCCCCACCCCTCGGGCCGAAGCCCTTGGGATTTCGTTACTGGCCGCCGCCGCGCGTGTGCACGTAGACGGCCACCGCGTTGATCTCGGCCGGGCTGAGCCCGCCCGCAGCGCGGTAGTCTTCCGACCAGGCCGGCATCACGCCGAAGCGCGAATTGGCGATGGACTCGGTGAGCGTCTCGGCGTCACCGCCGTACAGCCAGATCGCATCCGTCAGGTTCGGCGCGCCCTGGCTAGCGTCGCCCGAGCCGTCCTCCATGTGACAGCCCGAACACTGATCGAGGTAGACCTCGGCGCCCGGCTCGGCCAGCGCCGCGTCGTGTTCCCGGCCCGAGATCTGCAGGACGTAGTGCACCACCTGGGCGATTTCCTCGTCGCCGAGGATCTCGTCGCGCCCGAAGGCCGGCATTTCCGACCAGTGCGCGTCAGGCGACTGTTCGTTGCGGATGCCGTGGGTCACGGTATAGGCGATCTCTTCGATCGTGCCGCCCCAAAGCCAGGCGTCGTCCAGCAGGTTCGGATAGCCGCTGGCCTGCACGCCCGCACCGCCGGTGCCGTGGCACTGCGAGCAGTTGTTGCGGAACACCGCACCGCCGCCGTTGACCGCATAGCGGTGCAGTTCGGACGACGGGTCGCCCAGCACGTCCGCCAGATCGGCCGCGGCAAGCTGATCGCGCAACGCGGCGTTCTGCGTCTCGACCGCGGCGATCTGCTCGGCCACCTCGGCGCGGGTCGAGTATCCGAGGAACCCGCCCGTCGCCCGGTCGACCAGCGGCCAGGCCGGGTAGGCGATGGTGTAGATCAGCCCCCAGAGGCAGGTGGCATAGAAGGTCCAGACCCACCAGCGCGGCAGCGGGTTGTTCCACTCCTCGATCCCGTCCCACTGGTGCCCGGTCGTGCCGAAGCCGTGCTCGTTCTTCTTGTCTTCTGCGCTCATGTCCGCGCCTCCTCGTCGGCGGGTTTGTCCTCATGCCGGAACGGGATGTCGGCGGTGTCCTTGTGGATCGCGCGCGAACCGGGGCGGAACGCCCAGATCACGACGCCGATGAAGAAGACGAAAAGCGCCAGCAAGACCCAGCTGTCGGCGATTTCGCGGAGGATGTTGTAGGTCATCGTGCCCTCCTCCTCACCGGCTCGGATCGGGCGTGAAGGTCGAGAAATCGACCAGCGTGCCGAGCATCTGCATGTAGGCAATCAGCGCGTCCATTTCGCTGATCCCCGGTTCGCCGTCAAAGTTGTTGACCACCGCGCCGGGATAGCGTTCCAGCAGCCCGTCGGTGTCGGCATCCGGGTCGGCCTGGGCGCGGAAATCGGCCTGCGCAGCCTCGATCATCTCGTCGCTGTAGGGCACGCCCACCATCCGGTGCGTCGCCATCAGCTCGGCGGTATGCTCGGCATCCAGCAGCGTGTTCAGCAGGTAGCCGTATTTCGGCATCACCGATTCCGGCACCACCGACTGCGGGTCGATGAAATGCGCGACGTGCCAGTCGTCCGAGTACCGCCCGCCGACGCGGGCCAGGTCCGGCCCGGTGCGTTTCGAGCCCCACTGGAACGGATGGTCGTACATCGATTCCGCGGCCAGCGAGTAGTGCCCGTAGCGCTCGACCTCGTCGCGCATCGGCCGGATCATCTGGCTGTGGCAGACATAGCAGCCTTCGCGGACGTAGATGTCGCGCCCCTCCAGTTCCAGCGGCGAGTAGGGCCGCACGCCTTTGACCTTCTCGATGGTGTTTTCCAGATAGAACAGCGGCGCGATCTCGACGATGCCGCCGATGGTGACCACGAGGAACGAGAAGACCAGCAGCAGCGTGGCGTTCTTTTCCAGGACCTTGTGCTTTTCAAGGATAGCCATGAGTCCAGCCCTCCCTATTCAGCCGGAGCCATGGCGGGCGCGTCCGAGATTCTCGGCTGCGCGCGCACGGTCATCCAGAGGTTGTAGCACATGATCAGCGCACCGGCGAGGAACAGCACCCCGCCCAGGCCGCGGACCACGTACATCGGGAACTTCGCGGCGACGGTGTCGGCGAACGAGTTCACCAGGAAGCCCTGCGCGTCGACCTCGCGCCACATCAGGCCCTCCATGATGCCGGTCACCCACATCGACGCGGCGTAAAGCACGATGCCGATGGTCGCGAGCCAGAAGTGCCAGTTCACCAGGCTCAGGCTGTACAGCCGCTCGCGATTCCAAAGCCGCGGCACCAGGAAGTAGAGCGCGCCGAAGGTGATCATGCCGTTCCAGCCCAGCGCGCCGGAATGCACGTGGCCGATCGTCCAGTCGGTGTAATGCGACAGCGAATTCACCGCGCGGATCGACATCATCGGGCCTTCGAAGGTCGACATGCCGTAGAACCCGATCGAGATCGCCATCATCCGGATGATCGGGTCGGTGCGCAGCTTGTCCCAGGCGCCCGACAGCGTCATCAGCCCGTTGATCATGCCGCCCCAGGACGGCATCCACAGCACCACCGAGAACACCATGCCCAGCGTCGAGGCCCAGTCGGGCAGCGCGGTATAGTGCAGGTGGTGCGGACCGGCCCAGATATACAGGAAGATCAGCGCCCAGAAGTGGATGATCGAAAGCTTGTAGGAATAGACCGGCCGCTCGGCCTGTTTCGGCACGAAGTAGTACATCATGCCCAGGAAGCCCGCCGTCAGGAAGAAGCCCACCGCGTTGTGGCCGTACCACCATTGCGTCATCGCGTCCTGCACGCCGGCGAAGACCTGCACCGATTTAGAGCCCCAGATCGACACCGGGATCGAGAGGTTGTTGACCACGTGCAGCATCGCCACGGTGACGATG
Source organism: Rhodobacter sp. (assembly GCA_041627895.1). Classification (GTDB taxonomy): domain Bacteria; phylum Pseudomonadota; class Alphaproteobacteria; order Rhodobacterales; family Rhodobacteraceae; genus JBFKQC01. The sequence continues at coordinate 13,987 of JBFKQC010000022.1, forward strand.
AAGCTGAGGAAGAACCAGTTCGCCACGTAGATGTGCGGTTCCCTGCGCTTGATGATCGTGCCCATGAACACCGCCAGGTAGGCGACCCAGACCACGGTCAGCCACAGGTCGACATACCATTCCGGCTCGGCGTATTCCTTGGACTGGGTCGAGCCCAGCAGATAGCCGGTGGCGGCCAGCACGATCACCAGCTGATAGCCCCAGAACACGAACCAGCCCAGGTTGCCGCCCCAGAGCCGCGCGGCGCTGGTGCGCTGCACGATGTAGAACGAGGTGCAGATCAGCGCGTTGCCGCCGAAGGCGAAGATCACCGCGCTGGTGTGCAGCGGACGCAGCCGCCCGAAATTGGCATAGCCCTGCGCCCATTCGAAGTTCAGCCCCGGAAAGGCAAGCTGGAACGCGATGACCACGCCCACCAGAAAGCCGACGGCGCCCCAGAAGGCGGTGGCGATCACGCCGGCCCGCACCACCGCGTCATTGTACTGGTTGGCCGGCACCGGGCGCGCGGGTTCGTCCATGCGCCGCAGCGTCCAGACGAACAGCCCGCCGGCGACGGCGAGAATGATGATGGCATGCACCTGATAGGCCAGGTCGCGCCCCCAGTTCGCGGCAAGCGCGGCCAGAAGCACGATCAGGCCGAACACGCCCAACTTCACGGCATTCCACATAAGTCGTCCCTTCGTCCTGCACTTCAGCCCGGCCGCGGCCCGGCCAGGCACACGGAGGGCAGGAGATCCTATTCGACACTTCGCGATGTGCCGCACCGCAGCAGGGCCCGCCTTGATCCATGTCAAGGATCGGCGCCGCCGCATTGCAGCCCGGCCACCGACGGTTGACCCATATCAAAGACGGTTTCGGGGCCCGCGCGCAGTCTTGCCCCAAGGGGCAGCGACGATCCGGAGCGAACGAATGGCCTACAAGACGATCTTCACCGTCCAGACCGATGCCGGGCTGGACAAATGGGCGCTGGACGCGGCGATCAAGATCGCCCACGCCGAAGATGCGCATCTGGAAATCCTGTGCCTCGGCATCGACCGGACCCAGCCGGGATTCTACTATGCGGGCGCCAACGCGCTGATCCTGCAGGACAACCTGGTGCAGGCCCAGGCCGAAGCGCAGGCGCTGGAGACGGATATCGAAAGGCGGATGAAGGGCGGGGACCTGGCTTGGGGAATCAGCTCGGCGACGACCCAGATGGCGGGCCTGACCTCGTTCGTGGCGCACCGGTCACGCTTTGCCGACCTCGTGGTGCTGCCCAAGCCCTATGGCGAGGGGCGCGGCCACGAGAACGAGGCGATCGTCGAGGCGGTGCTGTTCAACGGTCACGTGCCGGTGGTGATCGTTCCGGACGGCTCGGATTTCCCCGACACGGTCGGGCAGGTGGTGATCGCCTGGAACGAAAGCGCCGAGGCGCTGAACGCGATCCGCGCGGCGATGACCTTCCTCAAGCAGGCCGATACCGTCGACATCTCGATCATCGACCCGCCGGCCCACGGACCCGACCGGTCGGACCCGGGCGGACAGCTCGGCCAGATGCTGGTGCGCCACGGCGTGCGGGCAGAGGTTTCGGTGCTGGCCAAGACGATGCCGCGCATCTCGGACGTGCTGCGCCGGCACTGTTCCGACAGGAAGGCTGATCTGCTGGTGATGGGCGCCTACGGGCATTCGCGGTTCCGCGAATCGATCCTGGGCGGGGCGACGCGCAACATGCTGGAAATCTCCAACGTGCCGGTCCTGATGGCGCACTGACCGAAAGCCGCGTCCGGCCGCCCGCGGCCCTGCCCGATGTTCTAGACCAGCATGCCGCCGTCGGCGTCGTCGCCGGTTTCGGCGATCAGCGCCTCGAAATCCGGCACTATGATCCGGCGCTTGCCCTCAAGCGTGATCACACCGTCGCGTTTCAGCGCCGAGATCTGCCGGCTGACGGTTTCCAGCGTCAGACCCAGGTAATCGGCCATCGATTCCCGGGTCAGCGGCAGATCGAAGCTCGACCCGTCCTTCGGCGCGGTCTGCCGCAGCGCGGCCTCGCGCTGGGCGATGATCGTCAGCAGGCTCGCGATCTTCTCGCGCGCGGTCTTGCGGCCGAGGATCAGCATCCATTCCCGCGCCGCGTCCAGTTCGTCCAGCGTCATCTCCAGCAGCCGCTGGCCGATATGCGGCGTCTCGCTCATCAGCTTCTCGAACGGCTTGCGCCGGAAACAGCAGAGCGTCAGGTCGCTGTTGGCGGTGACGTCGTAGGGCGCCATGGCGCGGCCCGGGCGGCCGAGGAAATCGGACGGCAGCAGAAGGCCCACCATCTGTGTGCGCCCGTCCTCGAGCGTCTGGCTGAGCGTCGCGATGCCGGTGACGACCGAGGCCACGAAATCCATCTGGTCGCCGGCCCAGACGACGGGCCGGCCGGCCTCGTAGCTGCGGTAATACTTGATCTCTTCCAGCCGCTCCAGTTCGTCCTTTTCGCAGCGCGCACAGACCGCGCGGTGCCGGATCGGGCAATGCGCGCAACTTTTCAGGTCGAAAGACTGGTCATTCATCTCAAAATCCCCCGCCCGCTTGATCCTGATCAATGCGTTGCGCACCAAGTTCAATAATCCACAACTAATGACGACGCACGAACAACTCAAGCGCGCCGGTCTCTTTGACGCACGCGTGCCCCGCTACACGAGCTATCCCACCGCGCCGCATTTCTCGGCCGCGGTGGGGGCCGAGATGCACCGCGACTGGATCCGGCGGATTCCGCCCGGATCGGCGATCTCGGTCTACGTGCATATCCCGTTTTGCAGGCGTCTCTGCTGGTTCTGCGCCTGCCGCACGCAGGGCACCGCGACCGCCTCGCCGGTCGCGGCCTACCTGCAGTCTCTCAGGGCGGAGCTTGACCTTGTCCGCGCCGAATTGCCGCAGGGGGTCGAAATCGCGCACCTGCACTGGGGCGGCGGCACGCCGACGCTGATGGGACCCGAGATGATCGCCGAGCTTGGCGCCGCGATCACCGGGGTCGCGCCGCTTGCCGCGGGCGCGCAGTTCTCGGTCGAGATCGACCCGAACGAGATCGACGATGCCCGCCTTGACGCCCTTGCCGCCGCGGGCATGACCCGCGCCTCGATCGGGATCCAAGATTTCGACGCCGAGATCCAGGCGGCGATCGGGCGCCCGCAGACCTACGAGGTCACCCGCGCCGCGGTCGAGGGCCTGCGCGCCCGCGGCATCGACAGCCTGAACGTCGATATCCTGTACGGCCTGCCGCACCAGACCGAGGCCAAGATCGCCCAATCGGTGCAGCTTTTGCTGTCGCTCGACCCCGACCGCGTGGCGCTGTTTGGCTATGCCCACGTGCCCTGGATGGCGAAGCGGCAAAACCTGATCCCGGCCGACGCCCTGCCCGCCCCCGAGGCGCGGCTGGAGCTGTTCAACGTGGCGCGCGACCTGTTCCTCTGGGACGGCTTCGCCGAAATCGGGATCGACCACTTCGCCCGCCGCGACGACGGACTGGCAGTGGCGGCGCGCGAGGGCCGGATGCGGCGCAATTTCCAGGGCTATACCGAGGACGGCGCCGAAACGCTGATCGGTCTGGGCGCCTCGTCGATCTCGCGCTTCGCCGAGGGCTACACCCAGAACGCCCCCGCCACCTCGCGCTACCAGGGCGCGGTGCGGGAAGGCGGCTTTTCTTCCGCGCGCGGCCACGCCTTCACGACCGAGGACCGGCTGCGCGGCGCGGTGATCGAGCGGCTCCTGTGCGACTTCCGCGTCGACCTCGGCGCCGAGGCGCGCCGTCTCGGCCTTGCCGCGTCGCAGGGGCTGGCGCTGGCCGACGGACTGGACGAGGCGCTGCCCGGCGCGACCGAGCTTCGGGGAAGCGTGCTGACGATCCCGCCCGGCGCGCGCCCGCTGGCGCGGGTGATCGCGCGGCATTTCGACGCCTACGACCTGTCCGCCACGGGCCACAGCCACGCAGTCTGACCCGCCCGCGCCGCTTGTGCCTGTTGCCGAAAACCGGCAAGGCTTGGGCGGTCGAAGCGGGGGAAATCCGATGGACCTGACGGAACGGCTGGCCGGGATCGTGGGCCGCGCCAACGTGCTGACCGGCAGCGACGCCGCCCGCTTCCGCGAGGACTGGACGAGACGCTACGTCTCGACCCCGCTCGCCGTGGTCCGGCCGGGCGCGACCGCCGAGGTCGCCGCGGTCGTCCGTCTGGCGGCCGAAACCGGCACGCCTGTGGTTCCGGTGGGCGGCAATACCGGACTGGCCGGCGGCACCAGCGCCGACGGCGCGATCATGGTGTCGCTGGCGCGGATGAACCGGATCCGCGAGATTCGCCCCGCCGCGCGGATCGCCGTCGTCGAGGCCGGCGTGGTGCTGTCCAGCCTGCACGAGGCCGCCGAGGCCGAGGGCCTGGTCTTTCCGCTCAGCTTCGGCGCCCGCGGTTCTGCGATGATCGGCGGCGCGCTTTCGACCAATGCTGGCGGCTCGAACGTGGTGCGCTACGGCTCGACCCGCGGGCTTTGCCTGGGGCTCGAAGTGGTGCTGGCCGACGGCCGCGTGATGGACCTGATGAGCGAGTTGCACAAGGACAACTCGGGCTACGACCTGAAGGATCTGTTCATCGGCGCCGAAGGCACGCTGGGCCTGATCACCGCCGCCGTGGTGCGGCTTTTCCCGAAACCCGCGGCCTATGCCACCGCCATGGTCGCCGTGCCCGACCTGCCGGCGGCGCTGGCGCTGCTGAACCGGCTGCAGATCGCCACCGGCGGCGCGGTCGAGGCATTCGAATACATGCCGCGCGACTATATCGACGCGCATCTGGCGAAGATTCCTGGCGCCCGCGAACCCTTCGCCGAGCCGCACGAGATCAACGTCATGGTCGAGGTCGGCGCAACCGCCCCCCGCGACGCCGCCCCGGACGCGACCGGCGAGGTGCCGATCGTCGCGTATCTCGAGGACACCCTGGCCGGGCTGATGGCGGAAGGCGCGGTTCTCGATGCCGTGGTCGCCAGGACCGGCGCGCAGCGCGCCGAAATGTGGAAGCGGCGCGAGGATGCCGCCGAGGTCACGCTGACCCGCCTGCCGCTGATCAACAACGACATCGCCGTGCCGACCGACAAGGTCGCCGATTTCCTCGCGCGGATGGCAGCGGAACTGGCCGCGCTCGATCCCGGCGCCGATACCTCGATCGTCGCGCATCTCGGGGATGGCAACATCCATTACACGGTCTACCCGGCAAGCCTCGACAGCCAGGAGCACGACGCGATCATGGAGCGGGTCGAGGACGTGGCGCTGTCGCTCGGCGGGTCGTTTTCGGCCGAACACGGCATCGGGCTGTCGAAGAAGCCGTCGATGGCGCGTCGCAAGAACCCCGTCGCGCTGGACGTGATGCGCGCGGTCAAGGCGGCGCTCGACCCGAAGAACATCCTGAACCCGGGCAAGGTGCTGCCCGATAGCTGACCACCGCCCTTCGTCCGGCGGGAATCGCCCCAGGCAGGCGCGCGCCCACCAATTATCGTGAAAAATGCGCGCCGAAGGCGCACGATTGGGCTCAGCCCCGCCAGTCGAAGAACCCGGGCCCCGCCTCGGCGAGCAGCCGGCCGGCCATCTCCTGCCCCATCTGCGCGCCGTCCTGCACTGCGCCGGTGACGTCGCCGTTCAGCGCCTCCGATCCGTCGGGGCGCAGGATCTCGCCCCTGAACCGCAACGTGCCGCCGTCGAGTTCGGCCAGCCCGGCGATCGGCGTTTCGCAGGACCCGTCGAGCGCGGCGAGAAAGGCGCGCTCGGCCGCCAGGCGCAGGCCCGTGGGACCGTGGTGGATCGCCTCCAGCATGCCGGCCGCGCGCATGTCGTCGGCACGCCGCTCGATCCCGATCGCCCCCTGCGCGACGGCGGGCAGCATGTCTTCGGCGGCGATCGGATGCGCCGGCACGTCGGCGGCGCCCAGCCGGTTCAGCCCCGCCATCGCGAGGAACGTGGCCGCGGCAACGCCGTCGGCGAGTTTCCGCAGCCGGGTCTGCACGTTGCCGCGAAACTCGACGACCCGCAGGTCGGGCCGCCGGTTCAAAAGCTGGGCCTTGCGGCGCAGGCTCGACGTTCCCACCACGGCGCCCCTTGCCAGTTCGGCCAGGCCCGAAAGGCCGGGCGAGACGAAGGCGTCGCGCACGTCCTCGCGCGGCAGGTAGCAGTCGAGCGACAGCCCGGCGGGCTGGGCGACGGGCATGTCCTTCATCGAGTGCACCGCGATGTCGATATCACCCGACAGCAGCGCCTCTTCGATCTCCTTCGTGAACAGCCCCTTGCCGCCGATTTCTTTCAGCGGGCGGTCCGTCACGCGGTCGCCGGTGGTCCTGATCACCACGATCTCGAAGGCCGCGCCGGGCAGGCCGAAGGCGGCGGCCAGGCGCGCCCGGGTCTCGTGCGCCTGCGCCAGCGCCAGCGGCGAGCCGCGGGTGCCGATCTTCAGCGGCCGGTCGGGGGTGGGCAAATCCAGCGTCATCGCCCGAGGTCTAATGCAGGGCGCGCGCCGCCGAAAGCACCTGGCGCCGCCCGGCCGGGATTTTTCGCCGAATAATCGCGATCCGCCGCGTCCCGGCGCCGCCTTGCCGCTTGACTCGGCCCACCGCTCGCGGGACCAACCGCGCATGACTAATGCCAAGCCCCGAAAGAAGCTGTTGCGCGCGCTCGCCGGCGAGCGCCTGCCCGTCCCGCCGGTCTGGCTGATGCGCCAGGCCGGACGCTACCTGCCGGAATACCGCGCGACCCGCGAGAAGGCCGGGGATTTCCTGTCGCTCTGCTACACGCCCGATCTCGCCGCCGAGGTCACGCTGCAGCCGATCCGGCGCTACGGGTTCGATGCGGCGATTCTCTTTGCCGACATTCTGCTGGTGCCGCAGGCGCTGGGCGCAGATCTCTGGTTCGTCACCGGCGAGGGGCCGCGGCTTTCGACCGTGACCGGCGCCGCCGGGGTCGCGGAGCTGAAGCCCGCCGAGGCGATTCACGACACACTTGCGCCGGTCTACGAGACGGTGCGCATCCTGTCGCGCGACCTGCCGGCCGAGACCGCGCTGATCGGCTTTGCCGGCGCGCCCTGGACGGTGGCGACCTACATGGTCGCCGGGCGCGGCACGCCTGACCAGGGCCCGGCGCACGCGCTGCGCCAGGGCGACCCGGCGGCGTTCGATGCGCTGATCGAGCGGCTGACCGAGGCCACGATCCTTTATCTGAAGGCGCAGATCGAGGCCGGCGCCGAGGTGGTGAAGCTGTTCGACAGCTGGGCAGGCTCGCTGAAGGGCGACGCCTTCGACCGCTACGCGCTGGCGCCCGCCAGGCGGATCATCGCGGCACTGAAGGCAGAGCATCCCGCGGTTCCGGTGATCGCGTTCCCGCGCGAGGCGGGCGAGCGCTATGTCGGGTTCGCGCGCGCCACAGGGGCCGACTGCGTGGCGCTCGACAACTCGGTCTCGGCCGAGTGGGCGGCCGGGCGCGTTCAGGTCGACGGCTGCGTGCAGGGCAACCTCGACCCGCGCCACATGGTCACCGGCGGCCGGGCTCTGGTCGACGAGACCAGGCGCATCGTGCGCGCCTTCGCGGGCGGCCCGCACATCTTCAACCTCGGACACGGCATCACGCCCGACGCCGACCCCGACAACGTGCATCTGATGCTCGACGCGATCCGCGGCTGAGCGCGGCAAGCCGCCTCGATGCGGCCTGCGCGTCAGCCATGGGTCGGCCAGACCCGGTGCTCGTCGTCGATGACGAAGACGTGCCGGTGCACCCAGGCGCCGCCGCGCCGCCTGGCGTCCCTGAGGTGCGGGTGGTCCGGCGGCAGGTCGGTGTGGGCGTGCTCGATCGTCTCCGGCGCGCCCGCGGGCCAGACCCGGGCGGCCGCCCAGGTGCCCAGCGCGGCCAGCGCCGCCATCGCGCACATCGTCCAGCCGACCCCCAGCGCACTGCCGAGCGCACCGCTTGCCGGATAGGCCACCAGCCAGCAGGCATGGCTCAGCGCGAACTGCGCCGCGAAGACCGCGGGGCGGTCGCCGGCGCGGGCCGACCGGCGCAGGATCCGCCCCGAGGGGGTCATGATCCCGGCAAGCGCCGCGCCGATCACCGCCCAGATCAGCAGCAGGGGCCCCCAGCCGGGCCATCCCGCCAGCACCACCGCCAGCCCGGTGCCGCCCATTGCCGCCGCGGCGGCGGCGCCGGCGGCCAGCATCACCGCGCGGTCGCGCAGCCGGTCCAGAAGCCGCGGCAGCGCCAGCGCCACCAGCATCGACCCCGCGCCGTTCGCCGCAAGCAGAACCGCAAGGTCCTGGTCGCTGCCGCCGTAGACGCCCTTGGCCACGACCACGCTCAGCACGATCACCACCGCGCCCACCGACGCCACCGCGACATTCAGCGCCAGAAGCCCGCGCAGCCGCGGCGTGGCCAGGTAGATGCGGCTGCCATGGGTCAGGCGGTCCAGGAACGGCCGTTCGCGGCCGCCCCCGGTCCCGGGCAGTGCCACGCTGAACACCAGCGCCGCCGAGACCAGAAAGCCCAGCGTCGTGCCCGCGAACAGCCCCGAGGGCGCGATCACCGCAAGCAGAAGCCCCGCCAGCACCGGGCTCAGCAGGTTTTCCAGGTCATAGGCCAGCCGCGACAGCGACAGCGCGCGGGTATAGTCGGCCTCGTCCGGCAGCACGTCGGGAATCACCGCCTGGAAGGTCGGCGTGAAGGTGGCCGAAGCGGCCTGCAGCACGAAGATCAGCACGTAGATCTGCCAGGCCGCGTCGATGAACGGCAGGCAAAGCGCCGCCGCGGCGCGCACCAGGTCGGCGCCGATCAGCACCCGGCGCCGGTCGAGCCGCGCCACCAGCGCGGTCATCACCGGCGACAGCCCGACATAGGCGACCATCTTGATCGTCAGCGCCAGCCCGAGCACGGCGCCGGCCCGCTCGCCCGCCAGATCGAAGGCCAGAAGCCCCAGCGCGACGGTCAGCAGACCCGTACCCAGAAGCGCCACGATCTGCGCTAGAAACAGCCGCGCATAGGTGCGGTTCGCGAGGATTCTCAGCATGTCCAGACCATTCGGTGCGCGCCCGTTACACCCTTTTGCCCGCGGACCCGAAGCGCCGGCAGGGGCCGGAATTCGCCCGTGACTCGCCCGAGACCGAGACGTTAGGTTAAGCCAATCGCGGCGCGGGGCAACCGCCGGGCCGGGCATTCCGGGGGTAGAGATGGGCAAACCGATCAATTCCGTGACCATCGTGGGCGGCGGCACGGCGGGCTGGCTGACCGCGGCGCTGCTGCAGGCTTTCGGGCGCAAGGACCAGGCCGGGGCGAAGCCGCTGGAGATCACGCTGATCGAATCGCCCGACATCCCCACCGTCGGCGTGGGCGAGGCGACGGTGCCGGGCATGGTGCGCACGCTGACGAACCTGGGCGTCTCGGAACGCGACTTCTTCCGCCGCTGCAACGCCTCGTTCAAGCTGGGCGTCAGCTTCGACGGCTGGAACGTCGACCGCAAGGGCAGGCCGATCTCCTACATCAACCCCTTCACAAGGGCACCGGCCCTGCGCGGGGTGGAACTGGCGAACTACTATGTCAACTACGGCGCCGGCAGCCTGGACTACGTGCAAAGCTACTCGCCGACAGTCGACATGGTGAAGGCGCTGAAGGGCCCGCGTGCCGCGGGCGCCAAGGACCTCGACCATTCGGTCGGCTTTGCCTATCACCTCGACGCCGGCAAGTTCGCCGGGCTCCTGACCGAGCATTGCACCGCCCGCGGCGTGCGCCATATCCGCGAGAACGTGAAACAGGTGACGCAGGACGAGCGCGGCTTCGTCTCGGGGCTGGAATTGCAGGACAGCGGGCATCACCCGGTCGAACTGGTGATCGACTGCACCGGCTTTCGCGGCATGATCATCAACCAGGTGCTGAAGGAACCCTTCATCAGCTATTCGAAGTACCTCGCCAACGACCGCGCGATGGCGGTGCAGATCCCGCACAAGGACCCGGCGCGGATCGAGCCGGTGACGCGGTCGGCCGCGCTGGGTGCGGGATGGTCCTGGCGCGTGCCGCTCTACAACCGGATCGGCACGGGATACGTGTTTTCCTCGGCGCACCGGAGGGACGACGAGGCGCGCGACGAGTTTCTCGCCCATATCGGCAACCCCGAGGATGCCGAGCCGCGGATCATCCCGATGCGGGTCGGGCGCAACCGCAACGCCTGGGTCAAGAACTGCGTCTCGATCGGGCTTTCGGGCGGCTTCATCGAGCCGCTGGAATCCACCGCGATCTACATGATCGACATGGGGGTGCGCTGGCTGCTCAGCTACTTCCCCGACAGCGACTACCCCGACCCGCTGCGCGACCGCTACAACAAGCTGGTCGACAGCCTGTACAACGAGGTTCGCGACTTCATCTGCCTGCATTACCGGCTCGGCAACCGGACGGATTCGCAATACTGGATCGACGCGCGCACCGAACTGGACGTGCCGGACGGGCTGGCCGAGAACCTCGAGCTTTGGCGCTACAACCTGCCGTCGCATTACGACATCCCGTTTACCACGCTGTTCGATGCCGGGGTCTACAACGCGGTCCTGCTGGGCAAGCGGGTCTACGAGACCGGGTACGGCAAGGGCGAGATCGGCAGCGGGCTGAAGCTGGACCAGCGGGCGTGGAAGGACGTGCATGCGCATCTGCGCAAGCTGAGCCTGGACAAGGTCAGGAAGGCGTCCGACCACCGCACGCTGCTGAGCGAACTGCGCGGCGAGGCGCAGCCCGCCGCGCCGGCGGTGCTGGCGCCCAAGACGGGTGCGCCGGCCCTGCAGATGGCGCAGCCCACCGTCGCGATGCCGGGATTCGCGCCGGCCAAGGTCACGATTCAGCCGGCGAAGCCCAGGCTCGACCCGCTCGACAAGGACGACGCCAGCATCCTTTGACCGCCCCGCGTCACGGCCATTTCGCCACCGGCGGCAGGCTCATCAGCACCGCGTTGGCGTCGTGGCCGGTGGCCAGCCCGAACTTGGTGCCGCGGTCGTAGACCAGGTTGTATTCGGCATAAAGCCCGCGATGCACCAGTTGGGTCTCGCGGTCGGCCTCGGTCCATGGCGTGTCGCGCCGCCGCTCCGTGACCGGCAGGAAGGCGGGCAGAAAGCCCCGCCCAACGTCCCGGGTAAAGGCGAAATCGGCCTCCCAGTCGCCGGTGTTCAGATCGTCGAAGAAAATCCCGCCCACGCCGCGTGCCCGGCCGCGATGCGGAACGAAGAAATACTCGTCGGCCCAGGCCTTGAAGCGATCGTAGTAGTCCGGCGCATGGGCGTCGCAATGCGCCTTCAGCACGGCGTGGAAGGCGGCGGTATCCTCGGGATACTCGATGCAGGGGTTCAGGTCGCTGCCGCCGCCGAACCACCAGGCATGGGGCGTCCAGAACATCCGCGTGTTCATGTGTACCGCCGGGGTGTGGGGGTTCTGCATATGCGCGACCAGACTGATGCCCGAGGCCCAGAACCGCGGGTCCTCGTCCATCCCCGGCACGCCGCGCGCCGCCATCGCCCGCTGCGCCGCCTCGCCCAGCCGGCCATAGACGGTCGAGACGTTCACGCCCACCTTCTCGAAGACGCGCCCGCCGCGCATCACGCTCATCAGCCCGCCGCCGGCATCCGAGCCGTCGTCGCTGTCGCGCCGGGTCTCGTTCACCTCGAAGCGCCCGGCAGGCGCCCCGGCGAACGGGCCGGCCGTCTGGCTGTCCTCGAGCCCCTCGAAGGCCGCGACGATCCGGTCGCGCAATTCGCGGAACCAGGCCGAGGCGCGGGCCTTGCGGTCGTCGAAGGTGCCGGCCATCGCCCCTGCCCGCCTCAATGCACCGGCGAGGCGACGCTGTCGACCAGCGTGCGCCCGCCGTCGACGGTAAGGATTTGCCCGGTCATGAAACCCGAGCCTTCCGAGGCGAGGAACTGCGCCGCCTCGGCCACCTCGTTGGCGCTGGCGATCCGGCTCAGGGGCGTGTGGCTGATGATCTCGTCGCGGCAGGTCTCGTCGATCTTCAGCGAATCCATCAGGCTGGCGCTCATCACGCTGCCGAAGGCGACGGAATTGACCCGGATGCGGTGCGGCGCCAGCGCCACCGCCATGGCGCGGGTCATCTGGTCGAGCGCGGCGCAACTGACCGAATAGGCCAGCAGATCGGGATGCGTGCGCCGCGCCGCGATCGAGCTGAGGTTGATGATCGAGCCGACATGCCCGGCCTCGCCGCCGTCTTCGGCCGCCTGCTTGATCATCCGCCGGGCGACGATCTGGGTCATCCGGAGGCTGGTCATCAGGTTCTGGTTCAAGAGCATCGTCACCGCGTCGTCGTCGGCGTTCAGCGGGTCGGATGCGGTCACCTGCCGGCTGGCGTTGACCAGGATGTCGACCCGGTCGAAGGCGTCGAGCGTGGCCGAAAGCAGGTTCGCAAGCGTCAGCTTCTCGCGCAGATCGCCGGTGAAGTAGCGCACGTTGGCGCCTTCCTTGTCGGCCTCTTCGCCCACTTCCTTGACCAGCCGCGCCTCGTCCATGTCGGCAAACACGACGTTGGCGCCGTTGTTCGCGAAATGCCGCGCAATGGCGAGGCCCACGCCGTTGGCGGCGCCGGTGACGATGGCGGTCTTGCCCGCGATGGAGAAGGACATCGGTGAGTGCTCCTGATTCCCGGTGCGGAGGTTAGTCGGTTTCAGCGGCTGCCGCGACGGGGCTTCTTCGCAGCGAGGATCTTGTAGCGCGGATCGCCCGCGATCTCTTCGACCGCGGCAAACCGCGCGCGGGCCTCGGCCTCGTAGGGCAGGTGGCGGTTGGCCACAAGCCATAGCGTGCCGGCGGGTTTCAGCATCGCCGCCGCCGCCGCGATGAACCGCCGCCCAATGTCGGGCTCGGCCGCGCGGCCGGTGTGGAACGGCGGGTTGCTGACCACGGCGTCGAACGGCTCGGCGGGCCGGAACGCCGTGGCGTCGGCCCAGTGAAAATGCGCGCGCGGATCGGTGACGTTCGCGCGCGCGCAATCCAGCGCGGCGTGCTCGGCCTCGATCAGGTGCACCTCTTCGACGCCCTCGCGATCCAGCACGGCGCGCGCCAGCCAACCCCAGCCCGCGCCCAGGTCCGCGATCCGGCCCGGCAGCCTGGCGGGCAATGCGGCGGCAAGGGCCACCGATCCCGGATCCGGCGCGTCGGCCGAAAAGATGCCCGGCCGGGTCAGATAGCCGTCGGCGATGCGGCGCGGCGCGGCCTCTGCCGCCCAGTCGGCGAAATCGCCCCCCGTGACGGCAAAGAGCTTGCCGTGCCCGCGAGAGACCACCTCGCCCACCGCCCCGCGTCTGCGGATGTCGCGCAGGATGCTCTCGATGCCGTCGGTCTTCTGCCCGTCGACGATCACCGGCCCGTCGGTCCGCGCCATGGCCTCGGCCAGAAGCGCGCGCGACTCCGCCTTGGACCGGGTCAGACAGACGATGGCCGCCGCATAGCGCCCCTCGGGCGCCACCCCGGCCGCCAGGCCCGCGGCCGCAAAGGCGTCGTGGTCCGGCCGGAAGCCCTGGATCACATGCACGCGGTCGGCGGGCAGCGCCGACAGATCCATCCCCGCGCGCGGCCGGAATACCGCGATGCGGCCCGTAACGGGCAGCGTCACGGCGCCGTCGGCCAGCGCGGTTGTCAGGCGGGGGGCAGACATCGGCCGGCGCCCGGGCGCCCTATTCCTTTTCCATCGTGCATTGCAGCGGATGCTGGTGGCGGCGGGCGAAATCCATCACCTGGCCCACCTTGGTCTCGGCGATCTCGAAGGCGAAGACGCCGACCACGGCGACGCCCTTCTTGTGCACCGTCAGCATCAGTTCGAACGCCTGCGCGTGGCTCATCCCGAAGAACCGCTCCAGCACGTGCACCACGAATTCCATCGGCGTGAAGTCGTCGTTCAGCAGCAGCACCTTGTACAGCGGCGGACGCTTGGTCTTGGTGCGCGTCTGGACGGCCACGCCGGTTTCGCCGCCGTTTCCGCCGGTCTTGTCCGCCATCATGTGGGGCTCGGTCAGCACGCCTCGAGACTCCGGGTTGCCCGCCAGGGGTGTCTGAGCGCAAATATATAGGCGCTCGGTCGCGGGTGAAAAGGGGCCGGGCGCAGCCGGTAGGGGATTCTCCCCGACCCGGGTTGCAGGTGGATTACCGGAAGGGTGCGGCATGTCGGCACGGATCACGGCGGTCGGTTTCGACGCGGACGACACGCTTTGGCACAACGAACAGTTCTACCGCATCACGCAAGAGCGCTTCTGCGGCCTGCTGCGCGACTTCACCGAGCCCGATCGCCTGATGGAACGGCTGCTGGACGCCGAGCGCCGCAACGTCGGGCATTACGGATTCGGCATCAAGGGCTTCGTGCTGTCGATGATCGAGACCGCGATCGACGTCACCGAAGAGCGCGTGCCGGCGTCGGTGATTCGCGAACTGATCGAGGCCGGGCAGGAGATGCTGGGCCACCCGATCGAGCTGTTGCCCTATGCCCGCGAGGCGGTCGAGGCGATGGCGGGCCGGTACCGGGTGCTCTTGATCACCAAGGGCGACCTGCTGGACCAGGAGCGCAAGCTGGCGCAGTCCGGACTGGGCGACCTGTTCGACGGGGTCGAGATCGTGTCGCAGAAGACGGCGGCGGTCTATGCCGAGATATTCGCCCGCCACGCGCACGGGGCGGAACATGCGGTAATGGTCGGCAATTCGATGAAGTCCGACGTGGTGCCCGCGATCGAGGCCGGCGGCTGGGGGGTCTACGTGCCGCACGGGCTGGTCTGGGCGCTCGAGCACGAGGACCCGCCCGAGGACCACGCGCGCTATCGCGAGATCGCCGATCTGGGCGCGTTGCCGGCGCTGGTGGCCGGGCTCGGCTGATCGCCGGCCATCCGCGCCGCGGTCGGCACCGGCGCCGCCGCCACATTCCCGCCACAATGAAAGATGTTGGGGGTCGGCGCCCGGGGGTTCGCAATATCTTGGTAACAGCGTGAGAAACTTTCTGAAACCCATTGAAAATAAGCTGTTTTCCGATCGGACTTGCTGTGTTAGCGTGGCGCAGAACGGACATTCGGGCGACAAAGACCCGAGGCCACGAGGCAGAGTAGGATATTCGGCGTGCGCAGGCGTCTGGGGCAGTTGGCCCGGTTCGGGTTGTTTTCGGTTTTTCTTTGCGTGCTTACCGTGGGCCAGGCCGCAGCGGCACCCTATGCCGCCATGGTGATGGACGTCCGCACCGGCGAGGTGCTGCACGCCCGCAATGCCGATACCCGCCTGCATCCCGCCTCGCTGACCAAGATGATGACGCTCTACATCGTGTTCGAGGCGGTCGAGCGCGGCGAGATCGGGCTCGACACGATGGTGACGATCTCGCCCAAGGCCGCGGCCGAGCCGCCCTCGAAACTGGGTCTGAAACCGGGGCAGAGGATCAAGCTGCGCTTTCTGATCCGGGCCGCGGCGGTGAAATCCGCCAACGACGCCGCGACCGCGCTGGCCGAGGCGATATCGGGCAGCGAGGCGGCGTTTGCCCGCAGGATGAACCGCACCGCCAAGGCGCTGGGGATGTCGCGGTCGACCTTCAAGAACGCGCACGGCCTGACCGAGACGGGGCACCTCTCGACCGCCCGCGACATGACGATCCTGGGGCGGCACCTGTTCTACGACCACCCGGAATACTACAACCTGTTCTCGCGGCGCTCGACCAGCGCAGGGATGCGCGACGTGGCCAACACCAACCGCAAGTTCCTGGACGGCTACGCCGGCGCAGACGGCATCAAGACCGGCTATACCCGCGCTGCCGGGTTCAACCTGGTGGCCTCGGCCGAGCGCGGCAGCGAACGGATCATCACCACGGTGTTCGGCGGGCGCTCGTCGGCGCAGCGCAACGCGACGGTGGCGGAGCTGATGGACATGGGCTTTCGCCGGGCGCCGAGCCACGCGGCGGTGCGCCTGCCGGACAAGCCGCATTACCAGCCGGACCACGGCGCCGCCGGCAAGACGATCCGCGTGGTGCGCGCCGTCTCGCGCAGCCCCCTGCCGGTGCCGCGGCCGGGACCGGCGCCCGAGGCCCCGCCCGAGGAAATGCTGGTCGCCATGGCCGAGACGATCGAGCAGGCGGTGACCGCGGTGCAGATCGGCCCGCGCCCGCTGCCCAAGCCGCAAGAGGCGGACGCGGCGGCAGACGCGGAGGCAGTTGCGGATGCGGACGAAGCGGTCGTCGTGCCGCTGCCCAAGCCCGAGCCGCCGCAGGTGGCGGCGGCCGAACCCGCTCCGGCCCCCGAGGTCACGCCGGTGCCCACGCCGCGCCCGGTCCAGCGCGACACCGCGGCGCTGCAATACGAACCCGAACGCATCGTCGTGACGCGGGTCTCGACGTCCGGCGGCCGGCACTGGGGCATCAATGTCGGACGCTTCGCCTCGCGCTACCAGGCAGAGCGCGTGCTGCTGAAAACCGCGCTGGCGGAACTCGGCACGCTGGATTCGGCGCTGCGCAAGGTCGCGAGCAGCCCGCAGGGGCATGATGCCAACTTCGTCGGGATGACCCGCGAGGCCGCGGAACTGGCCTGCCGCCGCCTGGTGGCGCGCCAGATCGAGTGCA
Source organism: Rhodobacter sp. (assembly GCA_041627895.1). Lineage (GTDB taxonomy): Bacteria > Pseudomonadota > Alphaproteobacteria > Rhodobacterales > Rhodobacteraceae > JBFKQC01. The sequence continues at coordinate 30,570 of JBFKQC010000022.1, forward strand.
CGACCCTCGGTCCGACCTGAACGCGGCGGAATTCGGCGCAAGGCCCGCGGGCCCTACCTTTGTCACGGGTTCCTGCCGCCGGTATCGTCGGGGCGCCGCCCCCCGGGGTCAGGCCACCGACCGGCCCGTGCCGTGCATGTCAAACGCCGCCGCCATCAGCTCTTTGGTATAGTCCGACTGCGGATTGTCGAACACGTCGGCCACGTCGCCCGCCTCGACGATGTCGCCGCGGCGCATCACGATCACCTTGTGGGCAAGCGCGCGCACGACCTTCAGGTCGTGGCTGATGAACAGATAGGCCAGACCGTGCGTCTTCTGCAGCCGGCGCAGCAGTTCGACGATCTGCACCTGCACCGTCATGTCCAGCGCCGAGGTCGGCTCGTCCAGTACCAGAAGCCGCGGCCGCAGGATCATCGCGCGGGCAATGGCGACGCGCTGGCGCTGGCCGCCGGAAAACTCGTGCGGATAGCGGTGCATGGTCAGCGGATCCAGCCCGACCTCGGCCATGATCTCGGCCACCAGTTCGCGTTTCGAGCGGGTCGAATCGACCTTATGCACGCCCAGCCCCTCGGCGATGATCTCTTCGACGGTCATCCGCGGGCTGAGCGAACCGTAGGGGTCCTGGAACACGATCTGCATGTCGCGCCGCAACGCGCGCAACTGGCGCCGCTGCGTCCGGCCCCCGCGCCCGGACCAGGGCAACAGCCGCCAAAGCCGCCGGTGGCGCGCGGTCAGCAGCGCCGCCTCTTCGCGGGCCTGCCGGTCGCGTTCCTCTTCGGTCAGCGACGACGACAGGTCGTTGCCCATGAAGACGATGCGCCCTTCGGAGCGGATCAGCCGCATGATCGCCAGCGCCAGCGTGGTCTTGCCGGACCCGGATTCGCCGACGATCCCCAGCGTCTCGCCCGCGCGCACGCTCAGCGTCGCGGAATTCACCGCCTTGATGTGGCCGACCACCCGCCGCAACAGCCCCTTGGTGATCGGGAACCAGATGCGCAGGTTCCGTGTGCGCGCGATCTCTTCGGCATCCTCGGGCACCGGGTCGGGCCGGCCCACCGCCTCGGCGCTCAGCAGCTTTCTCGTGTAGGCGTGCTGCGGGTTGGCGAAGATCTCTTCGGTCCGGCCCTGTTCCACGATCGCGCCGTCCTGCATGACGCAGACCCGGTCGGCGATCTTGCGCACGATGCCGAGGTCGTGGGTGATGAACAGCAGGCTCATGTCCTCGGTCTGCTTCAGCTCGTACAGAAGTTCGAGAATCTGCGCCTGGATCGTCACGTCCAGCGCCGTCGTCGGCTCGTCGGCGATCAGCAGATCGGGCCCGTTCGCCAGCGCCATCGCGATCATCACCCGCTGGCGCTGCCCGCCCGACAGCTGGTGCGGATAGGACTTCAGCCGGGTCTCGGGGTCCTGGATTCCGACCTTGGTCAGCAGTTCGACAATCCGCGCCCGCGCCGGATCGCCGGTCAGCCCCTGGTGCAGGGCGAGCGATTCCATGATCTGCTTTTCCAGCGTGTGCAGCGGGTTGAGCGAGGTCATCGGCTCCTGAAAGATAAAGCTGATGTCGTTGCCGCGCACCGCCCGCAGCCGTTCCTCTGCGGCGCCGACCATCTCTTCGCCCTGATAGGTGATCGAGCCGCCGATCGTGGCGCTGTCCGGCAGCAGCGACACGGTCGACAGCGCCGTGACCGACTTGCCCGACCCGCTTTCGCCCACCAGCGCCACGGTCTCGCCGCGGCCGACCTGGAACGATACGCCGTTGACCGCGCGGATCGTCTTGCCGTCCTGCCGGAAGCTGACCGACAGGTCGCGGACCTCGAGCATGTTCATTGGAACGTCTTTCGCGGGTCGAAGGCGTCGCGGATGCCCTCGAAGATGAAGATCAGCAGGCTGAGCATGATCGCGAAGGTGAAGAACGCGGTAAAGCCGAGCCACGGCGCCTGCAGGTTCTGCTTGGCCTGCAGCGTCAGCTCGCCCAGCGACGGCGACGAGGACGGCAGGCCGAAGCCCAGGAAATCCAGGCTCGCCAGCGTGCCGATCGTCGCGGTGATGATGAAGGGCAGCATGGTCAGCGTCGCCACCATGGCGTTGGGCAGCATGTGGCGGAACATGATCGTCCAGTTCGAGACGCCCAGCGCCTTGGCCGCGCGGACGTATTCGAAATTGCGCGCCCGCAGGAATTCGGCCCGCACCACGCCCACCAGCGCCGGCCAGCCGAACAGCGCGGTCAGGAAAACCAGCAGCCAGAACGACCGGCCGAGGATCGCGAACATGATGATGATGATGTAGAGGCTGGGCGAGGACGACCAGATCTCGATGATCCGCTGGAAGATCAGGTCGGTCCAGCCGCCGAAATAGCCCTGCACCGCGCCGGCGATGATGCCGATCGCGCTGGCGATCGAGGTGACGATGATGGTGAACAGGATCGACAGCCGGAAGCCGTAGATCACCCTGGCCACCACGTCGCGGCTGGTGTCGTCGGTGCCCAGCCAGTTCTGCGACGTCGGCGGCCCCGGCGCAACGCCGCCGGTATCGACGATGGTGTCAAAGCTATAGGGAATCAGCGGCCAGAGGATCCAGCCCTTCTCGATCGCCGCACCCGCCACCTCGCCATCGGCGGCATCGGCGATCACGCCGCCCGGGTCGTCGAAGCAATCCTCCAGCCCGCCCGAGACGATCAGGCACTGCACCTCGATATCGCCATAGACCGCCTCGGTCTGGAAATCGCCGCCGAACTCGGTTTCCGGGTAGAAGCTGAAGATCGGCATGTACCAGGCGCCGCGATAGCTGACCAGGATCGGCTTGTCGTTGGCGATGAACTCGGCGAACAGCGTCAGCCCGAACAGCACGGCGAAGATGATCGCCGACCAGTAGGCGCGGCGGTTGCGCTTGAAGTTGCGCCAGCGGCGCTTGTTCAGGGGCGACAGCTCCCACCGGCCCTTTTCCGGCGGCAGTTGCACGGCCGGCGTCTCGGGCGCAGGCGCGGCCGGTTCGGGCAGGGTGACGGGCTGGTCGGTCACGGCCATCTAGCCCTCCCGCGTCTCGAAATCGATCCGCGGATCGACGAAGACGTACATCAGGTCGCTGAGGATCCCCACCACCAGCCCGATCAGCCCGAAGAAGAACAGCGTGCCGAAGATCACCGGGTAATCCCGCGCCACCGCCGCCTCGAACCCGAGCCGCCCCAGCCCGTCCAGCGAGAAGATCGTCTCGATGATGATCGAGCCGCCGAAGAACACGCCGATGAAAAGACCGGGAAAGCCGGCGATCACGATCAGCATCGCGTTGCGGAACACGTGGCCGTAAAGCACGCGGCGCTCGCTCAGCCCCTTCGCCTTTGCGGTGATCACGTACTGCTTCTTGATCTCGTCGAGAAAGCTGTTCTTGGTCAGAAGCGTCAGCGTGGCGAAGGCCGAGATGGTCGAGGCCAGGACCGGCAGCGCGATGTGCCAGAAGTAATCCACGACCTTCATCACCAGCGACAGCTCCTCCCAGTTGTCCGATGTCAGGCCGCGCAGCGGAAACCACTTGAAATAGGACCCGCCGGCGAAGACCACCAGCAGCAGGATCGCGAACAGAAAGCCCGGGATCGCGTAGCCGACGATGATCGCGCTGGACGTCCAGGTATCGAACGGCGTGCCGTCCCTGACCGCCTTCCTGACGCCAAGCGGGATCGAGACCATGTAGGCGATCAGCGTCGACCAGAGCCCGAGCGTGATCGAGACCGGCATCTTTTCCAGCACCAGGTCGATCACCCCGATCGAGCGGAAATAGCTTTCGCCGAAATCGAAGCGCACGTAATCCCACATCATCATCAGGAACCGCTGCAGCGGCGGCTTGTCGAAGCCGAACTCGCGTTCCAGCTCCTCGATGAAGTCGGGTGGCAGCCCGCGCGCGCCGACATAGCCGGTTTCCTCCTGGAATGACGATTCGGCTTCGCCGCCGGCGCCCGAGATCGTCTGGAACACGTCGCCCTCGCCTTCGAGCTGGGCGATGATCTGCTCGATCGGGCCGCCGGGGACGAATTGCGTCAGCGTGAAGTTGACCACCATGATCCCGAACAGGGTCGGGATCACCAGAAGCAGCCGGCGGAGTATATAGGCGCCCATACCGCGCGACCCCTCAGAGCGCGCCCGCGGCCTTCAGCGCCCGGAACTTCTCTTCGTTGAACCACCAGAAGTCGAGGAAGCCCAGGGCATAGCGCGGCAGCGGCTCGGGATATTCGTACATGTCGTAATAGGCGACCCAGTGGCTGGGATTGTACCATTGCGGAATCCGGAACCGTTCCCACCGAAGAACGCGGTCCAGGGCCTTCACGGCGACGATCATCTCGTCCTTGGTCTCGGCCTTCACCACGGTCTCGATCAGCGCGTCGATCGCCTCGTTGCCGACGCCCGAGGGGTTGAAGACCGAGTCGTTCTTGGTTTCGGACCCGAAATACTGGCGCAGGCCGGATCCGGGCTCGTATCCCATCGGCACATGGTCGGTGATGATGTCGAAATCGTAGTCGCGTTCGCGCTGGGTCTGCTGCGCATTGTCGACCCGGTTGAGCGAGGCATTGACCCCGATCGAGCGCAGGTTCTCGACATAGGGATTTATGATCCGGTCGAAAAGCGGGCTGGAGTTCAGGAACTCGACGTCCAGCGTCCTGCCGTTCTTGCGCAGCATCCCGTCGGCGCCGGCCTCGTACCCGGCCTCCTGCAACAGCCGCAGCGCGGCGCGCGCCTTGCGCCGGTCGCGCGCGGCCTCGAGGTTCGATGCGGTCAGCGTGTAGACCTCTTCGGTGAAGACCTCGGCCGGCAGCTTGTCGCGCAGCGGTTCGAGGATTTCCAGCTCGGACGCCGAGGGCAGACCCTCGGCGGCCAGGTCGGTGTTCTGCCAGAAGCTGGAGCCCTGCGAATAGAGGCCGAAGAACAGCGTCTTGTTGGTCCATTCGAAGTTGAACATCAGCGTCAGCGCCTCGCGGACGCGGACGTCGCGGAATTTCTCGCGGCGCAGGTTGATCATGAAGGACTGGCCCGAGGTGATCGTGTCGTCGGGCAACTCCTCGCGCACAACCCAGCCCTTGGCGAGGCCGGGGAAGTCGTAGTTGTTGGCCCAGGTGACCGAGCTGGTTTCCTGCCGGAACCAGTAATTGCCGGCCTTGAACCCCTCGAAGGCCGCGACCGCGTCGCCGTAATACTCGATCCGGATCGAATCAAAGTTCATCCGGCCCCGCATCAGCGGCAGGTCGCGGCCCCAGTAATCGGGGTTGCGCCTGTAGATCACGCGGTTGCCCACGTCGATCTCGCCCAGCGTATAGGGGCCCGAGCCGGTAAGCGGCTTCAGCCGGCTGTCCTCGAAGGCCAGGCCGCTGGCCTCGTGGCTGGCCCTGGAGAACACCGGCAGCCCGCCGGCGGATTCGATCCGGCCGCGCAGCGGCGCGTCCTCCTGGAAGGTGAACTTGATGCGGCGGGCGTCCAGCACCTCGGCGCCGGCGATGGTCTTGACGATCGAGGCGCGAAAGCTCGGCAATCCCTCGTCACGCAGGATCTCGAAGCTGAACAGCGCATCGTCGGCCGTCACCGGCGTGCCGTCGGAAAACCGCGCCTCGGGCCGGATCGCGAAGATCGCCCATTCCTTGGACTCTGGATACTCGATCGACTCGCAAAGCAGGCAATAGCTTTCGCCGACCACGTCCGCCGTGGCCTCCAGCATCGTTTCGAAGAAGATCGAGGCCAGCACCGCCGAGCGTCCCTTGCGGGTATAGGGATGCATCGAATCGAACGAGCCCGAGGACCACGAAAACGACAATTCGCCGCCTTTCGGCGCGTTCGGGTTGACGTAATCCAGGTGTTCGAAATCCGCCGGATACTTCAGCTCGCCGAAGGTCGACACGCCATGGGTCCTGACGATTGTCTCGGCCCTGGCCACCGCCGCCATCAGCGCAAGCGCGAGAATCGTGAAGGGCAGCGCCATCATCAGGCGAAATCGCCCGCGCGCGGTCGAATCGCGGGTGGCGGCCACGGCACGGCTATGGCGGTTCGTCATGGTCTGTCCTCCGGGTCTGCCCGACCTTTTAACGCATTCTCAGCGCTGTTGCCTAAAATTAAGGTAAAAATCGGAACGCCGGACATTCAAGGCAATAACGCGGCCATCACACCTGTTTGAGGCCGCGAAAGAAAAAAGCCGCCCTGTCGCGGGCGGCCTTGCCGTTTCCGGGCGCGAACCCCGCCTAGCCGCCGATCGAGCTTAGCCAGGCGATCAGGTTGGCGCGGTCCTCGATGTCCTTCATGCCGGAATAGCCCATCTTGGTGCCCGGCGCGAAATCCTTGGGATTGGCGAGAAAGTCGCTCAGCGCTTCCGGGCTCCAGACATCGGCCACCTTTGCCAGGCTGCCGGAATAGCCATAGCCGTCGACCGAATCGACCGCCCGCCCGACGATGCCGTAAAGATGCGGGCCGGTGCCGTTCTCGCCGTCCTCGAGCTTGTGGCAGGCCTTGCAGGCGCGGAACAGGCCTTCGCCCTTGGACGCATCCGCGGCCTCGTAGACCGCGGCAAAGTCGACCTCTACGGCCGGCTCGCCGCCGTGGTCGCCCTCTTCCCCGGTGTCGATGGAATAGGCCTGCTGATGCCCGTCGCCGTGGCCGCCGGCACCGCCGTGATAGATCGTCTCGGCCGCCCAGTTCCCCAGCAGGAACACGAGGAACATGCCGCAAAAGCCGCCCACGATCTTGGTCATAGTCATTGTGTCGAACATGTCGCGCTTCGTCCTGTGGCTATTTCGCGGCTATCTATCCGCTTCCGGACGCCCGGTTCAAGGTATATGAGGCGCGACGAAACGCCCAGAGCGGCGGAAATTCACGCAGAGGGGCCCATGGCCAGGCGCATCGCATTCCAGGGAGAGCCCGGTGCATACTCGCACCAGGCCTGCCGCGAGGCGCGCCCCGACCACGAGGCCGTGCCCTGCCGGACCTTCGAGGACGTGATCGCCACCGTGCGCGAGGGCCGCGCCGAACTGGCCATGCTGCCGGTCGAGAACACCACCTATGGCCGGGTCGCCGACATCCACCGGATGCTGCCGGAATCGGGGCTGCACATCGTCGACGAGGCCTTCGTGCGCGTGCATATCAGCCTGATGGCGCTGCCCGGCGTATCGATCGAGGATATCGAGGTGGTGCGCGCGCATCTGGTGCTTCTGCCACAGTGCCAGGACTTCCTGAACCGCTACGGCATCCGCGGCGAGGCCGCCGCCGACAGCGCCGGTGCGGCGGCCGACATCGCGCGCACCGGGGTCCGCAACGTGGGCGCGCTGGCCTCGGACCTGGCCGCCGAGATCCACGACCTGACGATCCTGGCGCGCCACATCGAGGACCACGCCCACAACACCACGCGGTTCCTGATCATGGCGCCCGAGGCCGACCTGGGGCGGCGCGACGACAACATGATCACCACCTTCGTCTTCCGGGTGCGGAACATCCCGGCGGCGCTTTACAAGGCGATGGGCGGGTTCGCGACGAACGGCGTGAACATGACCAAGCTGGAAAGCTACATGGTCGACGGCTCGTTCACCGCCACGCAGTTCTATGCCGACATCGAGGGCCACCCCGAAGACCCCGCCGTGGCCCGCGCGCTGGAAGAGCTGGATTACTTCACCTCCTACCTGAAGGTTCTCGGCACCTATCCCGCCGACCGGCCGCGCAGCTAGGGCGGTTTCCGGCGAAGCGTCGCGAAGTTGCGCGCGGCAACAGGGACGGAGCGCCTTGTGTGAATCGAAGATCGCGGAATGCGCTCTGGAGAAAGAGTCGCCCTTTTGCCTGGCGGCAGTCCATGCCCCACGCGAACCCGCGCGCAAGACACCATGACGGGATTCCGCCAGTCCGCCCGATGCTGCCGTGCCCCATGCCAGAGCCGCCCGATCCATTCGAGCCTTTCCCTCTCCTTTCACGCTATTTCTCTCCGTCTCTCCCACTCCCTCGCCTTCTCCCCTTCCCTCTCGCTCGCCTGCTCCCTCTCCCCGCCCTCGCCTTCTCCCTCTCTCTCGGACGATCCCGCCCGGATTATCGGCTCCTTTACCGAATCGGCGCAGGATCGAGGGTGGTAGGGAGGGGGAAATGCGAAAATCAGGTTAACAAAACGTTCGTCAACATCTGGCAGTGTCGCGAAACCGGGCGTCCGGATTTGGTATCAGAACAGCCAGGCCCAGGCCCCGGTCAGCCCGTGCGGGCCCAGGGGCAGCACCAGGACCATCAAGAGCGCGCGGCGCGCCGGGCCGACGCTCGGCCAGTCCAGCCCGCGGGTGCGGACCTGCAGCACAAGCCCGGCGAGCATCACGAAGAAGCCGATCGTCACCCAGCGCCCGTGGTCGATGCCGAACGGGTTCAGTGCCAGCGGCGCCAGCATCGCCAGCCGCACCGGGTCCAGCCGCGTCGCGCCCGGAACCGCGAACGCCGCCGCGATCACCGCCGCCCAATAGGCCGCCAGCACCGCGGCCTCGGCCCAGGAAAGCCGCCAGTTGATCTCGATGATCCCGCGTTGCCAGACCGCGCCTCCGGCGCCGATCTCCGCCGCCGCAACGCTTTCCGAGCCGCCGTAGAACGCCGCGGCGCCGCCGGCGAGCGCGGCGAGGAATAGGATCGGTGCCGAGGCGGCAAGGCCGCGCCCCGGTGCGGCGACCTTGAGCGCCAGCGCCGCCAGCATCGGAACCGCCCAGATCAGGAACGCCTCGTGCGTCAGCACCGCCGCCACCGCCACCGCCGCCGCCCAGATCGCCCGGCGGCGCAGGATCAGCCACAGGGCGGCCAGGAACATCAACAGCACGATATGGTCGTAGCGCCCGTAATCATGCGCGATCTGCATCACGCCGACGCTGCCGACCGCCACCGCCGCCCGCAGGATGTCGCAGAGCCCGCCGTCGCCCTTATGGGGCACGTGGCGGCCGACCGGCACGACCAGTGCCGCGAAAGCCGCGCAGCTCAGCGCCACCATGCCCCAGAACACCCAAAGCTCCGGCGACGGCAGCGCGTCCAGCAGCGGGCGCAACAGCGTGCCGGGCAGCGCGCGCCGGACGAACCCGTGCTCGGCGTAGCTTACGAAATACTGCGTCAGCGCGCCCGCGCGCAGCTCCCAGACCGGGCCGTCATGCAGCACCGCCTCGCCGATCCGCTCGATCCAGGCGACGGCGAAGCCGAGGCAGGCAAACAGGGTGAAATGCCGCGAAACGAACGCGACGGCACGGATCATCCAGCCGCCCGGTGCTTTTCCTCGATGCCCTGCGCAAACTGCCAGACACGGTTCGAGAACCGCTTTGACAGGTTCGACTTGGCGAACTTGAGCGACTGGATCAGCAGCCGCGCCGACAGCGTCCGCGGTTTCAGGTCAAAGGCCAGGCTCAGCCGCGTGCGCCGCGGCGACAGCGCCATCAGGTCAAGCGTAAACAGCCCGTCGATCCCGCCCGACCGGGTCTCGGCCTCGAACCCGGACGGCGCCTCGAACCGCGTGATCCTGGCATGCACCTCGCGGGTCTTGCCGCGGAACGGGAACCGCATCTGCCATTCCGACCCGAGGCCCGGCTTGCCGTAGCTGTCGCTGCGCATCACCTCCGCGCCGCGGCGCAGCGCCTGGCGCTCGAACCCGTCGAAGTCGGTGACCGAGGCGAAGACCCGCTCGATCGGCGCCTCGATATCCTCGCGCGTGGAAAATTTCATGGGATCGCCTGTACCGCTTTTCTTGTCGCGTTGCGGTCAGTCTAACCGGTCGGCCAGCCAGTTCCAAATCAGGAAATGCGCAATCGCGCCCTTTCGGGCCGGTTTGATGTCCGTGCTGTTGCCTGCAAACACGTCCATCATCGCCTCGCGCGTGACCCAGCGAGCGTTTTCGATCTCGGCGGGGTCGATCTCGATCGCCTCCGACAGCGCCTCGCCGCGGCAGCCGAGCATCAGCGACGACGGGAACGGCCAGGGCTGCGAGGCCAGATAGTCGACCCGTCCGACCCGCACGCCGACCTCCTCGAAGACCTCGCGGCGCACCGCGGCCTCGATGGTCTCGCCCGGCTCGACGAAACCGGCCAGCAGCGAATACATTCCCTCGGGCCAGCCGTGGCTGCGCCCGACCAGCACCGAGTTGCCGCGGGTGATCAGCATGATCACCACCGGATCGGTGCGCGGGAAGTGATGCGCGCAGCAGGCCGGGCAGTCTCGCTGCCAGCCGGCCATCGCCGGCAGCGTCGCCCCGCCGCAGCGCGCGCAGAACCGGTGCGTCGCGTGCCAGCCGACCACCGCCTTGGCGGCCGCGACCAGTTCGGCGTCGCGCGGGCCGATCCGGGCCATCGCGCCGCGCAGCTCGGCAAAGGCATGGTCGGCCGGCAGCGCCGGGTGGTGCTGCCTGGACGGGTCGAAGAAGGCGCCGAGCGTATCCGGCAATTCCTCGGGCTCCCAGCCCGAGACGTCGTAGCCGAACCGCGGCCCGGCCTCGTCGAGGCCCAGGAACACCGGCGCCTCGGCCGCCGCGTCCAGCACCCTGTGCCCGAGCGGCAGCCAGCCCAGCCGGTCGCCGTCCGCGCCCGCGAACAACGGCTTGCCGCGCCAGATCGGCAGGCCGCGCGCCGCATCCTCGCCCATCAGCCGCGCGATATCGTCCGGCCTGCCGCGCAGTTCGGCCGCGCGGTTCAGCCCCGATCCGCCGAACGTCACCTGCTCCGCGATCTTCATCCCTGCCCCTCCCGGATCGCGGCCTGTCTCGCACGGCGCCCCGGCCATGGCAATCGGCGCGGCCGCGGCAGCGTGGCGTCTGGATTGTCCGCACCGCGCACGATACACTTCTCGCGTGATCCGGGGCGCGCCCGGAAATAGCCGGATGCTCATGCCCCGATCCCAGGCTGCCCATGTGCCAGCACGGAGAATGGCTATGACCCGATTGACGACCGCCGACCTGACCCGCCGGAAATTCCTTGCCGGCACCGCCGCCGGAGCTTCCTTGATCGCTCTCCATCCCTTTTCCGCCCGCGCCGCCGCGAACCAGGTGCACCTGCGGCTGATGGAGACGACGGATCTGCATGTCCACGTCTTCCCTTACGATTACTATTCCGACCGGCCGGTCGACACCGTGGGCCTGGCGCGCACCGCCGCCATCGTCGCCGACATCCGCGCCGAGGCGACGAACTCGTTACTGCTCGACAACGGCGACCTGATCCAGGGCAACCCGATGGGCGACTACATCGCCTATGAGCGGGGGATGAAGGCGGGCGATCTGCACCCGATCATCGACGGGATGAACGTCGTCGGCTTCGACGTCGCCACCATCGGCAACCACGAGTTCAACTACGGCCTCGACTTCCTGATGAACTCGACCGCCACCGCCGGCTTCCCCTTCGTGCTGGCCAATATCGCCAAACGCCAGGGCGCGACCGCGCGGGACGACGAAACGCTCTATCCGCCCTACATCATCCTCGAACGCAGCGTCACCGACGGCGCCGGCGCCGCGCACCCGATCAAGGTCGGGATCATCGGCTTCACTCCGCCGCAGGTGATGACCTGGGACCGCCGCCACCTCGAGGGCAACGTCCGGGCGCGCGACATCGTGGCCACCGCCGAAACCCTCGTGCCCGAGATGAAAGAGAGGGGCGCCGACATCGTCGTCGCGCTCTCGCATTCCGGCATCGGCCCCGACGCGCATTCCGACGGCATGGAAAACGCCAGCGTTCCGCTTGCCGCCGTGCCGGGCATCGACGTGATCATGACCGGGCATCACCACCTGGAATTCCCCGGCTCCAAGTACCAGAAGACCGCCGCCGTCGACCCCGAGGCCGGCACGCTGCACGGCAAACCCGCCACCATGGCCGGGTTCTGGGGCAGCCATCTGGGCCTCATCGACCTGATGCTCGAGGTCTCGGGCGGCGAGTGGCGCATCGCGGGCCACGAAACGACGCTGCGCCCGATCTCGAAGCGCAACGAGGACCGCTCGGTCACCGCGCTGGTGGACAGCGAGCAGGATGTCCTGGATGCCGTTCAGCAGGAACACGACGAGACGCTGGCCTATGTCCGCCGCGCCGTCGGCAAGACCTCGGCGCCGCTGCATTCCTACTTCGCGCTGGTGGCCGACGATCCCAGTTTGCAGATCGTCTCGATCGCGCAGAAATGGTACATCGCCGAGATGCTGGCGGGCAGCGAATATGCCGGGCTGCCGATCCTGTCCGCCACCGCCCCGTTCAAGGCCGGCGGCCGCGGCGGGCCGGACTATTTCACCGACGTCCCCGCCGGCGACGTGGCGATCAAGAACGTGGCGGACCTGTACCTTTACCCCAACACCGTGCGCGCGGTGAAGGTGACGGGGGCCGAGGTCAAGGACTGGCTGGAACGCTCTGCCGGCATGTTCAACCAGGTGATCCCCGGCGAAAAGGACCAGGTGCTGCTGAACCCCGACTTCCCGTCCTACAATTTCGACGTGATCGACGGGGTGGAATACCAGATCGACCTGTCCCAGCCCTCGAAGTTTGCGCCCAAGGGGGAACTCGCCAATCCCGATGCCAACCGCATCGTGAACCTCACCTATAACGGCCAGCCGGTGACGCCCGAGATGGAATTCGTCATCGCCACCAACAACTACCGCGCCAGCGGCGGCGGCGACTTCCCCGGGGCCAAGGGCGACACGATCATCTTCGAGGCGCCCGACACCAACCGCGACGTAATCGTGCGCTACATCGTCGAGCAGGGCACGATCAACCCATCGGCGGACGCGAACTGGCACTTCAAGGCGCTGCCGGGCACCACGGTACTGTTCGACACCGGACCGGCGGCCAAGGGCTATATCGATGACGTCAAGGGCGTCACGATCGAAGAGGCCGGCGAAGGCCCCGACGGCTTCGCGCGCTACCGGATCCAGCTCTGACCCAGAGCAATTTCAAGCGAAGCCGGTCCGGCGAAGCGTCGCGAAATTGCGCTCGGAAAACAGGATAGAGCACGTTCAGTGAATCGAAGATCGCGGAATGTGCTCTAAGGGCTCGAGACGGAGGGCGGTCGCAGGGCGGACGCAAGTCGGCCCCCGCCTCCGGCGGACTACTGCGCCGGCATGTGCAAAGCGGCGCATGCGACCGGCGGTGTCCAAGGCCGGCGGCATCCCGAACCGGCGCCGGATCATCTGGTCGTTCGTGTCCGCCAACAGACGCGCGCCTTTCAGGCGACCGCCCTCGTCACCCGCCCTATCGCGCCGGTTCTGCCGCCGCGGTCTGCCATGCGAGCCAATCGGACGTTGGTCGCAGGCACGGTATTGTCAGTGAATTCGGTCCCAATCGCTCTTCGAGTTTCGCTCAAGAACTGCCGGGCTCCATTCAGTGGGAACTTCGGCCACCTTGAGACCGAAACTGCGAAGCTCCAGCCGATGCGGAACGAAGACGATCAATGAATACTCATCGGACTCTGGCCCACCGGGGAAGAAGACATTGAATCGATCGGTCCAGTGCCTTTTTCTTTCTTCAACATCGTCTGAGAAATGCGCCTCCCCGATCGCCGTGACATAGCCGCGGTTCTCCAGGTCGATGTAACTCAAAACTACATGTGGATTTCGCCTGATATGCATCGCTTTTCGCGATCCGGTGTCGGAACCAATGACAATTCGAGACATGTCTGGCTCCGGCGGGAACGCTGCCACCGGCCTCGAAGACGGCATGCCTTTTTCATCAATGGTAATCAATGAAGCACAGCCTGCGGCTGATATCGTCTGTACTGCGACTTCCAGAATTGAATTTACATCGTTTTCCTGTGTCATCGGCCTCCCCCTGAAACAGCCTCATGGGCTTAAAGGTCATGCCAGTTCGTCTGGCTCGGGATGGCGCCAAATCTGCATCGTACCCAGTCCATGATGGTGATAATAACTTTCAAACTTGGCGCCCAGTCGGCGGGCGAGCGCGAAAGACCGAACATTGTCCTCCAGGATCAAACTAATCGCGGTCGTCCAACCGAGAACGGAATAGGCATACTCACGCGACGCAAGCGATGCTTCATAGGCGATTCCCTTGCCTTCGCCGCCTTCGAATACTGACCATGCGATCTCCGGCGCCGGCCAACCCTCGGGATACCAAAGCCCCACCACGCCAAGCGGTTCATTCGTATGTCGATCCGCGACGATCCAGCGACCAAATCCGCGCAGAATCCAGTGGCCGAACAGCTCACCAAACTGCAGGTAGGCCTCGGTTCGTGTAAACGGACCACCAACGCCCGACGCGCGATCCGACATCCGGAAATCTATGTAAGGCTCAAAATCCGAGGCGAGCGGCGCGCGAAGGCGTAGGCGCTCTGTTTCGAGGACCGGGATATCCAAGAGGTGGGGCGTTGTTGGCTCCTATCGGTCGATCGGCATGATAGCACCCGCTGCGCCTTCGTGGCCATAGCCGCGTCGGGTTCCGGCCGGCCATGCGGCGGCGCAGAAGCGCGACAGCCGCAAGATGCGAAGTCGTGTGGTCACCGTGACAAGACCTGCTCTCGTCAAACCCGTTCGCCCCGCCGGAAATCAACGGCTTCGCTCTGCCGGAAACCGCGGGCAGACCCTGGACCCTTGCGAAACCGTTGCTCCGCCGCGCGACCCGTTAACCGCGCCGAACCGCGAGATCCGCACCGACGCGATACCGACGTAATACATACGTGATACCGACGTGCCATTTTCCAACAAAACAGAGCGTTAACTCCCGATTCGCGCGGCCTGGCGTCGGCGCCGTCCGAACGCACCGTTCATCCTTTCTTCACCGCGAAGGCCCTGACCCGGAAGACGAAGACCGCCGCGAAGGCGCGGCGGTCCCGGAAGCGTTTCTCTGCTGCGCGTTCTTAAGAGGGAAAACCTGGAATTGAGGCGCTGCAGACTCGCTTCTTGGCGACACCATAGCACAAAACCGGCGCGTTTCCTGTTCAAATCTTTCGCATATCAGGCTTTCAGCGAAACGACCTGTCGCGGCGCCAGCAGGAAGGGCGCCACCACGCCGCAGGTATCGGCCAGCGGCAACAGCGTGTCCGGCACGTCAAAGCCCTGATCGCGCATGAAACTCTGGCGCTTCAGGCAGCGCGCCAGAACTCCGGGATGGGCCTCGTTCAGCGCATCCGTCAGGTCGAGATCGGCGATCACATAGCCATCCTCCATCCGCGTCGATCCGTAGGTTTCCGACCCCGGGATCACGTCGCACTGCATCGCCATCCCCGACGCCAGCGGCAGCACCGAGTCGGGGTAGATCGGCGAGGAAATCCACTCGTCCGTGCCGATCAGGTGGCCCGGGTTCAGCGTCACGCCGAATATCGCGAAGGGCAACATCTCGTCCATGCGCGCCTGCACGGCCCCACCGATTGTGCCGGGCTTCATCATCGCGCACCATTCCGACAGCGCCGAGACATACGGGCCGACGAACGCACCGAGATAATCGCGCGCCTCGCGCGGCAGGTCGTCCGGCCCCTCGGCCACCCAGCCCGCGCGGCAGATATTCGCGCCCCAGTGGCACACGTTCAGCGACAGCGGCCGGCCCCGCTCGACCGGCTCGCCGCTTGGCGAGGACAGCCCCAGATGCGCCCGCCTGCCGGTCGCCAGCGTCATGTGGCAGCCCTGCGGCAGGCCCGAGATCGCCCCCGCCGCGGCCACGTCGAAATCCGTCGCGGCACCGCCGATCGCGAACACCATCCGCCGCATCGCCGAGGCCGCGGCGTGGTTGGCAAACTCCATCCGGGCGATCTCGTCGACCCCGACCACCGCGCGCAGGCCGTGGCCGGGGTGCATGAACACCTCGGCGGCATTCACCACGTCCGCCCCGGTCTCGCGCAGAATGTCGGCCACCAGGCTCGGCACGTCGAGCGCGTGTTCCGGATCGGCGACTTCCTCGGCGGTCCAGTATTTCCAGCCCGCCGCGCCGATCCGCCCGGCCCCCGCCACCGCGCCGCGCAGGGCGATCTCCAGCGTGGCGCCGCCCCGCGGCTGGCTGATCAGCGACAGCGACGCGCACAGCTCGGCCCGGATGTCGCCCGCGGCCACCGCCGGCGAGACCGACGTGTAGGACAGGCATTCGTTGCCGGCCAGCAGCAGCGGCGCGCCCTCGGGGCGGATCACCATCAGCGCCTCTTCGAAGCGCGGGTCGAAGCCCGAGGCCCACAGGATGTTCGCCGAATGCTCGCGGTCGCCGTAGATCACCAGCGCGTCGGTCTCGCGCTCGGCCATCGCCGCACGGATCAGCGCGAGCCGCGCGGCCAGTTCGGCCCGCGTCACCGGCGGCGGCAGATCGGGGGCGCCGAAATCGGGCCAGCTGATCTCGGTCAGGCGGGCGTCGGCCATGGCATCCTCCGGCTCTGTCTGCGGGAACGCTACGCCATCGGCGGCCCCGCTGTCATCCGCCGCGGCGCCGCAGACCATTGCGAAACTCGCCCGGATCCCCTACATGGCAGCGCGAGAGGTTGGCGCGGGCAAGCGCCTCGCCAACCCGGTCAGGTCCGGAAGGAAGCAGCCGTAACGAGCCCCGCTTGGGTCGTTGTCCAGCCTCTCACCAATCCCCGAGTCCCCCGGCACGCCGAACCCGTGGCCCGCAGGCACCAAATGCGGCTATCGCGGCGAAATCGTTAACGAACTCTTTGCCCTCGGCCTGTGGATAACCTAGTCTCTCCCGAAAGGCCGCCAAAAAAGAACGAGCAGCCAGGGGCAGGCAGTGGCGAATATCGTCGTAACCGAGGACAATACCACGGTCTACGTGAACGACGGCGATGTCGTGAAGGTCAACATCGCCGGCGGCGGCACCGTCACGATCAAAGCCGCGCCGGGATCGAGCGTCAAGTTCGTCAAGGTCCACTATCTGGGCGACGATCATTCCGACACGGTGATCTTCGACCTATCGACATTCTCCGAGCCCGACCTGCGGATCGACATCCACCACTACGACCCGACGGATGTCATCAAGCTGCTGGGTGCGTTCAACAAGGCCGTCGACCCCGACAACCTGGACGAACTCCACTTCGACTACGTCGGCGCCAACGGCCAGCCATTCAATGGCTACGTCCACGCCCAGGACGGGCAGGAATCGGACTGGACCAACCCGATCGACCCGGTGATCATCTGCTTCGCCGAAGGCACCGTGATCGACACCGACCTCGGGCCCCGCCCGGTCGAAAGCCTGCGCCCGGGCGATCTGGTGGCGACCCAGGACAATGGCCTGCAGCCGGTGCGCTGGATCGACCGGCGCCAGATCGACAGCCTCGGCATGGCGCGCTATCCCGACCTGCGGCCGATCCTGATCCGGCAGGGCGCGCTTGGCGGCGGGCTGCCGCATGTCGACCTGAGGGTCTCGGCGCAGCACCGCATCCAGCTTTCGGACTGGCGGGCGGAACTGTTGTTCGGCGAGCCGCGCGTGCTGGTGGCGGCCAAGCACCTGGTCGACGGGCACGGGATCGTCGTCGACCGGGACGCGGATTCGGTGCGCTATTACCACCTGCTGTTCGACCGCCACGAGGTCGTCTTTGCCAACGGCGCCCCGGCCGAAAGCCTGCATCCCGGCGACATGGCGCTGCAGGGCATCGAGGGCGAGGCGATGGCAGAGCTTGCGCGGCTGTTTCCGGACCTCGCGGACGACAGCCCCAAGCGGCGCACGGCGCAGATGGTACTGAAGTCGTTCGAGGCCCGCGCCGCCTGCGCTTACGCCGCCTGATCCGCGGCTCAGCCGGCCCCGCCGGCAACCACCTGCCCCGGATAGCGCTCGGCCCGGTCGGCGAGGAACGCCGCCATCCTTGGCTCGCCCGCCTGGCGGACCGCTGTCTTCGGCCGGGCGACGCCCTTTTCCGGCGCCAGCCGGGCAGATCCGGCGTGGTCGCGCGCCACGCGTGCGGGGCAGGTCTCTGACCCCTGGATGATCGTCGTAGGCAGCGCGCCGCCATATCCGTTGACATGGCTCAGGTCGGGCTTGAGCCGCAGGAAATCGGTCATCGCTATCCCTCGGTATCGCCCGCCGGTCCGCCGCCCGGGCATGAGTTCAACCGAAGCGCATCTCGGTGTCTCGAACGGGTGCCGATACGGCTGTCCGCAGACCCGGGTGCCGCCTCCCGCGGCGGCGCCTGAATGGCGCGCCGCGCAGGCAACGGTCAATTCCGGGCCGCCGCAGGCGCGGCGCGCTGGACGCCACCGCGCCGAGACCCTAGGGTCGCCCCGTGCCCGACTCGACGCAGACGCCCAAGCCCGACTACCAGGTCCTGGCCCGCAAGTACCGGCCCGAGACCTTCGCCGACCTCGTCGGCCAGGACGCAATGGTGCGCACGCTGAAAAACGCGTTCAGGGCCGACCGCATCGCGCAGGCCTTCATCCTCACCGGCATCCGCGGCACCGGCAAGACGACGACGGCGCGGATCATCGCCAAGGGCATGAACTGCACCGGCCCCGACGGCACGGGCGGGCCGACGACCGACCCATGCGGGCAATGCGAGCATTGCGTCGCCATCGCCGAGGGCCGCCATGTCGACGTGATGGAGATGGACGCCGCCAGCCGCACCGGCGTGAACGACATCCGCGAGATCATCGACTCGGTGCATTACCGGGCGGCGAGCGCGCGCTACAAGATCTACATCATCGACGAAGTGCACATGCTCAGCGTGAACGCCTTCAACGCGCTTCTGAAGACGCTCGAGGAACCGCCGGCACACGTCAAGTTCATCTTCGCCACCACCGAGATCCGCAAGGTCCCGGTGACGGTGCTGTCGCGCTGCCAGCGCTTCGATCTGCGCCGCATCGAGCCAGAGGTGATGCTGGAGCTCCTGCGCCGGATCGCCGATGCCGAGGGCGGCGATATCTCCGACGAGGCGCTGGCGCTGATCACCCGCGCCGCCGAGGGATCGGCCCGCGACGCCACCTCGCTTCTCGACCAGGCGCTGAGCCACGTCGCCGGAGAGACCACCGCCGACCAGGTCCGCGCCATGCTGGGGCTCGCCGACCGGGGCCGCGTTCTCGACCTCTTCGACCTGATCATGAAGGGCGACGCGGCCGGCGCGCTGGCCGAGCTTTCCGCACAATATGCCGACGGCGCCGACCCGCTCGCCGTGCTGCGCGACCTGGCCGAGATCACTCACTGGGTCAGCGTCATCAAGATCACGCCCGAGGCCGCGGACGACCCCACCGTCAGCCCCGACGAGCGCGCGCGCGGCCGCGCGATGGCCGAGGCGCTGCCGATGCGCGTGCTGACGCGGATGTGGCAGATGCTGCTGAAGGCGCTCGACGAGGTGGGGCATGCGCCGAACGCGATGATGGCCGCCGAGATGGCGGTGATCCGGCTGACGCACGTCGCCGACCTTCCGCCGCCCGGCGACCTGGTGCGCAGGCTGCAGGACGCAGGCGCGCCGCCCGCGCCTGCACCGTCCGGTGCGCCCGGCGGCGGCAGCGCGGGCGCCACCGCGGTGGCGCAGCACGCCACCCGGATGCAAGCGGGCGGAACGGCGGCGTCGGGCGCCGCCACGGCCCGGGCGCTTGCGCCGGAACGGGCGCTGGCCCGCTATGCCCGGTTCGAGCAGGTGGTCGAGCTCATCCGCGCCAACCGCGACGGCAAGCTTCTGGTCGAGGTCGAGACCACGCTCCGCCTGGTCAGCTACGCGCCGGGCCGGATCGAGTTCCAGCCGACCGAAGCCGCCCCCCGGGACCTCGCCCAGCGGCTGGGCGCCTGCCTGCAACGCTGGACCGGCGTGCGCTGGGCGGTCAGCGTCGTCGATGCCGGCGGCGGCCGAACGATCGACGAGGACCGCAACGCCGAGCGCTATGCGCTCGAGGAAGAGGCGCGCCGCCATCCGCTGGTGCAGGCGGTCTTCGCCGCCTTTCCGCAGGCCAGTATCACCGATATCCGCACCCCCGAGGCGCTCGCCGCCGAGGCCGGGGCCGAGGCCCTGCCCGAGGTCGACGACGAGTGGGATCCGTTCGAGGAAGATTGACGGCCGGGGCCTGCAACCCGGGCTCTGGTCGTTGCCGGTCCCCGTATTCTTTTGGCCGAAAATACGCATGTCGCGCCGGTCGCGCCCGCGCGCCGCCTGGCCGCGAGGTGCCGCGCCCCCGAAGCGCGGGGCGGTCAG